>NZ_JYFE01000016.1 GCF_000877395.1 Jannaschia aquimarina | reverse complement strand
CCCCTCGCGCTCCCCGGGATATTTCGAGCAGGATGAGGGTCAGGCCGGGCGCAACCTGCGGAGCGTGAGGCCCAGGATCAGAACGGCCCCCACGAGGGCCAGGATTCCCACGAAATCGAACCCGTTGCGTACCGTGACCGCGACCAGCGCCCAGACCAGAGCCAGGCCATAGAGCAGCGAGGCGCGGACACGCAGCATGATCGACGCGAGCATCAGGGCGAGCAGCACTGCCGCCACCGCCCAGCCGGACGGGCCGAAGGGCGGAATGTCCCAGCCGCTTGCGACCAACCCGATCGAGACCGAAGAGGCCGCCGTCAGCCAACCGGCATAGAGCCCGATCGGCGCCCGCAGGAGCCACAGGTCTTGCTGCGGCGTGCGCGCCAGCGCCCAGAGCGCCGGAATGAGCATCGCCCAGATGAGCACCGTGGCCCAGATGGGTGAGACCACCGCGACAGGCAGCCAGATCGCCCCCACAGCCAGCGACAGGCCGAGGGGGATACGCGGCGCGTCCCAAGCCACGTCGTGACCCCGCTTCCACAGGCCGAAGGCGGCGCTCGCGATGAGCCACAGATAGATCAGGCCCCAGATCGCGAAGGCGTATCCCGCCGGCTGAACGGGCGGGTTCTCCAGTGGAACCGGGAACTGCATCGGGTCGTAGCCCCCGAAATCCGGCACGAAGAGTGGCGAGGCCGCGAAGGCCAGCGAGAGGATCAGGACGAAGGCGGCGCGGAGGGTCATCGGGCTCATTGCGCGCAAGTAGCCCGGCTCGCGCCGCTGGCGAGCCTTGCATGGGCGCGCGCCGGAAGGCAGGGAAGCCCGGAGGGAGACGGGCATGCATGACGATCAGCGGGTGACCTTTGGCGGCGGCGGGCTGGATCGGGCCGAGGATTACCGCCGCCATCCCGATCAATTGGCCAAGCTGCCCGCACGCACGCTGCCGCTCTGGCGCGGCAAGCCGCTCATGAACGAGGAGGGCGACGCGCTGGTCCTGCTGGACGGGCACGCCTATCCCGACCACGGCCATCCGATCCTGATCGGCAAGGTCGACGGTCATGCCGTCTTTGCCCGCGACGTCAGCGCCATGGCCGTGCGCGGGGATACGGATGGTCTCGGCGCCTTCCTCGATCCGACGGTCCAGCGCCTGCCGGACCGGCCGGGCGCCTTCCACGAATTGCGCGCCACGATGACCCGGCTCGACGCGCTGGATGCAGAGATCGCGGCCAGCGCCAAGGGGGTGGTCGAATGGCACCGCACCCACGGGCATTGCCCGTTCTGCGGCACGAAGACCGAACCGGGAAAGGCGGGCTGGATGCGGGCCTGCCCCGGTTGCGGGCGGCAGCACTTCCCCCGCACCGATCCCGTCGTCATCATGCTCGTGACGCGCGGCAACGACTGTCTTCTGGGCCGGTCCCCTCATTGGCCCGAGGGGTTCTATTCGTGCCTTGCCGGCTTCATGGAACCCGGAGAGACGATGGAGGCGGCCGTCCGCCGCGAGACCTGGGAAGAGACCGGCATCCGGGTCGGCCGGGTCGAATACGTGGCGAGCCAGCCCTGGGCCTTCCCCTACTCGCTGATGCTGGGCGCCCACGGGCATGCCGAACCCGGAGAGATCGCCATCGATCCCGAAGAGATCGCCGACGCCCGCTGGGTCAGCCGAGAGGAGTTGCTGCGGGTGATGGCAGGAGAGCATCCGGAATTGACGCCCGCCCGCCCCGGCGCCATCGCCCGTTTCCTGCTGGACGAATGGCTCGCGGGGCGGTTGATCTGATCCGGGCGCCCCATGCACGCCGCAATCAGCGGCTAGGCGCCCCGCACCATCTGAGCCCGCAGGCCGGAGACCGGGAATGAAGTTCGTCGCCACCGAAGATATCCGCGCCCCCCGCGAAGAGGTCTGGCCGCATGTCGCGGACATCGATCGCTGGGAAGGGATGATCGCGGCGAAGACGAAGCGGCTGGATCGGCGCCCGCCTGGCCCTGCCGCGGTCGGAACGACATGGGATGCCCGCGCCTCCATCCGCGACAAGGATCGCGACGTGACCGCGCGGCTGGTTCGGATGGACGAACCCGGACGCCTCACCTTCGAGACGCGCACGGACGGGATGGAGGTGACCTTCGACGTGATGCTCGAAGAGAAGGGGCCCCACATGACCCGGCTCTCGGTCGTCACCGAGGCGAAGGCCAAATCCCTGACCGCGCGGCTGCTGCTGCAGTCGGCCAAGCTCGCGCGCGGACAGATGGCGAAGCGCTACAAGGCCCGCGTCGCGGCCTTTGCGGCCCGCCTGGAAGGCGACCGGAAGGCCTGACGGCTCGGCGGTTTTCCGCCTTGGATTGCCCCGCGATCAACCTCCCGGACCGAGGTACGGCTAGCGAGGCGTAGCCTCGGAACGGGGCCCGCGCCTTCGGGCCCGGAGGGAGGACATCATGGAAGATCGAACGAACCGCCTCAGCCGGCGGCGAGCCCTTGGCGCGTTGGGGGCCGGAGGAGCGGCGCTGGCCGCGCTGCCGGCCATGGCCCAATCCACCGCAGTGGAGCCGCGGTCGACGGTTTCAGAGCCGCGCCGACGGTTCGATGCGGACGCGCCGCCCAACGTCTATTTCTGGGACCCCGATATGGTCGCCGCGGATGACCGGTTCTGGGGCCTGATGCAGCCCAACGCGCCGATCCAGCGACTTTGGACCGGCGCGCTCTGGGCCGAGGGGCCCGCCTGGAACAGCGTCGGTAAATTCCTCGTCTGGTCGGACATTCCGAACAACCGGCAATTGCGCTGGCTCGACGAGGACGGGCATGTCAGCACCTTCCGCGCCCCATCCGGCAACTCCAACGGCAACACATTCGACTTCCAGGGCCGGCAGCTGAGCTGCGAGCACCTCAACAGGCGTGTGGTCCGCTACGAGCTGGACGGGTCGGCCACCGTGATCGCATCCGACTTCGAGGGGCAGCGGTTCAATTCCCCCAACGACGTGGTCGCCCATCCGGACGGCAGCTACTGGTTCACCGATCCGCCCTATGGCGGACAGCTCTACGAGGGGGCCCCCGATGCCGCGGGCGGGCCATCGAATCCGGATGGCCTGTTCGACCCGACGCTGGGGCAGCCGCCCGGGATCGGCGACTTCGTGCGCGAGATGGAAACCGCGACCTATCGCGTGGGTCCCGAAGGCACGGTCACGCGCGTCGCCTCGGAGGCGGATGCGCCGGACCCGAACGGGCTGTGCTTCTCGCCGGATTACCGCACGCTCTACGTCGCCTCGACGGGACGGGGGCCGGGCGATCAGGGCCCGGGCGGAGAAGGCAACATCTTCGCCTTCGACGTGGGCGACGACAACACGCTCTCGAACGGTCGGGTCTTCACCGATTGCGTGGTCGACGGCGTGAAATGCGGGCCGGACGGACTGCGATGCGACGTGCAGGGCAACCTCTGGGCGTCGTCGAATGCCGGACGGAATGTCGGATATTCGGGCGTGACGGTCTGGGCACCGGACGGAACGCTGTTGGGCCGCATCCGCCTGCCGGAAATCTGCGGCAACGTCTGCTTCGGCGGCCCCAAGCGGAACCGGCTGTTCATGGCGGCGTCCCAGTCGCTCTACTCGGTCTATACCGGGACCCAGGGCGCCGCGCCGGCCTGACGCCACAATGGTGGGGGGCCCTACAGCCCCTCGCCGAATTCGGCGGCCAGTTCGCGGACGACCTCGCGGAGCGCCTCGTCCCGGTCGGCGCCCCCCTCGATCGCGCGTTCCAGCGTCGCGACCTGCCGCATGGCGCTCGTCCCCCGCTCCGGGATCGTGGCGGCATGCTCCACTTCGGCCAGACAGCCCAGCGCCTCGGCATGGGGGCGCAGAAGCTCGATGAACTCAGCCAGAAGCTTCGGAAACGGGACCATCTCGCCGATGCCGAAATCGATCAGCTCGCCGGTGACGCCGTAGCGCTGCGCCCGCCAGCGGTTCTCCTCGACCAAAAAGCGGTCATATTGGCGCCAGCGCTTGTTTTCCTGCCGCAGGGTCCAGAGCATCCGGAACAGGCTCTGGATCATCGCGGCCAGCGCGATCGTATCGTCCAGGCGCGGAGCCACGTCGCAGATGCGCGCCTCCAGCGTCGGGAAGCGCGCCGAGGGGCGCAGGTCCCACCAGACCTTCGTCGCGTCCTCGATCACCCCGCAGCCGATCAGGGTGTCAATCGAACGCATGTATTCGCCATGGCTCGACAGAAGCGGCGGCAACCCCGTGCGGGGGAGGTTGTCGAAAACCGTCAGGCGATAGGATTGCAGACCGGTCTCCATCCCCTCCCAGAACGGAGAGGACGTGGAAAGCGCCAGCAGATGAGGCAGGAAATAGGACGCCTGATTGAGCAGGTCGATGCGCAGGTCCTCGTCCTCGATACCGACATGGACGTGCATTCCGCAGATCAGCATCCGGCGGGCGACACCGGCCAGGTCCTCCTCCAGCGAGCGATAGCGCTCTTTGTCGGTGAAATGCTGCTTGTGCCAGTCCGCGAAGGGGTGGGTCGAAACCGCGAGGGGAACGATGCCGTGGCTCTCGGCGCTCTCGGCGATGGTGCGGCGCAGCCCGGCCAGATCATCCCGTGCTTCGGCGATGGTGCGGCAGACGCCGGTGCCGACCTCGATCTGGCACTGGAGGAATTCGGGGCTCACCTTGTCGCCCAGCTTCTCGCGGCATTCCTCCATCAGGCCATCCGGCGCGGGGACGAGATTCAGCGTCTCGCGGTCGACGAGAAGGTATTCCTCCTCAATGCCAAGCGTGAAGGACGGGGCCGTGTTCGCCATGGGGGTACCTCCTCGGCCGCACATCCAGCCGTCGGCCCATCGTTCCCTTCGGACCGGCGATGCGCAAGCCCGAGATCAGCGCGAGCGCAGATACTCCATCACCGGGCCGCGCACCGATTGCTCGCCCGTCTCCCGCGCCTCGGCGATGACCTTGTGCACTTCAGACAGGTTCGATCGCAGGAGCAAATGCTTGACCGGCCCGATCGAAGCGGGCCGCATGGACAGGCGCCGCAGACCCATCGCGGCGAAGCAGAGCGCCTCGACCGGACGGCCGGCATCCTCGCCGCAGAAGCTGACGGGAGTTCCGGTTTCGGCGCAGCGGGCGACGATCTGCTCGATCAGCGACAGGAAGCTGACGTTCAGCGTATCGTAGCGGCGGCGTACCCGCTCGTTCTCCCGGTCGGCCGCGAAGAAGAACTGCTTGAGGTCGTTTCCGCCGATCGAGACGAAATCCGCCTCTTCATAGAACCGGCGGGGGGCGAAGGCGATGGACGGCGTCTCGATCATCGCGCCGACGCAGATCCGCTCGGGCAGCGGATGTCCCAGGCTCTTTTCTCGGTGGATCTCGCGCGTCAGATGGGCGCGGGCCTCGATGAATTCCTCCGTCTGCGCGATGAAGGGAAACATCACCCGCAAGGGCCGTCCATTGGCCGCGCGAAGCAGTGCCTGAAGCTGCATCCGCATGATGCCGCGCTTGTCGAGACCGACGCGGATCGCCCGCCAGCCAAGCGCCGGGTTCGGCTCGTCGGCCGGCTTCATGTAGGGCAGCACCTTGTCGGACCCGATATCGAGCGTCCGGAATGTCACGTCCTTGCCCTGTGCGGCATCCATCACCCGGCTGTAGAGCTTGGCGAGGTCCCCGCGCCGGGGCATCTGGTTGCGCACGAGGAATTGCAGTTCGGTCCGGAACAGCCCCACCCCTTCCGCGCCCGAGGAGGGCAGACTGGGCAGGTCGGCCATCAAACCCGCATTCATCAGAAGCTCGATCCGGTGCCCGTCGCGAGTGACGCAGGGCCGATCGCGGATCGCAGCATAGCGCTTCTGAGCGTCCGCGGCCATGGCCAGCTTTTCGCGGAAGGCACTGCGAACCATGTCATCGGGCCGCAGATGGACCAGCCCCTGATCCCCGTCGACGAGGATCGGGTCGCCCGACAGAGCCTCGGCCGTGACGCCGCGGGCCTGAATCACGAGTGGGATCGCCCAGGCGCGGGCTACGATGGCCGCATGGCTGCCGACGGACCCTTCTTCCAGCACCACGCCGCGCAACCTCTGACGACCGTATTCCAGCAATTCACCCGGGCCCAGATTGCGGGCGACCAGCACGGCATTATCAGGGACGGGAACTGTGTTCCCCTGCCCCGTCAATTCCCGTAGCAGGCGGTTCGAGAGGTCATCCAGATCCGCGAGACGGTCGCGCAGATAGGCGTCTCCGGCCTGTCCCATCCGCAGGCGTGCGGTGGTCTGTTCCTTCTCGACGGCCGCTTCGGCGGAAAGGCCCGCGGCGATGTCTTCCTCCATCCGCCTGAGCCAGGATCGGGAATAGGCGAACATGCGGAAGGCCTCGATCACCTCGGCCTGCTCCCGGTCGCCTGCCGCGCTCAGCATCTGGTCCACCGAGATCCGCAACTTGTCCACGGCATCGCGCAGGCGCCGCACTTCCACTTCGGGGTCGTCGGCGACCGGATTGGACACGACCACTCGGGGATCGTGCAGATGCACGACGCCTTCGGCCGCACCCTCCTGTCCCGTCACGCCCCGCATGAGGATCTGTTGGGCGTGCCGGGGGCGCAGGGCTTCTCCTTCGCCGACAAAGGCGCCCAGTTCCGTCATCTCGGCCAACACCATCGCGACGACTTCGAGTGCGTAGACCTCGTCTTCGGAATATTCGCGCGCCTCCTTCGACTGGACGACCAGGACGCCCAGACGTTCGCCGAGACGCAGGACGGGGACGCCCAGAAACGAGGAGAACACCTCTTCTCCGGTTTCCGGCATGTAGCGGAAGCCTCGGGTCGAGGGGGCGTCGGCCGTGTTGATCGGGGCCCGCCTGCGCGCGACCCGGCCCACGAGGCCCTCGCCGACCCGCATCCGGGTGACATGCACGGCTTCGGGGTTGAGGCCACGGGTTGCGCAGAGTTCGAGCGTCTGCTCGTCGCGGTGCAGATAGATCGAGCACACATCCGTGCCCATCGAGTCGGCCACGAGCTCGGTGATCTTGTCGAGACGCTCCTGCCCCTGAGCGTCCTCGGCCATGACAGCCTGCAGGCGCCGCAGCAGCTTGCGGCTCTCGGTTTCCGATCCCATGGGCATATGCGGCGTTCCCCAACTCTCCGACCGCTATAGGGGAGCGGGACGCCGGGGGAAACGGCGCGTTTCCGCATGGGGAAAAAGAAGCGGCGTGGCCCGTGGGACCGTGGTCGGCGCGCCCTCCGGTCAGGCCGCGTGATACGTCACTCTCCGGCGGGGCCCTTTATGGACAGCGGCATCGCAGGCGGCTCTTGAACGGCGACGTGGGTCGGGGCGACCAGCCGACGGGCCTGCCATGAGGATCCGCGGGCCGGCCCGGCGGCGCTACCGGCTGATGGCCTGTTTCGCCGGAAGATCGGCGACCATCGGCCGGCCGGTATCCAGAACGGCCGGGATCGACAAGCCGAGGGCGACGGCGGCGGCGATCCAGAAAAGGGGAAACCTGCTGCGCTTCATTTCGCCGTCATGCGACGGAATGGTGGACAAATCGTTACCGAAGTGGGGCAGGAATGCGGCGGCGGGGCGCGTGTTGTCGAAATGTGTCATGCGGACCGACATGGGAAATCGCCCCGCGCAAAGCCAAAACGCACGTCTGCTAGGCGATAACACAGGGAAAATGTCCACCGCTCGGGGCGGAGGCGACCTGCCGGTTGGCCAGCCTGCCCTGCCTCAGACCTTTTCGAGCTCGAAAACGTCGTGGAGCGCCTGGACCGCGAGTTCCATGAACTTCCTGTCGATCAGAACGCTGATCTTGATCTCCGACGTGGTGATCACCTTGATGTTGACCCCGTAATCCCGCAGCGCCGCGAACATCTGCGCCGCGACCCCCGCATGGGAGCGCATTCCGATCCCCACCACGCTGACCTTCGCCACCTCCGTGTCGGCGATCAGATCGTGGAAGTTGATCGCGCCAGCGGCCTTGGCCCCCTCCATCGCCGTGCGGGCCCGGTCGACCTGATCGACGGGCAGGCTGAAGGTCATGTCCGTGCGCCCGTCCTCGGCGATGTTCTGGACGATCATGTCGACGACGATGCCCGCTTCGGCCAAGGGACCGAAGATCGCGGCCGAGACGCCGGGACGATCGGCGACGCTGACCAAGGTCATCTGTGCCTCGTCGCGGCTGAAGGCGACACCGGAGACGACGTTCGATTCCATGATGTCCTCCTCTGGACAGACCAGGGTGCCGGCATTGTCGCTCATCTCCTCGAACGAGGACAGGACGCGCAGCCGGACATTGTAGCGCATGGCAAGTTCGACCGACCGCGTCTGAAGCACTTTCGCGCCCAGAGAGGCGAGTTCCAGCATTTCCTCGAAGGCGATCTTGTCGAGCTTTCGGGCCTTGGAGGCGACGCGCGGATCGGTCGTGTAGACGCCGTCGACATCGGTATAGATGTCGCATCGGACCGCGTCGAAGGCGGCGGCGAACGCCACGGCAGTCGTATCGCTGCCGCCCCGGCCCAGCGTGGTGATACGGCCCTCAGGGCTGATGCCCTGAAAGCCGGCGACGACGGCCACCTTCATGCCTTCGGAAAACTTCGCGTCCAGATTGGCGGACGGGATCTCTTCGATGCGGGCCGACCCGTGAGCGGAGGTCGTCTTCACGGGAACCTGCCATCCCTGCCAGGATCGCGCATCGATCCCGTTCTCTTGCAGGACCAGGGCCAGCAAGCCCGCGGTAACGTTCTCGCCCGAGGAGACGACAGCATCGTATTCGCGCGCGTCGTAAAGCGGAGACGTCTCGCGCACCCAGCCGACCAGCTCATTGGTCTTTCCGGACATCGCTGAGACCACGACGATGACCTCATGGCCATTCGCGACCTCGACGCCGACACGTTTGGCCACGCGCCTGATGCGTTCGAGATTGGCGACGGACGTGCCGCCGAACTTCATGACAAGGCGCGACATGGCCCCTCCGTGCGGTCGGGGGCCTGTTATGGGAGCGTCCGGCGAGGCGCAAGATGCGGGAACGCCCACCCTTGGGGGCGCCCGCAAACCGGATTGTTGGGTGTGATCTGCGCTGCGGGCCGGGAAAGCGCCGGGCGAAAGCCCGCCGGTTCAGACGTCCGCGGCCGACACGGTCGGGAGATCCGACGGGAGGTCGGGGACGTTCGTCGTCACCCGGCCGTTTCCATCGTACCAGGTCGTCTCGCTCGAGCCACCGGCATAGGAGGTCGTCGACTTCGTATAGGTCGTGCCATCGGTCATGAAGTAATGCTCACTCACCGTCTCGGACGACTTGCCGCAATTCGACGTGAACTCTCCGCACGATACCTTCGCGACCGTCTTCGTGGTCGTCGGCGAACGACCGAGAAAGCCGAACTCCACCGGGGTTCCGTCCTCATTCAAGGTGGCATGCCGGATTTCCATGATATCCCCCTTCGCGGACGCATTGGTCTGAGCATCCGCAGCAAGGTTCGTCGTGAATCTGTCGATCCCGCCAAACATCACTCCAGCCGCCACGATCGCCGTCCCGGTGACGAGTGCCGTCATGATCGACCAGTCAACGGTGATCGCGCCGCGTTCGCTGCGAATGAAGGTTTGCACGGTGTACTTCATACTCATCCATCTCCTGCTACCCGCGAGGGTGGCCCCAAGCGGTTAATCGCCGATGAATTTGGCTGGATCTTGACACGGATCGGGTGATTCCCCAGCGGCTCGGAAGGATGCTTCGCAAATCCGTCACATCTCCGCCGTTCGTCTGACGCGGATCACTCGACCGTGACGGATTTCGCCAGATTGCGGGGCTGATCCACATCCGTACCCTTATGGACGGCCGTGTGGTAGGCCAGCAATTGCGCGGGCACCGCATAGAGCAGCGGCGTCACCATCGGATCGCAGTCGGGCATCGTCAGGATGTCGCGGCAGCCCTGCCCGCCCGCCGCGGCGCCCTCCGCATCGGTGACGAGCAGGACCTGCCCCTCGCGTGCCATCACCTCCTGGACGTTGCTCACGGTCTTGTCGAACAGCGCATCGGATGGGGCGAAGACCACGACCGGCAAGCTGCGGTCGACCAGCGCGATCGGGCCGTGCTTCAACTCGCCCGAGGCGTAGGCTTCGGCATGGATGTAGGAGATTTCCTTGAGCTTCAGCGCGCCCTCATGGGCCAGCGGGAACATCGGCCCGCGGCCCAGGAACAGGATGTCGGAGGCCTCTGCCAGCCATGACGCGAGGTCGGCGCACCGGCTTTCGATGGCCAGCGCCTGACTGACGAGGCCCGGCAACCGGCGCAGTTCGCTCACCAGTTCCGCCTCTCGCTCGGCATCGAGGGTTCCCCGCTGACGTCCGGCGAGGATCGCCAGGCACAGCAGCACGGCGAGCTGGTTCATGAACGCCTTTGTCGATGCGACGCCCACTTCGACGCCCGCCGCGATGGGAAAGGCAACGTCGCTTTCCCGTGCGATGGACGAGGTCGGCACGTTGACCACGGAGAGGATCGAGGCAGCCTCACCCGCCGCATGGCGCATCGCGGCCAGCGTGTCCGCCGTCTCTCCCGACTGGGAGATGAGCATGACCGCCCCGGCCGGATCGATCACCGGATCGCGGTAGCGGTACTCGCTGGCGATATCGCATTCGACCGGCAGACGGGCAATCCGCTCGAACCAGTACTTGGCGACGGTGCCCGCGATATGCGCCGTGCCGCAGGCGACGATCGTCAGGCGCGACAGCGCGGCGAAATCGACCTCGGCGGGCGGCACGATGCGGTCGCCTTCGATATAGAGCTCCAGCACATCCTTCAGGGTCTGCGGCTGCTCGTGGATCTCTTTCGCCATGAAGTGGCGATGGCCGCCTTTCTCCGCACGAGCCAGATCGATATAGACCGCCCGCTCCTCACGATTGGTCTGATGGCCGTCGGCGTCCCAGATCCGCGCCCCCGCGCGCGTCACGACCGCCCGGTCGCCATCTTCCAGATAGGTGATGCGGTTGGTCAGCCCGGCCAGCGCGATCGCGTCCGACCCGACATACATCTCGCCCTCCCCCCGGCCGATGGCCAGGGGCGGCCCGTGGCGGGCACAGACCAGAAGGTCCGGCTCTCCTTCGAACAGGAAACACAGCGCATAGGCGCCGCGGAGCCGGTCGATCGTCGCAAAGGCGGCCTCTTGCGGGGTCTTTCCGGCGGCGAGGAAGGTCTCACACAGACGGACGACGGTCTCGGTGTCGGTCTCGCTCTCCCACGGACCGTCCAACTCATCGCGCAACTCACGGAAATTCTCGATGATGCCGTTGTGCACGATGGCGACACGGCCCGCGCGATGGGGATGGGCGTTCGCCTCCGTGACCCCGCCATGCGTGGCCCAGCGTGTATGGCCGATGCCCGCCTTCCCGGCGAGCGGATCCTCGACCAGCAGGTCGGCGAGGTTCACCAGCTTGCCGACCGCGCGGCGCCGCTCCAGCGCCCCGTCATTGACCGTTGCGATGCCTGCGCTGTCATAACCGCGATACTCGAGGCGTTTGAGCGCATCCACCATGATGGGTGCCGCCTGGTGGTCGCCCAGAATGCCGATGATCCCGCACATCAGTTGGCGCTCCGCTTCTTGGCGGCGCGCAGCTTGGCCATGAGCCGCGCCGCGAGGCCGTCCTTGTTCACCTGCTTGGCACGCGCAAGGGCCAGCGCTCCGTCCGGGACGTCCTCCGTCACGACGCTCCCCGAGCCCGTCATCGCGCCCTCGCCCACCCGGACCGGTGCGACCAGCATGGTTGAAGACCCGATGAACGCATCCGCGCCGATCTCGGTCCGGTGCTTGAAGACGCCGTCGTAATTGCACGTCACACTGCCCGCCCCGATATTGGCTCGCGCCCCGACATGCGCGTCGCCGACATAGGTCAGGTGGTTGATCTTGGCGCCCGCATCGACCTGAGCGGACTTCACCTCGACGAAGTTCCCGATCTTGACGTCCCGGTCCAGCTCGGCGCCGGGGCGGAGGCGGGCATAGGGTCCGATCACGCAGCCTTCGGCGACATGGCAGCCCTCCAGATGACTGAACGCGCGGATGGTCGCGCCGCTTTCGACGGTGACGCCGGGCCCGAAGACGACATGCGGCTCGACGACCACGTCACGCCCCAGATGGGTGTCATGTGCAAAATGCACGTTTTCCGGATCCGCCAGCGTCGCCCCGTTCTCCATCGCCGCCGCCCGCGCGCGGGTCTGAAAGGCGGCCTCGGCGGCGGCGAGGTCGGCGCGGGTGTTGACGCCCATGGTCTCGGCCTCGTCGCAGACGACGACGCGGGCCGACATGCGCCCGGCTCGCGCCAGACCGACGATATCGGTGAGGTAGTACTCGCCCGCCGCATTGTCGTTGCCCACCTGCTCGATCAGCGTGAACAACGTGCCCGCATCGGCGGCCATCACGCCGGAATTGCACAGACGGATCGCCCGCTCCTCCTCGGTGGCGTCCTTGAATTCCACGATGCGCTCCAGCTGGTCGCCTTCGGCGACCAGACGGCCGTACCGGCCCGGATCGGCCGCCTCGAAGCCCAGCACCACGAGGTCGGCTCCGTCGCGGCGGGCCTCGACCATCGCCTGCAACGTCTCGGGTCGGATGAAGGGCGTATCTCCGTAGAGGACGATCACGTCGCCCTCGAACCCTTCCAACAGCGGCCGGGCCTGCGCGACGGCATGCGCAGTGCCGTCCTGGCTCTCTTGGCGGGCCACATCCGCCCTGGCGTCGAGCCCGGACAGCGCCGCCTTCACCGTCTCTGCGCCATGGCCGACGACGACGATGGTCCGTTCGGGCGACAAAGCGGCGCCAGCCGCCAGCGCGTGGCCCAAGAGCGGCAGATGCGCCACCTCGTGCAGCACCTTCGGACGGTCCGACGCCATGCGGCTGCCCTGTCCCGCCGCCAGCACGATCAGTGCGGTGCCCATGCGCTTGCCCTTTCCTCTGCCTGCCGCGCGTTCTAGCTGCCCCCCATACCGGCGCAACCCGCCCCTTGGCCGAGGAGGACGATCTTGAAACCTTGCGTGATCTTCGACCTGGACGGAACGCTCTGCGATACATCCGCCGACCTGATCGCGGCGGCCAATGCCGCCTTTCGCGAACTCGGGCGCGACATCGCGCTGGACCACGACCGACCCGAAGACCGGGCGACGGCGCTCAGGGGCGGCAAGGCCATGCTGCGACTGGGGCTGTCGCGGCTGGGCGCGGTGGACGATGACGAGGTCGATGCCGGCTACCAGCCCCTTCTAGACGCCTATGAGAGCGCGGTCTGCGTGCACACCACCTTCTTTCCCGGCGCGCGCGAAGCGAACCTTCGTCTGCGCGAAGCGGGCTGGGCCACCGGGATCTGCACCAACAAGCCGGAGCGGATGGCCCACGCCTTGATGACCGAATTGGGCGCGCGGCAGGAATTCGACAGCCTCGTCGGGGCCGACACCCTGCCCGTGCGCAAGCCTGACCCTGCCCCCTTGCGGGAAGCGGTCGCCCGCGCCGGGGGCGACCCGATGCGATACGTTCTGGTCGGCGACACCACGACCGATCGCGATACCGCGCGCGCCGCGGGCGTCCCAGTCCTCCTGGTCGGCTTTCTGTCTCCGGTCGCGCATCTCGAGGGGGACGCAGAGTTGGACGGTTTCCACGAAATCGAGACCGCATTGTCCGCCGTGTTGCCGTTGGCGCAAACCTCCCGCTAGACTCGGCGGATGGCGAAGCTCGAAGCGAAGATCGATGTATTGGCGGGCGGCTTCGCCTCGCAGCAGCTCGCCTTCGCGCACCTTCTGGACGCCGCCGGAGCGCAGAACCTGTCGCCGGATCTGGATCATGTCGAAGTCATCGCGCCGGGGCAGGACGCGCGGCTGCGCGGATATTTCGACGCGGCGACCGCCGCACGTATCAAAGAAGCGGCGGGCGAGGACATGATCGTGCTGATCCTTCCCGGCACGCTGGTCACCGGAGCCTTCGCATCGGACATGCGCCTGCGGCGGATCGGCTCCTTCGTCGGGCGGATGATCCGGGCATGAAGGCCGGGCCGCGCAATCTGATCACCGACATCGCCGGGCTGCGGGTGGGCAACGCGGAGGATACGGCCGTGCGCTCCGGCGTGACCGTCCTGACCGGCGATGCGCCCTTCGTCGCCGGCGTGCATGTGATGGGCGGCGCGCCCGGCACCCGCGAGACGGACCTGCTGGCCCCTGACAAGCTGGTGCAGGAGGTGGACGCGCTGGTCCTGTCAGGCGGGTCCGCCTTCGGGCTCGGTGCGGCGGATGGCGTCATGGCGGGCCTGCGCGCCGCCGGAAGGGGCTTTGCCGTCGGTGAAATGCGCGTCCCCATCGTACCCGGCGCGATCCTGTTCGACCTGCTGAACGGGGGCGACAAGGACTGGGACACCGCCCCCTATCCTGCGCTCGGCCGTGCGGCGCTCGGGGCAGCCGACACCGATTTCGATCTCGGCAGCGCGGGGGCCGGATACGGGGCGGGGACGATGGACCTTCGTGGCGGGCTGGGCTCTGCCTCTTGCGTGCTGGACGACGGGACATGTGTCGGCGCGCTGGTCGCGGTGAACGCGCTTGGCGGCGCCTGCGACGATCTCGGCCGTTTCCATGCCGCGCCGTGGGAACTGGACGACGAGTTCGGCGGCCTCGGACCGCCGATGCCGGACCCGGCGTGGGAGCCGTATGGCAAACGCCCGCAAGGTGCGGCCACCACGATCGCCATCGTCGCGACCGATGCGAAGCTGACGCAGTCACAGGCGACGCGGATGGCGGTCGCCGCCCATGACGGGCTGGCACGAGCGCTTGTGCCGTCTCACACACCGCTCGACGGGGATCTGGTCTTCGCGGCGGCGACCGGGACAGGCCGCGACGTCAAGGATCCGTGGGACGCGCTGCGGCTCGGCCACGCCGCCGCCTGCTGCCTGGCACGGGCGGTCGCCAGAGGGGTCTATGCCGCCGGACCGGGGGGCCACCTGCCGGCTTGGTCCGAGCAGTTCGGCTCCTAGCCGCAGCGCACCGATCACGCGGTCGGGAGCATCGTGCGCCGTCGGCCGCCCTCTGTGCACCAACGCACCTCAATCACGGCATTTTCGCGGCAACGTTCATTGAACCGAAAGCCATTCGAGCGCATTTCAGTCTCATCGAGAAGACGCGGACACATCCGCCCGCGCCGCAGATAGCAAGGAGATGAGCCATGGCTTTCCGCATCGCTCCCGTCCTGCTGGCCGCTCTGCTGGCAGTTCCCATAACCGCAACGGCGTCGGAGCCGCCCGCCGACGAGACCCCGGTTCTGCTGACCACCACGAAGAGCGACCGCGGCCTGTGACCCGCTAGCGTCGCGCCGCGAAGAAGGCGCGCAAGAGGGCGCTCGCGTCATCGGCGCGGGCGCCTTCGTGTATCTCGCAGATATGGTGCGCCTGGGGCTGCGAGAGCACTCTGGCGCCATGCACGACCCCTCCGGATTTCGGGTCGGACGCCGCGAAGTGCAGTCGGTCGATCCGTGCGGCGGCAATGGCCCCCGCGCACATCGCGCAAGGCTCCAGCGTCACCCATAGCGCGCAGCCAGTCAGTCTCGGGCTGCCCAATTCGTCGCAGGCCGTGCGGATCGCCAGCATTTCGGCATGGGCAGTCGGGTCGCCCAGTTCCACCATCCGGTTTCGTGCGCGGGCGACGATCTGGCCTCTACGCGAGATCACGGCGCCCACCGGCACCTCTCCGGCCTCCGCGGCCTCCCGTGCTTGATCGAGCGCATCCTGCATGAACGACCGGAACATGGGGCTGCGATGACGCGTGGGCGGCGCGTATGCAACCTTTCCGTCCGCCTTGCGGCACGCTAGGGCAAGAGGATGACCAAGCCCCCCCATCGCGGCGCAGACGCGCAACGGATCGCAAAACGGATCGCCCGCGCAGGCGTTGCCTCCCGCAGAGACGCGGAGGAGATGATCCGCGCCGGCCGCGTCGCGGTGAACGGGACGAAGATCGACGATCCCGCCCTGAACGTGATCGACTCGGATCGGATCGAGATCGACGGTGACGTCCTGCCCGATCCCGAACCGACGCGGCTCTGGCTCTATCACAAGCCGGTCGGCCTGGTGACGACGGAGCGCGACGAGAAAGGGCGCGAGACGGTCTTCGACGCGCTGCGCGACAAGCTCGGCCGCGTTTTGTCGGTGGGTCGTCTGGACCTGACTTCCGAAGGGCTGCTGCTGCTGACCAATGACGGCGAGCTCAAGCGCAGGCTGGAATTGCCCGAGACCGGATGGCTGAGACGCTACCGGGTCCGCGTCAACGGGACGCCGGACGAGGCCGCGCTTCAACGCCTGCGCGACGGGATCGAGATCGACGGAGAGGCCTTCGCGCCGATGCAGGCCGCGCTCGACCGGGTTCAGGGTGCGAATGCCTGGCTGACGGTCGGGCTGCGCGAGGGGCGCAACCGCGAGGTGCGCCGTGCCATGGAGGCGGTCGGCCTGATCGTCTCACGCCTGATCCGCGTGAGCTACGGCCCGTTCCAGTTGGGCCATCTGAAACCCGGCGAGACCGATGAGATCAAGCCGCGCGTCCTGAGGGACCAACTCGGTGGCCTGTGGCAGGGGGAACTGCCCGAAGGCCGGCGCGACGGGCCGAAGGCGATGAGCGGCGACCGGAAGGATGGCGGGCGTCGCGGCGGCGGCAAGCCGGACGGCAAGGGATCTCGCGGTCGCGACGGGCAGCGCGAGCGCCCCGCACGGGACGACGCCTCGTTCGGCAAGAGGCCGGGCAAGCCCCGCCGCGAGGATGCGGATGCGGGGCGGGACGGCGGCAAACGGCGCCCGCGCCCGGCCGGCGACCGGCTGGTCGATCAGGGTCGGGGCGGACCGGAGCGGCCGCGCGGCGACAAGCCGTCCGGTCCGCGCGCGGACCGCGCAAGGGGACATGCCGGCGCCAAGGGCGGACCGCGCACCGCGAAGCCGCCGGTGACCCGGAACGATGGCGACGGATCCCGTCCGGCGAAACCCAAGGGGGACGAAAGGCAGGCAGCCTTGCGCGGCGATCCGTCGGCCAGCCTCCGGAAAGGCGGCAAACGGGGCGGCCCAAAGCGGACGATGCCGCGAGGGGGGCCATCCGGCGGCAAGGGAGGTCCACAAAAAGGGCCAAAGCGCGGCCGCTAGGCATGTGACCGGTGCAGGCGGTGAGGACGGACTTTCAGCTCTCTTCTTCGGTCGAGTGCCGCTTGAGCAATCCCGCTTGGCTCATCAGGAAGGCGAAGAACAGGACCGGCAGGCCGAAGGTCCGGAAGTTCACCCAGGCATCCGTGGAGAGCGTGCGCCAGACGACTTCGTTGGTCATCGCGAGCGCCACGAAGAAGATCGCCATGCGCTTCGTCAGGATCATCCAGCCTTCGTCGGTCAGCGGCAGCGCGCTGGCAAGCACCATCGAAAGGTAGCTGCGCCCCCTCAACAGACCGAACCCCAGGATCGCGGCGAAGAGCGAATAGATCAGGGTCGGCTTCATCTTCAGGAAGCGTTCGTCGTTCAGCCAGACGGTCAGCCCTCCGAAGATCGTCACCAGGACGGCCGTCACGATCTGCATCACGCTCAGATGCCCGGTCAGCCGCCACAGAACGATCGTCGCGACGATGATGAGCGGGATGAACCCCGCCGTGACGAGGATGAAGGCGGAATACTCGGTCCCGCCTAAGGTGTAGGTCTGCCCGCGGGTCGAGATGTAAGCCAGGAAGAACAGCGCAACGGGGCCCAGTTCCAACGCCGTGCGCAACCAGCCGGGGACGTCGCGGCGCTCGGGCTGGTCTGGGGTGGGGGCCATCGGACGCTCCTGTCTGGGACCGTGCCGATGTAGGCGGTCCGGTGCGTCGGGTCCAGTGCGGCGCTCAGCCGCCCATCTCGACGATGACGGCGCCCAGCGCGATCAGCGCCATCAGCAACAGACGCCGCGGCCCCACGCTCTCCTTGAGCCAGACCCAGCCGATCACGGCCGCGAAGACGGTCGAGGTTTCGCGCAGGACGGCGGCTTCCCCGACGCTGTCGAGACGTGTCGCCATCATCACGGCGCCGAAACTGCCCCAGGCGATGACGGCTCCGGTCAGGCCCAGCCGCACGAGGTGCGGCGACGGCCGAAGCGCCCTGCGCGCCGCGGCGATCAACGGGAAGTCCAGCGCGGTCAGGAAGAAGAACCAGAACAGGAAGGTGAACGGGTTCGGCGTAGCCCGGATCCCGTAGGCGTCCCACGTCGTGTAGACGGCGACCATGAGCCCCGTGAGCACGGCAAGACCAAGGGCCGAGGGCAGCAAGCGGCGGGCAGTCGCATCGACGTTGCGCGCATTGTAGATCGACAGGCCGAACAGGCCCGCAAGCAGGACGCCGACGCCTGCCCACTGGATCGCGGTGAAGGTCTCTCCGAAGACGATGCTGGCCCCCAGCACGGTAAAGAGCGGGCCGGTCCCCCGCACGACCGGGTAGACGACGGTATAAGCGCCGCGGCGATAGGTCTCGGCCTGCAAGACCTTGTAGACGAAGTGGATCGCAACCGCACCGAGCAGCAGCAGCCATTGGGTGCCTTGCGGCCAGGGCACCAGAAAGAGCGCCACCGGCGCCGAGATCGCCACCAGCCCCGCATCAATCGCGGTGCGCGCCGCATAGGGTGGAACCGCACCTTTCTGCAGAGCCCCGAAAAGCGCGTGCAGGAACGCCGCCAGCAGGGCGAGCCACAATGCCACGACATGCCCGGCCTCGGTGCCCTCGATCCCGGCGATCCAATCCGTCACCGCAACAACCGGTCCCGCAGGTCGGGGCCGAGCGCGTCCAGCGTCGACAGCAGGACCGGCACGCGCGCCTCTCCGACCCAGATAAGCGCGTCACGGCATGGGACGCGGATGCGGAACCGGTGCAGGAGAGCGCGCAGCAGGCGCTCTTCCAAGCCGCTTTCGCGGTATTCCGGGATCACGCAAAGCAACTCGACCAGGCCCACCGGGTGCGGCCAGTCCGCAGGGGCCAGACGCGGACGCGCCACGGCCCTGCGGTGCAGTTCGAGCACCACTCCCTGACCGACGAGCATGTCGCGATCCCAGGCCCACAGGGCGGCCACACCCCGGAAGCCCTCCGGCGCGCGGGCCTTCGGCGGCTGTCCGGCCGCAAGCAGGAACGCATCGCGGGTCTCGTCGTCCGGGGGAATCTCTCCGAGGTCGATCGTGTCGCTCATTCGAGCACGGGCGACAGGCGCGCCGCGCCCGCGTAGCGATCCATCCCCAGGCAGCGCTCGAATCCGACCCTCGCATAGAGCGGCTCGGCCCGCTCCGAGGAGACGAGCGAGACGTGGCAGCAGGCCGGCAGGTTCGTCTCGATCCAGTCGATCAGCCGGTTCACGACCGCGCGGCCCAGCCCGTCTCCCTGACAGGCGGGCTCGACCGCGACATCCACGATCTGCACGAAACACCCGCCATCCCCCACCACGCGGCCCATGGCAACGAGGCGCTCCCCGTGATGGACGGTCACAGTGCACAGGCCGGCAGGCAAGGCGCGGCGGGCGGCTTCGAGCGTGCGCGGTCCCAGACCGGCGGCGGCACGCAAGGCGACATAGGCTTCGGGCGATGGCGGCGCATCGGACCAGTCGAAACCTTCGGACGTCACTCTCCGATCTCCGCGCCGGTCAGCGCTGCCGCGAACTCCTCCGGGTCGAATGGTTGCAGATCGTCGATCTGCTCTCCGACCCCGATGGCATGGATCGGAAGGCCGAACTTGTCGGCCAGCGCGACCAGCACGCCACCTCGCGCCGTGCCGTCGAGCTTGGTCATCACGAGCCCGGTCACATCGGCGACCTGCCGGAAGACCTTGACCTGCTCCAGCGCGTTCTGCCCGGTGGTCGCGTCGAGCACCAGCAGGGTGTTGTGCGGCGCACTCTCGTCCCGCTTGCGCAGGACGCGCACGATCTTCGCCAGTTCCTCCATCAGATCGGCGCGATTCTGAAGCCGCCCGGCCGTGTCGATCATCAGCAGGTCGGCGCCCTCGGCCTCGGCCCGCTTGTGTGCCTCGAAGGCGAGGCTTGCGGGGTCGGTCCCCTGATCGGCGGCCATCACCGGCACGCCGGCCCGCTCGCCCCAGACCTTGAGTTGCTCGACGGCAGCCGCGCGGAACGTGTCCCCCGCGGCGATCACGACCGATTTGCCCGCTGCGCGGAACTGGCTGGCCAGCTTGCCGATCGTCGTCGTCTTGCCGGATCCGTTGACGCCCACGACCAGGACAACCTGCGGCTTCTTCGGGAAGATCGGCAGCGGCGTCGCGACCGGCTCCATCACGCGGGCGATTTCGGCTGCGAGCAGGGACTTGATCTCCGGTACGGACAGCTTCCGTCCCATCCGTCCTTCGGCAAGGTTCGCGGTGACACGCAGCGCGGTGTCGACCCCCATGTCGGAGGCGATCAGCAATTCCTCGAGCTGTTCCAGCATCTCGTCGTCGAGCACGCGGCGCGGGGCGCTCGGGGGGGCGACCCGGTCTAGCAAGCGACCCAGCAGGCCTCGTTGCGGCGGCTCTGCCGCGGGCACCGGCGCGGGCGGCACATCGAGAGGCGGGACGACAGGCTCGACCGGTGGAGAAGGTTCGGGCTCCGGTGCTGGTTCGAGGGCCGGTCGCGACGCTTCCTCCTCGACCGGTGGGTCGGGTTCCGGCGCTGGTTCCGGGATCGGTTCCGGATCCGGTTCCGCCACAGGTTCGGGCGTAGAGGGAGGTGCCGCGACAGCATCGGTTCCTCGGTCGGGCGACGGCGACGGCGTGGGCGAAGGACGCTCGGCCGCCGGTTCGCCGCCTTCCTCGACGATGCTCTCCAGCCCCTCCTCCAGTTTGGAGGATGACTTGAACATCCGATCCTTGAGCTTCTTGAAGAACGACATCGCGCGGCCCCTTTCGCCGCCCGACCTAACGTGCCCCCGCGCCGGGGAAAAGCGTGGTTGACTTGTGCGGACCATGCGCGACCCTCGGACCATGCGCTTGTCGTTCGCCGTCCTGCTCGTCCTGGTGGCCGTCCCGGCCGCGGCCCAGATGCGCCCTCCTCCCCGACCGGCACCCGCTGAGCCGGTCACCTGGTGCTCTGAAGGACGTTGGGGACCGGCGCATTGCATACGTATGCAAAGCTTCGCTGCCGATCTCTGCGTGCAGATCGAGGCGGAGGCGCTGCGCCATGGCTTGCCGCCGGGCTTCCTCGCGCGGCTGTTGTGGCAGGAAAGCCGATTCGACGCGAACGCGGTCTCGCCCATGGCCGCGCGCGGCATAGCGCAATTCATCGACGAGACGGCGCGCCTGCGGGGCCTGCGCGATCAGTTCAACCCCGCCGAGTCCGTCGAGAAGTCGGCCCAGTATCTCGGAGAGATGACGCGCCGCTACGGGAATCCGGGGCTTGCGGCGATCGGATACAATGGCGGAGAACGCCGGGTCGAAGGTTGGATCGCCGGCACGGGCGGACTGGCGCGCGAAACTCACGACTACGTCGCGATCATCACCGGCGCCTCGGCTTCGGCCTGGCGCGACGCCCCGCCGAAGGCTGACTTCAGGCTGGACCGGGGACCATTTCGCAAAGCCTGCGAAACGATGGCCACAAGAAGGCGGGTGTCTCCGCCGCTGTCATCCCAACGCTTCGCGCCTTGGGGGGTTCAGGTCGGCTGGGGGCGGACCCGCGCAGGGGCGCGCGACAGCTTCCGCCGCATGACCGCATCCTGCTCCGGACCCGCTGCGGCCCTCCGCCACGAGATCGTGCCCCTGCGCGGACGCGGGCCGGGACGCCCGGACTATCTGGCCGTGCGGCTGGCCGCGGATGACCGCGCCGACGCGGTCCGGATTTGCGCGCGCTTGTCCCGCGCCGGATGCCGCTGTTCCGTCCACCGCAACCCCCGCTGAGGCGGCCGGTCGCCGGTCCTTAATCCTGCCGCGTTTTGCCGCTAAGACAGGGGCGACGGAACGCGCTAACAGGGGGATCATGCTCGCGCTCGTGCCGTATCTCGTCGCTTTGGGATTGTCCGTCGCCCTGCTGATCGCGGGCGCTGTCTTCGATGGTGCGTGGGATTTCGCGTCCTTCATCTGGATGGCGGGCGTCGTGGCGGTGCTGGACCATATCCTGCCCGAACACGAAGCCCCGCCATCGGAAGCCGCCGCCAAGACCCTGACCGTGATCCTGGCCGCGATCCACTTCCCGATGCTTGCGCTCGCCGTCTGGGCGCTGGCCCAGGGCGGCCCCCTCTGGAACTGGATCGCCTATTTCTCGGCCGCGGGTCTGTTCTTCGGGCAGATCATGAATTCCTGCGCTCATGAATTGATCCATGCGCGCGGGTGGATCCGCCGCGGCCTCGGACGCTGGACCTACATCACCCTGCTCTTCGGCCATCAGACGACGGCGCATCCGGGCATCCATCATAGTGCCGTCGCCACACCCGAAGACCCGAACACGGCCCGCTACAACGAGACATGGTGGAGGTTCGTTCTCCGCGCCTGGCGCGACAGCTTCCGCAAGGGGCTGGCGCTGGAGAAGCGGCGCCAGCGGGCGGCAGGGCGTCATGGCTGGAATTGGCGCAATCCTTATTGGCAATATCTTCTCGGCGCCGCCGGAAGCCTCGCCCTTGCTGGGACCGTGTTGGGCTGGTCCGGCGTGGGCGCCTACATCGCACTCTGCCTCCTTGCGCAAAGTCAGCTTCTGATCACCGATTACGTGCTGCATTATGGAATGCGGCGCGTCCGTGTGGGCAAGCGATGGGAACCGGTTGGCCCACAGCATTCCTGGAACGCGCCGCACGTGGTGACCAACCTTCTCACTCTGCACGCCCCCCGCCACTCCGAACATCACGCCCATCCCAGCCGCGGCTTCGAGGAGTTGCGCGTCGGAGCGGACGTGCCCCTGCTCCCATATTCCTTGCCGGTCATGGTGACGATCGCGCTCGTCCCCGCCCTGTGGCGCAAGGTGATGAATCCACGCGTCGACGCCCTAGGTCAGGGCCGGATCGTCAGACCAACGGAGGCCGCATGCGTCGCCTGACCCTCGCCCTGTCCCTTGTCATTGCCGGCGGCCCCGCCTTCGCGGAGCGGACAGTCTCCGGAGCCGAATTCGAGCGGATGGTGACGGGGAAGACCTTCTATTTCGACCGCTTCGGCCGGCCATTCGGGGCCGAGCAGTATTTCGAAGACAAGCGCGTGATCTGGGCATTCGAGGGTGGGCAGTGCCAACGCGGCATCTGGTTCGAGAACCGGTCGGGACAGATCTGCTTTGTCTATGACGGCGATCCCGCGCCGCAATGCTGGGATTTCATCGAGATGCCTTCGGGCGACTTTCACGCGAGGGCGGATGGCGCAGACCCGTCGGAGGATCTGGTGACCAGCAATGTCGACACCGGAGATCTCGACTGCCCCCTCCCCGACCTGGGCGTTTGATATTCAGAAGCGCCGCTGGACGCCAATTCTGTGCTCGAACGGTTCTGTGTTCGAACCGGCATCATCGTGGAGTCGCGAGAGCCGAGGGCCGGGGATCTGGTCGTTGTGTCGCGCGATTTCCGTCCGGCTGCGCTGTTCCAGTCGCAGACGGACGCAGGAAGACCCGGGAAGATCCGCAGACCGGTGCGGGCGCAAATCCCGCGCGCTGACGGATCGCGCTGCGTCGCGGCCATCCGGGGAACCACCTGGTAGGAGCCCGCGAAGATTCCTCCGGTGCGGTGTTCCGTAGCAGGCGTCAGCGAGGCCTACACAAGCGAAGGGAGCGGGGACCCGGACTCTGTTTCGGGAGGCGCCCCGACCACGTCGCCCCCTGAGCCTGCGCGGGTCCTATCAGGTCAGGCTGGTGGCGAGCGCCTTCTTGAGGTCGCTCAGACGCACGGGCTTTGGAATGAAGCCGGAAAACCCTGCCGCGTCGCATTCCGATTTCTGGGCCGCAGAGGCGTTCGCCGTCACGGCGATGACCTTCGGACCGCGAGGGCGCAACTTCCGAGCGATTTCCCGCGTCGCTGCAACCCCGTCCAGATTGGGCATGTTGATGTCCATGAGGACCACGTCGTACTGCCCCTCCTCGGCTTTCTGGACGCATTCCAGGCCGTCATGGGCGACTTCGCAGGTCAGCCCGCAATGCTCGAGCAGCTTCTGCAGGATCCTGAGATTGATTGGCTCATCATCGGCCACGAGGATCCGAGGATGAGGTCGGGACGTCTCTGACTGGGTCATGCGGCTTCCTTCTCGTTGAAGCGTCCGGTCTCGCTCTGGTCGGCCAGTCGTGTCGGGATCTCGAACACGAAGATGGATCCTTTGCCCAGCTCGCTCGTCATGGTGATGTCCCCTCCCATCTCCCGGGCGAGGCCACGGGCGATCGCGAGGCCCAGACCCGTGCCGCCCGCCTTACGGCTGGAGGAGCTGTCGGCCTGCGTGAATCGCTCGAAGATCTTCTCGCGATATTCGGGCGGTATGCCGGAGCCGGTGTCGGCCACCCGCACCCGGAAAGCCGGTCGCTCGCCGTCCTCTTCCAGGGTTGCCCGGACCTCGACGCTGCCTTCGTCGGTGAACTTCACCGCATTCCCGACCAGGTTCACGATGACCTGCCGCAATCTCTTCGGGTCCCCCATGATGCTGGGTGCGGCTTCGGGCATCTGGACCGTCAACGAGACCCCCTTCTTGCCGGCGCCGA
This sequence comes from Jannaschia aquimarina, assembly GCF_000877395.1. Taxonomy (GTDB): domain Bacteria; phylum Pseudomonadota; class Alphaproteobacteria; order Rhodobacterales; family Rhodobacteraceae; genus Jannaschia; species Jannaschia aquimarina. The sequence goes on along the minus strand of NZ_JYFE01000016.1, from coordinate 86,155 downwards.
TCGTGGCGAACCCGGTCGATTCCCGGATGATCTCCGAGATCTCGATCGGTTCCTCCACGATGCGGAGGGCGTCGGCCTCGACCTCGCCGAAGGTCAGGATCTCTTCGATCAGGGTCATCTGGGACTCGGCACAACTCGCGAGGATTTCGAGCAGTTCGCCATCCTCGGCCGACAGGTCCGAATGCTCAAGCAACTGGACTGCGCCGATGATGCCGTTCATCGGTGTGCGCAATTCGTGGCTGACAGTCGAGAGAAACTCCGACTTGGCCCGGTCCGCGGCTTGCGCGGCTTCTGCCTCGTGCGCGAGTGCGGCCTGACTGCGCGAGACCTCTTGGATGAGGGGCTTGGCGACGAAGACCCATGCCGCAGCCGCGCCCCCAAGCGCGACCCCAAGGACACCGATCGCAAGGAAGAGTGGCGCCCGGCTCGCAACCTCGACGCCGTCCTGAAGCGTCTCGACCACCTCGACATGCTGCACGTCGGAGAGCTTGCCCGACGCCTCCCAGTAGGCATCCAACGTCGCTGCATCACGTCTATCCTCGAGAATGACCGGAGCAGCCGCCAGAATGATCCCCGCGAACGTGGCCTCAAGCGATGGCGACATGCTGGAAGCCGACGTCCAAGCCTCGTCCTCCTCCCAGATCTCGACGAGTTCGTCCGGCATTTCATTTCCGAAAAGACCAAGCTCGCGACTCAGGGAAACCGGTTCTACCCCGAGGGCGGCGGTCAGGGCGGACAGGGCCTCGCGTTTTGCGGATTCACTGCCTTCGAGAATCTCGTCGCCATCCGGATCGGCGGCGCGGATCGCCCCATAGAGGCCGACCGCATCCGTCAGCGATGCGCGGACGGCAAGATTGACCCGGTCCCTTTGGGCTTCGATGCGGGCCACATGTCCGTCGATACGGGCCATCGCCTCGACAAGCTGACTGAGAGCCACGACATAGCGCGCCTTGATGGCCGCGGTCCGATGGAACTCGATCGAAGCCGCGCTCACCACGAACATCGGCAAGAGAAGCACCGCCAGGGCGAGCAGGACATGGCGTCGCAGGCGTTTGGGATCTTTCAGATTGCGACGGTCCATTCCTACCTCTCACGCATCGAGGAAGCACACCGCCCCCTCACGATCCGGACCATCGGCGCAATGTCCTACGAAATCGCTAACGGCATGCGGCCGGCAGCGCGTGATCGTTGAAATCGTGGCGCCAGCGACGTGCGAACGGAATGTTGCCAGTATCGATCCGCGATCTTCACGTCCCGTTAGGCTGCTTGGGTTAGTCCACCGGTGCCGATGAACTATCCGTCCGAAACGAATGCCGCGGGGAAAGAACCTTTGCAGACCGACCAGAAAGTGCAGGTCGTCGTAGCCGAAGACGATGCGAGCAGCCGTTTCATACTCTGTCGCATGCTCGGGCGGCTGGGGTGCGAGGTCGTTCGCGCGCTCGATGGCGAACATTCGGTTCGAATGGCGCGCATGTTCGATGCCCCGATCGTGTTCATGGATCTCAACATGCCGGGCACCGATGGCTACGAAGCCGTCCGAATCATCCGGTCCGAACCCGCTTTGGCAAAGCTGCGCGTGGTCGCCGTGACAGGGGATGTCAGCGAGAAGGCGGTCAGGTCATGCGCGGAAGCGGGCTTCGACGCCCTCCTTCCGAAGCCGGTCCGGATCGAAGACCTCGAAGCGGAACTGGCCTTGGCGCGACACTAGCCGATGAAGGTTGCCCCTCCGCGCGACTTGGGACGACTGAAGCGGCGAGAGCGGGATCCTGTCTAGAAGAGAGTGCCCTGATCGGGTTCTTCCCGCCCCACCCCCTTCTCCCGCGGCTTTCGTTGCGCGGGCTGCGCTCGGGGTTGCGCTTCGATCTTGCCGTCCGCGAATTCCACGGTGAGCCCGCTGGCCTGTCTGGCCTCTGACGCCGTCACGACCACGGCCTCTCCTGCACGCACGATCGCGTATCCGCGGGACAGCGTTTCGCGGTAGCCCAGCGACAGGCGAAGGCGATCCAGCGCCATGAGACGGTCGCCCAGACGCTCCTGTCTGCTGCGCGCCAGGGAGGAAAGACGGGAAAGCGCCGCCGAGAGCCGGGCCGCCTCCACTCTCGACCGGCGGGACAGAGAGGCCGGATCAAGCCGTCCGGCAAGGGTCGCGAACCGGGTGCGCGGTTCTCGGAACAGACGCACCGGAGCGGGAAGGCGGAGCCCCTCGAGATCGGTCCGCCGCCTCTCGGCCCGTCTTCGTGCCGCCTCGTGCAATCGGCGTTCGACCGCATCGAGACGTCCGCGGGCCTGCACAAGCCTCACGCGGAGCGCTTCGGGTGCCAGAGCGGTGTCGAAGTGCCGCAGGTTCAGTCTGGCCTGAGCGGTTCTCTGCCGCAGCGCGGTCGGGAGGCGGTCGCTGGCCCGGTCCAGCCGTGCCGCCGGTCCTTCCAACAGCGCGCCCGGCCTCGGAAGCGCCCGGGCCAGATCCGCGAGGCGTTGCCGAGCCCGGCCGGTCCGGCTGCGGGTCGCCCGCTCCTGCCGCGCGCCGAGCGCGTCGATATGCGCGGTCAGGTCGACACGGACCGGAACGGCGCGTTCGGCGGCAGCGGTCGGGGTCGGCGCGCGCCAGTCGGCCACGTGGTCGATCAGTGTGGTGTCGGTCTCGTGTCCCACGGCCGAGATCAGCGGGATCGTGCAATCCGACGCCGCCCGAACGACGATCTCTTCGTTGAACCCCCAGAGATCCTCGATGGACCCACCGCCTCGCGCCACGATCACCAGGTCCGGCCTGCGGATCGGTCCGCCCGGAGCGAGCGCGTCGAAGCCTCGGATCGCCGCCGCCACTTCGGATGCGCTGGACTTACCCTGCACGGCAACCGGCCAGATCAGGACATGCCGGGGAAAGCGGTCGCGAAGACGATGCAGGATGTCGCGGATCACCGCGCCTTGCGGGCTTGTGACGACGCCGATGACATCGGGCAGAAATGGCAACGGGCGCTTGCGCCCCTCCTCGAACAGGCCCTCCGCCGCCAGTTGCGCGCGACGCCGCTCGAGCATCGCCATGAGCGCGCCCTGCCCCGCGACCGCCATGTCGTCGACGTTGAGATTGTATTTCGACTGTGCCCCGAATGCCGAGAGACGGCCGGTCACGACGACTTCCAGCCCTTCTTCCGGCTGCACGGAAAGCTGAGCGATCTGGCCCTTCCAGGTCGTGCAGGCGAGCACATTCCGGTCGTCCTTGACGTCGTAGTAGAGGTGCCCGGAGCGGGCGCGGAAGATGCGGCCGATCTCCCCTCGGACGCGGATTCGACCGAACCGGCCTTCCAGTGCCCGCTTCACCTCGCCGGAAAGTTCGCTGACCGTGTATTCCGGCTCGTTCCGGCCGGGGCGGTCGTCGTCCAGAAGATCGTCCATGTGACGGGTCTAACGGCGGGACTGGGCGGCGACCAGCGGGTCCTCAGTCGCCGCCGCAACTTCCGCAGCCGCCGCCATCGAAACCGTCATCGCCACCTCTGCCGACCCCATTGAACAGGCTCATCTGGCGACCGGAGCGCGGCCACAGGACCCAGACGAGTATGACCGCCAAAAGCGCCGTGACCCAAAGCGGCCAACGCTGCCACAGGCCGATCGCAGCAACACCACCCCCGGAAAGCAAAGCCGGCAGGAACCGTCGCCAACGGATCCGGGCCGGGCGCAGGAATTGCTCATATGGGTCCTTCAATCGCCGCACCCGCCGCAACTCGACCCGCAATCACCCCCCGAGCCATCCGCCCAGACGTCGATCCCGACCTGAATTCCGTCGCCGGTCTGCACGGTCTTTACCAGCTGCCACACCATCAGAACCCCGATCACCATCAGCACGAAGACCGGCGCGCCCATCGTCCAGAACGCGACGAGACCGATCCCCAGCAGGCCGGAGGTGAAGAACCCCTCGGTGCGGGCGCGAGAGCGGGTGCGGCGACGCCAGAAACCGCGAGGCGGCGCCTCTCCGAACTCACGCTCGTAGCGGGCGATGGTCTCGTCGAAATCCGCCGCATGGGCGTCCCCCGCACCACCGGGATTGTGGTGAACCGGTTTGCCGGCCAACGCATTCGGAACGAGCCGCTCCCAGTAGTCGCGGGTATGCTGAAGATGCAGGTGCCAGACTTCGTCCACAGCACGGGACGGGACACATCGGCCCCGATCCAGGGCGCTGAGATAGAGAAACCGCTTGTAGTCGAGGACCGCCCTCTTCGCGGTCTCGGGCTTCAGGTCGTATTTCGCCCTGAGCTGATCGACGAACGAAAGACCGGTGCTGTCCGCCGGCATCTGATGGGCTTCGATCCGGGCCCAGAGACCGGGGTCGGAAAGGGGCATGCGAAATGTCCTGTCGCAGTCCTTGGGACGACTGCATGACAGGACTTCGTGACGATTCGATGACGCCTTACGCGCAGCAGGTCTGGCAGCCCTTCACGCTGTCGAACTCATCCCTGGCGCGTCCCACCGCGGTCTCGGGCTTTGCGGCCTCGCCGAGCGCCTTGCGGCCCTCCTCGTTCGGCAGGAATTGGCAATCCTCCCGGTGGACGACGTGGTCGCCGCGATCATTCGCTTCTGTTTTCACGTAATACCTCATCGTTCGCTCCTTTGCCTTCCAGCGCGGAGCCGGCCGATTCGGTTCCGCGCACCTTGCGATCCGGCGACCGCCCCGATACGCCGCCCGCGACCAGTGGAGGGGCCCATGAACATCCTTATCCTCGGCGGCGGCGGACGAGAGCATGCGCTGGCCTGGGCCGTCCTCCAGAACCCGAAATGCGACCGCCTCGTCGTCGCGCCCGGCAATGCGGGGATCGAGCAGATCGCGGAATGCGCGTCTCTCGACATCCTCGATCCGGCGGCCGTGGTCGGGTTCGCCGACGAGGAGTCGATGGACCTCGTGATCGTCGGACCGGAAGCGCCGCTGGTGGCGGGGGTCACCGATGTGTTGGCCGATGCGGGCATCGCCTGTTTCGGACCCAGCCGGGCGGCTGCGCAACTCGAGGCTTCGAAGGGCTTCACCAAGGAAATCTGCGCGGCGGTCGGCGCGCCGACCGCGGCCTACACCCGTTTCGATGCGCTTGACCCCGCATTGGCTGACCTGCGATCGCGAGGCGCGCCGATCGTGATCAAGGCGGACGGCCTCGCCGCGGGCAAGGGCGTGACCGTGGCGGCGACCATAGACGAAGCCGAGGCGGCGCTTCGTGACATCTTCGACGGTGTTCACGGCCGCGCGGAGGTTGTCATCGAGGATCTGCTGACCGGAGAGGAGGCCAGTTTCTTCTGCCTCGTCGATGGTGAGACCGTGCTGCCCCTTGGCACGGCTCAGGATCACAAGCGCGCCCATGACGGCGATGCGGGCCCGAATACCGGCGGCATGGGGGCCTATTCGCCCGCGCCGGTGATGACGCCCGCTGTCGAACGCCGCGCGCTCGAAGAGATCGTCAAGCCGTGCATGGCCGAGATGATGCGACGGGGCACACCGTTCCGCGGCGTTCTCTTCGTCGGCCTGATGATCGAGGACGGGGCGCCCAGCCTGGTGGAGTTCAACACCCGGTTTGGCGATCCTGAATGCCAATGCCTGATGATGCGCCTCGGCGGCCAAGTCCTGGATTTGCTTCAGGCATGTGCCGCAGGACAACTTGGGGACGCGAAAGTCCGCTGGGCCGACGACCACGCGATGTGTGTCGTGATGGCGGCCGAAGGATATCCGGGACGCTATGAGAAGGGCGAGGCGATCGGGGGTCTGGGCGATCTGCCCGACGACAGCTTCGCCACCTGCTTTCATGCCGGCACCCGCCGGGAGGCCGGGCAGTTCCTATCGGTTGGTGGACGTGTTCTGGGGCTGACGGCGCGCGGGGCCTCACTGGCGCAGGCGCGAGAGCGAGCCTATGCGATGGTCGATGCCATCGATTGGCCCGGGGGGCGAGTGCGGCGCGATATCGGCTGGCGCGCGCTTCAGGACAGCGGTTCACCCTCGCAGCCGACATAGTCCCGCGTGATCGCCTCGACCCTCTGGACTTCGCCGTTCAGGGTCGATCGGACATGAAGGCGGTCGTCCAGCCGAAAGGTCGTCCAGCAATGCTCCACACCCGGAGCATCGTCCTCATAGGTGAAGCAGAGAAGCGGCCCGCGCAATTCGACCAGACCGTAGGCGCATCGGCCGGTCGGCTGGGTCCAGACCGTCCGGTCGCGCCCGAGAAACCGCTCTATCCCGACGAGGCTGCCATCATCGGCCATCACGAAGGTCAGCGTCCGGCTCTCGGCCTCGTTCAGGAACGCCTCCGGCGGGATCGGCTTCTCCTGAGCCAGGGCGGGCAGGGCAGCAAGCGAGAAGAGAAAGCAGATCAGAACACGCATGGCACCTTCCTGCCGCGACCCGGGCCGAAGCTCCAGTGTCAGCATGGCAGCGGGTCCCCATCGGCGGCCCCGAGGTCGCGCGCGCGCAACTGTCCGCCGACCAGCGTGACGCCGACATGGCGCTGCCTGTCGGCCGAGAAGAGGAGGATTTCGCGCCGGTTCGCGCAGGTCCGGACCCCACCGGAGATCGTCTCTTCGCCGATGGCGTGGTTGGTCACCCCGTCCAGCGTGGCGATCTGCGTCAGCGCACCGTCCGCATAGCGCCAAACGCTCAGGATCTTCGCCAGGTGGGGCCGGTCGACATAGGCGATCTCGACCGCGCCATCGCCGTCGAGATCTTCCCACGCCGCCGGAGCGAGCCAGCGATGGCGTGTGCCGATATGCGGCGTCGCGGCCAGCAGCGTCAGGTCGGCGCCGGACTGTGCCTGCCCCCAGATCACGACCTGCGCCCCCTGCGTGGCCGACGACCGGACGGTCAGGACCTCGAGCCGCCCGTCCCCGGTCACGTCGACGAGCCGGGGGCGCGTGTCCTCGAAGACGTGCTCCGGGCCCGCCGGCAAGCGACGCGGGACCGTGCCGCAACTCGTCGCGGGGTCGCCCGCGACCGCGTAGCGCAGGGCCGCCGCATCCTCCGCCCGTCCAAGGATGCCGTGACCGTAGGACGCATCGGGCTCTGCGTAGTAGGCGACCTCGATCCAACCGGCCACGACCTCGTCGGCCTCCGCCACCTGCGTCCCGTCGATGCGGTGCTGACGGCCGTTATGGTGCTCGGCCGTCCGGCAGGCCTGCGCCGTCGATGCCGTTATCACCAGCCCGACGACGAGCGCCGCCCCACCTCTTCTTCGCTTCGCAAAAACGCAGGGGGGTTCGGGGGGCTGGCCCCCCGACGGCCTAGGGCGCCACGCCGACCACGCGCCGCGCGCGAGACGGCGCAGCACGCGCGCGGCCCGACGCGGCGCCCCGCTCAAATCTGCTTCTCGGGCATCTGGACCTTCAGGCCGTCCAGTTCCTCGGTCACCTTCAACTGACAGGTCAGGCGGGAGCGTTCCGGGTCGGGCTCATAGGCGAAGTCGAGCATGTCCTCTTCCATCGCGTCCTTCTCGGGCAGCTTCCCGACCCATTCAGGGTCCACGTAGACGTGGCAGGTCGAGCAGGCACAGGCGCCGCCGCAATCGGCCTCGATGCCCGGAATGCCGTTGTCGCGCGCGCCTTCCATGACGGTCAGGCCGACGGGGACATCGACGACGTGTTCCTTGCCGCCATGCTCGACATAGGTGATCTTGGGCATCTCTCGCTCCGGAAATTTCGTCCGCGCCAGAGGTAGCGATGCGGTGGCGCGGGCGCAACAATCGACCGGACGCGGATCGGCTTCCTTCTCGGCGGCCGCGCCGATGGGCTACGATCCGCCCGACCACATCCGCCGAGAGAGCCTGATGATCCGCCTGATCCCGATCCTGATCCTGTCGACCTGCGTGGCGAGCACAGGCACGTCGCGCAACGAGGGCTCGCCGACCGTCCCCGCCAGCCCGGTCCTTGCCGTTGCGGCCCCGTCCGCTCTGCCTCCCGGTCCGGGCGGGGGTGATGCACCAGAGAACGGACGCGATGCCCTCTGACACCGCGCCCGGTCGCCTGATCGCGATCGACCTCGCACGGGCGGCCGCCCTGATCGCGATGATCGTGTTCCACTTCGGGAGGGACCTGGATCTTTACGGCGTCTGGCCGCCGGGCAGCACGTTCACGCCGGGCTGGATGTGGTCGGCCCGGCTGATCGCGGGCACCTTCATCTTTCTCGCCGGCGTCAGCCTCTGGCTTGCTCACGGGCACGGGCTCCGCTGGCCCTCCTATCTGCGGCGCCTCGCGATGCTGATCGCTGCCGCCGTCGCGGTCAGCGTCGCGACCTATGTGGCGGTCCCGGGCGCATGGGTCCGGTTCGGGATCCTGCATTCGATCGCCCTGTCGAGCGTCATCGGGCTCGCCTTTCTGCGGCTGCCGGCCTGGATCGCCGCAGCGGCGGGGACCGCGCTCATCGCAGCCGTCGCGGTCGGCCCCGTTCCGGCCTTGTCGGGATCGGCATGGCTGTGGTTGGGCCTCGGGGCAAACACCCCGCCGATGATCGATTGGGAGCCGGTCATTCCGTGGACAGGTCCCTTTCTACTGGGGCTCGCTCTGGCCAAGCTCGCGGATTCACGGGGCTGGTTCACGGCGATGGAGGGGCGGCCAGCCGCGCCCCTGTGGACGCAACTCTCCTGGCCCGGGCGCCACAGCCTTGCGATCTATCTCATCCACCAGCCGATCCTCGTCGGCGGGATCCTCGCATGGCAGCGCGTGATACCAGGGTGAACGCCCCGGAATGAGAACGGGCGCCCGAAGGCGCCCGTCCAATTCGTCCCGGCGATCGCGATCACTCGCTGCCGGCCTCTTCCTCGTCGAGCGGCAGGGCCACGAACCGCGCATCGCCCTGACGGCGGATCAAGAGCAGGAAGCTGCGCTGACCCGCCTCGCGGGCTTCGGAAATGCGCTCCTCGAGCTGGGTGACCGAGGACACGCGAACCTGTCCGGCTTCCTCGATCAGGTCACCTGCGCGCAGGCCCTTCTCGTAGGCCACCGACGCGGGGTCGATATCGGAGACGACAAGACCTTCGATATTTTCTTCGAGCCCGAGCTGCTCCCGCAATTCGTCGGTCAGTGTCGACACGGTCATGCCCATGATCTCGGCCTCGGCCGGATCCTCGGTCGTGGCCGAGGCCGGCACGGTCCGCTCCGCATCCTCGCGGCGACCGAGGGTCACGAGGAGGGTTTGCGTCTCGCCGTCGCGGAAGACCGTGACGCGGACGGCTTCACCCACCGGGGCATTGCCGACCGTGCGCACCAGCTGCCGCGTATCCTCGATGTCGACGCCATCGAAGGACAGGATCACATCACGCGGCTCGATCCCGGCATCGCGGGCGGGCCCTTCAGGCACATCGGTGATGAGCGCCCCGGCCGCTTCCTCGAGGCCCAGCGCTTCGGCCAGTTCCGGATCTACGTCCTGAATGCGGACGCCAAGCCAGCCGCGACGGGTCTCGCCGAACTCTTGCAACTGGTCGACGACCCGCGTCACGACGTTCGAGGACATGGCGAAACCGATGCCGATGGACCCGCCGTTCGGAGACAGGATCGCCGTGTTCACACCGATCACTTCGCCGTCGAGATTGAAGAGCGGGCCGCCGGAATTGCCCCGGTTGATGGCCGCGTCGGTCTGGATGTAGTCGTCGTAGGCGCCCTGCAGCTCCCGTTCGCGCGCGGACACGATGCCGGCCGAGACCGAGAAGCCCTGACCGAGCGGGTTGCCCATCGCCATGACCCAGTCGCCGGTGCGCATGTCGTCGCTGTCGCCGAACGGAACGAAGGGCAGCGGCTCGTCCGACTCGACCTTCAGAAGCGCGATATCGGTGTTGGGATCCGTCCCGATCACTTCGGCGGGGAGTTCGTCACCCGACCAGAACTCGATCAGGATCTCGTCGGCATTCTCGATCACATGGTTGTTCGTGACGATGAACCCGTCCTCGGAGATCACGAAGCCGGAGCCCAACGCGGAGCCGCGGCGCGACCTCGGTTCGGGGCGGGGCGCTCCGTCGGGACCTTGCCGGCGGCGGAACTCCTCGAAGAAATCCTCCAGCGGGTTGCCGGAGTTCGGGCCTTGGGCGCCCGTCGCTACAGTGGTGTTGGTGGTGATGTTCACCACAGCGTCGTCGACCTGATCCACCAGGTCGGCAAAGGATGACGGCGCGTTGCCCTGGGCGAAAGCGTCCGTCGCGACCGGGCTGGTCGCCAGAGCCACGCCCAACGCCGCGGGTGCGATGAACCGGGCGAAAAGGCCGGTGGTTTTCGTGTCTGCGTTCAAGGTTTCCCCTCCGGATGACAGAACGCGCCCGGTTGGCAAGGGTCCGAAGACCTGCCTCCGAGCGTCGATGAGTGGCATATCCGCATCACCGGAAAAGGATACAACGCGTTGGGCCATCACATCGGTGTGAAGGTTTCTCACCTCGAGTGTAGGCGCGCCCGGTCCAGTGAGCAATGATGCAGTGCGAATGCAAAACCGGCCGCCACGGGTCCCGTGGCGGCCGGTCTTGTCTTTCATGTCCGATCCCCGATGCGTGGTGGGATCGAGAATGGCGGCCAAGTCAATTGCCGAGCGTCGTCCCCTCCTCGGCGACAGCCGAGGCATCGTCGTCACCCGAAATCGAACCTTCCTCGATCTCCTGAGGCTGCTCGATGTCCTCCATCAACTCCTCTGGCGTCGGCACCTCCTCCGGAGCGGGCGGATTTGCCTCGCTCGACCGAGCCGTCTTCAGGTAGCTGAAGAACTCGGAATCGGGGCTGAGAACCATCGTGGAGTTGTCCGCCCGGATCGCCCGCTCGTATGCCGTCAACGAGCGGTAGAACTCGAAGAACTCGGGATCCGCCGTGAAGGCGTTCGCGAAGATCCGGTTCCGTTCGGCATCGGCGACACCGCGGGTGATCTCGGCCTCCCGACGGGCGTCCGAGGTCAGTTCGACCACGGTCCGATCCGCCTGTGCCCGGATGCGCTGCGCGGCCTCTTCACCACGCGCGATCTCATCCGCGGCCTCACGTTCACGCTCGGCCCGCATCCGGGCGAAAGTGGCGTCGAGGTTCTGCGGCGGCAGATCAGTGCGCTTGAGACGCACGTCCAGAACGAAGATGCCCAGATCCGACGCCTCATCCCGCGCGCCGGACGCAATCCGTGCCATCAGCGCGGCCCGATCCTCCGACAGGATCTCGTTGGACGACACCGTACCCAGAACGGCGCGCAATTCGTCACGCAGAATGTCGTCGATCAACCGCTCCGCGTTCATGATGCCGGCGGCACCGACCGAATTCCGGAACTGCACCACATCCGCGATCCGGAAGCGGGCGAAGGCGTCGACGACAAGCCGGCGGTCATCGGACGGCGTCACCTCGATCGGATCGACGTCAAGCGACAGGATCCGGTCGTCGTAGAACACGACGTTCTGAATGAACGGCAGCTTGAAGGCCAGACCGGGATCTTCCTTCACGTTCACGACGCGGCCGAATTGCAGGACCAGCGCCTTTTGCCGTTCGTCCACGACGAACAGTGACGTGAAGGCGAGCAGCAATGCCACCGCTGCGATCGGGAGCAGAAAGGCTGAGCGTTTCATCAGTTGGATCCTCCCGTGCCGGGGCGTCCACCGCTGCCACCGCCACGCAGTTCGTTCAGGGGCAGATACGGGACGATCCCCTGTCCGCCGCTTCCGCCAAGCCCGTTATCGACGACGATCATGTCGACCTCGCCGAGGACCCGCTCCATCGTTTCGAGGTAGAGACGGCGCCGCGTCACGTCGGGCGCGTTGGCATATTCAGCCAGCACGGCGGTGAAGCGGCTCGCCTCACCGGCGGCCTCGTTCACGACCTGCGCGCGGTATGCTTCCGCCTGCTCCAGGACCTGCGCAGCCTCGCCTCGCGCTCCGGCGAGCACTCGGTTCGCATAAGCGTCGGCTTCCGATTGCAGGCGATCGCGCTGCTGTTCGGCGGCCTGAACCTCCCGGAAGGCGTCGATCACCTCCTGTGGCGGATCGGCACGGTCGAAGTTCACGCGTAGCACGTTGATGCCGGCATCGTAGCTGTCGAGGGTCGACTGGATGAGGTCCTGCAATTCGTCAGCAATGATGCCCCGGTCGCGGTTCAGGATCGGCGCCAGTTGTGACCGGGCGACGATCTCACGCATCGCAGATTCGGCCACGGCACGCATCGTCGCGTCCGGATCGCGAAGGTTGAACAGGAACTCGGCCGGATCCGCCACGTTCCAGACCACCTGGAAGTCGATGTCGACCACGTTCTCGTCACCGGTCAGCATCAGGCCCTGTTCGCCGCGGCTGCCGCTGTTCACACCGACATCGATCGTGCGTTCGGTCGTCACCTCGATGACTTCCGCCGTCATCACCGGCCAGGGGGCGAAGTTCAGGCCGGGATCGCCGATTTCCGAAAATTCACCGAGGAAGAGTTCGACCGACCGCTGTTCCGGCCGAACCGTATAGAAGGACTGGAACGCCCAGAGAGCCACGAGCGCCACGCCCAGAATGGCCCACATCGTCCGGTTCATCTCGAAGCCGGAGCCGCCGTTGCCACCGGACCCGCCGGTGCCGCCGCCCTTACCCCCCATCAACACGCGGAGCTGGTCCTGCCCCTTGCGCATCAGGTCGTCGATTTCGGGAATACCCTCGCCGCGATTTCCGCCCGGACGTCGTGGACGCTCTGGTCCGCGCGGGGGACGATCGTCCCCTCCTCCGCCGGAATTGCCGCCGCCCCCCCAGGGGCCACTGGGTCCTGCCATGTGGTCCGTTCCTCGTTCGATTTATCGCATTCGTCGCGTTGGCCCTTAATTGGCATCGCGGGCGGGGGATTCAACCGCGAAGCGGGTGGACAGTGCTTCCCCTGCATCCGATGGTCGCGGCCGGAGGATGGACATGCCGACCGGATCCAGACCGCTGCACCAAAGGACCATCGGCATTCTCGGCGGGTCCTCGAACGTGGCGACAGGCGAATACTATCGTCTGATCAACGAAATCGCGAATGCCCAGCTGGGCGGCTGGGACATTGCCGAGACGCTGATCGCGGGGTGAACTTCGGGAACATCGAGGCCCTGCTGCGTGCCGACGATTGGGATGGGTTGACGGCCTACATGGACGATCATGTCGCCAAGCTGGCCGCGGCGGGCGTCGATCTGCTGATCGGGGTATCGAACACGCTTCACCGGATCCTCCCCGAGCTCGCGGGGCGCCACGGCCTGCGCCTGATCCACACCGCCGATCCCACCGGAGAAGCGATCCGGAGCGCCGGTCTCGATCGCATCGCCCTCTTCGGGACGCGGCCGGTCATGGAGCTGGACTACCTCGCCGACCACTATCGCAGCCGACACGGTATTGATATCGTGACGCCGAACGATGCCGAGAAGGCCGAGATCGACCGCATCATCTTCGAGGAACTGTGCCGGTTCGACGTGCGCGAGACGTCTCGGACGACCTACCTCGACATCGCGGACCGGCTCGTCCGGGAGCAGGGCGCGCAGGGAGTCATCCTTGGGTGCACCGAGATCTTTCTATTGATGCGGCCCGAAGACCGTCCGGACCTGCCGCTCTTCAACACGACCGAGTTGCACTGCCGCGCCGCCGTCGAGGCCGCGCTGGCCTGACGCATCAGTCGGTCTGGCGGACAGGCTCCTTCATCGTCACCATCTCTTCGGCAATGGTCGGATGCAGCGCGCAGGTCCGGTCGAAATCGGCCTTGGTGGCGCCCATCTTCACGGCGACCCCGATGAACTGGATCATTTCCGCCGCCTGCGGACCCACGATGTGGACGCCCAGAACCTTCTCCGTCTCCCGCTCAACCAGCATCTTGAAGAGCACGCGCTCTTCGCCGCCGGCAAAGGCCATCTGCATCGGACGGAATGCCGTGCAATAGACATCCGTAGGCCCGCGCTCCTCGGCCTCTTCCTCGGTCAGACCGACAGTCCCCAACTCCGGCTGGGTGAAGGTGGCCGTCGGGATCAGATCGTAATCCATCTCGGTCGGCTCTCCTCCGAAGACCGTCTTGTGGAAGGCGATGGCCTCCCGGATCGCGACGGGGGTCAGTTCGACACGGCCGATGACATCACCGAGCGCATAGATCGAGGGCACATCGGTCTGGAGGTATTCGTCCACGCAGATCGCGCCGCGACGGTCCAGCTTGACGCCCACCTCTTCCAGCCCCAGGCCCGACGTGTTCGGCTTGCGCCCCGTGGCCCAGAGCACTTCGTCGAACACCTCTTCGTGCCCGTTCGAGCCTTTGACCCAGATCCCACCGTCCCGCTTTTCAAGCGCGGTCGGAGCGCAGCCGGTATGGATCGTCACGCCCCGGCGCTGCATGCAATCGGCGACATGACCACGGGTTTCGTCGTCGAAGCCGCGCAGGATCTGCGCCTTGCGGATGAACATGCTGACGTCGCAGCCCAGCCCGTTGAAGACACCGGCAAATTCGCACCCGATATAGCCTCCGCCCACGATCAGGAGCTTCTTGGGCAGCCGCTCCAGATGGAAGACGTCGTCGGACACGATGCCGAGATCGGCATTCTCCATCGGCGGACGGACCGGGTGCCCCCCGGCCGCGACAAGGATATGCTTCGCGGTCTTGGTCGTTCCGTCAGCCAGTTCGACGGTATGCGGATCGGTCAGCTTTGCGCGCTGCTTGTATATCGTGACGCCGGCCTTCTCGGCATTGGTTGCGTACGCGTTTTCGAGACGATCCAGCTCCGAATGCATGCGGTCCCGAAAGGCGGGCCATTTGAAATCCCCGAGTTCGATGTCCCAGCCATAGGTCTTCGCGAGTTCCGCCGACTCGGCGTATTCGCTGGCGAAGACCATCAGTTTCTTCGGCACGCAGCCCCGGATCACGCAGGTCCCGCCCATCCGGCTTTCTTCCGCCAGCGCAACCTTGTGGCCATCGAGCGCCGTCAGGCGTGCGGCCCGCACGCCTCCGGAGCCGCCGCCAATGACGAAGAGATCATAATCGAAGGCCATGCGGGGCTCCCTGGTCGCTGCCCGATCGGGCCTAACCTACGGAGATACCTAGCCACAAGGGAGGAGGATGCGGGACGGAAAGCCCGACACGCTCACAGCGCCCTTCCGGACCCGAGACGGAAAGATCAGTCTGCGATGGACCCGAAGATATTCTCGCCGCCGCTGATATCGACCGTCTCTTCGGTGACGGTGCCGTGGTTGACGTCGCGCACTTCGACAGTCCCGTCCTGTCGCCCGCAGATCACGACATCCGCGATGTCGAGGAAGAGGCCGTTCTCGACGACGCCGGGGATCTGGTTGAGGAGCAGCGAGAGTTGCCGCGGATTTCCGATGCGCCGCAGATGCAGGTCGAGGATCAGGTTTCCCTCATCGGTCCGGAACGGAAGCTGGCTCGCCAACCGCAGGGTGACGGCGCGACCATCCACGTCCTGGCCGATCAGGCTCTCCTCGATCAGCGCCTTGGTGGTCTGCCACCCGAACGGGATCACTTCGACAGGAAGGGGAAACGCACCCAGCGAAGCCACTTCCTTCGACGGATCCGTGATGATGACGGTCATGTCGGATGCCGTGGCGACGATCTTCTCCTGCAGAAGGGCGCCACCTCCGCCCTTGATGAGGTTGAGGTCGGCATCGAACTCGTCCGCCCCGTCAATGGTCAGGTCCAGCCATTTGGCGTCCTCCAGCGTCGCGACGGGGACGCCGCATTGCCTCGCGAGATCCGCCGTGCGCGTCGAGGTCGGCACGCCGGTGATCCGCAACCCGTCCTCGCGGATCATCTCTCCGAGGCAGCGAACCATCCACGCCGCCGTCGAGCCGGTCCCCAGGCCGACACGCATGCCGTCCTGCACGTAGTCGACCGCACGCCGGGCCGAGACGTACTTTGCCATGTCGATCGGATTCGGCTTGGCGCTCATGTCTCGCTCCCTGAAGATCCCTTGGAGCGTTCTAGCGGTCGGTCCCGGCGATGCCCAGACCCGCCATGAGCGGATCGAGCGCGTCCAGCGGCAGGATGACCAGACAGGGCCCATCGCATGTCAGGGTGACGGGGCCGGTCGCGCGGTTCGACGTGCCGACCCGGCCGTCGGGGCGAAGAACCAGACCGTCCAGCGGCCACCGCAGGCCGGTGGAGGTGAGCCGCACCTCGGCGAGCGGCCAGAGCGACACGCGCGTCCCGGTCGGGAGATCGAGTCGGAGACGGGTCGGACACATCGCCAGGGCGTCGTCGTCCGACAGCAGGAGAACGGGCGGCCCTGTCCGCATACCGAGATGGCTGATCGCGGCGAGCGCGTGATCGAACCGGGCTCCGAGAAATCCGACGGCCAGCACGAAAGGAGCCTCTATCCTGTGCAACGCTTTCGCGAAGTCGGTGCTGTCCTGTTCCGAAACATGTACGATTCGATCGGTGTAGGCGTGCCGCGCGGCCTCGCCGATCGAGTCGAGGTCTCCGACGACAAGTTCCGGCAGAAGATCGGCCGCGAGGCAGGCATCCGCGCCGCCATCCGCGGCGACGACCCGCGGGGCGCGATTTAACGCGGCCTTAAGGGCCAGTGTGGGAACAGGCCCCCCACCGACGAGTGTCACACCACCCGATGGAGTTTCCGCTGTTGCGAAATCCTGAACAGTTCGCTGCAAATCGGGCAAGATTCTGCTCTCCGTTTCGCCAAATGGTCCCGATCCGGGCACGATTAGACTGGAATTCTTTTGTTAGCTGCGTCGAGATCGAGGTAAACAATTCCCGCGCACGGGAAGAAAGCGATGTGACGGCATGATTCCTCCGGCAAACAACAAGATCCTCACCGTGTCCTACGGCGCGTTTTCGTGCACCCTCGAAGGGTTCGACGATCCGTTCTCGGCGATGACCGACATTGCCGAGTATTTCCGCGATCTCGCCGCGAAGGACCGCTATTTCGGGGCGGAACCGCCCCAGCCCGACGCTGCGATGCTCCGTCAGATCGCCGAGGCGAAGACGAACCACGCGATCGAGGCCAGCACAGATGGCGAGGCGGGCGTGCGCCTCCGCCCCGCCATCGCCGATACCTCCGATCCCTTCGCCGAGGCCGTCGCCGAAGTCACAGAGCCGGTCGCGAAGTTCGTCGGCGACGCCGAGGTGGAAGACACGACCGCCGCCGACAAGCTTGCCCGTATCCGGGACGTGGTCGAAGACGCGGACAGCTACGACGATTACCAGCGCGCCATCGGCTGGGCGGCATTCGCCGAGTCCGACGCGGACGATGACGAGGCGCCCGAAGATGCGGCGGCCTCCGAGACCGCTCAAGAACCTGCTCCGGAGGCCCCCGACGACGCCGGAGCCGACGCCGGACAGGAATCGGAGAGCGACGAGTCCGAGTTGGCGGACGCCATCGCGGCGGCCGAAGCCGAAGAGGAGGCTGTCGACGAGGCCCCAACCGAAGAGGCGACCGGCCAGGATGACGCCCCCTTCGAGGACGCGCCGGAGCTTGAAGCAGAAGCAACCGACGAAGCCGAGGCAGGTGACGACGCCGAACTGGCCGCCGGCGAAGAGGAAGCAACCGCGGACGACGTCGCCGAGGAGCCGGAGACGGCAGAAGAGCCGGAGGCCGAGGACGCAACTGCCGAAGCCGATGATCCCGAGCTCGCCGACGCCCTCGCGGCCGAAGCAGCCGAGGAATTGGAGTCGGAACCCGTCGCCGAGGCTGAGGCCGAGGTCGACACCGGTGAGGATGCGCCCGCCAAAGACGAGACGACCCCCGAGGCGGTCGCAGCGGAACTCGATGAAGACGATGCCTCGCCGGAAGAAGAGCGGCGCATTCGCCGCATCCGCGTCCGCCGCGCCCGGCGCGCCCGGCGTGAGCAGGTCGCGAAAGAGGCCGCCCTCGCTCGGGACCAGCAGGACGACGCGGAAGCCGCAAACGCCCACGTCGGTTCCATTACGGAACCCGATGAAGCCGCCGCCGCCTTGCCCGAAGAGGACGAGGTGGAACTGATGGCCGAACTCGCCGCAATCGAAGCGGAGTTCTTGGATCCTGCGGACGACGAACCGGAGGCGCCCTCCGGCACTGCGGATCTCGAGGCCCTCCTTGCCACCGAAGACGAGGATATCACCGACGAGGCCCCCGGCACCGCTGACGCGATGGACGATGCGGACGAAATCGCCGGTGAAGCCAGCGACGACCTCACGGATGCCGATAAGGACGCGGACATCCACGAGCCGATTGCCGACGACGCCGTCGCCGCCGAGGGCGCCGCTCCCATGGGTGACGAAGCGTCCGAGCCGACGGAAGCGGAAGCCGCTCTGGACGAGGCCGATCTGGTGGACCTCTCGGATGAGGGGGAAGACGAGATCTCGCTTGCCGACGATGACGATGAGGTGACCGCAGAAGAGGAAGAGACCTTCGACGCTTCCGAGGATGAGGGAAGCGATCCGGATGTCGAGCGGCTCTTCGCAACGACCGACAGCAAGCTGTCCGGCGAAGAGACCGCCCGAGCCCATGCGAACATCTCCCACCTGAAAGCGGCCGTTGCGGCCCGCCGGGCGGACAGTTCGATGGATGCCCCCCGGGACGACGATACCGGCGCATACCGGGCAGATCTGGCGAACACCGTTCGTCCCCGCAGGGCGCAAGCCAGCGAAGGAAGCAAGACCGAACGTCCGGCGTCGCGCCCCTCGCCCCTCGTGCTGGTTTCCGAACAGCGGGTCGAAGACAGCCCCGCGCCCGAAGAAAGCTCGCGTCCCCGCCGCGTCAGCCGCGTCCTTTCGGCCGAGGCGGAGCAACAGCCGGCCCCCTCCGCGGCCGAGCCGCAAGAGCCGGTATCGGATTTCGAGGGCTTCGCCCGCGAAATGGGCGCGACGGAGTTGTCGGACATCCTCGAAGCCGCGGCCGCCTACGCCACCAAGATCGAGGGAGATGCGACCTTCTCCCGTCCGCACCTGCTGCATCTCGCGGCCGAGGCCGACGAGAGCTTCAGCCGGGAGGAAGGGCTGCGCGGCTTCGGACAACTCCTGCGTGAAGGCACGATCCGGAAGGTCAGCCGTGGCACCTACGCGCTCTCCGAAGGCAGCCGCATCGCCGCGAAGGCGGAGCGCCGCGCGGGCTGATCCGGTCCGAATTCCGGCGGACAGGCTAAGGGCGCGATCGAGGTGATCGCGCCCTTTTCGTCAAGGCTGGATCCCAATCGTCGTCGCGCGCCTTCCCGGTCCATCGGATCGGCGACGCAATCGCTCTGCCCGATCGCTGCGAAGGCTCCGAGCCATCCGCTGAATATCAGACCCCCTCGTCTTCGGGCGGTGCATCCGGGTCGGGTTTCGCCACTCCCCTGAACACGGATCTGAAGGGGAAGACCCAGACGATCCCGAGTATGATGTAGAGGACGAATTCCAGCAGGACCGGTAATTGCCCGAACCGGTCGTAGATCAGGCCCATCACGCCGATCACCAGAACGACGTAAAGCGGCAGCCCCACGAGCAGGATCAGGAACGCCAGCCGTTTCCGTGTCTTGTAGCCCAAAGCCATGTCAGTCCTCGAATGGGTCGGTCACCAATATGGTGTCGTCGCGCTCCGGCGACGTCGAGAGCAGTGCGACCGGACACCGCACCAGTTCCTCCACCCGGCGCACGTACTTGACCGCCGCCGCCGGCAGATCCGCCCAGCTCCGCGCGCCTTCGGTGCTTTCGGACCAGCCTTCCATCTCTTCGTAGATCGGAACGCAACGCGCCTGGGCATCCGCCGCCGTGGGAAGATGGTCGATCCGCGTGCCGTCCAGATCGTAGCCCGTGCAGATCCTGAGCGTGTCGAACCCGTCCAGCACGTCCAGCTTGGTCAGGGCGATCCCGTTGACGCCGGACGTCGCACATGTCTGGCGCACCAGCACCGCGTCGAACCAGCCGCAGCGCCGCTTGCGCCCGGTCACGGTACCGAATTCGTGCCCACGCTCACCCAGACGCTGTCCGTCGGCATCATTCAGTTCCGCCGGAAACGGCCCCTCGCCCACCCGGGTCGTGTACGCCTTGACGATGCCGAGAACGAAGTCGATGGCGCCCGGCCCGATCCCCGTCCCGGTCGCAGCCTGCCCGGCAATCACGTTGGACGACGTGACGAAGGGATAGGTCCCGAAGTCGATATCGAGGAGCGACCCCTGCGCGCCCTCGAAGAGGATGCGGCGCCCGGCCCGGCGCTTTTCGTCCAGAACCTTCCAGACCGGCGCGGCGTAGGGCAGGACCTCTCCGGCGATGTCCCGCAGCGAACCCAGAAGCGCCTCGCGATCCACGGGTTCCAGCCCGAGGCCCCGCCGCAGGGCGTCGTGGTGAACCAGCGCACGGTCCACGCGCGCCTCCAAGGTCGCGTCGTCCGCAAGGTCGGCCACGCGAACGGCGCGACGGCCGACCTTGTCCTCGTAGGCAGGCCCGATCCCGCGCCCGGTCGTCCCGATCTTCGCGACGGAGTTCTGGCTCTCGCGGGCGCGGTCGAGTTCCCCGTGGATCGGGAGGATCAGCGGCGTGTTCTCGGCGATCATCAGCGTCTCGGGCGTGATGTCCACGCCCTGCCCGCGCAGGCCCTCGATCTCCTGGACCAGATGCCATGGATCCAGCACCACGCCGTTGCCGATGACCGACAGCTTGCCGCCGCGGACGATGCCCGACGGAAGAAGGGACAGTTTGTAGACGGTGCCGTCGATGACCAGGGTGTGACCGGCATTGTGCCCCCCCTGAAAGCGGGCGATAACGTCGGCCCGCTCGCTCAGCCAATCGACGATCTTGCCCTTGCCTTCGTCGCCCCATTGGGCGCCGACCACCACCACGTTTGCCATGCCGCTCTCCCGGATGTCCGGTCGCCCCTGTAGCGCGCGGGCCGCAGGGGGAAAAGGGCGGGGTTGCGGTAGGCCGGGGCCGTCTCTAGGTAGCGCGGGTCCCGATACCCCGGAAGCGGCCCTGTCCATGGAAAACGTCCTCCTCGTCATCCACCTGATCCTTGCGCTCTGCCTCATCGGCATCGTGCTGCTGCAACGGTCTGAAGGCGGCGGGCTGGGGATCGGCGGCGGCGGCGGTGCCGCGACGGGCCGACCGGCGACGACGGGAATGGCCAAGCTGACCTGGGTCTTCGCGATTGCGTTTCTGACGACGTCGATCACGCTGACCATTCTGGCGGCCCAGAATGCCGGCGGCGGGTCGGTGGCGGACACGGTGCCCGAAACCGAAGAGGTCGTGCCCGGCAGTTCGCTGCCCGCCGGATCGGAGCTTTTGCCCCCGTCCCCGACGGATGCGCCCCTGACGCCGCCCCGGTCCGAATAGGAACGGCAACTCGCCTATCTAGTTTTCGTCGCGTCGCGATGCACCGGATATGGGGCCGAGCGGTTGCGGCGGACCGATCTCCGGTGTAACGCTCGAGTCCCGTGATCATCGGATCGGCTGGACCGGTTCAACCAGATTCGCGGGGGGCCAAAACGCATGGCGCGCTTCATCTTCATTACCGGCGGCGTGGTCTCTTCGCTTGGCAAGGGGCTGGCATCGGCGGCGCTCGGCGCGTTGCTGCAGGCCCGCGGATACACAGTGCGCCTGCGCAAGCTGGATCCGTATCTGAACGTCGACCCCGGAACGATGTCGCCTTTCGAACACGGCGAGGTGTTCGTCACCGACGACGGAGCGGAGACCGATCTCGATCTGGGCCATTACGAACGCTTCACGGGCGTCGCGGCGCGCGGCACCGACAGCGTCTCTTCCGGACGGATCTACTCCACCGTTCTCGAGAAGGAGCGGCGGGGCGATTATCTGGGCAAGACCATCCAGGTGATCCCGCACGTCACCAACGAGATCAAGGACTTCATCGACATCGGCGGCGACGAGGTCGATTTCATGCTCTGCGAGATCGGCGGCACCGTCGGCGATATCGAGGGGCTGCCCTTCTTCGAGGCGATCCGGCAGTTCGCTCAGGACAAGCCGCGCGGCCAGTGCCTCTTCATGCATCTGACGCTGCTGCCCTACATCGCCGCCAGCGGAGAGTTGAAGACAAAGCCCACACAGCACTCGGTGAAGGAACTGCGCTCCATCGGCCTTGCCCCGGATATCCTCGTCTGCCGCTCCGAAGGGCCGATCCCGGACAAGGAACGCGAGAAACTGGCGCTGTTCTGCAATGTCCGCGCCGACAGCGTGATCGCGGCACAGGATCTCAAGTCGATCTACGAGGCCCCGCTGGCCTATCACCGCGAAGGGCTGGACCAGGCGGTGCTGGACGCGTTCGGCATCTCTCCGGCCCCGCGTCCGGATCTGCGCCGCTGGGAAGATGTCGTCGACCGGATCCACAATACCGATGGCGAGGTACGCGTGGCGGTGGTCGGCAAGTACACGCAGCTCGAAGACGCCTACAAATCCATCGCCGAGGCGCTGACCCATGGCGGGATCGCCAACCGGGTCAAGGTCCGCGCGCAATGGATCGACAGCGAGATCTTCGAGAACGAGGATCCGACGACCCATCTGCAGGGATTCCATGCGATCCTCGTGCCCGGCGGATTCGGCGAACGCGGGACCGAGGGCAAGATCCGCGCGGCCCAGTTCGCCCGCGAGAAGAAGGTGCCGTATCTGGGGATCTGTCTCGGCATGCAGATGGCCGTCATCGAGGCGGCCCGGAATACCGCCGATCTCGGCGATGCCGCCTCGGAGGAGTTCGCCGAAGGTGTCGACCCCCGCAAGTTCACGCCCGTGGTCTACCACCTCAAGGAATGGGTGAAGGGGAACGCGAAGGTCACCCGCAAGAAGACCGACGCCAAGGGCGGCACGATGCGCCTTGGTGCGTATGACGCGCTTCTGACCGAGGGGTCGCGGGTCGCGGAGGTCTACGGCACCACCAGCATCGAAGAACGCCACCGCCACCGCTACGAGGTGGACATCGCCTTCCGAGAGAAGCTGGAAGAGAAGGGGCTCTGCTTTTCGGGTCTCTCCCCCGACGGGCGCCTCCCGGAGATCGTGGAATGGACGGACCATCCGTGGTTCATCGGCGTCCAGTTCCATCCGGAACTCAAGTCGAAGCCGTTCGAGCCGCATCCGCTCTTCCGCGACTTCATCCGCGCCGCCAAGGAGCAATCGCGCCTCGTCTGACATTCTGGGTCGCGGGGGCGATGACCGCCCCCACAGGATGTGGTCAGGCCTTCTCCAGGAGGGCCTCGCCCGCGGACACCTCGCAGACGCCGGGGCTTTCCTCGACGCCGATCGTCTTGACCACGCCATCGTCGGCGATCAGCGCATAGCGCTTGGACCGCCCGAACAGTCCCGCGGGCGGCGCGTCGAAATCCATCCCCATCGCCTTGGTGAAGGTGCCGTCCGCGTCTCCGAGCATCTCGATCCCGGCCGGCGTCGCGCCCGTATCCTCGCCCCAGGCCTTCATCACGAACGGATCGTTGACGCTCACGCAGATGATCGTGTCGATCCCCTTCTCGGCGAAGCCGTCCTTCGTGCGGATGAAGCTGGGAACATGCGCGGTGGAACAGGTCCCGGTAAAGGCACCGGGCACCGCGAACAGCGCGACGCGGCGCCCCTTGGTCAGGGACGACAGCTCGACCGCTTCCGGGCCGCCATCGCCCCCGCGGATCAAGGTTGCGTCCGGCAGCCGGTCGCCTTCTGTGATGGCCATGTCCGTCTCTCCTCTTTCGCGGGCATCGTTCTTGGGCATATACACCCGGACCGCGGCGCGCACAGGGGAGAGCGGCATGGACCACATCGCGGTGATAGGCGCGGGCCAGGCCGGCGCGACCCTGTGCGAGACGTTGCGCAAACGGGGCTACGAGGGCCGCCTGACGCTCTGGGGCGACGAGATGGCCCTGCCATATCAGCGCCCGCCCCTGTCCAAGGCCTACCTGCTTGGGGAAATGACGCGGGACCGGCTCCTGTTGCGGCCCGGAAGCTTCTGGAAGGAGCAGCGGGTCGAGATGCGCAACGGCAAGCGGGTCGAGGCGATCGACCCTGCCTCCCGCACGCTGCGCCATGCCGGTGGAACCGAAGAGTGGGATACGCTTGTCCTCGCGACCGGGTCGGTGCCGAACCGTTTGCCCGCCGCGATGGGCGGCGATCTGGAAGGCGTCCACGTGGTGCGCACGCTTCCGGATATCGAGAGGATGCGGCCGGATCTGCGCCAGGGCGCGCATCTGCTCGTCGTCGGCGGAGGGTATATCGGCCTCGAAGCGGCGGCGG
This sequence comes from Jannaschia aquimarina, assembly GCF_000877395.1. Taxonomy (GTDB): domain Bacteria; phylum Pseudomonadota; class Alphaproteobacteria; order Rhodobacterales; family Rhodobacteraceae; genus Jannaschia; species Jannaschia aquimarina. Next base: position 62,077 of record NZ_JYFE01000016.1, on the reverse strand, counting down.
TCGCCCGCAAGCTGGGCGCCGAGGTCACCCTCGTCGAAACGGCGAGCCGTCTGCTGGCTCGCGTCGCCGCGCCAGAGACGGCGCGGTGGTTCGGGGCCCTGCATCGGGGACACGGTGTCCGCATCCTCGAGAACGTGACGCTCGACCGTCTGGAAGGCGACCCCAAGGTCGAACGGGCCGTCCTGGCGGATGGAACCGTCCTCCATGTGGATGCCGTGATCTGCGGGATCGGGATACGGCCCGCGACGGATCTGGCAGAGGCGGCGGGGCTGACGGTCGCGAACGGCATCGCGGTCGATGACTACGGCCGGACCTCCGCGCCGGGGATCTGGGCGATCGGGGATTGCGCGTCGTTTCCCCATCGGGGCGGGCGGATCCGCCTCGAATCCGTGCCCCATGCGATCGACCATGCCACCTGCATCGCGGGCAACATCCTGGGCGGCGAGGAAGCCTATCACCCCAAGCCGTGGTTCTGGTCGGACCAGTACGACGTGAAGCTGCAGATCGCGGGGTTGAACACGGGCTACGAGGATGTGGTCGTGCGCCAGACCGGTCACGGACGCTCGCACTGGTATTTCGCCGGCGACACCCTGCTGGCGGTGGATGCGATGAACGCCCCGCGCGATTACATGGCGGGCAAGCGGCTGATCGAGGCGGGGCGTTCGCCGGATCGCGCGTCGGTCGCGGATCCTTCCGTTTCCGCAAAGGCGCTGATGGGGTGAGGATCGTCGGCGGACGCTGGCGAGGTCGGCGCCTGGCACCCGTCGGCAAGGGCGACGCGGCGGCCCGGTTGCGGCCGACCGCCGACAGGGTCCGCGAGGCGATGTTCAATGCGCTGACCCACGGCCCAGATGCGGTGGATCTGGACGGGCTTCGCGTGCTCGACGTCTTCGCCGGGACCGGAGCTCTGGGCTTCGAGGCGCTGTCGCGGGGTGCGGCCGAGGCGACATTCATCGAAAGCGGTCGCCCGGCGCTCGCCCTCTTGCGGGCCAATGCCGACCTCCTCGGGGCCGAGGCGCGGATCCACGCCCGCGACGCCTTGCGGCCCGGACCGGGCTCGCCTCATGACCTGATCTTCCTTGATCCGCCTTACGGAAAGGGCTTGGGCGAGAAGGCCGTGGCGATGCTCCTGCGCGAAGGATGGATCGCCCCCGATGCGTTCATCGTCTGGGAGGAGGCCGCCCGCCCCGCCCTTCCCGTGGGATGGGATCGGCTGGACGAGCGGCGCTACGGCGATACGCTGGTCACCTTCGCGCGGGCCGGTATCCAGGATCGGGCCGGGGCCTGACCGGTCCCGGCCCGGCGGCCGTCACTCGGCTGCTTCCATCGCGGCGCGCGCATCTGCGACCAGTCCCGCGCCATCCAGCCCTTTGCCTTCGGCTTCGGCGATCCAGGCGGCGACGACGGCCTCTCCGGTCGCCTTCAGATCGGCGGTGGCGTCCGCGGACAGGACCGCGATCTCGTTGCCGGAGGCGATCATCGCATCGCGCCCTTCGGCATCGCCGATGTCGTGTGCGCGGCCGGCCCAGGCGCTGGCCATGGCACCGGAATTGGCGTCGATCACCGCGCGCAGGTCGTCGGGCAGCCCCTCGTAGACATCCTTGTTCATCGCCCAGAGGAAGTAGAGGTTGTAAAACGCCCGGTCGCCCGCGACATCCGTATGACTTTCGGTCAACTCGTCCAGCTTCAGCGCCCTGGCCTGCTCCCACGTGATGACACCGCCGTCCAGGACGCCCTTGGCCAGCGCCTCGGGGAAGGCCGGCACGGGCATCCCCACGGGTTCGGCGCCCAGTTTTTCCAGCAGCAGGATCGAGGCGCGCGAGGGGCCGCGAAGACGCAGGCCACGCAGGTCGTCGGCCATTTCGGGCGCGGGACCGTCGACATGGATCAGACCGGGCCCATGCATGTGCGCGGCGATGACATGCACATCCGCGAAGTCGTCCATCAGATGCGCCTGCGTGAACTCCCACGCGGCGACGCTGGCGGCTTCGGCGGATTTCGGCGTCATGAAGGGAAGCTCCAGCGCCTCGGCCTCGGGGAAGCGGCCCGCCTGGTAGGCCGGGATGACCCAGCCTCCGTCGACGACACCGTCGGCGATCAGGTCGTACATTTCGGGCGCGGCGCCGCCCAATGCCATCTGGGGATGAAGCTGCACCTCGATCCGGCCGCCCGATTGCTCTTCGATCGCGTCGGCCCAGGGCTGCATGAAATTCGCCGGGTTGGCGGAATTCGGGTTCACGAAGTGCTGGAAACGCAAGGTCACCTCTGGTTCGGCCAAGGCCGGTGCGGCGACGAGACTTGCGGCGAGAAACGTACGGAACAGGGTCATGGCGGCCCCTCCATCTGTTAGGTCAGCGACACTTACCCAAGTGCCGCGCAACCTCAGGTAGGTCCACATCCTGATATTTGCAAGTCGTTCGCAACAAGATGTGGGATAGACGTCTTGTTCACCTCGGATTCATATGGGATTCGGGGGGGCAATCGGGCAGGGCAGATCGACACGGCATGACGGCGCACGACCGCATTCTTTCGGACATTTTCGGCTTCGACGCCTTTCGCCCCGGTCAGCGCGACGTGGTCGAAGCCGTGGCAAGCGGGCGCGACGTGCTTGCGATCATGCCGACGGGCGGGGGCAAGTCGCTTTGCTACCAGCTGCCCGCGCTTGCCCGGGACGGGCTGACGGTCGTCATCTCGCCGCTGATCGCGCTGATGCGCGACCAAGTGCGCGCGCTGGCGCAGGCGGGCGTCGCCGCCGGTGCGCTGACGTCGGGCAACACCGAAGAGGAAACCGACGCCGTCTGGCAGGCGATCGAGAACGGAACGCTCAAGCTGCTCTACATCGCGCCCGAGCGGCTGGCGTCCGGCGGGACCGCGCGGATGCTTCGCCGCGCGGGATGCGCCCTGATCGCCGTGGACGAGGCGCATTGCGTCGCGCAATGGGGCCACGATTTCCGCCCGGACTACCTGCGCATCGGAGAATTGCGCCGCGCGCTCGACGTGCCCCTGGCCGCGTTCACCGCCACCGCCGATGCCGAGACCCGCGAAGAGATCCGCGCCCGTCTCTTCGAGGGGCGCGACGTGGTCGAGTTCCTGCGCGGCTTCGACCGACCGAACCTGACGCTCGCCTTTCAGCCCAAGGCGCAGCCGCGACGCCAGATCCTGTCCTTCGCGGCCGCCCGCAAGGGCCAGTCCGGCATCGTCTATTGCGGCACCCGCGCCAAGACGGAGAGTCTGGCCAAGGCCCTGCGCGACGAGGGGCATTCCGCGGTCCATTACCACGGCGGGATGGAGGCCGAGGACCGCCGCATCGTCGAGGCGCGCTTCAGCCGCGAGGACGGTCTGATCGTCGTCGCGACCATCGCGTTCGGCATGGGCGTCGACAAGCCCGATATCCGTTGGGTCGCCCAGGCGGACCTGCCGAAATCCATCGAGAGCTACTACCAGGAGATCGGCCGCGCCGGCCGCGACGGCGCCCCGGCCGACACGCTGACGCTCTACGGCGCCGACGACATCCGCTTTCGCCGCTCCCAGATCGACGAGGGATTGGCCCCGCCCGAACGCAAGGCCGCCGATCATGGCCGCCTCAATGCATTGCTGGGTCTGGCCGAGGCGCAGGGCTGCCGCCGCCAGGTCCTCCTGCGCTACTTCGGAGAGGACCCGGAGCCTTGCGGCAATTGCGACCTGTGCAAGGCCCCGCCGGACCTGTTCGACGGCACCACGGCCGTGCGCAAGGCCCTGTCGGCGATGCTGCGCACGGATGAACGCTTCGGCACGGGTCACCTGATCGACGTGCTGACCGGCACGCAGACCGACAAGACCCGCCGGTTCGGCCACGACGCCCTGCCCACGTGGGGCTGCGGCGCGGACCTGCCGCGCCCGCAATGGCAGGCAGTGTTCCGGCAGATGATGGGGCTCGACCTCGTGCGGCCCGATCCCGAACGCCACGGCGCGCTGCGCTTCATGGAGGCCGCGCGGCCGGTCCTGCGGGGCGAGGCCGAAGTGACGCTGCGCCGCGACACGATCCAGAAGGCTGAGCGGCGGCCCCAGGTGAGGACGCTCGTCTCCGAAGAGGACGCCCCGCTCCTGAGCGCGCTCAAGGCCAAGCGCCGCGCGTTGGCCGAAGCGCAGGGCGTGCCCGCCTATGTGGTCTTCACCGACCGCACCCTGATCGAGATGGCCGAACGGCGGCCCGTGACGCTGGACCAGATGGCGGGCATCTCGGGGGTGGGCGCCACCAAGCTGGACCGCTACGGCGCAGCCTTCCTCACCGTCATCACCGGAGAGGCGCCCGCGCCCGTGCATCCGGCCCGCGCCAAGCTGGCCGGACGGGACGCGGGAGAGACCTACGACCGCTTGCTGACCGCGCAGGCCGACCTGATCCGTGGCGAAGACGGGACGGGCAAACCGCTGAGCTGTTCCTCCGCCCTGCTGGCCAAGGTCGCGAAATGCCCGCCCGACCGTGCCGCTTTGGGCCGTGTGCTGGGCGACCGCTACGACGAGCGGTTCGGCGCTGCTTTCCTGGAGGTGCTGCGCGAAGCTCAGGACGCCTGAGCCGTCGCGTCCGCCTCCGCCGGCAATCGTCCCTCGTAATAGGACCGGAAGGCGTCAGCATCGACCTCGCCCAACCACGGGGGGCTCCAGGCCGCCGCCAGTCGCTCTTCGATCTCCGGAGAGCGGATCGGTGTCCGCCCGCCATTCGGGACCAGACCGATCTCGCCGAGATAGATCGTTTCACCCAACCGGAACATGTCCACGCGGATGAAGTCGAAATGCTGGCCCACCGCCTCGGCGGCCTCGATCATGATGTCCAAGTCGTCGGGCATCGGGACCGGGTCGCCGGTGGGGGCGTAAAGCTCGTGGGGAATGAACCGACCCTCTCGGTCGTAGAGCGTCTGGATATGGTCGCCGAACCTGTCGGCATCGTGCTGGAACAGCGCGACCCGGCCGTTGCAGACGAAGAACTTCCAATCCGCGGCGCTTTCGCCCGAAGCGGGACGCAGATCCTCTTCGAGATAGACGAACCGATCCATCGACTCGTACCACCAAAGGGCAAGGCGCGCGTTGTGGACCCGCGTCAGCCAGTCCCGCGCGGTCGCTTCCAGCCGGCGCCGGCGCCGGGGTTCCAGCGGGTAGCGGATGCACTGGTTGGTCCCGCTGCCATGGTTCGACTTGAACCAGACGTCTCCGGGCGGGAACGCCTCGTTGGCAGGCAATTCAGCCCTTTGGGATCGCCACAAGACCTTGGGTTGTCTGATCCGGTCCCGGTACGCGTCCGGAAGATAGACCCGGCTGCCGAGCTTGTCCGATGGGGACATCAGGGGAATGGGCGCGAAGAACTTGAAGAGAAGCTGGCGCTCGGTGAAGCGGCGCGGGGCGATCAGATCCGGCAGGTCGCCATGGCCCCGCCGGAAGATGCGAACCGAGGGGCCCATCGCGTCGGCCAGCCCGTCGCCGAACCGCTCGAAGCCTCTGGCATAGCCGACGGGCGTCGGCAGGCGGGTGCCGTGCAATCCCTCCTCGAAGATCCGGCGGAGCGCCGCGTCGATCGCCTCTTTGACGTTCATCCTGTCCGCGACATGGTGCCGGATCCCTTGAGCCTGCTGCGCCGAAGGATAGGTTGCCCGTAAGACCGGAGGAAGCCCATGCTGACAGTAATCTCGCCCGCGAAGCGGCTCGACCTGACACCTGTGGACCACGATCCGACGCGCCCGCGCTTCGAGGACGACACGGCGGCCCTGCTGACGACCGCCCGGCGTCAGGGCATCGGCGACCTGCAGCGTCTCATGTCGATTTCCGAGGATCTGGCGCGTCTCAACCGGGATCGCTTCCGCGACTGGGATACCGCCGAAGAGAAGCCCGCGGCCTTCGCCTTCGCGGGTGACACCTATGCCGGTCTCGACGCCCCCTCGCTGGATCGGGACGCGCTTCGGTGGGCGCAGGACCACCTCTGCATCCTCTCGGGCCTTTACGGGCTGTTGCGCCCGCTCGATGCGATCCGGCCTTACCGGCTGGAGATGGGAACGAAGCTCGCGACGCGACGGGGCAAGGATCTCTATGCGTTCTGGGGCGACCGGATCGCACGTGCCCTGAACGAGCAGGCAGAGGCCGTCGGGGCGCGATGGCTCCTGAACTGCGCGAGCCAGGAGTATTTCGGCGCGGTGGACCGCGATGCGCTGACCCTGCCGGTGATCACGCCCGTGTTCCAGGAAGACCGGCCGGGCGGCCCGAAGGTCATCTCGTTCCACGCAAAGAGGGCTCGGGGGGCCATGGCGCGCTTTGTGGCCGAGACCAGGATCGAAGACCCGGCACAATTGCGGGACTTCACGACTGGCGGCTACGTCTGGCAGCCGGATGAGTCGACCGAGACAGAGCCGGTGTTCCTGCGGAGCGAAGAGGCCGCCAGGGCCGCCTGACCGCAGGCAGGCCTTCGATTACAGGCTCAGATGCCGCGCCCGTGCGCCCCGCTCGATCGCGGCTGCGTGGAGCGGGTCGATCTCCAGTTCGTGGCGCAACTCCTGCAGCAGGCGCAACTCGGCCTGACGCAGATTGCCGTCGGCGGCGGCGACGTCGCAGGACAGCGCATAGGCCGTTTCCCAGTGGGTCGAGGGGACGGCATTGCGGACGAGCCCGATGATCGCGTCGAGGCCGTCCTCCTCCTCCAGCAGGTCGAAGACGGTCTGGCTGACGGATTGCATCCGGTCGGCGTCGTATTCGGCGAAGATGGGCAGGTGATCGACGATCTGCTCGATCGTCAGAAGCTCGGCCGTGCGGATCGTCGCATCCGAGACCGACACGGTGATCATCAACGCCACCAATGCGTCCTGGGGCGAGAAGCCCTGCTCGTTCGTGATCTCGGCCATGGCGCCCCCTTTCCCGCCGGGATTTATTGACCGTGCCGCGTTGCCGCAATAGGTGAGCGCCCTGTTTCAGCCGAAGGAAAGCCGATCATGACCGCGCTCCGCGACGCAGCGATGCAATCGAAGGCCTGGCCGTTCGAAGAGGCCCGCCGGCTGCTGAAACGCGTGGAGAAGGCGGGCAAGGACCATGTCCTGTTCGAAACCGGCTACGGCCCGTCGGGCCTGCCCCATATCGGGACCTTCGGAGAGGTGGCCCGGACCACGATGATCCGCCGCGCGTTCGAGGTGATCAGCGACATCCCGACACGCCTGATCTGCTTTTCCGACGATCTGGACGGAATGCGGAAAGTGCCGGGCAACGTCCCGAACCCCGAAGCACTGACGGAGCATTTGCAGAAGCCGCTGACATCGGTCCCCGATCCGTTCGGAACGCATGAGAGCTTTGGCCATCACAACAATGCGATGCTGCGCCGGTTCCTGGACACGTTCGGCTTTGCATACGAATTCATCTCGGCCACGGAGTTCTATCGTTCGGGTCAGTTCGACGACGTCCTGCGCCGCGCCGCAGAGCGCTACGACGATGTCATGGCGATCATGCTGAAGTCGCTGCGCGAGGAACGGCGGAAAACCTATTCGATCTTCCTGCCGATCCACCCCGAAACAGGCCGCGTGCTGTACGTCCCGATGAAAAATGTGGATTCTGCACAGGGCACGGTGACCTTCGACGACGAAGAGGGCCGCGAATGGACCCTGCCGGTGACCGGCGGGAACGTGAAGCTGCAATGGAAGCCGGATTTCGGCGCCCGTTGGGCCGCTCTCGGTGTCGATTTCGAGATGTACGGCAAGGACCATTCGACCAACACGCCGATCTATGACGGCATCTGTCGCGTCCTGGGTGGCCGTCCGCCGGAGCACTTCACTTACGAGCTGTTCCTCGACGCCGAAGGAAGCAAGATCTCCAAGTCGTCGGGGAACGGGTTGTCCATCGACGAATGGCTGACCTACGCCGCGACCGAAAGCCTGTCGTATTTCATGTATCAGAAGCCCAAAACCGCCAAGCGGCTCTGGTGGGACGTGATCCCGAAGGCGGTAGACGAGTACCACCAACAATTGCGTGCCTATCCCGGTCAGGACGACGCACAGAAGGCGGCCAATCCCGTCTTCCACATCCATTCGGGCGACGTGCCCGAAAGCGACATGGTCGTCCCGTTCTCGATGCTCCTGAACCTCGCCTCGGTCGCAGGGGCGGAGGACAAGGAGACGCTGTGGGGATTCATCCGCCGCTATGCGCCCGAAGCCAGCCCGGACGGCAACCCGCAGCTGGATCGCGCGGCGGAAGGGGCAGTTCGCTACTACAACGATTTCGTCAAGCCGACCAAAGTGTTCCGTGCCCCGACCGGGCAGGAGCGAGAGGCGATGGAGGAGCTTTGCATACGATTGCAAGAGCATGATGGCCCGGTCACGGACGAGGCGATGCAACAGATCATCTACGATGTCGGCCGCGACCGGTTCGACCCGATGCGCGATTGGTTCAAGGCGCTCTATCAGGTCCTGCTGGGTGCCGATCAGGGGCCGCGCTTCGGGGGCTTCATCGCGCTTTACGGCGTGGACGAAACGATCGCCCTGATCCGCCGCGCCCTGGCGGGGGAGCTGGCGGCGGCGTGACGCAGGGGAATTGATCCCCTCGGGCCAAGAGCTACGGTTGCCGGCAGGAGGATCCGATCCATGCGCGCCATCCTGACAGCTTTCTCCCTTGTCCTCGTCTCGCCCGCCGCTGCGGACGAGGTGGCGATCCAGGGCACGATCGACAGCCAGATCGAAGCGTTCCGCGCCGACGATTTCGCCACAGCCTTCACCTTCGCGGCCCCCGGCATCCGGAGCATCTTTCGCACGCCGGGGAACTTCGGGACGATGGTCCAGCAGGGCTATCCGATGGTCTGGCGCCCTGCCGAGGTCGAGTATCTGGGGGCCCGCGACATCGGCGCAGCCTGGGAACAGGAGGTGCTGATCACCGACGGCTCCGGGCGGCTTCACAAGCTTCTTTACCGGATGATCGAGACGCCGGACGGCTGGCGCATCGCCGGCGTGCAGCTTCTGGAGTCGAGCGCCCCGGCCGTCTGAACGGCCTACCGCACGCTGCCCCGCCCCCCTTAACCCTCCGTTAGGCGCTCGAGGCGAAGAATCGCCCCCATCGGCCGCGTGGCATTTGCCTCGCATGCCATTCGCTCACGGACAGAGGATCGCGACCCGGGACAGGCCCGGCGCGATCCTCCTTTCGTTCCAGGGGGTCCGACGAAAGGGGTTCGGAACATGAACAAGGCGATCACCGAGGGTCTGCAGCTTACGCCGGATCCGTTCATCGACGGCTTGCAGAACTGGTCGAGCCAAAACGGCCGGCATGGCGACGACAGCTACATCAACCGCTCGGACGCGGTCGTAGTGCCCGCCGATCAGGATTTCGGCGGCTGTGTCGAGATCTCCAAGACCATGTCCGTCCAGCCTCTGCGCTGGTTCACGCGGATCCCCGTGACGCCCGGCTGCTACCTGCGGGTCCGGGCCCGGGTGAAGATGGTCTCGGGTAACCTGCCCGACGTGACGGTCTCGTGTGTGCCGATCAACAGCGGTGGAGGGGTCGTCAGCGGGCTGCCCCAGGATGCGCCCGCCATCTCGCTGCGGAGCTATGGCGATGTCGTTGTGGTCGAGGGGATCCTCGGGACCGGCGCGCGGGGCGGCGTCGATCTGGCCTGGGACGACCGGGTCCGGCATGTCCATGTGGGCCTGTCGCTGACCGGGCCGACGGGCGGGATCATCCGCATCGACGATCTGGAGGTCGAAGACATCACAGGCGCGTTTCTCCGTGACCTGATCGACGTCGTGGACGTGCGCGATTACGGCGCCGTGGGCGACGGGTCCACCGACGACACCGCTGCCTTCCTTGCCGCGGACAACGCCGCCGACGGGCGCACGGTGCTTGTGAGTGCGGGCACCTACCGGCTGACGGATCATGTCACGATCGACAGCGCGGTCCGGTTCGAGGGAACGGTCACCATGCCGCGATCCAAGCGGCTTCAACTGGTGCGGAGCTACGACCTGCCCACCTATATCGACGCGTTCGGCGACGAGCAGGAGGGCTTCCAGAAGGCGATCCAGGCGCTGTTCGACTTCACCGACCACGATACGCTGGACATGATGGGCCGCCGGGTCGAGCTGACCCAGCCGACCGACGTGCAGGCGGCTGTGGGCGACAAACGGAGCTACGCGAACCAGCGCAAGATCCGCAACGGGCAGATCCACATCCAGGATGGCCCGGCCTTCAACACCGAGACCCATAGCGAAGCCTGCACCTACGACCCGGATCGCCCGAAAGAGCTGTCGGATGTCGCGAATGTCAGTGCCATCCCGGTCGGCAGCCTTGTGGTCGCGGGCCAGGGCGTTGGCCGCGAGGTCTACGTGTCCGGCAAGGACGTGGCACGCAACCGACTCTATCTGAGCCAGCCGCTCTGGGGCGCGCCGTCATCGCAGACCTATACCTTCCACCGCTTCAAATACGCGCTGGACTTCTCGGGCTTCGACAACCTGCAACGCTTCGTCCTGCAGGACATCGAATTCCTGCTGGCCGACAAGGCGAGCGGAATCCTTCTGCCCAAGGTCGGTCTGATCTTCCACGTGAAGGATTGCTTCTTCACCGGACCGAAGGACCGCGGCCTGACAAGTCATGCAGAAGGCTGTCAGGGGCTTCTGATCGACCGGTGCCAGTTCCTGTCGTCCGAAAGCGGCCAGGACGTGGCCGACCGCCATACGATCGGCTTCAACACAAACAAGAACGACACCAAGATCCGGAACAACCGCGCCGTCAGGTTCCGCACCTGGGCCGTGATGGGCGGGACGGGTCACATCGTGACCGGGAACCACTTCTTCCAGGGCGACACCGTAAGCCTTGGGCCGCGGACCGCGGGCATCGTCTTCGCGGAGCCTCAGGCGAAGACGGTCTTCTCGGCCAACTACGTGGACAATTGCTATATCGAGTGGACGAACGAGTACGACCCTGCGCCCGACTTCTCCGGAGAGTTGAGCTTTGGCGGCCTTCACATCACGGGGAACATCATCTTCTCGTCGAATGTCAGCCGGAACTACGCACCGATCCATGTCAAACCCTTCGGATCAGGTCACTATCTGAACGGCATGAGCATCACCGCGAACACGTTCAAGACGATCAAGGGGCAGGCGCTGGACCGCGTAGATCTGGTCGATACGACCCACGCGGATCTCGACTACGGCCGGTTCGTGGATGTGGCCGTGCATTCGAACACGTTCCACGGGATCGGCAAGCAGATCCAGAACCCGGTCACGGTTCCGATCGTCAGCAGCACCGGCGACACGACCTGGGACATCGACCTGAGCGATTTCCTGCCCTTCGGCGGCGAGGCGCGGGTCGTGACCGCCATCGTTCCGGAAGGGCGCATCAAGGACAACGCCAATGCAACGATCTGGGACATGCCCTATTGCGCGGGCGGGATCGGAGCGAATCGGCGATCGGTCCGCGTGAACTGGCGGGTTCCGGCCCGCGGCAAGGTCTTCGTCACGGCCCGCTGCGACGCGCCCACCTGATTGCCCTGACCGCCGAAGGGGCCATGGCGGCCCCTTCCCGAAGCATCTGGCGCGCCGTCCAGAGAGGCGGCGCCTGCCCGGCCGGACCCGATCCGGCCGGGTCCGGCAGTCCGACGATGCGCGCGATCATAAGCGCGCGGGGAAGGTGCCACCGGTTCGAGACCAGGACCGTCTGCTCCACCCCGGCCGGCAACAGGGCCAGCGCATGGGTCAGGTTGGACAGGGTGGAGGTCGAGACGGTTTCCGGCAGGATCCGGTCCATCGGGACGCCCGCCTCGTGCATCAGAGCCGCCCCGATCCGACCTTCGGCTCTGTCTTCCGGGCCGCCCCCGGTCGGAACCAGAAGATCGACCGTTCCCCTGTGAAAGAGATCCGCGGCGTGCAGACAGCGCAGTCGAAGGGTCTCCGACGGCGTCCCGTCCGGCCTGACCGCAGCGCCGAGAACGATCGCCGCGATCACGCCCGCTCCAGATCCTCGGGGGACAGGCGATAGGCCTTTCCGAACCCCCCGTTCAGGAGCGCGTCATCGACCTCGATGCGCCAGACCGCGAAGTCGGCGAAGTCGAAATAGAGCTTCGTCTTGGGGCGTTGCTTGAGCCATTCGGTCCGCAGTTCGTCCTTGGCACAGACCGCGGCCCGGCCCCGGACCGTCAGGCGCGGGTGGGTCAGCGGATCCCCCTTGGTCCCCGGATCGCCCAGCAGCGCGGAACAGCGCGGGTCGGCCCGAAGCGATTTCGCGTGATCGGACAACGATGAGACCAGCAGGGTGAGGCCCACCCCTGCGACCCAGAGGCAGGCGGCGCGGCTGACGACCGGCGCACCGTCCGTCAGCGTCCCGAGCGCACAGGACTGAGACGCCCGCAAGGTGGCGGCAAGCGACAGGGCGTCCGCGTCGACGAGGCGATAGGGATCCATCCGAAAGACGGTGAAACCTTCGGCCCCGCAGCGCAAGGCCCGCTGGACGCCCCGGGTCCGCCGTCCTAGCGTCTTTCCGCAAAGGAGACACGGAATGGCATTCGGAAAGGCGATCTGCACCTGGTTCGACGGCACCTGGCATGACGGCGACGCCATGGTCATGCGCGCGGCCGACCACGGTCTGTGGCAAGGGTCGAGCGTCTTCGACGGCGCGAGGCGGTTCGAAGGGGTGACGCCCGACCTCGACCGGCATTGCGCCAGGGTGAACCGCAGCGCCGAGGCGCTGATGCTGAAGCCGACGATGACACCCGAACGGATGGTCGAGCTGATCCATGAGGGCCTCGAGGGCTTTGCGCCCGACGCGGCGATCTACATCCGGCCGATGTATTGGGGCATCCACGGCAGCGAGCTTGGTCTGGTGCCGTCGCGCGAGGAGACGGGCTTTGCCATCTGCCTCGAGGAAGTGCCGATGTACGGCCCGGACAAGACCACGACCCTGACGACAACGCGATTTCGACGCCCGGTCCTGGAAGACAACGTGTGCGACGCGAAGGCCGGATGCCTCTATCCGAACAACGCGCGGATGCTGGCCGAGGCGCAGGCGAAGGGGTTCGGGAACGCGCTGGTGGCGGACGCCATGGGCAACGTGGCCGAGAGCGCCACGTCGAACGTCTTCATCGTGAAGGACGGTGAAGTCTTCACGCCGATTGCGAACGGGACGTTCCTGTCCGGGATCACCCGCGCGCGCCATCTCTCCAATCTGCGCGCGGATGGTGTGGATTGCCATGAGACGGTCCTGACCTTCGACGATTTCCGCGACGCCGACGAGGTCTTCCTTTCGGGCAATCTGACGAAGGTGACCCCGGTGACCGCGTTCGATGATCGTCAATATCAGGTCGGCCCGGTCACCCGACGGGTTCGCGAGATGTACTGGGACTGGGCGCTCTCGGCCTGATGCATGGTGGACAGGGTCGGGATCGGGCGTCATCCTGACGCGGGACCATCAGGCCCGGGGGGAGCATGAGAAAATTCCTCGTCGTTCTCGACGATAGCCGCGAATGCCTCAACGCCATGCGTTTCGCCTCCATGCGGGCCCAGAAGACAGGCGGTGGGATCGAGGTTCTTTCGGTGATCCCGCCGGACGAGTTCAACCACTGGATCGGCGTCGGCGACCTGATGCGCGAAGAAGCGAGGGATCGCATCGTGGCGCATTTCGAGGTCTTCGCGAAATGGATGCGCGACAAGCACGATCTCGACCCGCATCTCGTCATCCGCGAAGGCGTTCCCGTCGAAGAGATCCTCAGTCAGGTCAGGGAGGACCCGGAGATCGGCGTCCTGGTGCTTGGCGCGAGCTCCGAAAAGGGCGGGCCCGGGCCGCTCGTCACGCAGCTTTCCAAGAGTTCAGGCACATTGCCCGTCCCGATCACCATCGTGCCCGGAAACCTTTCAAAGGAACAACTGGAGGCGATATGCTGATCCGGATCTTTGCTCTTCTTCTGATCTTGGCCGCCCCGTCCGCGATGGCCCAGGGCTTCGATGGTCGTGACCTACCGCCCGCCGATGTGAGACGTGTGCAGGCCGCGCTGGCTTATTCGGGCGACTATACCGCATTTCTCGACGGCGATTGGGGGCGCGGGACGCAAAGCGCGCTGGAAGAGTGGTCGCGCCGCGAGACGGGGCGTGCGCCGAACCGACGCGCGGTCGCTCGGCTGATCCAGGACTTCGAAGCCGAACGGGTTTCGGGAGGGTGGCGCCAGATCTGGCACGAGGACGCACGGATCTCTCATCTGCTGCCCGAAGCCCTGCTCGAGCGCCGGAATACGCCCGGAGAGATCCGCTACTCGTCTGCCGATGGCGGCCTCGTGGTGCGTTTCCAGCAGGATCCGTTCCTGCCGGAAGACGTCCACGACGCCTTCCGAGATGCGATATCGGGCTCGCCTTACGAAGCGCGCCGCAGCGACAGGCTGATCACCTCGGGGCGGTTGCGGCAAGGCGTCAGCGCCTATGTCCGCTCCGACCGGGAGGGCGTCCGGTGGTTTACGCATGTCATCATCGCGGACGATGCAAATGCGGGGCGGATGCGCCTCATCGCGGCCTCCATCGCGCGGGAGCGTCAGCCGTCGCTGGCGCCGCCGCCGGGCCGCGACGTGTCGGAGCGGATCGAACCGCGCGAGCAGCCTTCCGGACCGCCACAAGGTCCGCGCCGCGTCACGATCGAGGAAGCCCTGGAACTGGTCCTGCGGAACGCGGTCCGCAACCGGCGCGACGAACGGCCGGCCGCGCGAGATGACGAGGCGCGGACCGGGGTCGCGACCGCGTTCAGGGTCAACACGACGGACCTCGTGACGAGCGCGGCGGCCGTCGAACGCTGCGACCGGCGGATCGAGTCCCATCGCGGCACCGCGCTCTCGGTCCAGTTCGTCGACCGCGACCTCGGGATCGCGGTGGTCTCGCAGGCCGGACGGGGAGAGAACTGGATCCCTGTCGCGGCGCAGACGTCTCTGAGGCGGGGAGCGGAAGTCCGGCTTGCACAGCGTCGCGCCGAACAGGGAGTGCGCCTTTCGCGGACCGCGTTGACGGAGCCTGCCAGCGGCACGCGCACGGCCTTCCGGCGCGGGGACGAACGGCGCATTGCCGGCACCCCTCTTCTGGACGCATCGGGACGGGTTGTCGCGATGGCCTTGGGCGGGCGGTCCGGGGATGCGGTCCCGGCCTCCGCCTTCGCGGACCGGCTGATCGAAGCGCGGGTCCCGTTCTACGAGGGCGTGGTCGAGATCCCGGGCAGCGAAGAGGGCGACACACGGCTCGGCTGGTCTCTGATCACGATCCGCTGCGCTGGCGACTGACGCAGTTTAGAACCGTTCCAGATCCTTGACACTCAACCCGGCGCCGCGCACATAGAAGGTCCGCAGCCGGAGGGACGCACCATGTTCATTCAGACCGAGACGACGCCGAATCCAGCAACTCTCAAGTTCCTGCCCGGCCAGACCGTTCTCGACGCGGGGACGGCGGACTTCCCCACCGCCGACGCGGGTGCGCAAAGCCCTCTCGCGAGGCGTATCTTCGCCGTCGACGGTGTCACGGGTGTCTTCCTCGGGAACGATTTCGTGACGGTGACCAAGACCGACGGCACCGAGTGGGATCACGTCAAGCCGTCGATCCTCGGCGCGATCATGGAGCATTTCCAGTCCGGCGATCCGGCGATGGAAGGCGAGGCGGAGGCCGCGCACGGCTCAAACCATGACGAGGCCGACGAGGAAGTGGTCGGCCAGATCAAGGAACTTCTCGACACCCGCGTTCGGCCCGCCGTGGCGCAGGATGGCGGCGACATCACGTTTCACGGCTTCGACCGGGGCGTGGTCTATCTTCAGATGCGCGGCGCCTGCGCGGGCTGTCCCTCCTCGACGATGACGTTGAAGATGGGGATCGAGAACCTTCTGCGTCATTACATTCCCGAAGTGCTCGAGGTTCGCCCTGTCGGGCTCTGACCCGGGCAGCGACGCGACGTCAGACATGACCGGGCGGTGCTATTGCGGCGCCTCCAGCGTCGTCGCGACGGGCGAGCCGGAGATCGTGACCTATTGCCATTGTGCCGATTGCAGGCGCGTGACCGGCGCGCCGGTGGCGGCCTTCGCCGCCTTTCGGAGCGAGGCGGTGGATGTTCGGGCCGGTAAGCCCGTTTCGCATTCCGCGGGCGTCGCGCGTTGGTTCTGCCGGTCATGCGGCAGTCCGATGGCGGCGTGTTTCGACTATCTTCCTGGGCAGGTCTTCGTGCCAGTCGGCGTGCTGGACAAGGCCGCCGACCTGGCACCCGTCCTGCACTGCCATTCCGCCTCCGCCCTGCCCTGGCTGACGATATCCGACGATGTGCCGAGGGAAGCAGGAAGCGGACGCGCCGCCCTCGATCCTGTGAAATGAGGCGGCTCGACCTCGTTTTGGGCTTCGACACGTCCGCAGGTCATTGCAGGGCTGCCCTTGTGCACAAGGGGGAGATCGTCGCCGAAGCCCACGAAGAGATGGCGCGCGGACAGGCGGAGAGGCTGCTGCCGCTCCTCGCGGATGTGCTCCGGAAAGGTGGAGCGGATTGGCAGGAGATCGACGCGCTCGGCGTGGGGACGGGGCCCGGCAACTTCACCGGCATCCGGCTCGGCGTCGCCGCGGCGCGCGGCCTATCCCTCGGGTTGGACATCCCGGCCGAGGGCGTCTCTGCGATTGATGCGCTGGCCCTGGAGCGCGGGGACGTCACCGTCGCGCTGCCGGCACCGCGCGGAGGGCTCCATTTGGGGCATCGAGGCCACGTCGTATCGCTCTCGGCCGGAGATCCATGGCCAGAGGGCTGGCCGACCCGCGTCGCCGGACCGGGTGCAGAACGCCTCGACGGGGTGGACTACGTCGAAGCCGCGCCCCTTGCGGCGTCGATCGCACGGATCGCCAGCGCGCGCGCCGGACCGGGAAGGCCCCGGCCCGCGCCGATCTACCTGCGAGCCGCCGATGCTGCGAAGCCCGCGGACCGACCACCGATGATCCTGCCGGGCTGACCATGCGGCAATCAAATTCGTGGCGTCCGGCCTCGAAGATGTGCACAATGGGAGGGCAATGAACGACCTCAGTGCAGACCGGCTTGCGGCCATCCATGCACGCGCCTTCGATGGGCCGGCCCGCTGGTCAGCACCGTCCTTCCGGAAGGCGCTCGCCGACCCGGCCTGCTTCTTCATATCGGAAAGCGACGCCGCCGAGGGATTTGCCCTGGGCCGTGTCGTCGCCGACGAATGCGAGTTGCTTACCCTCGTTGTCGATCCTGAGTTCCGCCGGCGCGGGATCGCCCGTACGCTTCTGCGGTGTTTCGAAACCGAGGCGCGTCGGCGGGGTGCCACGCGAATGTTCCTCGAAGTCGCCGCCGATAACCACTTCGCCCTCGCGCTTTATGAAGGCGCCCAATGGAGTGCGGTAGGTCGTCGGCCTGCCTATTACGGCGACGTCGACGCCATCCTGATGGAAAGGACCCTGCGTCAGACCCAGCAGGCCGGTTGACCTTCCGGCGCCTCTGCGGCCTAGATATCGCCCATGGCCAAGGGCGTGGACTCAACCCGCCCAGTTCAACGGGAGAGATCAATGACCGCGAAGCAGACGCTTCTAGGAGCCGCCGGCGCGCTGGCCCTGACCGCCGGGATGGCGGCAGCTCAGGACGCCAATCCGGGCCTCATCATCGACCTGGGCGGCAAGTTCGACAAGTCGTTCAACGAGAGCGCGTTCAACGGGGCGCAGCGCTGGGTCGAGGAGACCGGCGGCGAGTACATGGAAACCGAGCTGGCCAACGAGGCTCAGCGCGAGCAGACGATGCGCCGCATGGCCGACCGTGGCGCGAACCCGGTCGTGGTGCTGGGCTTCGCCAATGCGTCGACGCTGGATCAGGTCGCCCCCGACTATCCCGACACCGAATTCGTCATCGTGGACATGGTCGTCGACCAGCCGAACGTGAAGTCGATCGTGTTTTCGGAGCACGAAGGCAGCTATCTTGTCGGCATGATGGCGGCGATGGCCTCGGAAACCGGGACCGTCAGCTTCGTCGGCGGCATGGACGTTCCGCTGATCTCCAAGTTCGCCTGCGGCTATGCCCAAGGCGTCAAGGCGGTGAACCCGGATGCCAACGTCATCGTCAACATGACGGGCACCACGCCGACCGCTTGGAACGATCCCGTGCGCGGCGCCGAACTCACGCGTAGCCAGATCAGCCAGGGGTCTGACGTCGTCTTCGCCGCAGCAGGCGGCACCGGTATCGGCGTGCTGCAAGCGGCAGCCGACGAGGATATCCTGTCCATCGGCGTCGACAGCAACCAGAACTACCTGCATCCCGGCGAAGTCCTGACCTCGATGGTCAAGCGGGTCGACAACGCCGTCTATGACAGCTTCGTCGCCGCCGCCGAAGGCAACCTCGAGCCCGGCATCACCGTGATGGGCCTGGAAAACGACGGTGTGGGCTACGCGCTGGACGAGAACAACCAGGACCTTGTGACCGACGAGATGCGCGCCGCGGTCGAGGAAGCCCAGGCCGCAATCATCGCCGGCGAGATCGAGGTTCACGACTATTTGTCCGATAACAGCTGCCCGGTGCCGCTTTGATGGCAGGCAACGCGGGCGAGATGCTGGTCAAGCTGCTGACGGCCTGGAACGAGGCCGATGCTGACGCCCGTGCCGACATCTTGAACGAGGCCCTCGGGGCCTCGTTCATCTACGAGGATCCGCACGCGCCAGCCCCGTTCGAGGGGCCGAACGGGATGGCGGAGTACCTGACGATCTTCCGCGAGAATCTGCCCGACGCGATGCTGCTTCCGATGGGGTCGCCTCAGGTCACGCATGGAACCGCGATCATCCATGCTCGGCTGGACCGTGACGGGACCCCGTTCGCACGCCTCAACTTCGTCGGATCCATGGGCGAGGATGGCCTGACCCGCGTCACCGGCTTCGTCGAAAGCGAATGACCTCCGCGTCCCTCGGCCCCTCCCATACGCCTGCGCTGGGCGACGAAGGTCTCGCGCTCGAATTGCGCGGCATCTCCAAGGCGTTCGGTCCGGTCCAGGCGAACAAGGATATCTCGATACAGGTCCGGCGGGGGACGATCCACGGGATCATCGGCGAGAACGGTGCCGGAAAGTCGACCCTGATGTCGATCCTCTACGGCTTCTACAAGGCCGATGCGGGCGAGATCTATATCGGCGGCCGCAGGACCGAGATCCCCGATAGCCAGACCGCCATCGCGTCGGGCATCGGGATGGTCTTTCAGCACTTCAAGCTGGTACCGAACTTCACCGTTCTCGAAAACGTGGTGCTCGGCGCCGAAGACGGCGCGATGCTTCGACCGAGCCTTGCCAAAGCCCGCAAGCTGCTGACCGATCTGGCCCATGAGTACGAGATGGACGTCGATCCGGACGCTGTGGTCGAGGACCTCTCCGTCGGGCTGCAGCAACGGGTCGAGATCCTGAAGGCGCTCTATCGCGAGGCGGATATCCTGATTCTGGACGAGCCGACGGGCGTTCTGACGCCAGCCGAGGCCGACCACCTGTTCCGCATCCTCCGCGGCCTGCGCGACCAGGGCAAGACGATCATCCTGATCACCCACAAGCTGCGCGAGATCATGGAGATTACCGACAGCGTCAGCGTCATGCGGCGTGGCGAGATGACGGCCACTGTGCAGACCGCCAAGACCAGCCCCGAGCAATTGGCCGAACTCATGGTCGGCCGGAAGGTCCTGTTGCGTGTCGACAAGGCCCCCGCCACGCCTGGCGATACCGTTCTGGAAGTGCGCAACCTCCAGGTGGTCAACAGCCAGGGCGTCGAAAAGCTGCGAGGCATCGACCTCGATCTGCGTGCCGGAGAGATCCTGGGGATCGCCGGGGTCGCCGGGAACGGCCAGTCCGAACTGCTCCAGGTGCTCGGCGGCTATGCCAGCGGCACCGGCTCGATCCGGATCAAGGGACAGGAGATCGACCTGACGGGTACGGCGTCGGATGCCCGGACCCGACGCGCGCGCGGGATCGCCCATGTTCCGGAGGACCGCCAGCGCGAAGGTCTGATCATGGACTTCCACGCCTGGGAGAACATCGCCTTCGGCTATCACGACGACGCGCGTTACGGCAGCGCCTTTCACATGGACAACGCCGCCATGCGCGAGGATTGCGCCGGCAAGATGGAGCGGTTCGACGTCCGCCCCCCCGATCCGTCGCTCGAGGCGAAGAATTTCTCGGGCGGAAACCAGCAGAAGATCGTGCTGGCCCGCGAAATCGAGCGGGATCCGGACCTGCTGCTGATCGGGCAGCCCACGCGGGGCGTCGATATCGGTGCGATTGAGTTCATCCACCAGCAGATCGTCGCCCTGCGCGACCGGGGGAAGGCCATCCTGCTCGTCTCGGTGGAACTGGACGAGATCATGGGGCTGAGCGACCGCATCGCCGTCCTTTTCGACGGACGCATCATGGGCGAGCGTCTGCCATCGGAAACGGATCAGGGCGAGCTGGGTCTTCTGATGGCGGGCATGAGTGGGGAAGCGGCATGACCGACACATTGCCGAAATGGGTCGATATCGCCCTGATCCCGCTGGTCAATGTGACGCTGGCCCTTATCGTGTCGGGCATCGTGGTCGCCCTGATTGGCGAGAACCCCTTCGAGGCCCTGCGGATCCTCGTGAACGGGGCGATCGGTTCGGCTTACGGGTGGGGCTACACGCTCTATTACATGACGAATTTCGTCTTTACCGGGCTCGGCGTCGCCGTCGCCTTCCATGCGCGGATGTTCAACATCGGCGGTGAGGGCCAGGCGGCTCTGGGCGGCCTGGGTGTGGCCCTCTGCCTGCTCTTCATCCCCTGGCCGCATTGGAGCATCGCTCTGATCGCCGCGATCTTCGGTGCGGCGCTGTTCGGTGCGGCCTGGGCGGCGATCCCGGCCTATCTGCAGGCCAAGCGGGGCAGCCACATCGTCATCACGACGATCATGTTCAACTTCATCGCCTCGGCCCTGATGGTCTACCTGCTGAGCCGTGTGCTTCTGGTGCCCGGCGCGGGAGGCTCGCCCGAGACGGCCCGCTTCGTTGAGGCCGTCCACCTGCCGAATGCAGCCACGGTGCTGCCCTTCATGGGTTTCCCGCGCTCGACGCCGCTGAACATCTCGTTCGCCGTCGCGATCCTCGCGTGTTTCTTCGTCTGGTGGCTGATCTGGCGAACCCGGATCGGGTACGAGATCCGCGCCTTCGGTCATGCCGCCCCCGCGGCGATCTATGCCGGTATCGCGCCGGTGCGCATCACCATGATCGCCATGCTCATCTCGGGCGGGCTATGCGGGATGATGGCGATCAACTCGGTCATGGGAGAGGCGGAACGCCTGGTGATCGACCCGGTCCAGGGCGCGGGGTTCGTCGGGATCGCCGTGGCCCTGATGGGCCGGTCCCATCCCGTCGGCGTCGCGCTGGCCGCGCTGTTGTTCGGGATGCTCTATCAAGGCGGGGCCGAACTGGAATTCGAGATCCCGGGCATCAGCCGCGAGATGGTCATCGTGATCCAGGCCCTAGTCATCCTGTTCACCGGCGCGCTCGACAACATGGTGCGCGGACCGCTCGAGAAAGCATTCGTCGCCCGCCGGAAACGCCCATCGAAACCCGAACCGACCACGCCCCTGGAAGCGGGCGGGCACCCCGAGCGCAAGCAGGTTGAGCCATGAGCGATCTGCTGGTCTTCCTGCCCGGTTTCGCGGCGGCCTACGCCATACAGATCGCGGGGGGGGCTTCACCTGGTCCGGCGGTCGCGATGCTTTTGGGGATCGGAACGACGCATGGTCGCCGAGCTGCGCTTGTCGCTTGTTTGGGAATTGCGACCGCCGGGGCGTTCTGGGCGTTGGTCGCATCGCTTGGGATGGGCGCTGTTCTGACACAAGCGGAATGGGCCGCGACGACGATCCGCCTTGCAGGTGCTGCCTATCTCGCCTGGCTCGCCTACGGAGCATTCCGCAATGCCTGGCGAAATCCGCCCTTTGACGAAGGGCGATCCGACATCACCGCGCGATCCGCATTTGCGCATTATCGCACTGGCCTGTTGTTTCAGCTTTCCAATCCCAAGGCCTTGGTTTTCTGGGTGGCCATCGCAGCCCTCGGCCCGACTGCCGGCGGCGGATTGGACATCATCCTGTTGTTCTGCGTAGGCGCCTACATCATCGCGTTCTCCACGCATGGCGCCTGGGCCTTCGCGCTTTCATCGCGCCCCGCGAGGAAGGCCTATGCCTCCGCACGACGCTGGATCGAAATGACACTCGGCGCGGTGTTCACCGCCTTCGCCTACCGGCTCGCCACGGAGAGAAGCTGAGATGGACCTCGCTACGATCATCCAGATCCTCGACAGCGCGATGCGCCTTGCGACCCCGCTGCTTCTGGCCTGCCTCGCCGGGCTCTTCAGCGAGCGGGCGGGCATCTTCGACATCGGGCTGGAAGGCAAGATGCTGGCGGCCGCCTTTTTGTCCGCATCGGTGGCATTCGCGACGAATTCGGCATGGCTGGGTCTTTGCGCCGGTATGGCCGCATCGCTCATCCTGGCCACGATCCACGGCGTCGCCTCGATCACGTTCCGCGGCAATCAGCTCATCTCCGGCGTCGCGATCAACTTCCTCGCCTCTGGCCTTACGGTGGTGATCGGCGAAGCGTGGTTCGGTCTGGGCGGGCGGACCCCCGCCCTCGCCGGGCCCGCCCGGTTCCAGGAAATCGACCTGCCCTTCGCGGACGCGCTGCAGGGAATTCCGGTCCTCGGGCCGATCTATCACGATCTCCTCTCAGGCCATTCGGTCCTCGTCTACATGGGCCTCGCCGCCGTGCCGCTGACCTGGTGGATCCTCTTCCGCACGCGCTTTGGGCTGCGCTTGCGCGCGGTGGGCGAAAACCCGGCCGCCGTGGATACCGCCGGCGTCAGTGTCGTCGGCCTGCGCTTCGCCGCCGTGATGATCTGCGGCCTGCTCTGCGGACTTGCCGGTGCGCATCTGGCGACCGCGCTGGGTGCGGGTTTCGTCAAGGAGATGTCGGCGGGCCGCGGCTTCATCGCGCTGGCCGCCCTGATCTTCGCCAAGTGGCGGCCGTGGTACGCGCTGGGCGCCTGCCTGCTGTTCGGCCTGCTGGAGGCGCTGGGCAACCGCTACCAGAACATCGACATCGCCGGCATCGACGTGCCGACGCAGTTCATGCAGGCCCTGCCCTATATCCTGACGGTCGTGATCCTTGCAGGTTTCGTGGGAAAGGCGATCCCGCCCCGTGCCGGTGGTGAGCCCTACGTCAAGGAGCGGTGAGGCCAGATCGACACAAGGCATCGGTCCACCAGACCGGAAATGAGTTCGATCGGAGGCTCGGCGCGACTGACATTTGACAGGGCGCCGCGTCCGCGCGATGGGGCATCATAGCCTCGAAAGGGCCGCGGTGCAGATCTATCTTCCCATCGCCGAAGTCTCCGTGAACGCCTTCCTGCTGCTGGGCCTCGGCGGTGTGGTGGGTATCCTGTCGGGCATGTTCGGCGTGGGCGGCGGATTTCTGATGACACCGCTTCTGTTCATGATCGGCATTCCGCCCGCGGTCGCGGTCGCGACCGAGGCGAACCAGATCGTCGCCTCCAGCTTCTCCGGCGTCCTTGCCCATGTAAGACGGAAGACGGTCGATTTCCGAATGGGCCTCGTGCTGCTGGCAGGCGGTCTGGTGGGCGCAGCGCTCGGGGTCCAGGTCTTCAACATCCTGAGGGAGCTGGGTCAGGTCGATCTGCTCGTGCGCCTGTGCTACGTCGTCTTTCTCGGCGTGATCGGCAGCCTGATGTTCGTCGAAAGCCTGAACGCCATCCGCAAGGCACGCCGCAAGGGCCCGGTCCAGCGCATCGTGCGGCGGCAGCGCGGCTGGGTCCACGCCCTTCCGATGAAGATGAAGTTCCGCACCTCGGGTCTTTATATCAGTGCGATCCCGCCTTTCGTCGTCGGCCTGATCGTCGGAGTTCTGGCCGCGGTGATGGGCGTGGGCGGTGGATTCATCATGGTCCCGGCGATGATCTACATCCTGGGGATGCCCACGAAGGTCGTCGTGGGGACGTCGCTCTTCCAGATCATCTTCGTGACGGCCTTCGCGACGCTGCTGCATGCGACGACGAACTACACCGTCGACATGCTGCTGGCGGTTCTGCTGCTGGTGGGCGGGGTCGTGGGCGCCCAGATCGGGACGCAGATCGGCACTCGTCTCAAGGCGGAGCAACTCCGCATCCTTCTGGCAGTCATGGTGCTCGCGGTCTGTGGCAAGCTCGCCTCGGACCTCTTGATCGAACCTGCGGAGCTCTACTCCATCGGCGCGGGAGCGGGGCATTGATCCGCCTGGCGCTCTTCCTGTGGCTTGCCGCCCTGCCCGCCGCGGCCGAAGAGGTCATAGCGGCGCTGAGCCAGGATCGGGTCTCGATCTCGACCTCGTTCGACGGCTCCGAGATCCTGGTCTTCGGTGCCGTCAAGCGAACCGAGCCGATCCCCCGAGGGCAGCCGCTCCAAGTCATCGTTACGATCGCCGGGCCCGCCGAACCCGTCACGGTCCGCCGCAAGGATCGCCGCTTCGGCATCTGGATCAACACCGAAGCCGTCGAGGTCGACAGCGCGCCCAGCTTCTACGCCGTGGCCACGACCGCACCCCTATCCGAGGCTCTGACCCGCACGGAAGACCAGCGCTGGCGCATCTCGCCGCGCCGGGTGGTGCGCGCGGTTGACGTGGCCGGTATGAGCGATCACGCCCCTGATTTCCTCACGGCACTCATTCGCGTGCGGCAGGCCAATGGCAGCTACGTCATCGCCGAGGAGGAGGTGATCCTTCGCGACGACACCCTGTTCTCGACGGAGATCGACCTGCCGGCCAACCTGACCGAGGGGAATTACGACACCCGCATCTTTCTCACGCGCGACGGCCAGGTCATCGACAGCTTCGCAACGTCGATCTTCGTACGAAAGGTCGGGCTGGAACGGTGGATCTACAATCTGGCCCACGAGCAACCGCTCATCTACGGATTGCTGTCCCTCGCCATAGCGATCGCCGCCGGGTGGGGCGCATCCGCCGTGTTCCAGCTTGTCCGGCGCTAGCTCTCTGCTTCCGGGGCCTGCAACGTCAGCGGCGCGGGCACGGTGTCCAGATCGTCGGTCCCGAGCGGCGCCTTCGGCAGCGCCAGCGCGGCACGCCGCACCCAGACAAGCCGCGTCACGGCGCGCGTGATCGCGACATAGGCGAGACGCTTCCAGAGCGGCTGGCCCGCCTCGCTGCGCCCCATCCTGTTGGCGACCTCCAGATCCGGGGCGAAGACCTGAACCTCGTCCCACTGACTGCCCTGGGCCTTGTGGATCGTCACGGCGGCCCCGTGCAGGAAGGCCGCCCCCATCCGGGCCGCGAAAGGCAGGAACGGCTCTTCGGTATCGGGATCCTCGATCTTGACGATGGACGAGACGCTGACCAGCGGATCGGGCGCCCCCAGGACGTGTAGCCGAGAGAAGCCCGGTTTCTTGCCCGGTCCCAGATAGACCACCTGCGCCCCCTTGATCAGGCCGCGCGCCTCGAGGTCGATGCGGCGCTTGCGGTGCTTCAGCGGCAATTCCAGCCCATCGCAGATCAGCGGCTCACCCGGCAGGAGATGGGTATTGTCCGCCCCGTGCGCCTGCCGGAAAGCGCGGATCAGCTTCACCCGCGTCGCGTTGCGCCAGACCAGAACGGGCGAGCGCGCCATCAGGTCGCTGTCCACCCGGCTGGCAACGACCACACGGTCGTCGCGCTGCGCCGCCTCTTCGACCATCTGCTCGAAGCGCCAGAAGTCGATCTGGTCGTCCCCCAGAGCGTGCGCCAGGTCCAGGATCGGGCTGTCCGCCTCTTGCCGATGAATGCGGCTGAGATGCTTGTGGTCGTCGCCCTCGAACCGGTCGAAGACCATCCGTCCCGACTGATTGACAGGCGCAAGCTGTGCCGGATCGCCGAACAGAACCAGCGTCGGAAAGATCTCGCGCAGGTCTTCGTATTGCTTGTCGTCCAGCATCGACGCCTCGTCGACGAAGCCGATATCCAGCGGACTGTCCCGGCGCTTCCACCCCGTGATGAAATCCGATCCCCGCAATCCGGCGGCCGCCAGCGCGCCGGGAACGGACGAGGTCTCGTCGTAGACACGCTTGGCACGGTCCAGCGCCTCGTCGGTCAGCCCCTCGACCGAGGGGCGGTCCCGGTCGCCCGCCAGCCACTCGGCGATCTTCTCGTATTCCGGGTCATAGACGGGCGTGTAGATGATCCGGTGGATCGTCGTGGCGGGGACGCCCCGCGCGCGCAGGACGCTGGCGGCCTTGTTGGTCGGCGCGAGCACGGCTAGCGTGCGGCGATCGCGCTTCTTCCGCTCGTAGTCGCCTGAAACGACATCGAGGCCAGCGTCGCGAAGCGCCCCGACGAGCCCGGCCAGCAGAAGCGTCTTTCCCGATCCCGCCTTGCCCGTCACGCCGAGGACGCGCGTCTCGTCATCCTCCCGCATCGCGGCCCAGCCTTCGGTCAGGTCAACGCCTGAGTCGGACAGGATTTCCGCGATGCGGTCCCAGGCCTCGGCCTGGTCTTCGGACAGTTCGGGAAGCGACATGCGCCCCTTGTGGCGCGCGCCGTCTCAGGTGGGAAGGGGCAGATGGCCCAGATCGGCCTCGAACCAGTCACGCGCACGCTGAGGCGAGACCCCGGTGGCATGGCACAGCCGATCATGGATCGCGGGATCGAACGTCCAGCGCCCTGCCGCGATCCCGGCGGCCTGACCCAGGACTTCCGGTTCCCAGCCAAGGCGGCGGTAGACGCGCGGCATCGCGCCATCGAACACGCCCAGCGCATGGGTAAGTCCCATGGAAAGCCCAAGCTGCGACGCGGCCAGCAGCAGGAGCCGCGCCGTCCCCAAAGGCGAACGAGGCGCGAGGCAGAAGCGCGTCGCTTCCCAGACATCCCGATCATGGATCCGGGGCGCCAGATGCGGAAACACCTCGGCGAGCATGTGCGGGCCCGTGGTCGGAAGAAACCGAAGCGATCCGAGATGGGCCCCGGACCGATCCGTCGCGATGACATAAAGCGGATCGCAGACATCGTACTGATCCGTTTCCCAGCCGAGGGCGTCGACCTGCACGTCCCAGCCAAGCCGATCGCGGAACTGGGCCGCGCGATCGCGGAACATCCCCGCGGCAAGATCGGGGGCACGTTCGAGGTCGGTTGCGTAGAGGTAGCGCAGCATCGGCGGAAACTCCTTCCAGTCGGATGACCGGAGGAGGTGCCGCTGAGCGGGTTAAGAGATCCTCACCGCTCGCTGCCGGAAAGATCCCGCAACAGGGGTGATCGGACCGGCATTCACAGGCAGATCAGGCCGAGGCTCATCGCATGGGCGACGGCGTGGAGCGTATTGCGTGCGCCCAGCTTGTTGCGCGCACTCTCCACATAGACACGGAAGGTGTGCTCGGAAATCGCGAGCCTCTCCGCCGCCTGGGCACGGCCCAGGCCCTTCGCCAGAAGTGTGAGCGCATCCGTCTCGCGTGGCGACAGCGTGCGGAGCTTGGCGACGGGCTCGGCCTCCATCTCCTGCGCGCGCGAGTCGATGTAATGCGCGGCGAGGATCATCTCGTCGACCCGGGCATCGGTGAACCTGGACCGGAGCCCGTCGGACATCCGGTCGTTCACGCTGAAGAGGGCATATCGTCCGCTCGGCCCACGAACTCCCAGACTGCATCCCTGGCTCCCCAGGCCCGATGCGGTGGCCGAGCCCAGCAGTTCCCGCGCCGGCCGCGCGCTCCAGTCGAGCGCCTTCCAGTCGACGGGCGTCGGCCGCGAGAAGCACGCCGCGACCACCGGGTCGATCGATTTGAAATCCTCTTTGACGTAGGCGTCGACCCACTCCTTCGGATAGGTCAATGCCCCCCATTGTTCGCCCCCCGAGCGGACGCAATGGTAGACCACGTGTTCGACGTCATAGGTGTCCCGCAGACCTGCGACGGCTCGCGCGAGGTCGTCGTGATCCTGCGCCTCAGATAGCCGTTCGCAAAGCTCCCCAAGCCTGAGTTCTGTTTGCACCATTCCCCTCCGCCGCACTGGCGTCGCCATCCTGGGCGATCTCTACCGATGCGACGGCCAGCGCCTCGTCCATATGCTCGGCGAGGGCGGGCAGATTGTTGTCGGCCGAGAATGCGCGCAGGTCGCGTAGCACGTCGATGATCCAGTCCTTCGACATCCGAGAGTTCCTCTGCGGTGGTTAAGAAAGCCTTAAGCCCGACCTTAGAAGACGCGCGATCAGGGCGATATTCGCGAAAAAAGCCTCCCCCAAAATGGGGAGGCTCGTAAGCGTAAGCATCTGATTCCGGTCCAAGACCAGAACAGAATAAGAACGACTCAGCGGCGGCCCGCTTCGACGACATCCTCAACCGTGCGCAGGCCGGTGGTCGGCGCCTGGACCAGCACCGACATGTTGCCGGGCAGATGCTCGTTGCGGCGCATCTTCATGTGGGCCTCGGGCAATTGCTCCCACGGGAAGCATTCGGACATACACGGATCGAGGCGCTGCTCGACCATGAGCTGGTTCGCCGCGCTGGCCTGCTTGAGATGCGCGAAATGGCTGCCCTGAAGGCGCTTCTGGTGCATCCACATGTAGCGGACGTCGAAGGTCAGGTTGTAGCCCGTCGTGCCCGCACAGATCACGACCATGCCGCCCTTCTTGCAGACGAAGGTCGAGACCGGGAAGGTCGCCTCGCCGGGATGTTCGAACACCATGTCGACATTCACACCCTTGCCGGTAATGTCCCAGATGGCCTTGCCGAACTTCCGGGCTTCCTTGAACCACTCGTTGTATTCGGGCGTGTTCACCTTCGGGAGCTGACCCCAGCACGTGAAGTCGTTGCGGTTGATGACGCCTTTCGCGCCGAGGCCCATGACGAAATCGCGCTTGCTCTCGTCCGAGATGACGCCGATCGCATTGGCGCCCGCCGTGTTGATGAGCTGGATCGCATAGGAGCCGAGGCCGCCGGACGCCCCCCAGACCAGCACGTTCTGACCGGGCTTCAGATCGTGGGGCTCATGTCCGAAGAGCATCCGGTAGGCGGTGGCCAGCGTCAGCGTGTAGCAGGCCGACTCCTCCCAGGTCAGGTGCTTTGGACGCGGCATGAGCTGCTGGGCCTGAACGGCGGTGAACTGGGCGAAGCTGCCGTCGGGCGTCTCGTAACCCCAGATGCGCTGGCTGGGCGAATACATCGGATCGCCGCCGTTGCAATGTTCGTCGTCGCCGTCGTCCTGATTGCAGTGGATCACGACCTCGTCGCCGACCTTCCAGCGCTTGACCTTGTCACCCACGGCCCAGACCACGCCAGATGCGTCGGAGCCGGCGATGTGATAGGGCGCGCCATGGCCGTCGAAGGGGCTGATCGGCACACCGAGCGACGCCCAGACACCGTTGTAGTTCACCCCGGCCGCCATCACGAGCACCAGCACATCGTGGCTGTCGAGCTTAGGGATATCAACGACTTCCTGCTGCATGGCGGTGTCTGGCTCGCCATGTCGCTCGCGCCGGATGGTCCAGGCATACATCTGCTTGGGGATGTGCCCGAGCGGGGGCATCTCGCCCATCTCGTATAGCTCTTTCACGGGGGCGTCCTCGAGGACGGGATGCTTCGTATCCAAGGCCATTCTCCACCTCCTGCGGTTCATGCTGCGTCGCAGGATGAACCTGCTGCGTCGGCGAAGAACTAACAGGCCCCGGGCAATATTCCAACCTCAAATAACCGCTAGGCGTAATTTTGTTTCTCACTGCTTCGCTGCAATGGCAGCGTACGGGCGTAAAATGCCAGAATCTCGCGGGCGTCGTCGTCGACTTCGACGTTTTCGCCGTCGAACTCCACGAAACCGCGGGACTCGAGAAGGCGAATCGCCGTCTCGGCGATGGCGGCGGTGGGGCGGTTCGGATGGTGGACGGGGTGCATCGTGTCCTTGAGCGCCGCTTCGCGCAATTCCAGATGAGATGCGATGGCGGGCAGGTCTCGGGCGCCGCCGATCAGCGCTTCGGCCACGAGCGGCGTCGGGAGAACGGGGAGGACTTCGGCGATGCGCTCCATCAACGCCTCGGCCACGGCGGCGGCGGGGTCCGGGCGCTCCTCCTGCAGGAAATCGTGAAGCGAGAGGGGCCGTCCATAGGTCACGGCGGCGTAGCCGAACCGCGCGAAGCGACCCGTCATCCGAACCCGGAGGTGATCGAGGAAGTAGAGCGCGACGGCGATCCAGCTCAGCTGCGCGGCGCCGGGTTTCAGCCGATCGGCGAGGAGGCTGCGATCCTCGAGGACGCGTTCGTAATTCAGCGCGACGGGCACGAAGACCACATCGCGCCCCGCGGGATCGTAGCCATCGAGGATGTAGCTGAGGATGCCCAGCTTGGGCGGTTGCAACGCGCCGTCACGTGAAAGCCGGCCTTCCGGAAAGACGGCCTGGGTCACGCCCGCGCGCGTGGCGATCTGCACGTAGCGGGACAAAACCTTCCGGTACAATGGGTTGAGGTCCCGCCTGCGTACGAAATAGCCGCCCATCGCGCGGATCAGGGGCCGGAGGGGCCAGCGCCGCGCCCATTCGCCGACAGCGTAAGCCAGCGAGGTTTGTTGCGCCATCAGCCACGTGACCAGCACGTAGTCCATATTCGAGCGGTGGTTCATCACGAAGACCGTCGTGACGTCCGGCCCGATCACCGAGGCGGCCCGATCCGCACCCGACACACGCACACGGTAGAGCCCTTGGCTGAGCCATCTCGCGGCCCAGGTCGCCAGGCCGAAATAGAGGCGGGCCGAAAAGCTGGGCACGATCTCCCGGGCGTAGCGGCCGGCTTTCTCGAAGGCGACCTGTTCGGGAATGTCCCGCTCGGCCGCGTGGTCCGCGATGGCTTGGGCCACTTCGGGATCGTGGACCAGCCGCATAATCGTGTCCTTGCGAGCGGCCAGCTTGAAGGGCTGGATCGGTTCCTTGAGGCGGGTATTCAACCGCGCGACCAGCCGTTCCGCCCGCTTGCGAAAGAACCAGCGCACCGACGGAAACAGGAAATGCGACGCGAACGTCACCGCGGCGAACGCACAGAGCAGGAGCAGGGTCCAGAGGGGAAGCTCTACGGTCTGGAACATGCCTCTCCGGCGGTCAAAACTCGGTTAACAACGCGTACACCCCCTGTGCACCCCCTGTGCACCCCCCGTCTGCACAAATGGCAGACTCCGGGCATTTCGGCGCGCCGCAGCGCAGCGAATTGACATGGGCAGGAAATTTCCGATATGGCGGTCTTTGAGTAATTTTCTTGCGGAGACCGTCGCCATGTCGCAGAAGGACCGTCCCTGGCTGTTCCGGACCTATGCGGGCCATTCGACTGCCGCCAAGTCCAACGCGCTGTACCGCACGAACCTGTCCAAGGGTCAGACCGGCCTGTCGGTCGCCTTCGACCTGCCGACGCAGACGGGCTACGATTCCGATCACATCCTGGCACGCGGAGAGGTGGGCAAGGTCGGCGTCCCGGTCAGCCATCTGGGCGACATGCGCACGCTGTTCCAGGACATCCCGCTGGACCAGATGAACACGTCGATGACGATCAACGCCACGGCCCCCTGGCTGCTGGCGCTGTATGTCGCCGTGGCCGAGGAGCAGGGCGCCGATATCGCCGGCCTTCAGGGGACGGTCCAGAACGATCTGGTGAAGGAATATCTGAGCCGGGGCACCTACGTCCTGCCCCCGCGCCCATCGATGAAGCTGATCGGGGACGTGGCCGAATGGTGCGCAGGGCACGCGCCCAAATGGAACCCGATGAACGTCTGCTCCTACCACCTGCAGGAAGCCGGCGCGACGCCCGAGCAGGAACTGGCCTTCGCCCTGGCGACCGCGCAGGCCGTGCTGGACGAGTTGCGGCCCCGTGTCGACCCGGCGGATTTCCCGCGCATGGTCGGGCGCATCAGCTTCTTCGTGAATGCGGGCATCCGGTTCGTCACCGAGATGTGCAAGATGCGCGCCTTCACCGAGCTTTGGGACGAGATCTGCCGCGAACGCTACGGCGTCGAGGACCCGAAGTTCCGCCGTTTCCGTTATGGCGTGCAGGTCAACAGCCTCGGCCTGACCGAACAGCAGCCCGAGAACAACGTCTATCGCATCCTGCTGGAGATGCTGGCGGTGACGCTGTCCAAGGGCGCCCGGGCGCGCGCCGTTCAATTGCCCGCCTGGAATGAGGCGTTGGGCTTGCCGCGCCCGTGGGACCAGCAATGGTCGCTTCGCATGCAGCAGGTGCTGGCCTACGAAACCGACCTTCTGGAATACGGCGATCTCTTCGACGGCTCTCCGGTGGTGGCGGCCAAGGTCGACGAATTGAAGGACCGCGCCCGCGAGGAACTGGCCGCCATCGAAGGGATGGGCGGCGCGGTGGATGCGATCGAATACATGAAGTCCCGTCTGGTCGAGGCCAATTCGGACCGTCTGGGCGCCATCGAGCGCGGCGAGACGGTCGTGGTCGGCGTGAACCGCTGGGAGGAGGGCGAACCCTCGCCGCTGGTCGGCTCGGATGGCGGCATCATGGTCGTGGATCCAGGCGTGGAGGCGGACCAGATCGACCGGCTCCAGGCCTGGCGCGCCGCGCGGGACCCGGCAGCCGTTGAGGAGGCGCTGTCGGATCTGTCCCACGCGGCGCGAGAGGGCGGCAACGTGATGCCCGCCTCGATCGCCGCTGCGAAGGCGGGCGTGACCACCGGCGAATGGGCGGGCGTCATGCGCTCGGTCCACGGGGAGTATCGGGGGCCCACCGGGGTCTCGGCCTCGCCCTCGAACCGGACCGAGGGGCTGGAGCCCCTCCGCGACGCGGTGGATGCGGCGAGCGACCGGCTGGGGCGCCGTCTGACCTTCCTGATGGGCAAGCCGGGCCTGGACGGCCATTCCAACGGGGCCGAGCAGATCGCCGTGCGCGCGCGCGATTGCGGGATGCAGGTGAGCTATGCCGGGATCCGCCTGACACCCGAGGCCATCGTGGACGCGGCGCGCGAGGACGGGGCCCATGTGGTGGGCCTGTCGATCCTGTCGGGCAGCCACCTGCCGCTGGTCGAGGATGTCATGGCCCGGCTGCGTGCCGAGGGGCTGGACCTGCCCGTCGTGGTCGGCGGGATCATCCCCGACGAAGACGCCGACCGGCTGCGCGGAATGGGCGTCGCCCGGGTCTATACACCGAAGGATTTCGAATTGAATCGGATCATGGGCGATCTGGTCGAATTGGCAGCACCGCCGGAATTGGCCGCCGAGTAGACCGAATAGATAGGTTGCGCGATTGAGCGTCCGAACGTAATGGCGAATTACCAAAGCCATTGCGAAGGGAAGAGTCGTGGCAAAGATCGACAAGATGAACAGGGATGAACTGGAAAAGGCGAAGGCCGAAGCGGAGGCGCAATTGAAAGCGATCGCGAAGGCCCAGGCCGATTACGACGGGCGCCGCATCAAGGAATTGCGCGCCGAGGTCGAGGCGATGCTGGCCAAGGAAGGCTATACGCTCGACGATCTGACGGGTGGCAAATCGGGCAAGCGGAACACCGCCGGTCGCGCGAAATTGCCTGCGAAATACCGCCACCCCGAGAATGCCGCGATGACCTGGTCCGGCCGGGGCCGTCAGCCGCAATGGTACAAGGATCACATCGAAAACGGCGGCAAGGCCGAGGATCTGGCGATCTAGCTTTCTCGCCGAACCGGGATTAGGGGCGTCGGGGACGCCCCTTTTTCTTTCGGAGAGACCATGACCCCCCATATCCGCGCCGCCAAGGGAGAGATCGCCGAGACCGTCCTGATGCCGGGGGACCCCCTGCGCGCGAAATGGGCCGCCGAAACGTTTCTCGAAAGCCCGCGCCTGGTGAACGACGTCCGGGGAATGCTGGGCTTTACCGGGATGTGGAACGGCAACGAAGTGACGATCCACGGTTCGGGAATGGGGATGCCGAGCCTGTCGATCTATGCCAACGAACTGATCTCGCAATACGGCGCGAAGACGTTGATCCGCATCGGCTCTTGCGGGGCGATGCAGAAGGACGTGGCGATCCGCGACGTGATCCTCGCCATGACCGCCTCCACGATCTCGACGCCTTCGCGGGGGATCCTCCGGGAGTTGAACTACGCCCCCTGCGCCGATTGGACCCTGCTGAAGGCGGCAGAGGCTGCGGCGCTGGCCAAGGCGTCGAACGTTCATGTCGGCGGCATCTATTCGTCGGACGTCTTCTACGACGAGCGGCCGGACCTGACAGAGCAGATGACGCGCCATGGCGTGCTCGCCGTCGAGATGGAGGCGGCCGAGCTTTATACTCTGGCGGCCCGCCACGATTGCCGCGCGCTGGCGGTGCTGACGGTCAGCGACCACCTGCTGACCCACGAGGCCCTGCCGTCCGAGGATCGCCAGTCGAGCTTCGGGGACATGGTCGAGATCGCGCTGGAGGCGGCCTTCGCCTGAGCGTCGCCCGCTCCGGCCCCTCGCCGGCGGCGCAGGTGGCGAACGAGCCGGGGCTCTGCCCCGGACCCCGGAGTATTTGAGCCGAGAAGAAGCAGGAACGCATTAAAGTAAACGGCGTGTGGGCGTGCCTCGAAAAGGGGCCTGCATCGACGGCACGCATGGGCGGGTCCGCCCATGGCGGGACGAATGCCGGATACGGAACGGGCCGCCCGGGACGCATCCGCGGCTCGGGTCTTCTTCTCGGTGGAAATACTCCGGGGGGAGCGCAGCGGGGGGCAGCGCCCCCCTCCCCCCTTGGATCTGGACGGATCGGCGCCCTCCCTGCTTCACCCGGACGGGGGTGGAGCGGTCGGGGCGGGCGGCGGCGCGGTCGAGGCGTCAGGACGCGCGGGCGGACCGCTGGTGAACGAGAAGCGGCCCGGGCCGCCTTCGCCGTACCAGTTCTCGTTCCGCGTCGCGATCATCGTCAATGCAAGCGCGCCGAAGGCCAGCGTGGCCCCGGCCAGAAGCGCCAGATCCGTCGACTGAAGGATCATGTAGAGCACCGTATAGACGACGGCGAGCGCCGCCCCGAGGACCAGGGTCCGACGCCCCAGTCCCAAGGCGATCCAGCCGAACATCGTCAGCAGCGCCGTGGTCGCCCCGGCGGATAGCAGGTAGGCGGGCAGGAAGCCGATCTGTTCGGCATAGGCGACCATCAGCAACACGAAGATCGCCTGGACGAGACCGATCAGGACGTATTGGACCGGATGGGTGGGGGCGCCACGACGCTCGATCAGCAGGATCGTCAGAAAGGTCAGCGCGACGAAGAGGACGCCATAACGCGCGGCGCGAAACGCCTTTTGATAGAAGTCGTTGACGCGCACGAATTCCGTGCCGAACGAGAAGGCCCTTGCCTCGGTGAAGCTCCCGCGGGAGGTCTGAGGCAGGTTCCGCGCCAGATGAGGGATGGTCCAGCTTGCCTCGTATCCGTTCTCGGTCACCTCGCGGGCGTCGGGAAGGAAAGCGCCGGTGAAAGAGGGGGCGGCCCTGTCTCCACTCATGCGGACCGCGCTGTCGCGGCCCACCGGCGAGACAAGGAGGCGCTGTGCTCCGTTCAGCGTGAACGTGGCGTCGATCTCGAAGGGGTCTTCGGAGAGAGGAAAGCCCGCCTCGATCCCGGCTCCGCGCGGGGCCTGGGAGATGGCGGCGGTGGACGCGCCCCCTTCGGCGGCCATCGCCTCGACATCCGCGGCGGCCGCCGCGACCTCGCGCCGGGCGCCGCCGAAGGCCGCGACGATGCCGCTGCCTGTCCCGGTGGCGAACGGCTCCAGTTCGAGGGGGCCGTCCGGCCCCTCGATCCGCGTCTCACCGCGAAGCCCGGAATTGGAACTCAGCCCCATGCGCAGGACGGCTTCGTCCCAGATCGGCCGTTCGCCCGCATCGAGGGCGCCCTGGATGCGCGAGGGGTCGAACCGCGCATTCAGCGAAATGTCGGCCGTGTAGACGGGAACGTCGAAGATGCCCCGGCTGCGGATATCCGTCCGGGTCGACATCGCGACATCGAGCGTCTCGGGCAGGATGACGACCGGCTCCACGCGGCCACGCTCCCGGATGGTGACGGTCTCGAATGTCACCACGCCGTCCGCATCCGGGCGTTCGCGGCGCGCTTTGCGGGTGACGTCGCCTTCGACCGGGACCACGAGAGCAGATCCGGTGAGGATCTGTTCGCCACCCCATTCGCGACCGACGTCGTTACGGGTCCGGTCGGCCAGTCGCGAGCGGTCTTCGATCACCGCCGCGGCAAGAAAGAGCGGGATGATCATCAGGAGCGTCAGAAAGCCGACGCTCAGATAGCGATATCCGGTGGACAGCATGGGCTGGCTCCGTTGTGAACAGCGTTTGCCCGAGCCCAGGCGATCCCCCTATGACAGCGGAAAGGCGATCACGACCGTTTCCCGTCAGGTGACGATCACGTCCAGCGGGGGGAAGCCGTTGAACCCCACCGAGGAGTAGCTCGACGTGTAGGCCCCGCAATTGCGGATCACGACGCGGTCGCCCGCCCGGAGCGAGAGCGGCAGCGCGACGGGGCGGCGTTCATAGAGCACATCCGCAGAGTCGCAGGACGGGCCGGCGAGGATGCAGGGCCCGGTCGGTTCGCCGTCGCGCGAAGTGACGAACTGGTAGCGGATCGCCTCGTCGATGGTCTCGGCCAGGCCGGAGAACTTGCCGATATCCAGATAGACCCAGCGGTGGAGGTCGTCGTCCGACTTGCGCGCGGAGAGCATGACCTCGGCGGCGATGGCGCCCGCCTCGGCCACGAGACCCCGGCCGGGCTCCGCCATGATCTGGGCGACGTCGCCGAAGCGGGCGTCGATGCGCTGCATCACGGCGGCCGCATAGTCGGTCGGATGCGCGATCTCGGCGCCGTAGAAGGCAGGGAAGCCGCCGCCGATATTCAGAAGTTGAAGGTCGTGACCCGCGGCGCGGGCGGCGTGCCAGACCTGCGCCACCTGATCGAGGGTGCCGTCCCACATCCGCGCCTCGCGCGTCTGGGAGCCGACATGGAACGACAGGCCAAACGGCACGAGACCGACATGCGCGGCGTGGTCCAGAAGACCTTGGGCGCGGGTCGTGGGCACGCCGAACTTGCGGCTAAGCGGCCAGTCGGCCTCGGGGTTGTCGACGAGCATGCGGATATAGACGCGAGCCCCCGGAGCGTGGGCCGCGATCTTGTCCAGTTCTTCCTCGGCATCGGCCGCGAAGAGGGTGATCCCCGCCTGATGCGCGAAGGCGACATCCGCTGCCCGCTTGATCGTGTTGCCGAAGGAGATGCGGGCCGGGTCGGCGCCGAGGCTCAGGCAGAGCTCGATCTCTCCGCGCGAGGCGGCGTCGAAGCCGGAGCCCAGCGCCAGCAGCCGTTCGATCACGTCGCGATGGGGGTTGGCTTTGACCGCGTAGTGGATGTGCGCGCGACCCAGCCCGGCGGCCAGCGCGCGATACTGCGCCTCGACCGCATCGATGTCGATCACGAGCGTCGGCCGGTCGAAGATGTGGGCCTGAATGTAGGCTTCGGCGCGCGAAGCGGACGACGAGACAGCGCGGCCCGACAGGCCGGTTACGAGAGCATTCATGGTCATCTCCAAAAGACCCGGCCATGCCGGGATCCCGGCGCAGACCGCTCACTTCCAAGGAGACGTTACCGTCGCTGCGTAACCGTGCGTTGGCCGTGCCAGAGGCGCGTGCGTTGGCGTCTGAGGCGCGCAATTGCGGTGCGCGCGCGATTCCGTCAAGAGGCAAAACGCGGGATGCGGAACTTTGGATGCAAATCGTCGGTTGGCCCTGCATCACACCGCAGGAGCCTTCCATGAATAACGGATACAAACTGACGGCCGCCGTGCCGCTCATCCTTCTTCTTGCGGCCTGCAACGGCGCAGGCAACCGGGTCGACAATCTTCAAGAAATCGAGGCGACCACCGACATCGATGTCGACGGCGACGGTACGATCACCGAAGGGGCCTTCGAAGTGAACGAGGACGACGACGAATGATGCGCCTGTCCCGACTGCTTTTCGCCCTGCCGCTGCTCACGCTCTTGGCGGCCTGCGTCGACGAGGGAGAGGGCGACGCCCCCGACCTGAACCCGACGCTGCCCGGAACCGGAGGGATCCCCTCGGACGTCTGAACCTCTGACGTCTGAACGAGGTCCGGCGCCGCGATCACGCGGCGTCGCGCCAATCCTGCCAGCGCTGCCCCTGGTGCGGAAACGCCGTCAGGGGCTTTTCGATGAGCGCAGGCCGCGGCGGCAGCCAGCCCGCCTCGCGCGGGACGGCCCAGGGGAGCAGATCCGCCCCCGACAGCCAAGAGGCGAACCCAGCGGCATCCTCGACCTGCCCGACCGGCGGGAGGTGGCAGCCCGACAGAAGGACCGTCTCGAGCGACAGAAGCCCGACACCGCGGGCATAGCCCAGCCGCGCCTCCGGCGCGTAGCGGCGCGGGCCATCTTTCGACAGGGCGGTCCCGTCATATCCCACCACGTTCCGATCGAGGCCGAGCCGCGCCCCGTGAGCCAGCAAGGTCCGCACGTAGTCTGTCGGATAGGCGAAATCATCTGACAGGAGCAGGACGCGATCCACCTCGCCCGGACGGGGAAGGAACAATCCGCCGAGCCCCAAGTCGTGCTTGGGAATGAAGGGCGACACGTTTCCGTAGGCCCCGAGGACCTCCGGAATCGCGTCAAAGCCGTTCAGAACGAGGTGCAGCCGGTCCACCTGCGGGGCGATCCGGGCCACCGTCTCCAACATGGCCTCTTCCCGCTCCGGAACGGTGACCATGTGGCCGCGTGTGACCGGGCCGATCACACGCGCCGGCGGGCGGCCCCGGTTCAGGCGCCGCCGAATGGGTCGCACCCCCAGAGCGGCGAGTGCGATGCCCACGGGTACCATCCAGAGACCCAGACCGGGAAGCCACCAGAAGAGCGCCGCCAGCACCGCGATCAGGATGCCGAGCGGCAGGCGCCACGGCTCCGCGACCTTGAGGCGAAGCCAGGCCAGTCCACGCCGCAGCGCGCGGCGCCAGTTATCGGGAAGGCGGGGGCGTTTCATCACCGCGAGTTAGGGTGCGCAGGGCCGCCGGACCATAGGCGATCAGGTACAACGATGCAGTCTTCGTGG
The DNA here is from genome assembly GCF_000877395.1 of Jannaschia aquimarina. Taxonomy (GTDB): domain Bacteria; phylum Pseudomonadota; class Alphaproteobacteria; order Rhodobacterales; family Rhodobacteraceae; genus Jannaschia; species Jannaschia aquimarina. The sequence continues at coordinate 23,048 of NZ_JYFE01000016.1, read as the reverse complement.
CAGGTCAGCGTTTCCACCGACATTGGGCGGCAGGCGGTACCAATCGCTTTCGGCGTAACTCCACCCATATCTCTCGCCCCCCTCGTCGAAGCCGGCATGGAGGTCGAATTGCCACTCCCTAGGTGCGTGGAACCAGCTCCAGAGAAGCGAGTTTCGGCGGAATTCCGTGATCCCGCGCGCCTCGGCGGCCAGACACATGAGGTGGCGGGACTGGACCTCCCCGATCGCGAAGGCCGCGACGACAGCAGCGATGATACCGGCCGCGAGGGAAAAGCCCCGAAGCGTTCGGGAGGCGGCGAACGCCAAAGCGACGCCGAGACCGACCGCGAGAGCCCAGGGCAGGATCCGGGCGACGAATTCCCAGCTCTCCTCGAATGTCGGATCGAGAAGCACAGCGGGTGGAACAAGGGCATAGAGAATAGCGGCCAGACCTGCAAAAGGTTGCGGCTTGCCCGCGTAGAGGAGAAACAGGGCCGCCGACAGGGCCAACAGTCCGGGCGTCCAGGCTGACACACGCCGACCGTGTCTGATGACATGCCTCAGGGCCAGTACCACCAACGCTGCCCCGAAAGGCAGCGTGCCCACCACGATGACGGCCAGCATATCCCCCGTTCAGAGCTGCCGTTCGACCATCATCTTCTTGATCGACGCGATGGCCTTGGCCGGGTTCAGGCCCTTGGGGCAGGTCTTTGTGCAGTTCATGATCGTGTGGCAACGATACAGCTTGAACGGATCCTCGAGCTGGTCCAGCCGCTCTCCGGTCGCCTCGTCGCGTGAGTCGATGATCCAGCGATAGGCATGCAGCAGCGCCGCCGGCCCCAGATAGCGGTCGCCGTTCCACCAGTAGGACGGGCAGGCCGTCGAGCAGGAGGCGCACATGATGCATTCGTAGAGGCCGTCGAGCTTCTTGCGGTCCTCGATGGATTGCTTCCATTCCTTCGCCGGCGTGTTCGTCTTGGTCTCGAGCCACGGCATGACGCTGGCATGCTGGGCATAGAAATGCGTCAGGTCGGGGATCAGGTCCTTGACAACCGGCATGTGCGGCAGCGGGTAGATCTTCACGTCGCCGTCGACCTCGTCGATGCCGTAGGTGCAGGCCAGCGTGTTGGCGCCGTCGATATTCATGGCACACGACCCGCAGATCCCTTCGCGGCAGGAGCGGCGGAAGGTCAGCGTCGGGTCGATCTCGTTCTTGATCTTGATCAGCGCGTCCAGGACCATCGGACCGCAGGTGTCGAGATCGACGAAATAGGTGTCGACGCGAGGGTTCTTCCCGTCTTCCGGGTTCCAGCGGTAGATCTTGAAGGTCTTGAGCCGGTTCGCGCCTTCGGGCTTGGGCCAAGTCTTGCCTGTCGTGATCTTCGAATTCTTGGGCAGGGTGAATTGCACCATGGGTCGATCCTCCTAGAGGGTGTGTGCGCCGGTCCGGGGGCGCGCATGTGGGGCGGGGACGGGGTCAGGCCGCATGACGCAGCTCCGACAGCCATCGGGTGGGATGATCCTCGTATCCCAGCGCGACGAGGGCAGGACCGAACTCGTCCGCGTAGGGTTCGGCGACGTCGCGGGGCAGTTCGGTCCGCCAGCGGGCGACCTTGCCCGAGGAGACATGGGCGGCGATGCGGTTATGGCGCGCCGCCTCATCGGCCAGACCGCCCCAAAGCGACTTGGCCCAGAAGATCTCTACCCCCGTCTCGACCTCGGGCTCTGGCAAGCCGAGATCGCGCAGATGCTCGCGGAAGGCGGTCCCGGTCTCGTCGGACATCAACACCTCGTAGCGGGCCTCGACGGTGTTCGGGGCGGGCTGCCACGCGGTCATCTCGGCGACGGTCCGGGCATGCTTGCCGCGCATCTCGAAGAGCAGCTTGTCGCGCTGCGTCGGTAGCGCGTTGAGGTGCTGCTGATAGGTCTTTCCGTCCAGATCCTCGCGCGGCTCGTGCAGGAACTGCTCTCCCTTTGGACCCGCGTGGGCGTGGTAGGCCGCCCCCGACAGAAGCACGTCCCGCGGATCGCGGATCAGGTGCAGGATGCGGGCGTCCGGGCGCGCGCGCAGCCAGTCCGGAAAGCGCGAGGACCAGGAGAGCAGGATCGACCGTTCGCCGTCGCGGGTCACCTTGCACACCCCCGTCGCCGGGTAGACGACATGGCTCGCCACGCCCAACGCCGCGGCGAGGCGTCGAAAGACGGCCCGCATCCACAGCGTGCCGGTCTTGTGATGCGTGCCGACGCAATAAAGGCGGGGGGCTGTCAGGATCATCGCGGCAGCGCCTCGCAGGCATCCAGCAACTCGAAATCCGCGTTGTCGCGGACGCGGATACGCCCGTCGATCACCGGGACGCCCTGATCGCGCGCGCAATCGAGATAGGCCGCGCGCCGCCCCTCGGGCGTGTCGAGGGCGGGCATGCAGGCAGTGAGCCCACCGAGCACGCCGAATAGCGTGAGCCGGGGGATGCAGTGGTGACCCATCTCAGGCGCACCGCCTGCATGGAAGCATGGCGCCGACGGAGGTCGAACGCAGCCCTGTCACGCCTCCCCCCCTCTGCGACGCAGGTCGAACACGGTCGGAACCCCTCGCCGATCAAGGCAGCGGTTCAGTTCCGTCAATTGCCGATTGCGCAGGCCCGGCGTCCGCATGTCGTCATCGAGCGGATCAAGTCCTTGGGCAGCCAGACACGCATTCACCTCATCAAAAGATGCGGGATCCGGCACGCGAAGCTCGACCGCGCAAGCCGGCAGCAGAAGCACCGAAGCCAGACCGGTGGCACCCATTCTCAATACACCCGGGCCTTCGGCGCGATCTTCTTGGGGTCGATGCCGCCCTCGTTGTGCGAGGTGAGCGAGTCCAGATGCACGCCGCGATAGCCCAAGTCTGACTTCATCTCGTCGCCCTTGAACCAGACGAGGCTGTGCTTGCGCCAGTTCTCGTCGTCGCGGTCGGGGAAGTCCTCATGCGCATGGGCGCCGCGGCTTTCCTTGCGGGCCTCGGCGGCCGTCACGGTGGCGACGGCGTTGGGCATCAGGTTCGCGAGTTCCAGCGTCTCCATCAGGTCGGAGTTCCAGATCAGCGTGTTGTCGGTCACGGCGAGGTCGTCGAGCTTGTCGGCGATGCCGTCCATCGCCTCCTTGCCCTGCGCGAGCGTCTCGGAGGTGCGGAAGACGGCGGCATCGCGCTGCATGGTCTTCTGCATCTCGAGACGCAACTCGGCGGTGGCGACCTGGCCGCGCGCATGGCGCAGCCCGTCGAAACGCGCCAGCGCCATCTCGACCGAGCGCATGTTCGGGCTGGGAACGGCGGTGTCCGGGTCGACGACCTGACCGGCGCGGATCGCGGCGGCGCGACCGAAAACCACGAGGTCGATCAACGAGTTCGAGCCGAGGCGGTTCGCGCCGTGTACGGATGCGCAGCCCGCCTCGCCCACGGCCATCAGGCCGGGCGACACGCGGTCGGAATCGTCTTTGGTCGGCGCGAGCACCTCGCCCCAGTAATTCGTCGGGATGCCCCCCATATTGTAGTGCACGGTCGGCAGGACGGGGATCGGCTCTTTCGTGACGTCGACACCGGCGAAGATACGTGCGGATTCGGAAATGCCAGGCAGGCGTTCGGCCAGTACATCGGGCGGCAGGTGGTTGAGGTGGAGGTGGATATGGTCGCCTTCCTTGCCGACGCCGCGGCCCTCGCGGATTTCCAGCGTCATGCAGCGACTGACGACGTCTCGGCTGGCGAGGTCCTTGTAGGTGGGCGCATAGCGCTCCATGAACCGCTCGCCCTCGGAATTCGTCAGGTAGCCGCCCTCACCCCGTGCGCCTTCGGTGATGAGGCAGCCGGCGCCGTAGATGCCCGTCGGGTGGAACTGCACGAATTCCATGTCCTGCAGCGGCAGGCCCGCGCGGGCCACCATGCCGTTGCCGTCGCCGGTGCAGGTATGGGCGGACGTGGCGCTGAAGTAGGCGCGCCCATAGCCGCCGGTGGCAAGCACGGTCATCTTGGCGCTGAAGAGGTGCAGCGTACCGTCGTCCAGCTTCCAGCAGAGGACGCCCTGGCACGCGCCGTCCTCGGACATGATGAGGTCGATGGCGAAGTATTCGATGAAGAACTGCGCCTGCTGCTTGAGCGATTGACCATAGAGCGTGTGCAGGATCGCGTGGCCGGTGCGGTCGGCGGCGGCGCAGGTGCGCTGAACCGGGGGGCCTTCGCCATATTCTGTCGTGTGGCCGCCGAAGGGGCGCTGATAGATCTTGCCTTCCTCGGTGCGCGAGAAGGGGACGCCGTAATGCTCCAGCTCGTAGACGGCCTTGGGCGCCTCGCGGGCGAGGTATTCCATCGCGTCGGTGTCGCCCAGCCAGTCCGAGCCCTTGACGGTGTCGTACATGTGCCACTGCCAGCTATCGGGGCCCATATTGCCCAGCGAGGCGGCGATGCCCCCCTGCGCGGCCACCGTATGAGAGCGGGTCGGGAACACCTTGGTCACGCAGGCCGTGCGCAGGCCCTGCTCGGCCATGCCGAGCGTGGCGCGCAGCCCGGCACCGCCGGCACCGACGACGACGACGTCGTATTCGTGGGTCTCGTATTCGTAAGCGGGCATGGTCGTTCCTCTTACCGGATTACAGGGCCAGCCGGGCCAGCGCGTAGACGCTGGCCAGCGCGGCGGCGTAGCTGATGCAGGTGGTGGCGACGATCAGGGCCTTGCGGGCGAAGCCGCCGACGTAATCCTCGATCAGGACCTGTACGCCCTTGGCGAAATGGACCCAGCCGACCGTCAGCGTCAGGACGGCGATCAGCGCGGGCCAGGGGCGGGAGTAATAGGCCACGACCTCTTCGTAGGGGGCGCCGAAGATCGAGCCGAAGGTGATGACGAAGAGCGGGACCAGCACGACCAGCGCCGCCGACAGGACCGTCTGGTGCCAGTGATGTTCCGTTCCGGACCCGGCAGAGCCCAGGCCCATGACGCGCTTGCGATCTGTGACGAAGCTCATGACGCTCACCAGAAGATGACGATTGTGAAGAGGGTCAGCATGACGGACGCGATCAGGATCACCCAGCCCGACGCCTCTGCCTTTTCGAGTTCGAGCATCCGGCCCGTATCCCAGATCAGGTGCCGGATCCCGGCAAGCGTGTGATACCAGAGCCCCAGCACCGAGAAGAGCATCACCAAATCGCCGAACCAGCTTCGCAGGAAAGCGTCGGCCGTGGCGAATGCGTCCGGACCGGCCGCCGCGGCCACGAACCACCATGTGATCATGAGCGACGCCACGATGAGCGCGTTCCCCGTGATCCGCGTCAGGATCGACGTCATCGACGTCAATTGCGGGCGGTAGATCTGGAGATGCGGGGATAGCGGGCGGTCGCCCCGGTTCACGTCGGCCATTGGGGCCCCTTCTCTTCGGTCCGGTCAGTCTGACAGCGTTCTAGCGATTTCCCCCGGCATGTCACGGGGGCGTCACGTCGCACGGCCGGAAAGACAGTCCTTTTGGCCCCTCCGTGATCACACACTCGAAATGTGTGATCACAAAAGAGGCCGGAACCACGGTTCACCGCTCTCGTTGGCGAAGACCATCATGGAGGACGAAATGAGCAAGTCGAGAGATCAGATCTGGGACGAATGGGGCGATCTGGTGAACATGGCGCCCTCCGAGATCGAGGACTGGCTGGACACCGACAAGTCAAAGGATGTCGGCGCCGATAGCGGCGATGGCGAGTCGAAGGGCCGGAAGTCCGCCAAGCGCATCATCGAGATCAAGCGGACGAACAAGGACGATCTGAGCGACGACGACTGGGACCATATGGCTGATGTCATCGGCTACATCAAACGTCACGGCGCGCAGGTACCCGACGACCCGAAGGATACCGATTGGGAATACTCGATGAAGAACTGGGGGCACGATCCGTTCGGCGAGAACGGCATGGCGAACTGAGCCGGAACACCGCCCAGATCCGGTCGCCAGCCCGCTAGGGCGTCTTCGTTCGCCGGGCCTTCAGAGCGGGAAGCATTTCTTCGCAGAAGACGATCTCTTCCTCCTCTGGATAGTAGAAGGCGTTGTCCTCGCCGCAGCGCTCGACCACCACCGGGACCTGTCGCGGAAGGCGGATCGTCCGGTTCAGCCTCAGCAGGTCTTCTTGGAGCAGGCGCAGCGTCCGGTCATAGCCGTAGGCGCGGAAGCTGGTCGATCCATCGTGCGGCCCCTGGGCGGCAAGAATCTCGTCCCAGCCGCCCGTGATACGCCGGGCCGCATCGAGGCAGTGGCTCTCCTTCTGCGGCGGGAGGCCAAGCGCGCGGGCCAGCGGACGAGCGGACGGCGACAGCCCGTAGCCCACGCAGATCAGCCAAGCGACGCGCTGCGCGCCCGGCATGTAGGGGGACCATGCGTCGAAGACCTCGTCAACAGCATCGCGCCGCGCCTGTTCGGCGACGTCGGACAAAAGCTGCGCCATCTCGTCCGGACCGAGCAGCCGCGCCGCGAGCATGAGCGCGAAGCCGTCGGCGATCGCCTCTTCCGGTCCGCGGATCGGGACGTCCATTTGGTCGATCACCGCATGGCCGGCTTCGTGCCAGAGCGTGAAGCGCAGATTGTTCAGCACATAATCCGCGCGTGCCGGAACAGCACAGAGCAACAGAAGGACCACGAGACGAACCATGATCCCATCGTGCCAATCCGCGCCGATCTGTCGAGCGCTTACTGCGGCTGTGCGGCCCGGAAGCCACGATTTCCGATCGCGACGATGTCTGCCTGCCACTCGGCCTCGATCCTGTCCCAGTCGATCGGCCCCAGATCCAGTGGCGGCTCTGACAATCCGCTCAGAAAGCGCAAACGGAGCGAAGTGGGCGGATGGCTCTCATCGACGGAGTGCAATTGCGCCTCGGCCTCGCGGAACAGCGCCTGCCGCCGGTCCCCCGGCACATCGCGCAGCGCGGCGGCCACAATATCGACCCATTCCATCCCTCGTGGCGTCTCGGGGCCGTAGAAGCCCCTCATGCACCGTCCGGCCTCGGGCGCCGTCAGCATCAGGCGGAGCGCGGACGCCGTCGCATCGGCGCCGGCGACACGGGCCGCGATGGCATCGGCTAGGTATTCGGCATGCTGGCTGTCGCCGTAGGTCAGCCGCGTCAGGAGACGTATCAATCCCTCGCTGGCGAAGGCCAGCGGGACGGTCACGATATCGCTGACGGGATCTGCGTCATGACCCGGCTCGGTCAGGTCCAACCATCGGTGCAGGATGCTTCCGGCAAGGGCGGTAAGACCCAGGCGGCGCGGATCGTCGTTGATCTGATGGGCGAATTCATGGGCGAGGATGGCGATCCTCTGATCTGGAGAAGACGCCCGCCATAGGATACCGCCCATTCCCAGCAGCGTCTGCCCCCTGACTTGGGCAATGAAGGCGTTGATGTCGTCCAGGACCAGAAGGCGATCCGCCCCCCTTGCGCCAACGGCCGCCGCGATCCGATCGAGCAGCTCGAACGTGGCGGGCATGGTGTCCCTGCCCCGAGTTCCCCTGGGCATCCGGCCGCGCCTCGGAAGCATGTAGAGACCTGCGCCGATCAACAGACCGCCGGGGATCCAGGCCCCCCAGGCGGGCCAGAAGGACCAGATCAGGAGCACGCCGCAGAGCACGATGCCCGGAGGCGCGGCCAGGATCGTCAGGGCCAGCAGGCGGCCCGTCCATCCGGTCACGCCCCTCGGGAGGAGGCGGCCCTCTGCGGCATTCCGCGCGGCCTCCTCCAGTTGCGCCTCGGCGCGGCGGGCATGGAGACGGTCGAGAAACGTCGCGACGGTCAAGCGGGCATCAGCACCCAGTAATCCAGATCGAGCAGCACGTCGGGCAGGTACTTGCCGTCCTCGCCCGTCAGTTCGAACGGCGTGCCGCGGGTGGCGACCGTCCGCAGGCGCAGGGCGCCCACGTCATCGCGCAGCTTCGCGACCTCGCGCACCTCGGACCAGGCGCGGACCGTGTCGCCGGCGAAGGAGGGATTCGCGTGCGCCCCGGCATTGATCGCGGCAATGCATTGGGCGTTGGCGAGACCGTTGAACGATAGGGCGCGCGCGAGGCTGATGACATGGCCGCCATAGATCAGACGCCTGCCGTCCTCGCGGTTGGTGGCGTCGAAATGCACCTTGGCCGTGTTCTGCCACAGGCGCGTGGCCATCATGTGCTCGGCTTCTTCGATCGTGACGGCATCGACATGGTCGATCCGCTCGCCTGCCTCGTAGTCGGACGCGCGGTGGGCCTCGCCCGCCAGTTCGAAATCGTAATCGGCGAAGCTCAGACCGTCGGGGATCGTCAGGTCGCCGGCCGGGACCGCCTTTTCCAGATCGGGTACATGAGTGTCCGGCGCTGGGGCGTCCGCGTCGCGTTTGCGCACCATGACCCAGCGGACATAGGACAGCACCACTTCGTCCATCTGGTTCAGGCCACGCGTGCGGACCCAGACGATCCCGGATTTCCCATTGGAGTTCTGCTTGAGGCCGATCACCTCGGATTCGGAACGCAGCGTGTCGCCGGGCATGACGGGCCGCAGGAACCGCCCTTCGGCATAGCCCAGATTGGCGACCGCGTTCAGCGAGATGTCGGGTACCGTCTTGCCGAAGACCGTATGGAAGGCGATCAGATCGTCCATCGGCGCCCCGTCCAGACCGCACTCGGCGGCGAAGGCATCGGACGAATGCAACGCGAACCGGCTGGGGTAAAGCGCGTGGTAAAGCGCCCTCTCCCCCTCGGCGACGGTGCGGGGCGTGGCGTGGCGGATGACGTCACCGAGGCGGTAATCCTCGAAGAAGCGGCCCGGATTGGTCTTGGTCATTGCTGTCCCAGCTTCATGTCGGGGGAATAGGGCATGTTCACATCCTTGGTGACGGCCTGCGCGCAACGCATCACGCCAGCCGCATGGTCCCAGGCATAGGCGGGCGAGCCGTGCAGGACCCAGCCCTTGTCCAGCGCGTCCGAGACCTTGTGGCAAAAGGCGGACGTGTCCTCTTCGGTCAGCAGGCGGTAGAGCGTGGGCATGTCAGGCTCCCCAGGGCACGACGCCCAGCCAATTGTGGATCACCATGACGACCACCATCGCCACAAGCGCGATGATCGGGGTCGTGATCTCTTTCTTCAGGGGCGCACGGGGCGGCGGGGTCCACGGCCCTTCCTTGGCGTTGATCACGAGGATCTCGGTCACCGCCCAGGCGAGCAGGCCGCCGAACAGCACGAAGGACGGCACGTCGCCGTTCACCAGCAGGTGCGCGACGCAGAAGACGATCACCGCGGTCAGTTGCGGATGCCGCATCTTGGTGCCGAGCCAGACCTTCGCCCCTTTCGGCCCGCTCACCGCGAAGAGGTAGAAGGCCAACAGCATCAGCAGATTGTTGATCCCGACCATGGCGGGACTGCGCCCCCAGAACCAGGCACCGTCGGCGTTGCGATAGCCGATCACCATCAGGACGATCGAGACGACGAGGGCCAGTGCCACGGCCCCCTTGCCCGCGTCGCCCATGCGCGCGCGCAGATCGGGGGCGACCCGCTTGAACAGATGGGCGGCCCACCACAGGGCCACGCCCGCGATCAGAATCGGCATCTCAGCTCTCCAGCGATTGGATCGCCTCCAGCTTTGCCAGCGTCCGCCTGGCCGTGTCCACATGCAGGTTCTCGACGATGCGCCCGTCGAGAACGGCGACGCCCTGCCCCGCGGCGATCGCCTCGTCGAAGGCGGCGATCTGGCGGCGGGCGAGATCGACCTCTTCGTCGGTGGGCGCGAAGGCGGCATTCGTCGTGGCGACCTGAGCCGGATGGATCAGGGTCTTGCCATCCATGCCCAGCGCGCGACCCTGCTTGCATTCGTATGCAAGGCCGTCCTCGTCCTTGAAGGCGTTGAAAACGCCGTCGATGCAGGGAATGCCCGCCGCCCGCGCCGCCAGAAGGCAGGTTTGCAACGCTGTCATCATCGGCATCCGGTCGGCGGATGTGGCGCAGCCAAGCTCCTTCGCCAGATCGTTCGTCCCCAGCACCAGCCCGCCCGCGGCGCGGGCGATGGCGGCCGCGTTCAGGATGCCTTCGGCCGTTTCCATCATCGCCCAGACGGGCTTGGCGGCCTTCACCGCGGCGATATCGTCGGGGCCGTTCACCTTTGGCAGCAACAGCGCGTCGCAGGCCGCATCGGCGAAGGCGGCGACGTCGTCCGCGCCCCATTCCGTATCGAGCCCGTTGACCCGGACCAGCTTGTAGCGGGGGCCGTAATCCTGCTGCAACGCGGCGCGAAGCGTGTCGCGCGCGGCCGTCTTTTCATCGGGGGCGACGGCGTCTTCCAGGTCGAAGATGATCGCGTCGACCGGCAGCGTCGCGGCCTTGTCGAGGGCCCTCTGCTTGGATCCGGGGATGTAGAGGACGGAGCGGAAAGGTCTGTCGGTCATGCCCGCGGGATTGGCAGGCTACGCAACGATTGGCAAGTCTTGGCGCTCATTTGCGCATCTTTTAATCTCATGTGCCTTCTGCATCGCAGCGCGAGCGCGGCTCGCATCGTTAACCCAATATCAACCCTCCGGGCGCACCTTTGGACCCGTCTTCCGGCACGAGGCCGGACCGTCTTCCCGAGGATCGTGCGCCCCCCGCGATCCCGTGCGGCGGCCCGGTCTCAGCCTGAAAGGATCGCGCCATGACGACCAAGGTTCACACCCTGAATGCCGGCCTCGCCGCCTTGCTGGCCGCCACGCTTGCGCTGTTCGCGTCCCATTCCGCCAATGCCGAAGATGCGGCCCGCCTGCTCGATGCGCAGGGCGCCAATTGCGGTCCCCGCGCCGGTATCGTGTCGCGCCTCGCGTCCCATTTCGGCGAGACACGGCGCGGCATCGGCCTCGGCACGAAAGGCCGCATCGTGGAGGTGTTCGCATCCGACGCGACCGGAAGCTGGACCATCGCCATCACCTTGCCGGACGGGCGGATGTGCCTGATGGCCTCCGGCCGCAACTGGGAGGACCGGATGGACGACCTCTCCCATCTGGCCGATGCCGATGCGTGACAGCCACCGCAGCTGAGCGCGATTTGCGGCGTCCCTCGGGGCGCCGTTTTCACGTGCGACCCCCGGCCCCTTGCGCCGCACGCCCCGCTTCCGCTACCCCTCCGCGCGATTTGGCATCCACCCAAACGGAGACATCCAAATGGCCCGACCCAAGATCGCGCTCATCGGCGCGGGGCAGATCGGCGGCACGCTCGCCCACCTCGCCAGCCTCAAGGAGCTGGGCGACGTCGTCCTGTTCGACATCGCCGACGGCACCCCGCAGGGCAAGGCGCTCGACATCGCCGAATCGGGCCCGGTCGAGGGCTTCGACGCCAAGCTGAAGGGCACGACCGACTATGCCGATATCGCGGGTGCCGATGTCTGCATCGTCACCGCAGGTGTTCCCCGCAAGCCGGGCATGAGCCGCGACGACCTGTTGGGCATCAACCTCAAGGTCATGAAATCCGTCGGCGAAGGTATCCGCGACAACGCGCCCGACGCCTTCGTGATCTGCATCACCAATCCGCTCGACGCGATGGTATGGGCGCTGCGCGAATATTCGGGCCTGCCCCACGAAAAGGTCGTCGGCATGGCCGGCGTTCTGGACTCGGCGCGGTTCCGCCACTTCCTCAGCCTGGAATTCGACGTCTCGATGCGCGACGTCAGCGCCTTCGTGCTGGGCGGCCACGGCGACACGATGGTGCCGCTGACCCGCTATTCGACTGTCGGAGGCATCCCCCTGCCCGACCTCGTCGAGATGGGCTGGACCAGCCAGGAATCGCTGGATGCCGTCGTGCAGCGCACCCGTGACGGCGGCGCCGAGATCGTCGGCCTGCTGAAGACTGGCAGCGCCTTCTACGCCCCTGCCGCCAGCGCGATCGAGATGGCCGAAGCCTACCTGAAGGATCAGAAGCGCCTTCTGCCCTGCGCCGCCTATGTGGACGGCGCGCTAGGCCTGAACGGCATGTATGTCGGCGTGCCCACCGTGATCGGCGCCGGTGGGATCGAGCGGATCGTCGACATCAAGCTCAACCGCGACGAACAGGCGATGTTCGACAAGTCGGTCGACGCCGTGAAGGGCCTCGTCGAAGCCTGCAAGGGCATCGACAGCAACCTGGGCTGATCGGCCCCGACGCGATCCTTGCGGGGTGCGGCGTGGATGCGTCGCACCCCGTTTCGTTCCGGTCTCTACGCGAGCGCGGACTTGTCAGGCGCGCCCCGATCTCGCAGCGTGCCGCCGATGTCTGATGAAGCCCCCGACACGATCCGCCCGGCGGCCGGCGACGCCGCGATCACGTTCGCCTCTCCTCCACCGGAGGGCCGCGCGCGCCGGGTGCTCTTTTCCGTGCAGAAGAACGAGGGGCCGTTTCTGGTCGAGTGGATCGCCTTTCACAAGGTGATCGGCTTCGACGAGATCGTGATCTATTCCAACGATTGCAGCGACGGGTCGGATGCGCTGCTGGACCGTCTGGCCGATCTGGGAGAGATCCATCACCGCAGCCACTCGCCTGCCCCCGGCACGCCCCCGCAGCAGGACGCGGCGCGGCTGTTCCGCGATTCCGGCGCGCTGTCCGAGGGCGACCTCGTGTTGTGGCTCGATGTGGACGAGTACCTTTGCGTGAATGTCGGTGACGGGACCATGGACGCGCTGCTGGGCGCGGTCGGACCCTTCGACGCCTTCCTGATCGCGTGGCGTCATTTCGGGGACGGCGGCAACGAGACTTGGCCGGGCCGGCAGATCTCGCGTGACTTCGTGATGGCCCGCACCCGCGACCCGGAGCATCAGCCTTACGTCAAGACGATCACGCGCTGGTCCGATATGGTCGAGCAATTGGACATCCATCGCCCCAAGCTGGTCGACGGGCTGACGCCCAAGGACTTCCATGCGATCACCAGCGCCGACCGGCGGATGCGGCGGCGCTTCGTGAGGTCTCATGCGGACAAGTTCAACCGGCTGACGGATCCCGGCGAACATCACAAGCTCGCCCAGGTGAACCATTACACCGTTCGGACCTGGGACAAGTTCCGCGAAAAGAAGGAGCGCGGCCGCGGGAACCGGTCGAACGAGGGCCGCAACGGGCGCCACACCCACAGCTACTTCAAGGCGCACAACTTCAACGAGGTCGTGGACGACCGGATCCTGATCCATCTCGACGCGCTGGGTGCAGAGATCGCCCGGCTGGAAGGCCGCCTTTCGGGTCAGTCCCCGGCGACATAGAGCGCGTTGGCCCGGAACCGGCCGCCTTCCTTGAAGCCGGCATTCGTCAGCGCATCGGTGACGCTCTCGCTCCAATGCTCGCCGTGGCTGTCCTCGAAGTAGATCCGGCGGATCGCGCCCTTCGGCATCTTGCGGATCGCGGGCAGGATGACGCGATCCTCGACCCCTTCGACATCGACCTTCAGCAGATCGACCTCCTCGATCCCGAGCGTGGTCAGGAGGTCGGGCAGCGTCGTCACCTCTACATCGATCCCGCCCGCATCGGTGTCGAACGCGATGCCGAGACGTGCCTCTCCCTGATTGTCGTTCGGCGAAAAATGCAGGGTCATGCGCCCCGGTTCGTCGCTGATGGCCACTTCGACCACTTCGACATCCGTCAGTCCGTTCAGCGCGATGTTCGCCCGTAACCGCGCCAGGACTTCGGGATTCGGCTCGACCAGAACGAACCGCGAGCCGGGCGCCGCGACCCGCGCCAGAGGCAGCGAGAAGATCCCGGCATTCGCGCCGACATCCACCATCGTGATCCGCTTGTCGCGAAACAGGTCGCACAGATGTTGGGTTGCCTTGTGCTCCGGCGGGCGTCCCTTCTGCCAGAGAAAGAACTCCGTGTGGTTCCGTGCCGGCGCGATGAGAAGGTCCAGATCGGCGTAGCGGGCGCGAACCGTCGGCAGGTTTGCCTGAAGTCGACGCCGCATCGGCCGCGGGGCGGACTGGATCAGCCGGCGGACCATCTCTTCGTACTCGTTCATTCCCGCATGGCCTCCCTGATCGGCATGGGCACAGATGTGGCAGGTCCGGATTCGCGTCGCAACACCGGACATCTACGGCCTTGTGATCACACCAGCGGGCGGTGTGATCACAGAGCGCGTGTTTTTCCGCCGGATCACGACAAATGCTTTCGTCTCGCTTTGCAAGCAAGGGTTGCGGGTGCAAAGCCGGTCGGGACCCACGACCAACCAGACGGGAAGGCGTCCCATGAACATCCACGAGTATCAGGCCAAGGCCCTCCTGCGCGATTACGGTGCGCCCGTCAGCGACGGCGTCGCCGTCACGAAGGCGTCCGAGGCGAAGACCGCGGCGGGTCAGCTCGACGGTCCGCTCTGGGTGGTCAAGGCACAGATCCATGCCGGCGGCCGCGGAAAGGGCCACTTCAAGGAGCCGGAGGCCGGCGACAAGGGCGGCGTCCGGCTGGCCAAGTCCGTCGAGGAGGCCGAGGCCCATGCCAAGGCGATGCTGGGCAACACGCTGGTGACGCATCAGACCGGCCCGGCGGGCAAGCAGGTCAACCGCATCTACATCGAGGACGGCAGCGGCATCGCGCGTGAACTGTACCTCGCCCTGCTCGTCGACCGCGCCAGCAGCCGCATCGGCTTCGTCTGCTCGACCGAAGGCGGCATGGATATCGAGGAAGTCGCCGCGTCGACCCCCGAGAAGATCGTCAGCTTCGATGTCGACCCCGCGACGGGCTACATGCCCTATCACGGGCGCCGCATCGCGTTCGCGCTGGGGCTGGAAGGCGCGCAAATCAAGCAATGCGTCTCGCTGATGGGCAAGCTCTACCAGGCCTTCACCGAGAAGGACATGGAGATGCTCGAGATCAACCCGCTGATCGTGACCGATGCGGGCGACCTCAAGGTGCTGGATGCCAAGGTCGGCTTCGACGGTAACGCCATCTACCGCCACAAGGACATCGCCGAACTGCGCGACGAGACCGAGGAAGACCCCAAGGAGCTCGCCGCGTCCAAATACGACCTGAACTACATCGCGCTCGATGGCGAGATCGGTTGCATGGTCAACGGCGCCGGCCTCGCCATGGCCACGATGGACATCATCAAGCTCTACGGGGCGGAGCCTGCCAACTTCCTCGACGTGGGCGGCGGCGCGACCAAGGAGAAGGTGACGGAAGCCTTCAAGATCATCACGTCGGACGACAACGTGAAGGGCATCCTCGTCAACATCTTCGGCGGCATCATGCGCTGCGACGTCATCGCCGAGGGCGTGGTCGCGGCGGTCAAGGAAGTCGGCCTTCAGGTCCCGCTGGTGGTGCGCCTGGAGGGGACGAATGTCGAGAAGGGCAAGGAGATCATCAACACGTCCGGCCTGAACGTCATCGCCGCCGACGACCTGAAGGACGGCGCGCAGAAGATCGTGAAGGCGGTGAAGGGGTGAGGCGCGCTCTGGCACAGCCGGCGAATGGTCCAGTGGACCTTTCGAGCGCCGAACGGGCTGAGCCCTGGATTGCCTCATCTGTTCCAGACGCCTGAACGAACCTTAGGATCGCCCCCATGTCACCTCGCAGCACCGCCTCGACCTTGACCGTTGCAGCAGCAATGCTGCCGACGGCCGCCGCGGCGACGCAAGGTGGTGGGGAGCCGTCGTCGGATACGGCGACCGAGCTGGTCGGCACCGGCGTTGTGCTCATAGCCATCAGCTACGGCGCGCAGGCGATGTACTGGGTCAGCGCCAAGCTTGGCTTCATCCAGCCCGGCATACGGGCTGGGTATCATACCTACGGGTCCCATCGCCGGAGTATGCGAGCGGTCTTTTGCGGAACCAGGTTCTTCGGCCTCGGCATCAACTTTCCGGGGGTCTTCGACCTCGCCGTGGGCTTTGCGAAGGAGACCCTCTGATGGGTGCCTACTCGTCCCACCTCTCGGCCGCCCAGCGACGTAACCACCAGACCAAGCGGGCAATCGATGCGGCGGATTGCCCATCGCCCGGAAGCGGCGCGTCGATCGGCCTTGCGCGGGCGTGGCAGGCGGGCTTCGCTTCCTGCCGGCCAGCCCCCGCTGCACGGTCGGGCTGCCGACAAGCGATAAAAGGCGAGGGAATACCGATGACCGCCAGACTTACAAC
Source organism: Jannaschia aquimarina (assembly GCF_000877395.1). Taxonomy (GTDB): domain Bacteria; phylum Pseudomonadota; class Alphaproteobacteria; order Rhodobacterales; family Rhodobacteraceae; genus Jannaschia; species Jannaschia aquimarina. The sequence goes on along the minus strand of NZ_JYFE01000016.1, from coordinate 7,004 downwards.
GCGCGCCGCGGTACCCACATCCGCCGTCCTCCTATCAGGTTGCCAAGCCAGCGGCATCGGCACCACGCCCGAGGATACCACCCCGGTCTCAATGGCCAGCGCCGACCTCGAACAGGCCCTGACCGTGTTCCAGGATGTCTGCGTCGCCACCTATCCCAGCTTCACGGATTTCGGGGCGCGGGCCATGGCGGCCGGGCTGACGGAGCGGCTCGGCAACGGCGGCCTCGGGGCGATCGACCGATCCTTGGCGGCCGTCATCCGTCAGCGCGATGACGGGCCGGATGCCTGCCTCGTGAACTTCTTCTCGACGGCCACGGACCCGGAGGCGCGCGGGACGTACCTCGCCACTTTCGACGGGGCAGAGATGCGCGGGGCGGATGTCGCCGCGCCGGTCGAGGGCGGGGAGATTCTAGCATCCGAGGGCATCAACACCGGCGGCGGGAACCGCTTCGAACTCAGGATCCAGCCCGTTGAATGACGGCCCTGCATACGGCCTCACGCGGCGTCCCGTCTCAGCGACCGCGATCGCGCTCTGTGCCTCAGCAGGATCCGCGGCTGCGAACCCTTTCGACGCCTTCGCCGCCCACTGCTTCTCGCCCTTTCTCACAGCCGACCGGGCGGCCGAGGTGCTGCCCGCCCGCCACGATTTCTACGACCTCAATCCCTTTTCCGATGCCGCGCCCTCTCCGGCCTCTACCCCCGTGACCCCCGGCACCGACCGGCGCTGCGAGGTGACGCTCGACGGAGACCATGGCGATGCAGCCGCCGGGACCGTAGTCGAGGCCCTGGCGGCCGAGGGGATCACCCGCGACACCGCGCTTCCCGCGACCCACGAGGATGCGGCGCTGCCGGGAACGACCCTGCTGGCAGCCCGCTTTCTCAATCCGGCCCGGATCGCCGTCGTCCATACGGGCACGCGCCCGGGCCCGAACGGGACCGAGACGTTCCTGAACGTCGAACGCCTCACGCCAGAGGCCAGTGCGGAGGCTGCGAGATGAATGGAATGACCCTCTGCACGGCAAGGACAGAACGATGATGCGCGCGATCCTAACCGGCCTTTCTGCGCTGATCCTGTCGGGCTGCGTGCAATCCACCTCGACCAACGGCTTCGATGCGGCGACAAGCCAGGTCGCGTTGCAGCGGATGCGCTTCGCGGCCGAGGCCGTCTGCCTCAACAACCGGACGCGGGCGTCGCAGGACCGGGCGGCGCGGCGCCTCGCCTTCCCCGTGCGGGAACGCCAGGACGGTGCGATCACCTACGTCAATCCCGGCACGCTGACCTTCCTGCGGCTCGGCCCTTCGCCGGTGCAGGCGCTGAACACGGCCGACGGGCGGCGGACCTTCGGGGGCGGGCATGGCTGTTCGGTCGGCTCTCCGGCGGTGGGGCTCGCGGCGGCCAACCGGGTGGTCGGCGAACTTCTGGCCCCTCGCCTGCTGGAGGGCGATCCCCGCGTCGCCTCTCCGCTGGGCGCGGGCTCGAACGCAGCCGATGGGGCGGGCGTCTTCTTCGACGACCTCGCCGTGACGGTGCCGATCGCCCAGACCACGATCACCGACAGCGAGGGGCGCGGGCAGCGCTTCACGCATCCGGTGATCCTCATTCTTCACGAAAGGGCGCGCTAGAGGCGTGCCGCACAAGCAAGGAACGACTGCATGGCCATCCTGATCGACAAGGACACGAAGGTGATCTGCCAGGGGTTCACCGGCTCCCAGGGGACGTTTCACAGCGAGCAGGCCATCGCCTACGGCACGCAGATGGTGGGGGGCGTCACCCCCGGGAAGGGCGGCCAGACGCATCTGGACCTGCCCGTCTTCGACAGCTGCTTCGAGGCGGTCGAAAAGACCGGAGCCGATGCCTCGGTCATCTATGTTCCGCCGCCCTTCGCCGCCGACTCGATCCTGGAGGCGATCGACGCCGAGATCCCGCTGGTCGTCTGCATCACAGAGGGCATTCCGGTGCTCGACATGATGAAGGTCAAGCGCGCGCTGGACGGCTCCAAGACGCGTCTGATCGGGCCGAACTGCCCCGGCGTGATCACGCCGGATGCCTGCAAGATCGGTATCATGCCCGGCCATATCCATAAGCGCGGCTCGGTGGGCGTTGTGTCCCGGTCGGGCACGCTTACCTACGAGGCCGTGAAACAGACGACAGATATGGGGCTGGGCCAGTCGACCGCCGTGGGCATCGGCGGCGACCCGATCAAGGGGACCGAGCATATCGACGTGCTCGAGATGTTCCTGGCCGACGACGAGACGACCTCGATCATCATGATCGGCGAGATCGGCGGCACCGCCGAGGAGGAGGCCGCCGAGTTCCTCGCCTCCGAGAAGAAGAAGGGCCGCTGGAAGCCCACCGCCGGCTTCATCGCCGGCCGCACCGCCCCGCCGGGCCGCCGCATGGGCCATGCCGGCGCCATCGTCGCGGGCGGCAAGGGCGACGCCGAAAGCAAGATCGAAGCCATGCGCAGCGCGGGCATCGTCGTGGCCGACAGCCCAGCGACACTGGGCGAGGCCGTGAAGGAGGCGATCGACAAAGGATGACCGGACGGGGCCGTCAGATAGCGCGCAGCGCAGGCAGGCGCCGGCCGACCGCCAGACGCGGCCCGGGCCCGATGGGCCTGGGGGTCACGCTCGCGGGCGGCATGGGCCTGTGGGTCGCGCTCGCGGGTGGCCCCGCCTCGGCCTTCACCGACAGCCTGATGGCCTGCAACGCGTCCGCCTTCGAGGCGGCGGAAGACTTCTTGCGCGAGCGCGGGTTCGCGCGCGTCCATGCAGCCGGAGATCTGAGCCCGGCGCAGGCGCGCGGTGCGGCCTGGACGCTCATGCCCCCCTATCTCGACAGCCTCGGGACGCGGGCCGATCGGGGCGGGCAGGACGTCGCCGCGCTCTTCGAAATACAGCGCCGGGCCGTGCCCGGTCTGTTCAGACGGGTCGAGACCGGAACGGCGCGCTTCCGCGTCTACGTCCGGGGCGACGACGTGATGACGATGACGCAATCGGATGCGGGGGACGGGCGCGCGCGCCGCAGCTGCCGGCTCGCGCTCGGGCCAGATGCGCGCGACGTTGTTAGCTCGGGCCCCCTGAATACTGCGAACCACCCGGACGCCCCTGCCCGCGGGCTTTACAGCAAAGAGTTCATTCTCCCCGAGGAGACCTCAGAATGACCGACCAGTCCCCCAACGACGTCTTCCATAACACCTCGTTCATGCAGGGGCACAATGCCGCCTACCTGGAACAGATGTATGCGCGCTATGCCAACGACCCCAAGGCGGTCGATGAAAGCTGGGCGCAGTTCTTCCGCTCGCTGCAGGACAGCCCGCAGGATGCCCGGGCCGAAGCCGAGGGCCCGAGCTGGGCGCGGACCGACTGGCCGCCGGTGCCGGGCGACGATCTGACCGCCGCGCTGACCGGTGAATGGCCCGCTCCGCCCGCCGATCCCAAAGAGGCCAAGGCGGCAGGCGACAAGATCAAGGCCAAGGCCGAGGCCCGCGGCGAGGCGGTCACCGACGAGCAGGTGCGCCGTGCCGTGCTCGACTCGATCCGCGCGCTGATGCTGATCCGTGCCTACCGGATCCGGGGCCATCTGGTCGCCGATCTCGATCCGTTGGGCATGCGCAGCCAGGAGCCGCATCCCGAGCTTGAGCCCAAATCCTACGGCTTCACCGACGCCGACATGGACCGTCCGATCTTCATCGATCAGGTGCTGGGCCTCGAAGTCGCGACGCTGCGCGAGATCGTCTCGATCCTCAAGCGCACCTACTGCGGCACCTTCGCGCTGCAATACATGCACATCTCGGATCCGGAGCAATCTGCCTGGCTGAAGGAGCGGATCGAGGGTCTGGGTAAGGAGATCGAGTTCACCAAGAACGGCCGCCGGGCCATCCTGAACAAGCTGGTCGAGGCCGAGGGCTTCGAGAAGTTCCTGCACGTCAAGTACATGGGCACCAAGCGGTTCGGGCTGGATGGCGGCGAGGCCCTGATCCCCGCGATGGAGCAGATCATCAAGCGCGGCGGCCAGCTGGGCCTCAGCGACATCGTGATCGGCATGCCGCACCGGGGCCGTCTGAGCGTCTTGGCCAACGTGATGGGCAAGCCCTACAAGGCGATCTTCAACGAGTTCCAGGGCGGCAGCTTCAAGCCTGAGGACGTGGACGGCTCGGGCGACGTGAAATACCACCTCGGCGCGTCCAGCGACCGCGAATTCGATGGCAACGTCGTCCACCTGTCGCTGACCGCGAACCCCTCGCACCTCGAGGCGGTGAACCCGGTCGTGCTGGGCAAGGTCCGTGCCAAGCAGGATCAGTTGGACGACACCGAACGGACCAAGGTGACCGGCGTCCTGCTGCATGGCGACGCGGCCTTTGCGGGTCAGGGCGTGGTGGCGGAGTGTTTTGCGCTCTCGGGCGTGCGCGGTCACAGGACCGGCGGCACGATCCACCTTGTGGTCAACAACCAGATCGGCTTCACGACCGCGCCGCACTTCTCGCGATCCAGCCCCTATCCCACGGACAACGCGCTGGTGGTCGAGGCGCCCATCTTCCACGTCAACGGCGACGACCCCGAGGCCGTGGTCCATGCCGCGAAGGTCGCCACCGAGTTCCGTCAGAAGTTCGGCAAGGACGTCGTCATCGACATCTTCTGCTACCGCCGCTTCGGGCATAACGAGGGCGACGAGCCCATGTTCACCAACCCGATCATGTACAAGCGGATCAAGGGTCACAAGACGACCCTGTCGCTCTACACGGACCGGCTGGTCAAGGACGGCCTGATCCCCGAGGGCGAGATCGAGGACATGAAGGCCTCGTTCCAATCGCATCTGAACGAGGAATTCGAGGCCGGGAAGGACTACAAGCCCAACAAGGCCGACTGGCTGGACGGCCGGTGGAAGCATATCGACCGTCGCGGTGACGCGGAATATGTCCGCGGGGATACCGGCATCGCCGAGGCGACGCTGAATGCGGTCGGTGACGCCCTTACGAAGATCCCCGACGGATTCCCGTTGCACAAGACGGTCGGGCGGCTGATCGACGGCCGGGCCAAGATGTTCGAGACCGGCGAGGGGTTCGACTGGGCCACGGCCGAGGCGCTGGCCTTCGGATCGCTCCTGACCGAAGGCTACCGCGTCAGGCTGGCGGGTCAGGATTCGACGCGCGGCACCTTCTCGCAACGCCATTCCGGTCTGGTGAACCAGGAGACAGAGGAGCGGTATTACCCCCTCAATCATGTGCGCGAGGGCCAGGCGCATTACGAAGTGATCGACAGTGCCCTGTCGGAATATGCGGTGCTGGGCTTCGAATATGGCTACTCGTTGGCCGAGCCCAATGCGCTGACGATGTGGGAGGCCCAGTTCGGCGATTTCGCCAACGGCGCGCAGATCATGTTCGATCAGTTCATCTCTTCGGGCGAGTCGAAGTGGCTGCGCATGTCGGGCCTCGTCTGCCTGCTGCCCCATGGCTACGAGGGCCAGGGGCCAGAGCATTCTTCGGCCCGGCTCGAGCGGTTCCTGCAGATGTGCGGCCAGGACAACTGGATCGTCGCGAATTGCACCACGCCCGCGAACTACTTCCACATCCTGCGCCGTCAGTTGCACCGGACCTTCCGCAAGCCGCTGATCCTGATGACGCCGAAATCGCTGTTGCGGCACAAGATGGCCGTCAGCCGCATGGAAGAGTTCCTCGAAGGATCGACCTTCCACCGTGTGCTCTGGGACGACGCGCAGCAGGGCAATTCCGAGCTGAAGTTGAAGCCGGACGACAAGATAAAGCGCGTCGTGATCTGTTCGGGCAAGGTCTACTACGACCTGCTGGAAGCGCGCGACGAGGCGGGAAAGGACGACACCTACATCCTGCGGCTGGAGCAGTTCTATCCGTTCCCGGCGCTGGCCATGGTCAAGGAGCTCGAACGCTTCAAGCAGGCCGAGATCGTCTGGTGTCAGGAAGAGCCCAAGAACCAGGGCGGCTGGACCTTCGTCGAACCGAACATCGAATGGGTGCTGACGCGCATCGGCGCCAGCCACACCCGGCCCGTCTATGCGGGCCGCGCCGCATCGGCTTCGCCCGCAACGGGCCTCGCCTCTCAACACAAGGCACAGCAGCAGGCGCTCGTGAACGACGCGCTGGGCATGGAGTAAGGAATGACCATCGAAGTTAAGGTGCCCACCCTGGGCGAGTCCGTGACCGAGGCCACCGTCGCGACCTGGTTCAAGCAACCCGGCGACGAGGTCGCGACCGACGAGATGCTGTGCGAGTTGGAGACCGACAAGGTGACGGTCGAGGTGCCCTCCCCGGCGACCGGCACCCTGGGCGAGATCGTCGCCCCGGAGGGTGAGACGGTGGGCGTCGACGCGCTGCTGGCCACGATCTCCGAAGGGGCCGGCGCCGATGCGTCCTACTCCGCCGCTCCCGCCGCCGTGGCGCAGCCGGGTTCCGAAGAAGGGACCTCGGACGCGGGCGGCACGACGGACGCCTCCGACGCAAGCGGAGACGGGGGCGAAGGCCAGGCGGTCGACGTGATGGTCCCGGCCTTGGGCGAGAGCGTCTCGGAAGCCACCGTCGCCACCTGGTTCAAGTCGGTCGGCGACAGCGTCGAGCAGGACGAGATGCTGTGCGAGCTGGAGACCGACAAGGTCTCGGTCGAGGTGCCGGCCCCCGCGGCGGGCACCCTGTCCGAGATCGTCGTCGATGAGGGCGGAACTGTGCAGGCCGGCGGCAAGCTGGCCGTGCTGATGGCCGGTGCCGGGGCGGATGTACATGCGCCCCATGCGGTCGATCCGCGCCCGAACCCCGATGCCGGCCCCGAGGAGGTCGAGCAGGCCAAGGCCAACGTGGCCGCCGCCGGAGGCGGGCGGGACACCGAGGACGCGCCGTCGGCCAAGAAGATCATGGCCGAGAAAGGTCTCGACCCGAGCCAGGTGACCGGCACCGGCCGCGACGGCCGGATCATGAAGGAGGACGCGCTGAAGGCCGGCAAGGCCCCCGCCCCCGCGCCGCAGCCCGCGCAGGCCC
>NZ_JYFE01000015.1 GCF_000877395.1 Jannaschia aquimarina | reverse complement strand
GATGACCTCAGACCGTAGCTTCCGTCAGTGTCCAATTTCCGGGGAGCACCTCACCCATCGGCATGGGGTCGGACACTTTTCTCAAGATTTCAGGGATTTTCGTGGCGTCTAGACTCGATCCGAAACTCCAAAACAGCCGAATTGCGGAGCGAGTCATTTCCTCCGCCACTTGCCTCCGGGCGTCCTATCCCCACCAAGACCCGGACCGATGGCTTCGGCTCGAACCCTAGGCCCGCCGCCTGCGTCTGCGTCCGCCTTCGGCCGCCGCGCCGAACGAGACGCGGGGCAGCGTGACCTCAGCCAAGAGGTGCGGGAAAGCGGCGCTGGCATGCGGGATGGCATTGGCGGCGACGAAATGCTCCTGAAAGCGCGGTGCGACGGCCGTCTCGACCTTCCGTATTTTGCGGACCAACGTTTCGACACGGTGCCTCGCCGAACGGTCGCAGAGCGCCATGCGCGCGCCGTGGCCGGCCGCGTTGCCCGCGCTGGTCACCTTGTCGAGGGGGGCGTCCGGGATCATCCCCAGCACCATCGCGTGCAGCGGCGAGATGTGCGCCCCGAACGCTCCGGCCAAGGTCACCCGGTCCAGCGTCTCGACACCCGCTTCGTCCATGAGAAGCCGCGCGCCGGCATAGAGCGCCGACTTGGCGAGCTGGATCGCGCGTATGTCGCCTTGCGTGACGCGGATCTCTCGGTCTCCGTCGGCCCAGAGGCGATACGAATGGGTCCGTCCTTCGAGGATGCAACGCTCGGTTCCGGTCGCTTCGGCGCTGCCGATCAGGCCGGACGCATCCAGCAGACCCGCCATGCGCATCTCGGCCACTGCCTCGATGATCCCGGAGCCGCAGATCCCGGTGACTTCGACATCGAAGCCCGGCTCGTCCGACCAAGCGTCGCAGCCGATCACGCGAAAGCGCGGTTCTTTCGTCTCGGGGTCGATCCTGACCCGTTCGATCGCGCCGGGGGCGGCGCGCTGACCCGCGCTGATTTGCGCACCTTCGAAGGCCGGGCCCGTGGGGGAGGAACAGGCGAGCAACCCGTTCCGGTTGCCCAGCACGATCTCGGCATTCGTGCCGACATCGACGATCAGCGTCATTTCTTCGGCTTCGTCCGGCGCCTGAGCCAGTGTGACGGCGGCCGCGTCGGCGCCGACATGGCCGGCGATGCAGGGCAGCAGGTAGGCCCGCGCGCCCGGCGCCGCGCTGATCAAGCCGATTTCGGCCGCGCCGAGGCGCAGCGCGTCCGATGTGGCCAGCGCAAAGGGGGCCTGGCCCAGTTCGGTCGGGTCGATGCCGAGCAGAAGATGATGCATGACCGGGTTGCAGACCACGACCGTCTCGACGATCTCGGACGGGTCGGTCCCGGCCTCGTCGGACAGAGTGCGCGCCAGCTCGTCCAGCGCCAGTCTGACCGCGGCCGTCATCTCGTCTGAGCCGCCGGGGTTCATCATCGCGTAGCTGACCCGGCTCATCAGATCCTCGCCGAAGCGGATCTGGGGGTTCATCGCACCGCCGGATGCCCGCACTTCGCCGGTGGCGAGGTCGCAGAGATGCGCGGCGATGGTCGTCGAGCCCAGATCGATGGCGAGCCCCAGGGCAGGGGCCTCACGCAGGCCGGGCCAGATGGCGGCGAGGATGCCCTCGTCGTGGTTGACGGCGACCGTCGCCTGCCAGTCGCCCTTGCGCAGGACGGTCTGAAGCTCTTGCAGCACGGGCAAGGGGATCGTGACGCCGTCCAGGTCCCACTGGTCTCGAAGGGCGGTGCGCAGTCGCTCGGCATCTCCTGTAGGTGCGTCCATGTCAGGCTGCTCGACCGTCACGAAATGCAGGCGTGTCGCCGGATCCATCCGCATCGGGGCGGACGAGGCATCCTTTCGGATCACCTGCCTGTGCAACTGGCTTTCGGCGGGCACGTCGATCAGGACGTCGCCCTGGATGGTCGCCTGACACCCCAATCGGCGTCCCGGTTTCAGCCCCCGTTTCTCGTCGTATCGCGCCTCGACGGAATTGAAGGCGGAGAGCGCGTCCCCGGTCACGGTGATCCCGAACTTCGGGAATTCACCTTGGCCCGGCTGCACCTGGCACTTGGAACAGATGCCCCGTCCGCCGCAAACGCTGTCGAGGTCCACCCCAAGCTGGCGCGCAGCCGTCAGAACCGGCGTTCCGACGGGAAACCGGCCCCGCTTGCCGGAAGGGGTGAAGACGACGAGGGGATCGGTCATGGGCCTAACCGGCGCGACGGCGTCCGCCCCGGCGGCCGCCGCGTCCGCCGCCGGCCGCCTGTGCCGCCTTGGCAGCTTCGGCGAAGGAGGCGCCGTCCTTGACCGCATCCAGCACGCGGCTCAGGCCGATCCACTTCGCGCCGTTCGGGTCGTGGTCCATCAGCATGTTGGCCGCACTGACGGCTTCCATCTCGACGGCGCGGACCGGGTTCATGATCGCGCTGGTCATGCCCGCGCCGATGGCCATCGGCAAAAAGGCCGCGTTCACGCCGTGGCGGTTCGGCAGGCCGAAGCTGATATTCGATGCGCCGCATGTGGTGTTCACGCCCAGCTCATCGCGCAGGCGACGCACCAGCGTAAAGACCTGGCGTCCGGCGGTCGCCATGGCGCCGACCGGCATCACAAGTGGGTCCACCACGATGTCATGGGCGGGCACGCCGTGATCGGCGGCGCGTTGCACGATCTTGCGCGCGACTTCGAAGCGGACATCCGGGTCCTCGGAGATCCCGGTTTCGTCGTTCGAGATCGCGACGACGGGCAGATTGTGCTTCGCGCAGAGCGGAAGGATCGCCTCGAGTTTCTCCTCCTCGCCCGTCGTGGAGTTCACGAGGGGGCGCCCCTCGACCACCTCCAGAGCGGCCTCGATGGCGCCGGTCACCGACGAGTCGATGCAAAGCGGCACATCCGTGATGGCCTGAACCCTCTGGACCAACTCTTTCATCAGCGCGGGCTCGACGAAGTTGTTGTCCGCGTAGCGCGGATCCTCGGCCATCTTGTTCTTGAAGACGGCGCCGGAATTGACGTCCAGCACCATGGCTCCGCAGGCGACTTGCTCCAGCGCGTCCTTCTCGACGGTGGAAAAGTCACCCTGCTCCAGCTCGGCATTCAGCTTGGAGCGGCCGGACGGATTGATCCGCTCGCCGATGACGCAGAACGGCTCGTCGAAGCCGATGGTGACGGTCTTCGTCTTCGATTCCAGTACGGTGCGGGTCATTCTTCATCCTTGCGATGGCGCGCCAGCCAGTCGGCGGACGCCTTGATCCCGCCCAGCGGGAAGATGTGGACAGCCTCGATCCCGAAGCCGGGATCCGCGGCCTTGTGTTCGGCAAGCGCGCTCAGCATTTCGGTCGGCTCGAACGGCAGGACCAGCTTGGTGACGTCCGCCGCACGGCGTTGCAGCACGCGCAGGGACGGACCGACGCCGCAAGCGATGGCGAACTTGATCAGCGTCTGCAGCTTGGCGGGCCCGGCCGCGCCGATATGGATGGGCAGGTCGATCCCTGCGGCCTTGATGGATTGCGCCCACTCGATCAGCGGCACCGGCTCGAAGGCGAATTGCGTGGCAATCGCCATCTTCGCATCCGTCCGCTCCGAGAAGGCCTGCTTCCAGCGCAGGGCATCCGAAAGCGTCGCCGTGCCGCCGTCTGGGTCGATGTCGCGGTTCCCTTCCGGATGGCCCGCGACATGCAGACGTTCGAACCCCTCGAACGCCCCGCTCTCAAGGAGTTGCATGGAGTCCTTGAAGTCGCCCGCCGGGGCCTCGACGCCACCGGCGAGGATGAGGCCTTGCCTCACATCGGCCTCGCCGCGATAGCGGGCGACCCAGTCGGCCAGAATATCCTTGCCGCGAATGATCCGGGCGGGGAAATGGGGCATCGGCTCCATCCCCTCGGCACGCAAACGGGCAGCCATGGCGACCATGTCCTCGATCGGTGTGCCAGCGATATGGGCGATATAGACGCGGGTTCCGCGCGGCAGGATCGCGGCGAAATCGTCTACCTTCTCGGCGGTCCGGGGCATCACCTCGATGGACGCACCGCGAAGGAACGCGGCGAGGGGTGCCGAGGCGGGCGCCTCCTTTCGGCGAAAGTTGAGCAGGCCCATCACGCCCCCTCCCGCCCGCCGGCCAAGGCGACGGAGCGCAGGCGTTCGTCGGGCCAAGCGGCGTCCAGTTCGGCCGCCTTGTCCGCCGCGGCCTGAATGTCGTCGCCGGGTGTCTCGCCATCCGGGACCTTGCGCCACTCGGCCAGGTAATCGTCCGTCCCGGCCGCGCCCGACCTCATGGCCGCCCGGTCGATCGCCTGCTCGAAGCGTTCGGGCAAAGGGACCTTCGCGGCGCGTCTGCCGCTGCCAGCGATGACCTGCGCGGGAATGTCGCGCCAGTAGACGACAGTGATCTTGGCCATGGCCGTCCTCCCTCTTGGCGCCGGTATAGATGTGGCCGATGCGCGGCCCCGCGCGGTTTGCGGCACAGCGTCGTCCGATGGCGACTTAGGTGCCGCGTCCGAGGGGCGCGCCGCAAGGGGATGCGCCCTCAATTCTGCTCATCATGGTGTTGAGCCGGTCACCAGCAAATCCTTGCCGAAATGCCGGCCCGTCCGTTACAGTAAACGCAACCTTACATGCGGAGGCTTCCATGCCACCGGAAGACAAGGGGCCGGGACCGGCGGTCGGAGTGTCGCGCTTCGATGCCGGCAGGTCCCACGCCACGCCGGCCCCCGTGCGGCCGGATGCGCGGCCCGATCCGGCCGAGCTTTATGCTGCCGTCGATCTCGGCACGAATTCGTGCCGGATGCTGATCGCCCAGCCGAAGGGCAATCAGCTTCACGTCGTCGACAGCTTCCACAAGTCCGTGCAACTCGGGAACGGGCTGGAGCATTCGGGCCGCCTCTCGCGGCAATCCATGGCGCGGACCGTCGGCGCATTGAAGATCTGCCGCCGCAAGATCGAGACCCACGAAGTCAGCCGGATGCGCCTCGTGGCGACCGAGGCGTGCCGCCGGGCGACGAACGCGGCCGAGTTCATCGACGTCGTGGACCGGGAGACCGGCCTCGCGCTGGAGATCATCGAGCCCGAGGAGGAAGCCCGCCTCGCCGTCGTCTCCTGCGCGCCGCTGGTCAGCCAGAAGGCCGAACAGGTCATGGTCGTGGATATCGGCGGCGGCTCGACAGAGCTTGTCTGGATCGACCTCACACGCGTTCCGCCGCTGGAAAAAGCCCGCGCGATCATGCGGTTGCACGCTGGCTTCGCGCCGGATGAAGGCGACCCGTTCCCCCGCGCAAAAGTGGTGGACTGGATCAGCATCCCGCTGGGCGTCGCGACCCTCAAGGATCAGTTCCGGGACGTCACCGACGACGCGGCACGGTTTGCGCTGATGTCATGGCATTTCGAGGAGTGCCTGGCCGAGTTCTCTCCCTACGAAGACGCCGCGGGCGACGTGGATCCCGGCTTCCAGATCATCGGCACCTCCGGGACGGTCACCACCGTCGCCGCGACCCATCTGAACCTGCGCCGCTACGACCGCAACAAGGTCGACGGATTGCGCATGACCGGGGCACAGATCGACCGCGTCATAAGGGGCTATCTGGCCCAGGGGCCCGAGGGGCGGCGCAACGATCCGCGGATCGGGCGGGACCGGCATACGCTGATCATGTCGGGGGCGGCGATCCTTCAGGCGCTGCTGCGCGTCTGGCCGACCGACCGGCTTTCAGTGGCGGATCGGGGCCTGCGCGAGGGGCTTCTCTACGCCCAGATGTCGGCGGATGGCGTGCTGGAGGACGGCCCCTTTTAGGCCGGTTTCAGCGGAAATCCGCTGTGCACCCCCCGTGCACCCCCTGTGCACCCCCCGTCTGCACAATCGGTGCCGCCTGGCGGCCAGGGACCGACCTGCGCGGAACGCCGCCTCAAACAACGATTCGACACCATCGGGCGGCCCGAGACCTTCCGTGACGCGCCACGCGCTCCACCCATCCGGCTGGCGGGTCCGGACGGGATCGCCTATCTGCGGCCCATGGTCAGAAAAACGGGAAACACGTCCGGGCGCGGGCAGCGCGATTTGCGGGTCCGCGTCAAGACGGCGCGGGGGCGCAAGCTGTCGTCGAAGCTGTGGCTCGAACGGCAGCTCAACGACCCCTATGTCCAGCGCGCCAAGGCCGAGGGCTATCGCGGCCGGGCTGCCTTCAAGATCATGGAACTGGACGACAGGTACGGCTTCCTTAGGCCGGGGACGCGGGTGGTCGATCTGGGCTGCGCGCCGGGCGGCTGGCTGCAGGTCGCGGTGCCCCGGATCAACGCGTTGGGAACGGGCAAGGGACCACAGGGCCGCATCATCGGGCTGGACCTGCAGGACGTGGACCCCGTGCCGGGGGCCGAGATCCACCAGCTCGACTTCCTGTCCGAGGGCGCAGACGAGAAGGTGAAGGCCTGGCTGGGCGGTGAGGCCGACGTGGTCATGTCGGACATGGCGGCCTCGTCCTCGGGTCACAAGCAGACCGACCACCTGCGGATCATCGCGCTCTGCGAGGCGGCGGCGGAGCTGGCCTTCGACGTGCTGGCGCCGGGCGGCACCTTCGTCGCCAAGGTCCTGGCGGGTGGGGCGGAGCAGGGGCTTCAGACGCAGCTCAAGCAGCGGTTCGAGAAGGTCGCCAACGTGAAACCAGGCGCCAGCCGGTCCGACAGTTCCGAGAAGTTCGTGGTGGCGTTGGGCTTCAAGGGATAGGCCGACCGGCGGGGAGCGGCGGGCTGACCGAGATCAATGCCGCCGTTAGCGCCTGAGTTAGCCTGACCCCATGGAAAGACTCGCCGATTTCGAGACCGACATCGTCGCGACGAAAGCCGCGTCGCTGACAGCGGATGCGACGACGACCCGCGACAAGCTGGACCGGCTCTTCCGCTACGTTCGCGACGATATCGTTTTCGGGTTTCCCCCCGAAGGCGACTTCGTGAAGGCATCGGACACGATCCGGTTTGGCTATGGCCAATGCAATACGAAGGCGACGCTTCTGCTCGCGCTTTGCAAGGCCTGCAGAATCCCGGCGCGGATCCATTTCTCGCTGATCCGGAAGGACATCCAGAAGGGCTTCTTCACGGGGCTGGCCTACTGGCTTGTGCCTGACGAGATCTCTCATTCCTGGATCGAAGTGGAAATCGACGGCCGTTGGCGGAAAATCGACACGTTCATCAACGATCTGCCGCTGTTCAATGCGGCGAAGGAGGCCCTGCACGAGCGCGGATGGAGCACGGGCTATTCCCTCGCGCTAACGGACGGCGAGGCGAGCCCGGACCTGGATCTCGACCACGAAGCGTTTCAGCAGATGGCCGCCGTGACCGGCGATCACGGGACGTGGGACGATCCTGCCGACTACTACGCCAGCGCGAAGTATCGGAATCGGCCCGGACGAGTGAAGCTGTGGGCCTATCGGTTGATGATCGGACGGATCAACCGGCGTGTGCGCGATCTGCGGGCCGGGGCCGTAATCTGACGCCACGACCCGGATGGATATGGGTCAAGCTGTCGGGAGGGGGCCGTCGAACCGACCTGTCGGCGCGGGACGTTTCGCGCCGCCCTGGTCGGCGGGAAAGAGCGGCGGTGAGATGATCTATCTCGGGACGCGTTGCCCCGCCACGTAGACGGCCGCGACCGCCCGGTCGTCGCCCATCATGATCGTCGGGAACACCGCCTCCCAGATATCGGCGGCGTGATGACTGCGCTGGGCGATGGCGGGGGTGGAGGCGAGGTCGAGGACGACGAGATCGGCATCCGACCCCTCGGCCAGCGTCCCGATCCGGTCAGCAGCATGAAGGGCGCGGGCGCTGCCCTCGGTGGCGAGCCACAGGAGTTTGGCGGGGTGCAGCGCCTCGCCCCGGAGTTGCGCGATCTCGTAGGCGGCGGCCATCGTGCGCAGCATGGAAAAGCTGGATCCGCCGCCCGTATCCGTCGCCAGCCCCACGCGCATCCGTCGCGCCAGCCCCATGTCGAAGAGGCCCGAGCCGATGAAGGTGTTCGAGGTCGGGCAATGCACCACGGCCGCGCCGGTCTCGGCCAGCCGGTCGCGCTCACGCTGTTCGAGGTGGATGGCATGGCCGTAGAGCCCGCGCTCGCCCAAGAGGCCATGCGCCTCGTAGGTGTCGAGGTAGTCGCGCGCCTGAGAGAAGAGGTCGCGGACCCAGGCGATCTCGTCGGTCTGCTCCGACAGATGGGTCTGCATCAGGCAGTCCGGATGCTCCGCCCAGAGCGCGCCGAGCGCCGCGAGTTGCTCCGGGGTCGAGGTCGGGGAAAAGCGGGGCGTGATGACGTAGCGCCCGCGTCCGGTGCCGTGCCATCGCGCCAGCAGGGCGGCGGATTGGTCGTGCGCCGTTTGCGCCGTGTCCCGCAGGTCGTCGGGGGCGTTGCGGTCCATGCAGGTCTTGCCGCCCCAGACCGCCATGTTGCGCGCGCCCGCGGCGGCGAACCAAGCATCGACGCTTTCGGGATGGATGGTGCAATAGCTGCACAGGCTGGTCGTGCCATGGGCGAGGGCGAGCGTCAGGCTGCGGTTCGCCACCTCGGCGGCATGGGTCGGGTCGTGAAACCGGGCCTCGGCCGGAAAGGTGTAGGTGTTGAGCCAGTCGATGAGCCGCTTGCCCCAGGAGGCGATGATCTCGGTCTGGGGATAGTGCATATGCGCGTCCACGAAGCCCGGCAGGATCAGCGCGTCGCCGTGATCGACCTCCTCCGCGTCGGGGAAACGGGCGCGCATCGCGTCCAGCGCGCCGGTTCCCGCGATGCGCCCGTCCGCGACGGCCACCGCCTCGTGGAGCACGGCTGCATCCTGCGGGGGCGTCGTGAACGGATCGGACGGAAAGGCCAGAACTCGGCCCAGGATCAGCGTGGTCATGGCCCTCCGCCTATGCGGCCCTCAACCGTCTGTCGAGACCGGCCCTTCTTCGCTTTTCAAGTATCCCCGCCGGAGGCCTTGGGCGCGCGGGGGCTCGATGCCCCCAAGCGCCCGTTTCCAGCTACCGCTCGGGCCCGCGACGCGCTAGGGCGGCAGCGACGACGGAGGCGCCCATGTTGACCGATCCCGATCCGAATCTGCCCGAACCCGAAGATGACCGGGAACTCGATCAAGCCCGCCTTCGCGCCATTCAGGACGCGCTGGCCCACGAGCAGGGTGCGGCCATCGACCACCTGCTTGAGCCGCTGCACGAAGCGGACATCGCCGACCTGCTGGAACAGCTCGGCGACGTCGAGCGGCGCACCCTCCTTCGGCTCTGGTCCGGACAGATCGACGGGGAGATCCTGTCGGAACTCGACGAGGCGATCCGCGAGGAAGTCATCGAGGAGCTGCCGCCCGACGAGGTGGCCGAGGCCGTCCGGGGACTGAACACCGACGACATCGTCGACGTCATCGAGAACCTCGACGACGAGACCCGTGCGGATGCCATTCTAGAGGCGCTGGACGATATCGACCGGATCGCGGTCGAGCAGGCGCTGGGCTTCCCGGAATATTCCGCCGGTCGTCTGATGCAGCGCGAGGTCGTCACCGCGCCGTCGCATTGGACGGTGGGGCAGGCGATCGACCATCTGCGCGGCGCGTCCGACCTGCCGGAGCAGTTCTACCACGTCATCCTCGTGGACCCGCGGATCCGGCCCGTGGGCTACGTGACGCTGGGCAAGATCCTCTCCTCCGCGCGCGACGTCGCGCTGTCTGAGATCGAGGAGGAGAGTTTCCGCACCTTCGAGGTGACCGACCCCGAGGACGAGGTCGCCTACGCCTTCAACCAGTATCACCTCATCAGCGCGCCGGTGGTCGATGCGAA
Source organism: Jannaschia aquimarina (assembly GCF_000877395.1). Classification (GTDB taxonomy): domain Bacteria; phylum Pseudomonadota; class Alphaproteobacteria; order Rhodobacterales; family Rhodobacteraceae; genus Jannaschia; species Jannaschia aquimarina. The sequence continues at coordinate 36,690 of NZ_JYFE01000015.1, read as the reverse complement.
CGACCGCCTGCTGGGTGTGATCACGATCGACGATGCGGTTCGTATCCTGGACGAAGAGGCGGAGGAGGACATCCTCCGTCTGGCCGGCGTCGATGCGGAGGAAGCGATCTCGAACCGGACCCGCGACGTGGTCCGGCGCCGCTTCCCCTGGCTGGCGGTGAACCTCGTGACCGCCGTTCTGGCCTCGCTGGTCATCGCGCAGTTCGAAGGCGTGATCGCGCAGGTCGTGGCCCTGGCGGTGCTGATGCCCATCGTGGCGTCGATGGGCGGCAATGCGGGCACGCAGTCGCTGACCGTCGCGGTGCGGGCGCTGGCCACACGCGACCTGACCGGAGCCAACGTCTGGCGGGTCATCCGGAGGGAGGTCTTTGCCGGCGCCATAAACGGCGCGATCTTCGCCGTCGTGATGGGGATCGTCGGCGTCGTCTGGTTCGGCTCGCCCATGCTGGGGGTCGTGATCGCCGTGGCGATGGTCATCAACCTCATCGTCGCGGGGTTCGCAGGTGTGGGCATCCCGGTCGTGCTGGAGAAAGCCAAGATCGACCCGGCGCTGGCCTCGGGCGCCTTCGTGACGACGGTGACGGATGTGGTCGGCTTCTTCGCCTTCCTGGGTCTCGCGGCGATCTGGCTGATCTGAGGGGGCCACCGCTCGTCCGACGATCCGTTCGCGGCCCCCGGCGTCGCCTCAATCCTCGCCCTTTTCCATCCGGGCCTTGAGGTCGGCGAGGCCCGCGAAGGGCTTGACCTTGTCGTCGTCGATGGGCTCCGCGCCCCTGGGCATGGCGGTCAGGTCGATCTCTTCGGCTTCGGCCGAGCGGGGGAAGGCGGGGATGGCGAGGGCCAGTTCCTCTTCGAGCAGGGCGCCCGGATCGAGCGTCGCGGGCAACGCGGCCGTCGTGTCGTCCTCCGGCATCTCGGCCTCGTCGCCGGTGGGTTCGACGAAATCGGCGACGTAGCTGCGGGTCACGTCCTCCTCGATCCGGGTGGTGACCGGGTCGGTGGTGACGCGGCAGGGCTGCACGACGGTCGCGCCCAGATGACCTTGGAGCCGCCAGTCGGTCTTGCCGACAGGATGCAGCTCTCCCTCGAAGCGGGTCTTGCGGATGACATCGACGCCGAGGCGGTCGGCCAGCGCCTCCAGTTCTCCCTCGTCGGGGACCAGGCGGAAATGGGTGGGCTTGCGCCGGGCCAAGTCGGAGAGGCGGACGGGATGGGATACGATCGGCTTCATGGGTGGTCTCGGCGCGGGGGTGGACGCAAGCGGGGCGTGCGGATAAGCCATAGGTCGAAATGACGTCCGCCCGCAACGGGCCGCCTGCGCCGGTCGGCGCGTGCGCAGGGACGCGAGGGGCAGCGCGGGAATACGGATGCTCGGACGACTTATCGCTCTGGCAGGATTGACTGTCGCGCTGGTTGCGTGCGGCCCCGTCTACCGCAACCACGGATACATCCCGGAAGACGCCGATCTGTCCGCCCTGGTTGTGGGAGTCGACACCATCGATTCGGTCGAGACCACCGTCGGCCGGCCCTCGGCCTCGGGCGTGTTGCGCGAGGATGCGTGGTACTACGTGCGCGAGCGGCGGCGCCAATTCGGGCCGGGCGCGTCGCGTCCCGTGAGCCGTGAGCTGGTCGCGATCTCGTTCGCAGAGAACGGGACGATCGAGAATATCGAGCGGTTCGGACTGGAGGATGGTCGCGTCGTCACCTTGTCCCGTCGGGTGACCGAGACCTCGATCCGCGATTTCGGCCTGATCCAGCAGATCATCCGCAACTTCGGCCGGATCAATATCGGCGAGGCGCTCGCCGAGGACAATTGACGCCCGGGGACGTGAGGCGGCCGTGATCAGGCCCATGCACAACCCGCGCCCATGGTGATCTCGACGCTGAAGACCTGGTTCGCCCGCGGTCGCCCGCAGGACGTGGAGCGCGACGTGGCCGTCCATGTCGTGTTGCTGGACGGCACCATGTCGTCGCTGGAGCCGGGGCGCGAAAGCTCCGTCGGTTTGACGTTCCGGCTGCTGGAAGAGGCGGGCGGCGCCTGTTTGCATTACGAGCCCGGGCTGCAATGGCACGGGCTGCGCCGCGCGCCCGAGATCATGGCGGGGGTGGGCATCAACCGGCAGATCCAGCGGGCCTACGCGTTTCTCGCCCGGCACTGGCATCCCGGCGACCGCATCTATCTGATCGGCTATTCGCGCGGGGCCTATGCCGTCCGCGCGCTGGCGGGAATGATCGACCGGATCGGGCTATTGCGGGCGGAGGTGGCCGACGACGACACCATCGCCGAGGCCTACGCGCACTACCGCGACGACCCCACCACGCCCGCCTCGCGCAGCTTCGCCGCCCGGCTCTGCCATTCCCGCGTCACGATCGACGCGATCGGGGTCTTCGACACGGTGCGCGCGGTCGGCATCCGCTGGCCGCTGCTGTGGCGTCTGTTTCCCCATGTCCATGCGTTTCGCTCGGCCCGGCTGGGACAGGTGGTAGAGCGGGGTTATCATGCGCTGGCGCTGAACGAGACGCGGATGGCGTTCCGTCCCGAGCTTTGGCGCACCCATGGCCACCGGACCGAAAGCGTGGAGCAGGTCTGGTTCCGCGGCGCACATCCCGACGTGGGCGGCCAGTTGAGCGGCGTGGACGCCGCGCGTCCGCTGGCGAATGTGCCGCTGGTCTGGATGCTGGGTCGGCTGGAAGGGGCGGGTCTGCCTCTGCCGCCGGATTGGCGCAAGCGGTTCGAGGTGGATGCGACGGCGCCGATGGTCGGAAGCTGGCGCTCGTTCGGGCCGCTGTTCCTGTACCGGCGCCGGCGGGAGGTGGGCCGCGACGCCTCGGAGCGGGTCCACCCTTCGGCGCAGCCCCCCGATGCGCCATCGGAGGGGGCGGCGCGGATCGCCTCCTGATCCGCCGATCGCAGTGTCGCGAAGGGCCTTGCATCTGCGAGCGAAGCCGGTAAGACGCGCGCTCCGCCTCGCCCGCTTGGGTGGGGGCCGAAACCGCTGGACCCGAATGCGCCCTGCCGTTAGGGGTCCCCGAAACGTTCCCGGCCGGACGCCCCGGCCAAGCCCCGAGGTTGAGACATGGCCGTCCCGCAGAACAAGGTCACCCGTTCCCGTCGCAACATGCGCCGCGCGCACGACTCGCTGACGCCGGGTAATCCGCAGGAATGCCCCAATTGCGGCGAGCTCAAGCGCCCGCATCACGTCTGCGGCGCCTGTGGTCACTATGCCGACCGTGAGGTCGTGACCGCCGACACCGTCGATCTGGACGACGACGCCGCCTGACTTTCGTTGAGGAGCGGGCATGACCGGAGAGGCCTCCTCGGATGAGCCGTCCCGGGGTGTCCTGTCCGTCGATGCGATGGGCGGGGACCTGGGCCCGGAGGTCGTGATCGCCGGTCTCGCGCGGGCCGTGAAGCGGACGCCCGCGATGCGCTTCCTCGTCCATGGCGACACCGCCGTGCTGGAGCCGCTGGTCGCCAAGCGACGCGGCCTTTCCGATCACGTGACCCTGCGCCATGCCGACCGCGTCGTCGCGATGTCCGACAAACCCAGCCAAGTGATGCGGACCGGGCAGGGCACGTCGATGTGGTCCGCCATCGAAGCCGTCCGCGACGGTGAGGCCGAAACCGTCGTGAGTTGTGGCAATACCGGCGCGCTGATGCTGGTTTCGACATTGCGCCTGCGCAAGCTGCCCGGCGTGAACCGCCCGGCCATCGCGATCCTCTGGCCCTCGCGGAACCCGGCCGGGTTCAACGTGATGCTGGACGTGGGCGCCGACATCAAGGCCGATGCCGACGACCTGATGCAATACGCTCTGATGGGGATGTCCTACGCTCGCAACGGGCTGGGGCTGGAACGGCCGCGTGTGGGCTTGCTGAATGTCGGCACCGAGGAGAACAAGGGCCGCGCCGAGCTGCGCGAGGCCCATGACATGATCGAGGGTGTCGCGGAGGAGAACGGCTTCGACTTCGCGGGTTTCGTGGAGGGCGGCGACATACCGGGCGACGTGGTCGACGTCATCGTCACCGACGGCTTCACCGGCAATGTCGCGCTGAAGACGGGCGAGGGGACCGCGCGCTTCGTCCGCGACATGCTGGGCGAGGCCTTCGGCGCCACGCTTCTGTCGAAGGCTGCGGCGTTGCTGGCCATGGCCTCGCTCAAGCGGCTGTCCAAGCGGATCGACCCGAGGCGCGTCAACGGCGGGGTCTTTCTGGGCCTGAACGGCACGGTGGTGAAATCCCATGGCTCCGCCGACGAAACGGGCGTTGCCGCAGCGATCGACCTGGCCTGGAACCTGAGCCGGTCGGGTTTTTCCAAGCGGTTGCAGGCCCGCGTCGCGGCCGTCACCGCGAAGACCGCTCCGGCCGACCCATGACCACCCGTGCCCGCATCACCGGTGTCGGGCACTACCTGCCCGAACGTGTCGTCCCGAACGCGTGGTTCGCCAGCTTTCTGGACACGTCGGATGAGTGGATCCGCGCCCGCACCGGCATCGAGCGCCGCCATTTCGCAGCCGAGGGCGAATTCACGAGCGATCTGGCCACCAAGGCCGCCCGCGCAGCCCTTGCCGCCGCGGGGCGGGATGCCGGAGAGATCGACGCCATCGTCCTCGCCACCTCGACCCCCGACCTGACGTTCCCCGCGACCGCGACCATCGTGCAGGAGAAACTGGGCATGACCGGGGGCTTCGCCTTCGATGTCCAGGCGGTCTGTGCCGGCTTCATCTTCGCGCTGTCGAATGCGACCGCGTTGATCGCGGGCGGGCAGGCGGGACGGGTCCTTGTCATCGGGGCCGAAACCTTCAGCCGCATCATGAACTGGGAGGACCGGACGACATGCGTGTTGTTCGGCGATGGCGCGGGGGCCGTCGTGCTGGAGGCCGAGCAAGGCACCGGCACTTCGGACGATCGCGGGATCCTGGCCACGGATCTGCATTCCGACGGCCGGTTCCGCGTGATCCTCCAGGTCTCCGGTGGCGTGTCGTCCACGCAGACGACGGGGCATCTGACGATGGCCGGCAAGGAAGTGTTCCGCCACGCCGTCGAAAAGCTGCATGACAGCACGCTAGCCGTTCTGGCCAAGGCAGGGCTGGGGATCGCGGATGTGGACCGGGTCGTGCCCCACCAGGCGAATATCCGGATCATCGACCGAACCGCTGCCAAGCTCGGTCTGCCGCGCGAAAAGGTCGTCGTAACCGTGCAGGATCACGGCAATACGTCGGCTGCATCGATTCCCTTGGCCATGTCCGTCGCGGTCGATCAGGGCCTTCTGGCCGAGCGGGACGTCGTCGTGACCGAAGCGATCGGTGGCGGATTGTCCTGGGGTGCGGTGGCTCTTCGCTGGTAGAAAAGCGAGAAAGGCGAGGCGGGGTAACGCCTTTCCACCTCTGGGTGACAAAAAGCCCTTGCCGCCCGCCACGGTGGAACTAGCCCGCCTCCATTGACTTGTCGCCGTGGGCGACCCCACATTGTCCGAAGAGGCAGGCGAACGGGCAATTTTTCGGGGGATCATCGAATGACTGGAAAAACATTGACGCGCATGGATCTGACGGAGGCGGTTTTCCGCGAAGTCGGACTCAGCCGGAACGAAAGCGCCGCGCTGGTGGCATCGGTGCTGGATCACATCTCTGACGCGCTGGTGGATGGGGAACAGGTGAAGCTCAGCGGCTTCGGCACGTTCTCGACCCGGGACAAGTCGGCCCGTGTCGGACGCAACCCGAAGACGGGCGAAGAAGCGCCGATTCCACCTCGGAGGGTGCTGACCTTCCGCCCGTCGCACCTTATGAAGGACCGAGTCGCGGCCGGCAACAAGGCGTAGATTTGGCGAAGACACCCGAGAAGGCAGACGGCGCGTTCCGGACCATCCGCGAGGTCGCGGATTGGCTGGTCGTTCCGACACATGTGTTGCGGTTCTGGGAGTCGAAGTTCGATCAGGTCCAGCCCGTGAAGGGCGCGGGCGGTCGCCGCTACTATCGGCCGGAGGACATGCGCCTGCTCGGCGGCATCAAGGTTCTGCTGCACGACCAGGGTCTGACCATCCGGGGCGTCGCGCAGAAGATCGTCGATGAAGGCGCCGAGCCTGTGATGGCCTTGGCGCCAGAGCTCGACACGCCAGCAGGGCCGCCACAGCGAACCCGCAAGGTCATTCGTCCCGGCGACGAGGTGGAGCGCGGGCGCGTCCTGCCGTTCGACCGCAACCCGGAGGCTGCTCCGGAAGAGCCCAAGCCGAAGGAGCCGGCGGGAGACGAGGCCGTGGCGCCCGAACCCGCAGTGGCAGAGCCGGCAGAGGCGCCGAGCGGACCTGTGGTCGAGGACCCGGCCGATCCGGTCGAGGCGACGGCTCCCACCGACGACGTGATCGCCGACCCGCACCGCCCGACCGAAGACGCGGCACCGTCCGTCCCCGAGATCACTCCGGCGGAACCGGACGGTATGCCGCCTCCGAGCACCGAGTTGCCACCAGAGGCCGCGATCGCGGATCACCCGCCGAGCCGTGCGCTGCGGAAGGCCCGCTCCGCGCGCGAGGGGGGCGCCCGTGTGGATCAGCGCAAGCTGAAGCGGCTCGTCCGACGGCTGAACGGGCTGATCGAGGAAATCGAGGACGACCTCGCCGGATAGCGCCGTCTTCGCTTGCGCCCGTCGCGGGGTTCGCTATGTAGGCCGCCAGTCGGGCTATGGCGCAGCCTGGTAGCGCGTCCGTCTGGGGGACGGAAGGTCGCAGGTTCGAGTCCTGCTAGCCCGACCATCGCAACGCCCTCTTCCCGCGCGGGAGGGGGCGTTTCGCTTAGAGGGGGGTGCACATGTCCGACGGCGTTCTGGCGTGCCAGCAGATCGAGGCCTTGGCCGATGCGGGTGGCATCTCGGCGACCGCCTTCGACGCCGATCAGGTGCAGCCGGCCAGCCTCGATCTGAGGCTTGGCGATGTCGCCTACCGGGTGCGGGCCTCGTTCCTGCCGGGCGAGGGGCGCCGGCTGGAGGACCGGCTTGGCGAGTTCGAGATGCATCGCGTGCCGCTGGCGGGCGGCGCGGTGCTGGAGAAGGGCTGCGTCTACCTTGTCCCTCTGCAGGAGAGTCTGTCCCTGCCCGCCGATATCTCGGCGGTGGCGAACGCGAAGTCTTCGACGGGGCGGCTGGACCTGCTGACCCGGACGGTGACCGATGGCGGGGTGGAGTTCGACCGGATCCCCGGCGGATATGACGGCCCGCTCTATGCCGAGATCTGTCCGCGCAGCTTCAGCGTGCTGGTGCGACCGGGGATGCGTCTGAACCAGATCCGGTTCCGCCGGGGCGAAGCCCGGCTGGATGACGAGGCCTTGCGCGACCTGCACGGGCGCACGCCGCTGGTCGACGGGACGGCGCTGATCGACGACGGGCTGGGCTTCTCGGTGGATCTCTCATCGGGTGAAAGCGGGCTGGTCGGGTGGAGGGCCAAGCCGCATTCCGGGGTGATCGACCTGGAGCGGATCGGTCACTACGACCCGTCCGACTTCTGGGAGCCGATCCGGACCGGAGATCGGCGCATCATCCTGGATCCGGGCGCCTTCTACATCCTCGTCAGCCGGGAGGCGGTGACCATCCCCCCCGATTATGCCGCCGAGATGGCGCCTTATCTCGCCATGGTGGGCGAGTTTCGCGTCCACTATGCGGGGTTCTTCGATCCCGGTTTCGGCCACGGGACGCCCGCGCGGGGTGTCCTGGAGGTGCGATGCCACGAGGCGCCTTTTGCGCTGGAACACGGGCAGGTCGTTGGGCGGCTCCTTTACGAAAGAATGAGTGAGGCGCCCGCGACGCTCTACGGGGCGGGGATCGCGTCCAATTACCAGGGGCAGGGCCTGAAGCTGTCGAAGCACTTCAAGGCTCCTTAGATCAGGGCCTTACGGGCCGATCTTCACGCACCAAGCCCCAGCCGCATCGCCAATTTGCGCAAGGGCGCGACGTCGTGGAGTGCCCGCACGCCGGTTGCGCGCAGCCGTTGGAACGGCGCCGATCCGGCTATCGACGTCCTGTTGAGAAGGTCGATGCCTGTCGCGCGGATCAGCACGTCCGGCTGGCGCTGCCTTGCGTAGGCCTGAAGCATCGGATCGCTGCCGATCTCGTGTTTCGCACACAGGTCGCGGAGGGCGGCGATGTCCTTCAGGGACGTATTGAGCCCCTGCGCCCCGATCGGGGGCATCGCGTGGGCCGCCTCGGCCGCAAGCGCCACGCGGCGGGCTGTCATCGCGTGGGCCACAATCGTCTTGATCGGCCAGGCGACGCGACGGGAGGCGAGGGTCAGCGGACCGGCGACGGAAAGGGATCGCTTGGTGGCCTCGGCCGAAAACGCGTCTTCCGGCAGATCCATCCGGCGGGCCTGTTCGTCCGCATCGTCCATCCAGACGACTGCCGAACGGGGTTTCCCGTCCAGATCGGGCAGGGGCACCAGCGTGAAGGGGCCGCCTGACAGATGCAGCTCTGTCGAGACGTTGCCATGCGGGCGGGGATGGGTGACCGAGAAGACGAGAGCGGTTTGCCCGTAATCCACCTCGCGCGCCGAGATCCCGGCGGCCGCGCGGACCGGAGAGCTCCGCCCGTCGCAGGCCAGCAGAAGGCGCGTGGAGATCGTGTCGCCATCCGTCGTGCGCACCCGAGCCTCTGCAACGCGGGCGAGGAGCCCGGCAAAGCCTGTTCCGAATCGCAGATCGACGGTCGACAGCGCCTCGGCCCGCGACAGCAGCGCGCGCCGGATCGCCCAGTTCGGAAGGTTCCAGCCAAAGGGCTCGTCCCCCATGTCGAGTGCTTCGAAGTCGCGGGTGACCGGCGGGCTGGCTGCGGCGTCGACGATCCGCATCGTCCAGAGCTCTGTCCCGTGTTCCGCAAGGTCGGCCCAGGCCCCGGCGCGGTCCAGCAGGTCACGGCCCGGTGTCAGGATCGCGGTCGTGCGGAGGTCGGCGCCTTCATCCGCCTCTTCGGTGACCGGCGGCGTCGGGTCCAGCAAGATGACGCTGTGACCTTCGGCCCCCAGGGCGCAGGCGGCGGCAAGGCCGGCGGGGCCGGCGCCGGAGATGACGATGTCGGTGTCGTAGATCATGACACGGAGGTAGGGCGGCGACGGCTCAGGCGCCAGAGCGCGTGATGTCGCGCAGGAAATGCGTGAGGTCATCGGTGTGATGGTGCAGGTGCGGCGCGGCCAGTGCGACCGGCGCCACATGGATCGTGGACATACCCAGCGTGTGCGGCACGGCGAGATTGCGGGGCGTGTCCTCGAACATGGCGGCGCGGGTCGTGTCGAGCCCGTCCGCCCCGAAGACGCGGGTATAAGCCTCGGGCTGGGGTTTGGGCGTCAGCCCCGCTTCCTCGACGCCATAGACCGCGTCCCAGAGATCGCCGAGACCGCGGGCGGCAAGCACCTCGGCCGCGTAGCCGACCGTGCCGTTGGTGAAGATGATCCTGCGGCCCGGAAGGGCGGCCAGCGCGTCGGCCAGAGCGGGATCCGGCGACAGGACGGAGAAGTCGATGTCGTGCACGTCGGCCAGAAAAGGATGCGGGTCGATGCCGTGATCGGCCATCAGGCCGGCCAGGGTGGTGCCGTGATGCTCCCACCAGGACGTGCGGAGCCGATCGGCCTCGACCCGGTCTGCGCCGGTCTCTCGCATGATCCAATCGGTCATCCGCGTCTCGATCTGCGGGAACAGCGGCGTCGACGGCGGGTAGAGCGTCTCGTCCAGGTCGAACACCCAGGTGTCGATATGTGCGAAATCCGCGCGCATCGCCGTGGGCTAGCCGGGCCGCCGGACCTGCGCAAGCTTGGCCTTCTGGCATTGGCCCGCTAGCGTCCGCCTGCCCAGAAAGACGGACCGCCCCATGCCTTCGACCCCCCATCCGACCGATGCCCATGCGCTGATCCTCGATGCGATCGACCGGGGCACCTACGGGCCGGGGGACCGCCTCGTCGAGAGCGAGCTGGCCGACCGGTTCAGCATGTCCCGCACACCGATCCGCGAGGCGTTGCAACGGCTGGAGACGCAGTCCCTGCTGACACGGGACGGACGCAGCCTCGTCGTCGCCTCGCTGGACCACGACCAGATGGCAGAGCTTTACGCGGTGCGGACCGAGTTGGAGGCGCTGGCCGCAAGCCTCGCCGCCAAGCACGCCGCACCCGAAGAAGTTCGCGTGCTGCGCGCAATGGTGGAAGAGGATCGCGCCCTTCTGGACGACGCGCAGGCCCTGTCGCGCGCGAATCGCAGGTTCCATGCGCAGATCCACAGGGCCTCGCACAACCGGTATCTGGTCCAGCAGCTTGGCATGGTTCACCGGTCGATGGCGCTGATGGCGACGACATCGCTGGCCGTGCCCGGGCGGGGCGAGAACGCACTGGAGGAACATGCGCGCATCGTTGACGCGATCGCAGCCGGGGACGGGGCCGCGGCGGCAGATGCGTTGCGCGCCCATCTGTCGACGGCCTTCGAGGTGCGTCTGCGCGAAGAGGCCGAACGGCTGGGCTGACGGCGCGTCAGATCCCGACGGCGACGATCGCGTCGGCGAGGACGGGCACCTCGGCGGGTCGCAATCCGGCAACGTTCATGCGGCCGTCGCCCACGACGTAGATGCCGTGATCCTCTCGCAAGCGCGCGATCTGCTCGGACGTTGCCGGCAGAAGCGAGAACATGCCGTGATGGCCCGCCAGAAACCCGAAGCGGTCGGATCCGGACCGCTCCCGCAGGGCATCGGCGAGAGCATGGCGCGTGGTTTGCATTCCCGTGCGCATGTCGTCGAGTTCTGCCTGCCAATCGGCGCGCATCTCGGGATCGTCGAGGATCATCTGCACCACGCGCGCGCCGTGGTCGGGCGGGAAGGAATAGGTGAGCCGGTTGAGGGCGGCGAGCGACCCCTGCACCGCGGGGGCGTCCGACAGGGCCAGCAACAGACCGACGCGATCCCGGTAGAGCCCGAAATTCTTGGAGCAGGAGACCGCAACCAGGAGTTCGGGAACCGCCTCGGCCAGGATGTGCAGGCCGGCGGCATCGGCGTCCAGCCCCTCGGCGAAGCCCAGATAGGCGAGGTCTACAATCGGAAGTGCGCGGCGCTGGTCCAGGATCTCTGCGATCTCGCGCCACTGGGGCAGCGCGAGGTCGGCGCCGGTCGGGTTGTGGCAGCAGCCATGCAGCATGACCGCGTCCCCCGGCGCGGCCCGTTCCAGATCCTCGGCCATCGCAGAGAACCAGACGCCCCCGGTATCGGTGTCGTAGTAGCGGTAGGTGCGGGTCCGGATGCCGAGATGGGCGGCGATGGCGGTATGGTTCGGCCAGGTCGGCTCGCTCAGCCAGAGCGTCGCGTCAGGCTTCGCCATGCGGACAAGCTGCAGCGCCTGGTGAACGGCGCCGGTCCCGCCCGGAGTCGCCGCATGGGAGAACGGCGCGTTGCCGAGGACCAGGTGGCCCAGCGCATCCGCGAAGGCGGGGTCGCCGGTGAGACCGGTATAGCTTTTGGTGGTCTGGTTCTCGACCAGCTGGCGTTCTGCGGACTTGACGGCGCGCATGACCGGCGTGCGGCCTTGGGCATCGCGGTAGACGCCGACGCCGAGGTCGATCTTGTCGCCGCGCGGATCGTCCCGAAATGCGGACATGAGCGCGAGGATCTTGTCCTCTGGCTGAGGCTTGAGCGATCCGAACATCAGTGCGCCTCGCCGGCGGGACCTGTGGCGACGGGAAGGTCGGGATACATCCCCCATTCGGACCAGGACCCGTCATAGAGCGCGTGATCGGTGTGACCCAGCCGGGCCAGGGCGAGGTTCAGGATCGCCGCCGTCACGCCCGATCCGCAGGACGTGACCACGGGACGGGTCAGGTCGATGCCGGCCTCCTCGAACGCGGCGCGCAGGCCGTCCGGATCCTTCATCGTACCGTCCGCCTCGAACAGCATCGGATAGGGCAGGTTGCGCGCGTTGGGAATGTGCCCGGCGCGCAGACCCGGTCGCGGCTCGGGCGCTTCGCCGGCGAACCGGGAGGCGCTGCGCGCATCGACGATCTGCGTCTTGCCCAGCTTTGCCGTCTGCGCGACCTGCGTGACGTCCCAGAGCAGGTCGGGATGCGCCGTGACCGTCATGTGGCGGTCTCGGATGGTCGGCGGCTCTGCGGTGACGGGCCGCCCTTCGGCGCGCCATTTGGAGAGCCCGCCATCCAGCACGGCGGCGCGCTGCCCGAAGACGCGGAACAGCCACCAGAGCCGTGCGGCCGAGAAGATGCCGCCCTCGGCGCCATCGTAGATCACGACTGTATGCCCGTCGCCGACCCCGATGCGTCGCATCCGGGACATGAACTTCTCGACCGGGGGCGCGGTGTGGGGCAGGGCGGAGCGGGCGTCCGACACATCGTCCAGCGCGACGAACCGCGCTCCGGGGATATGCGCCTCGCCATATTCCTCGCGCGGATCGCGGCCCATGTCTGGCAGATACCATGAGGCGTCGATCACGCGCGTGTCGGGGGCGGGCAGACGCTGGGCCAGCCAGGCGGTCGAGACGAGGGTGGCGGGATCGTCGGTCATGCGGTCACCTCCTGCCGGACCGGCCTACCGCCTGCGAGGCGCCGGTCCAAGCCCGTTCCAGCCCGCGGACGGGTGTGACGCGGTCAGCCGTGCTCTTTCAGAAGGCGGGCCTTCTGGCGCTGCCAGTCGCGCTTGGCGCTGGTCTCGCGCTTGTCGGCGACGTTCTTGCCTTTGCCGATGCCGACCTTCAGCTTCACGATCCCACGGTGATTGAAGTACATGACCAGCGGCACGATCGTGTAGCCCGCCCGGTCCGCCGCCTTCCACAGCTTGGCGATTTCGCCCCGCTTGGCCAACAGCTTGCGGCGGCGCCGTTCCTCATGACCCCAGGTGACGGCAGGCGCATAGGTCGCGACATGGGCGTTCACGAGCCACAGCTCGCCGTCCTTCACCTCGCAATAGCTCTCGGCGATGTTGGCCTGACCTTCTCGGAGGGATTTTACCTCTGACCCCATGAGCATGATCCCGACCTCGAGGTCGTCCTCGATGGCATATTCGAACCGGGCGCGCCGGTTCTCGGCGATCACCTTGTAGTTCTTGTCCTCGGGGGTCTGTTTCTTGGCCATGAGAGGCACCTATGCATCCGCGCTGCGCCTGTCCACGGGGGGATGCCGCAGCGACAGGGCGATATGGACGACGGCGACCAGCGCCGCGACGGCGCCGCCAAGTCCGACCGCCCTGAGGCCGAATGCCGCGACCACCCAGCCTCCGAGCGCCGCGCCGACCGCGGCACCGACATAGATCGCGGCGGCATTCAGCGCGAGCGCGACCGGCGCACGGGCCCCGGCCAGCCCCACTAGCCGCGCCTGCTGGCCGGCGATGAAGGACCAGCCGAAGAGCGCCCAGACGACGAAGAGCGTCAGCGCGGAAGGCAGCCCCCACGGCAAGGTCGAGATCAGCGCCATCAGGGGGATCTGGCTGATCGCCAGCAGCGTCAGTGTCCGCCCGGGTCCCAACCGATCCGCGAGGACGCCGCCCGCGAGGTTCCCGGCCACGGCTCCGCATCCGTAGATCGCCAATGCGATGGTCACGCCGTCTCGGCCCAGGCCCATCGTCTCTTCCAACAGGGGCGAGAGGTAGGTGTAGGGAACGTAGATCGCGCCGAGGAACGAGGCGGTGAAGAGGATCGCCAGCATCAGGCGGCCGTCTGACAGCACCTCGCCCAGATCGCGGAGCGTGACCGCCTGGAACCGCAGGCCCGCAGGCACCCGCAGCCAGAGCGCGACGGCGGCGAGGACCGCGAGACCGGTCACCAGCCAGAAGGCCGCGCGCCATCCGAAGGCGTAGGCGACCCAGCTTCCGGCCGGCACGCCCAGCACCTGCGCCAGCGTGAGCCCGAAGAACACCATGGCCAACACGCTGGCCCGTTTCTCCGGCGGCGCGAGCCCGGCGGCGACAGCGGCCGTGACGGGCGTCGACATTCCCGCCCCCGCGGCGGCCAGCACGCGCGCGGCATAAAGCGCGCCTTCGCTTGGGGCGAGCGCCGAGGCCGCGCATCCGGCCGCGAAAACCGCCATGCCCGCTGCCAGCACCCGGCGGCGCCCGAAGCGCCCGGTCAGCGAAACCAGCAGCGGCGACAGGAGCGCATAGCCGATTGCGTAGGACGTCATCACCCAGCCCGCACGCGCAGGTGACATCCCCATGTCCCGTGCCAGCGGGGCCAGCATGCCCACCACCAGGAAGGCACCCATGCCGATGACGAAGTTCGAGGCCGAGAGGAGGGGCACCAGCCCCTTCGGCAGACCGGTGCTCAATTCAGCAGGCCGGCATGACGCATCGCATCCTTGACCAGCAGGCGCGTTCCCTCGCCGAGCGGGGTGAGTGGAAGGCGGACTTCGTCTGAACACTTGCCCAACAGCGACAGCGCGTATTTGGCGCCGACGAGGCCGGGCTCGGTGAAGATGGCCTGATGCAACGGCATCAGTCGGTCCTGAATTTCCAGCGCCGTGGCGTAGTCGCCCGCCAGGCACGCTTCCTGCATCTGCGACAGGAGGCGCGGGGCGACGTTGCAGGTCACGCTGATGCAGCCGACGCCGCCCTGCGCGTTGAAGCCGTGGGCGGTCGCGTCCTCACCGGAGATCTGCAGGAAGTCCGTGCCGCAGGTGATGCGCTGCTGGCTGACGCGGGCCAGGTCGCCGGTCGCATCCTTGACGCCGATGATCGCGTCGAGTTGCGCCAGGCGCCCCATCGTGGCGGGCGTCATGTCGACGACGGACCGGCCGGGAATGTTGTAGATCAGGATCGGCAGCCCAACCTCCGCCAGATTGGCGAAATGGGCATAGAGGCCATCCTGCGTGGGCTTGTTGTAGTAGGGCGTCACGACCAGGGCCGCATCCGCGCCGACGGATTTCGCGTGTTCGACGAAGCGCCGCGCCTCGATCGTGTTGTTGGAGCCGGCGCCTGCGATCACCGGGATCCGCCCGGCCGCTTGCTTCACCACGGCCTCGACCACGGCTTCGTGTTCCTCGTGGCTGAGGGTCGGGCTCTCGCCGGTCGTGCCCACGGGCACGAGGCCGTGCGTGCCTTCCTCGACATGCCAATCGACCAGCGCGGCGAGTGCGTCGAAGTCGATAGTGCCGCCTTTGAAGGGCGTGACCAGGGCGCATAGGGATCCCTTGAACATCGCGTAACTCCTCTTTGCGGCGATCCGGGCCCGTCTAGCTTCCACCTCTGGTCGCGACAAGACGGCGCGGTCATGGCGATTTGTTATGGGAGCCTCAATAAAGCCGTGTTTTCGGGCTGGAATCCCCCCTGAATAGTCGCCAATTTGCCCGCCGAGGGAGATCGACCATGACGCCGTTTCGACGATTGGCCCTGGCCGCCACCACCGCCCTGGCCGTATCGCTGACACTCGCCCCCGCCTCGCGCGCGGACGGGGAGTTCACGCTGGGTCTGAGCCATCTGCGCGACGGGCGTCCCGACGCCGCCCGCGCCGCCATGACCCGCGTGGACGAGGATGTGCTGCGGGACGTGCTGCTGTGGCACCTGCTTCGGGACCGTGCGGGCAGCTTTGCCGAGATGGTCGATTTCCTCGACCGTAACGCCGATTGGCCAGGTCTCGATCTGATGCGCATCCGTGCGGAACAGGTGATGCCGGTTGCGCTGCCGCCGTCCGAGGTGATCGCCTTCTTCGACGGGCGTGAGCCGAATACCGGCAACGGCGCGCTGCGGCTTGCGATCGCGTTGCGGGCCGCGGGCCGCACCGACGAGGCCGAGGCGATCGCCATCGACAGCTGGCTGACCCGCCCGATGCCACCGGCCGCCCATGCCGGCTTCATCGAGGTATTCGGCGAAGTGCTGGAGCCGTTCCACCCCGCGCGGCTGGACGCGATGATCTGGTCGGGCGACCTGAAATCCGCCGGTCGGACCCTGCCTCTGGTCGAGGGGCCGGAACGCGCCCTGGCCGAAGCCCGCATCGCGCTCCGCGAGGGCAAACCGGGCGTCGACGCGCTTATCGCGGCGGTCCCCGAAACCCTGCGCAGCCATGCCGGCCTCGCCTACGAGCGGTTCCGCTGGCGTCTCGACAAGGGTCGGATACGGGGCGAGGACGGCGCGCTGGAACTGCTTTTCGCCTATGACACGGACGCAGACAGCCTCGTCTCGCCCGAAGCCTGGGCGCCACATCGCTACCGGCTCGCACGGGGGCTGAAGCAGGACGGCCATCCGCGCGACGGCTACCGGGTCGCGGCCAATCACGGGCTGCCGGAAGGACATCGCGACAGCGGCCAGATCGAATGGCTGGCCGGGTATATCGCGCTGCGCCATCTGGATGACCCCTCGCTCGCGGCAGAGCATTTCCGGCGTTTCGATGCCGCCGTCGCGTCGCCGATCAGCAAGGGGCGCGCCGGCTACTGGCTGGGACGCGCGCTGGAAGAGGCGGGCGATGCGGAAGGCGCCGAGGCCGCCTACGCCGCCGGTGCGGAATACCAGACCAGTTTCTACGGACAGCTCGCCGCCGAGCGTGGCGGCATCGCGCCGGATCCGCTTTTGGCGGGCGACGAGCGTTTCCCCCCGCTGGCCGAGACGTCGCTGCAGGACAGCACCGTTCTCGAAGCGGCCCGGGAATTGGCGGAACTGGGTGAGCGGGACCTGGCGGAGCGGTTCGCGACGCATCTGGCCGACGTGCTTCCGCGCGAGGAAATCGGCACGCTGATCGACGAGGTCCTGTCCTGGGACGAGCCCCATGTCGCTCTGAAGATCGCCAAGAGGGCCGCTCTGCGCGGGATGGAATTGCACAGGGGCTACTACCCTGTGACACCGCTGGCCGCGCTGGAAAGCCCGGTGGCGCCAGAACTGTCCCTGTCCATTGCCCGCCGCGAGAGCGAGTTCGATCCCATCGTCGTCAGCCATGCGGGCGCGCGGGGGCTGATGCAGCTCATGCCCGGCACCGCCCGCGAGATGGCGGGCCTGATCGGGCTGAACTACGAGAAATGGCGGCTGACCGATGACCCGCTTTACAATGCGCGGCTCGGCACCGCCTATCTGGGCGAACTGGAGGCCGAGTTCGGGCCGTCGCCCGTTCTGGTTCCGGCCGCCTACAACGCGGGGCCCTCTCGCGCGCGGCGCTGGTCGGCCCGTCTGGGCGACCCGTCCGATCCGTCCGTCGATATCGTGGACTGGATCGAGGATGTGCCCTTCTCGGAGACGCGCAACTACATCATGCGGGTGTCGGAGTCGCTTTTGCCCTACCGCGCGCAACTTGCCGGCCTGCCCGAGGCGGTCAGCCTGACCGAATGGTTGCGCAACGGTTATGGGGAGTTCGCCCCGGGCCCGGTGATGGCGACGCGCAGCGGCGAGGACGGTTAAGGTCGCCCTTCAGACCGGAAGGGGGGTGGCGAACACAGCCTGCGCCCCTTACTTCACGCGGCCTGACCGCCAGAGCGTGAAGAGCCCGGCCGCGACGACCAGCGCACCGCCCCAGACAAGCTCGGCGCGCAGCGACTCTCCAAAGATCACTAGGCCGATCAGGCTGGCGAAGACGAGTTGGAGATAGGCGAAGGGCTGGACCGTGCTCGCCTCGGCGGCCTCGTAGGTGCGGATCAGGAGCCAGTGGCCGGTCGCCCCCGTCACGCAGAGCGTGGCCATCCAGACCCAATCGGCGCGGGTCATCGGTTCCCAGAACCAGATGCCGACCACCGTCATGAAGAGCGCCCCGACCGTTCCCGTCCAGAAGAAGCTGGTTTCCGTCCGGTCCGTCTTGGCGGCGAGCCGTGTCAGCAGGTTATAGAGCGCGAACATCGCCGCCGAGGTCAGTGGGATGAGCGCAAGGGGCGAGAAGACGCCGGATCCCGGCCCGAGGATGATCAGGACGCCGGTGAAGCCGACGCCGATGGCCGCCCAACGGCGCCAACCCACGCTCTCGCCCAGGATCGGGCCGGACAGGGCGGCGACGAGCAGGGGGTAGACAGCGAAGATGGCATGGCTCTCGACGAGCCCGAGCAAGGTGAAGGCCGCGACCATCACGCAGATCTCGGCGGCGAGCAGCAGACCGCGCGTCGCCTGTAGGATCGGCCTGGAGGTGGCGGCCGCGGCCCTGAGGCCGGCGCGGCGCGTCGCCACCGTCACAACGAAGGCGGCGAAGAACCAGTAGCGGATCATCACCACCATCAGGACGTTGTACTCGGCCGCCAGATGGCGGGAGATGCCGTCCTGTGCCGCGAAGACGGCCGTCGTCGCGACCATCAGCGCGATGCCCAGCCGCTCGTTCGACAGGGTCACGGAAGGCGTCCGATGCTCATGTGCCGCTTGCGTCCGAAGCCGGGGCGCCTTTCGACCTCGAAGCCGGCCTTCGTCAGGGCGCGGCGCACATGACCCGCGGCAGTATAGGTCGCGAAGGTGCCTCCGGGCGCCGTGTGGCGCGCGACCTCCTCCATCAGCATCTCTTCCCAGAGTTCGGGGTTTCGCGCCGGGGCGAAGCCGTCCAGAAACCAGGCATCCGCCTTGTCCTGCCAGACCGGCAGGCTCTCGCGCGCATCACCCTCGACGACCTCGACCTCGACCGCGCCCAGCCGGAAGCGGCGGGCGGGCCAGACGTCGAGCAGAGGCGTGGCGTCGATGTCTGGGAAGGCGGACAGGGCGCGTGCGAGATCGTCTGCCTCCATAGGGTGCGCCTCGAACGACGTCATGCGGACGATGCCCGGATCCCGCCAGGCTGCCGAGAGCACGAGGGCATTCAGCCCCGTCCCGAAGCCCAGCTCCGCGACGTGAAAGCCGTCCCGCAATCTGTCGGGCAGATCGTTTCCGTCCAGAAAGACGTGACGCGCCTCGGCGGCCCCGTCTTGAAGGGAGTAGTAAGGATCGCCGTAGCGGGTCGCGACCGGCACGGGGCCCTGCCATTCGATCGTAGGGTGTTCGCCGCTGGCCATCTGTCCTACCTCCGCCGCATGGATGATCCCGCGACGAGAGGGATGCAATGCGCGATGTGACGGTTCGGGGCGCCGGGATCTTCGGGCTATCGGTGGCGTGGGCGTGCATCTGCCGCGGTGCGCGGGTCCGGGTGATCGACCCGCACGGCGTCGGCGCGGGGTCGTCGGGCGGGGTCGTGGGGGCCTTGGCGCCGCACGTGCCGGAGAATTGGAACGACAAGAAGGCGTCCCAGCTTGAAAGCCTGCTGATGGCCGGGGACTGGTGGCGTGCCGTTGCCGAGGCCGGAGGAGGAGACCCGCTCTATGCGCGGATGGGCCGATTGCAGCCGGTCGCGGATGAGGCGGAGGAGACGCGGGCTCGCGTCCGGGCGGAGGGGGCGAAGGCGCTTTGGGGCGACGCGGCGGTCTGGGCAGTCGAACCCGCACCGGACGGCTGGGGGCCCGGCACAGCGCGCGTCATCCGGGATACCCTGTCGGCCCGGCTACATCCCGCGCGCGCCTGCGACGCACTCGCCGCTGCGATCCGAACGCGGGGCGGAGAGATCGTGACGGACGGCGCGGAAGATGGTGCAGTGGTCCACGCGACGGGATGGCGGGGATTGGGCGTCCTGCAAAACGCCGCGGGGCGCCCGGCGGGAAATGGCGTGAAGGGGCAGGCCGCTTTGCTGCGGCTGGACCGGAGAGATGCGCCGCAACTCTATGTCGACGGGCTGCACATCGTGCCCCATGGCGACGGCACGACGGCCATCGGCAGCACGTCAGAGCGGGAGTTCGACGCTTCGGACGCGACGGACGCGCAACTCGACGACCTGATCGAGCGTGCGCGTGCAGCCGTTCCCGACCTGCGGAATGGGTCGGTCATCGCCCGCTGGGCCGGGGTTCGGCCGCGCGCGCGGAGTCGAGCCCCGATGCTAGGAGCGTGGCCGGATCGCCCCGGCCATTGGATCGCGAATGGCGGCTTCAAGATCGGCTTCGGCATGGCGCCGTTGTCGGGCGAAGTGCTCGCCGATCTGATCCTGGAAGGCCGCGACCGGATTCCGGCCGGGTTCCGCGCGGAGGCGAGCCTCTAGGCGACGTGCCGGATCCCCATGATGCGGGCGCGGGCACGGGGATCGCTGTCGAAGAGGGCGGCGAGTTGCTCGGTCATCGCCCCGGCGAGCTGTTCTACATCCGTGATCGTGACGGCACGCTGATAGTAGCGGGTCACGTCATGGCCGATGCCGATCGCCAGAAGCTCGACCGCCTTGCGACGTTCGACCATGGCGATCACGTCGCGGAGATGCTTCTCGAGGTAATTGGCCGGGTTCACCGACAGCGTGCTGTCATCGACCGGGGCACCGTCCGAGATCACCATCAGGATCTTGCGCGCCTCGGCGCGGGCGACCATCCGGCGATGAGCCCATTCTAGGGCTTCGCCGTCGATATTCTCTTTCAGGAGGCCTTCCTTCATCATCAGGCCCAGATTGGGACGGACCCGGCGCCAGGGGGCATCGGCCGACTTGTAGACGATATGGCGCAGGTCGTTCAGCCGGCCCGGCGCGGCGGGCCGTCCGGCGCCGAGCCATTCCTCGCGTGCCTGTCCGCCTTTCCAGGCGCGGGTGGTGAAGCCGAGGATCTCGACCTTCACGCCACAGCGTTCCAGCGTACGGGCCAGCACGTCCGCACAGATCGCGGCGATCGAGATCGGCCTCCCGCGCATCGACCCCGAATTGTCCAGAAGCAGGGTGACGACCGTGTCACGGAACTCGGTATCGCGCTCTATCTTGAAGCTCAGCGGCGTGGTCGGGTTCGCGACCACCCGCGCCAGACGGCCGGCATCGAGAAGACCCTCTTCGAGGTCGAATTCCCACGACCGGTTCTGCTGGGCCTGAAGGCGGCGCTGGAGACGGTTCGCCAGCCGGGAGACCGCCCCCTTGAGCGGTTCGAGTTGCTGGTCCAGATAGGCGCGCAGGCGCTCCAGCTCGGCGGGTTCGGCAAGATCGGCGGCGTCGATCACCTCGTCATGGGCGTCCGAGTAGATCTTGTAGTCCGGATCGGCCTCGCTGACGGGGGGTGGGGGCGGCGGCTCCATCGCCTGGTCGGCCTCGGGGGCTTCGGACTGTTCCTCGGTCTCCTGATCGGCCATGTCGTCCATGGAAACCTCGGCCTGCGAGGGGTCATCCTGCTGGTCCTGGCTCTGTTCGGGCGAGGCGTCGGCCTGATCCTCCTCATCGTCCTGACCGGTCGAGTCGGGCTCCTGTTCCTCGTCGTCGGTGTCGGCGCCGTCATCCTCTTCGTCGTCTTCGAGGTCGGGGTCGTCGCCAAGCTGGTCGCCATAGCCCAGATCGTCGATCAGTTGGCGCGCAAGCCGGGCGAAGGCCGCCTGATCGGACAGGATGTCGCCGACATCGTCGGCCCTGTCACCTGTCGATTCCTCGATGAAGCCGGACCACAGGTCGAGCACGTTCTGCGCCCCGGCCGGCAAGGGACGGCCCGTCGCCTTGTGCCGCAGCCAGTACCCGGCGGCGGCGGCCAGCGGCGCCTGCGCCTTGTCGGTGACGTCGCCATAGCCCTTGCGCCGCGCCTCGGCGCCGATCTTGGCGTCGATGTTGCCAGCCGTCCCGGGCATCGCACGCGCCCCGACGGCCTCGCATCGCGCGGTTTCCAGCGCGTCATAGAGTTCGCGCGCCATGTTGCCCTGCGGCAGATACTTGGCGTTGACGCCCGCATCGTGATGCTTGTGCCGAAGCGCGAAGGCATCGGCGGTTCCGCGCGCCAGCAGCACCTCTTCGCGCGTCATGCGGCGGCTGATCTGTGGCAGGCGCACGCTGTCGTTGGTGCGGCCGGGCGGGTCGACGGAGTAGGTTACGGCAAGCTCGCGATCCTCGGCGATGACCTTGGTCGCTTCGGCGAGGGCCTTCTTGAACGGGTCGGCGGGATTATCGACGGGCTTGCTCATGGTGTGCAGGTAGCGTTCCGGGCGGGGCGAAGCAATGCGCGCAGAGGCGCGGGAGGGCTTCGGATCGGGCATGGCGTGTCACGACCGATAGACAGTGCCGACGGTCAGTCCAGCGAGATGCCTTCGTCGATCGCCCAGCGAACGCGCTCTCCGATCGCGTCGAGTTGCCGGTCGCACGCGGCCACCGCGTCGTCGACGAAAGAGAGCGACGGATCATCCAAGGTCGTTCCGGCTGCCAGCGCATCCGCAAAGCGGGCGGCGACCGGGCGGAGTGCCGGGACCTCGTGCAACGCTTCCGCCTGCAGGTCGTCCGGCGGGACCTCGGTCTGCAGATAGATGTTCGTCGCCATCACGCCGAACTCCAGATAGCCCTGCGGATCGCGGTAGCTGTCGAGCCCGCGCTCGATCAGCGCTTCGGCTCTCGCGACCTCCCATGCCGTGCATCCGGCCCCGGCCTCCCGGATGACGGCGTCCCACCCGTCGAGGCGAGCTTGCTGATCAGGCGTGAAGGCGGCCGCGCTCGTCGCAAGGAACGCAAGAACGAGCGCGAACCGAGTCATCCCAGGCTCTTGGAGACCGCGCTTTCCGGCAGTTCCTCGTCGAAGCAGCGCTGGTAGAATTCCGCCACCGTCTCCCGCTCCAACTCGTCGCACTTGTTCAGGAACGACAGACGGAACGCATAGCCGATATCGCCAAAGATCTGTGCGTTCTGGGCCCAGGCGATCACGGTCCGGGGCGACATCACCGTCGACAGGTCGCCTGCCATGAAGGCCGTGCGCGTCAGATCGGCGACGGTGACCATCTGGCTGACCTGCTTGCGCCCCTCCTCGGTATCCCAGGAGGGATTCTTGGCCAGCACGATCTCCGCTTCGGCGTCGTGTTCGAGATAGTTGAGGGTCGCAACCAGCGACCAGCGGTCCATCTGCGCCTGGTTGATCTGCTGGGTGCCGTGATAGAGGCCCGTCGTGTCACCCAGCCCGACCGTGTTCGCCGTCGCGAAGAGGCGGAAGGACGGGTGCGGAGTGATGATGGTGTTCTGATCCATCAGCGTGAGCTTGCCGTCATGTTCCAGCACGCGCTGGATCACGAACATAACGTCGGCCCGGCCGGCATCGTATTCGTCGAAGACGATCGCGACCGGGTTGCGCAGCGCCCACGGCAGAATTCCCTCATGGAATTCCGTGACCTGCACGCCGTCCTTCAACTTGATCGCGTCTTTGCCGATCAGGTCGATCCTGCTGATATGGCTGTCGAGGTTGACCCGCACGCAGGGCCAGTTGAGGCGCGCCGCGACCTGCTCGATATGGGTCGATTTGCCCGTCCCGTGGTAGCCCTGGATCATGACCCGGCGGTTCCAGCCGAACCCCGCCAGGATCGCCAGCGTGGTGTCTGGGTCGAAGCGGTAGGTCGGGTCGACTTCCGGCACCCGCTCCGACGGCGCGGCGAAGCCCTTTACGATCATGTCGCTGTCGATGCCGAACACCTCGCGGACGGAGTAGTCCGTGTCCGGTTCAACGAGGGTTTCGAGGCTTCCATCGGCCATGTCGTCACTCCTTCGGTCAGCGGGCGGGATGCAACATAAGACGAGGAGGAGCAAGGGGAACGCCCCAGGTAGGGAATGCCTCACTGTCGCAGGGTTCCGTGAGTGATTAACCTTGCGTCACTTGTTGGTAGGGGAGACCGAGATGAAGCGTATCGTCATCCTGTGCGACGGCACCTGGAGCCATGCCAGCTCCGAATATCCGACCAATGTCGTTCATCTCGGCCGCGCCTTGCGTCCCATCGGGACGGACGATGTCCCGCAGGTCATGACCTACGTGCCCGGCGTCGGGACCGGCCAGCGGGGGCTGACCCAGATGGGAAAGATCAGCGACCGGATCCTGGGCGGGGCGCTGGGGATGGGTCTGACGCAAAACGTCGTGGACGCCTATACGCGGCTTGTCTTTCTTTATGATCCCGGCGACGAGATCTACATCTTCGGCTTCTCGCGCGGCGCCTATACGGCGCGGTCGCTGACCGGGCTGATCCGGTCCTCGGGCCTTCTGTCGCGCACGCGGCTGTCGAAGCTGGACCGGATCGTCGACCGCTACCGCACCCGCGACGACCCCCGGACCAAGCCGGACACCGATCTCAGCCGCCGCTTCCGTGCAAAGATATCGCCGCATCTGATGACCAGCCCCGACGATGCGGAGATCTATGCGGAAGAGGGGGCGCATGACGCGGCGCTTCTGAAGATCGCCTATCTGGGCGTCTGGGACACGGTCGGATCCCTGGGGGTTCCGAACCGGTTCCTGATCTCCGGCCTGATCAATCGCGGCAACAGGTTCCATGATGCCGAGCTGTCACGGATGGTGACGTCGGCGCGGCACGCAGTCGCGCTGGACGAACGCCGCCGCGAATTCGAGCCGACGCTCTGGTCGAACCTGGATCGCCTGAACGACGGGATACTGGGCGACGCGCGGCCCTATCAGGAACGGTTCTTCGCGGGCGATCACGGTGCCGTAGGTGGCGGCGGCAACATCGAGGACCTGTCTTCGATCGCGCTCGGCTGGATCATCGAGGGGGCCGAACGCGCGGGATTGCAGTTCGATCCGATCGTCCGGGATCGCATCGTCGAAAAGCAGAACCCCGTCGGGCCGCTCTACAACATGGAGAAGCGCAAGGGCGGCGTCGCGGCACAGGTCATGAGCATGATCGGACGGGACCGCGACGGGCCGGGTTCGATGGACGGCGTCCATGCTGCCGTGCTCGACCGATACGGTTACGAAACGAAGGACGGCGACTGGCAGCTCTACCGGCCGCCGAGTCTCCGGCGCATCGAACCGGATCTCAGGGAATGGCTCGACGCGCGCGTGGTCGAAGAGCCGCAGCAGCGAGACGTCGCCTGAGCCCTACTTGAAGTTGCGGCTGTCCTTGATCTGGTCCCACGCCCAGACGACCTCGGCCAGTTGTTCTTCCTGGCTGCGGTCGCCGCCGTTCATGTCGGGATGCAGGACCTTGATCAGCTTCTTGTAGGCCTTGCGAATGTCCGCCTTGGCCATGTCGTCGCGGGCTTCGAGGATCTCGATGGCCTTGCGCTCGGTCGGCGGAAGGCGCCGCCCTTGGGATGCGCGGCCCGGATTCTGGGTCGCGTTCCCGCCCAGGACCTGGTGGGCGTCCTCGATGCCGAGACGCGCCCAGGCCCGCTCCTCCATGGATTTGCGGAACGGCTGCGTCGGCCCCTGGTCGGCATTCAACTGCGCCGCGGCCTCCGCTTCGGTCTGGCCGTCGAAGAAGTTCCACTTCTGATTGTACTCGCGCACGTGATCCTTGCAGAACCAGTAGTAGTCGTCCTTCGAGTCCCGGCTCTTGGGTGCGCGGTACTGGCCCCGTTCCGTGCAGCCTTCGTGCTCGCATTCGCGGGTCGACGTCTCGAACGCACCCGACATGCCGCGACGGCCGCGCGTGTTCTTCTTCTTCGCGGACGAGACACGCATGTCGAATCCAAAGGGATCGTTCTTGGTCATGGGGCCCCCTTGCCGGTCGCAGGCGCCATACTCTAGTCATCGGCCCGGCGGATGGAAGAGGCTTCGGAAGGAAAAGACGATGTCCATGGAGGCGACGATCCGGGAGCGTTTGCAGGCGGCCTTCGATCCCCGCGAGATGCAGGTGATCAACGACAGCGCGTCCCATGCCGGACATGCCGGCGACGATGGGTCCGGAGAGAGCCACTGGAAGGTGGCGATCCGCGCCGAGGCATTCGCGGGCAAGGGCAGGGTCGAGCGGCACCGGATGGTCCACACGGCGCTTGGCGACGTGATGGACCGGATCCACGCCCTTTCGCTCGATCTGGATGACTGACCCCGCGGCCGCGCCGTTCTAGGTCCAGAGCGCCTGATCCGTCGTCGTCGTCGGCCGTCTCGTGGGCATCGCGGTCGCGGACTTTCCCAGAAGCGTCAGGGCCGCGTCGCGAACGAATCCCGCATTGTCCCACCACCAGCCATGGGACAGCAGCATGTTCTCGAAATCGCTACCCGCCGTTCCGTGGGCATCGCGTCGGAACTGGTCGAGGCAATGGATGTCGTGGTGCCCGGCCGGGACACTGGCTGGAAGCCCGGCGCGCCCCGCCCGTTTGGAGCCGCCGTTCAGGAACGGCCCCGACAGAGAGAGGATCTCGTCCCACGGGTTGTAGTAGTTGGTGAACCGCTTTGCCCGCAGCGCCAGGAGGCGCGCGCCGTTGCCCCCTGAGGCCATCTGGTCGATCCTGACATCTGCGGCGGTGAAGAGGACCTGGTCCAGCCATTTCCACGGCGATGCCCGGGTTCCGAACTGCCCAAGCGCGTTCAGCGCCATCAGGCCGCCCATGGAATGCGCCGCGAGGCTCACGCGGGGACGGGGAGACAGCCCGAGGATCGGGAAGAGGCCATCCAGCACGAGGTGTCGCGCGATGCGATGAATGGTGCGGCGGTCCGCCCGGTACGCGGCCGGGCTGGGCTTGCCGAGGCTAGGCCAATCGTAGCCGACGATCGCGCCATGGTATCCGTTTCGCCTGAGCGCCGTCTCGACTTTCAGGAGATGGCGAAGGAACCCCGTGGGACGGGTATTGTAACCGTGGACATAGAAAAGCACCCGGTTGTCATGGGCGGCCGCGGCGATCAGGGCCAGCCATTTGGCCTGCGTCACCAACCGAAGCTTCGGCGCACCGATCCCGCTGGGCCGATCGACGATGCCATAATGTGTCGCACCCGAAGAACCCCGCATCGACATACGCGCGGGGGAGGCGAAAGCACGGCTCGACAACACAAGCGCCATGGAACTCCGACACCCTTCGACGTCGGAGGTTACCCCAAGGTCAGCTTTTCGCCTATAGCGAGCGTGTCAGTCCCGGACGATCTCGAGGGGGTTGGTCAGGACCAGCGGTTCGGCCACAGGTCGGAGGGCCGGCTCGGGCTCCGCCACCGGGCGCGGACCTGCTGTCGCAGAGGCCCGCCGGAACATGACCGGCTGGCACGATTCGCGCCGGAAGACGAGGACGGTGACTTCCTTGGCGGCGGTGCCGGTCATGTCGTAGCCGACATCGTTCGGCAGGCGTTCGGCCCTGAGGAATTCCCACCCTTCGGCGGCCATCTCGTTGAAGATGCCGGTCAGCGTATGGGCCATCCGGTCGGTGTCGTTTGAGAGGTTCGGGCCATGCTCACCCTTCTTGGGCGCGGGGACGACCTTGAACTCGATTGCGTCGGGGTTTGTGAAGGTCTCGTGTCTCATTCGCGCTGAATGCGCGGCGAATATGGTTAATTCACCGCCGGGCTGCGGCGATTCCGTGGCTGTGGCGCCGCGGCCCCGGAAGGCGTTCAGAGACCCAGCTTGGCCGACACGACCTCGTTGACGGCTTTCGGGTTCGCCTTGCCCCCGGTCGCCTTCATGACCTGGCCGACGAACCAGCCGGCGAGCTTGGGGTTCTGCTGGGCCTTCTCGACCTGCGCGGGGTTGGCGGCGATGATCTCGTCCACCGCCGCTTCGATCGCGCCGGTATCGGTGACCTGCTTCATGCCCTCGGTCTCGACGATTTCCGCAGGCTCGCGGCCGGTCGTGTAGGCGATCTCGAAGACGTCCTTGGCGATCTTGCCGGAGATGTCGCCCGTCTCGATCAGCTTCAGGATGCCGCCGAGTTGCGCGGGCGACATGGGGCTTTCGGTGATCGAACGATCGCCGTCTTCCTTGAGCCGTCCGAACAGGTTGTTGATGACCCAGTTCGCACTGGCCTTCCCGTTGCCCGAGACGGCAGCCACCTCCTCGAAATAGGCGGCGGCCTCGGTCTCAGCAGTCAGCACGCTCGCATCGTAGTCGCTGAGGCCGAAATCGGAGACGAAGCGCGCCTTCTTGGCGTCGGGCAGTTCGGGAAGGGAGGCTTCGATGTCGTCCACCCACTCCTGCTCGATCTCCAGCGGCAACAGGTCGGGGCAGGGGAAGTAGCGGTAGTCATGCGCCTCCTCCTTGGATCGCATCGACCGCGTCTCGCCCTTTTCGACGTTGTAGAGGCGGGTTTCCTGCACGACCTCCTCGCCGCGTTCGAGCAGCGCGATCTGGCGGCGGGCCTCGTAGTCGATAGCCTGCTGGATGAAGCGCATGGAATTCATGTTCTTGATCTCGCACCGCGTGCCGAGATGCGAGAAGTCCTGCGTCTCCTGATACTTCTCGTACTGGCCGGGGCGGCAGACAGAGACGTTCACGTCCGCGCGCAGGTTGCCGTTCTGCATATTCCCGTCGCAGGTGCCCAGATAGCGCATGATCTGGCGCAGCTTGACGATGTAGGCCGCCGCTTCCTCGGGGCCGCGGATGTCCGGGCGGCTGACGATCTCCATCAGAGCCACGCCGGTGCGGTTGAGATCCACGAAGGAAAGGGCCGGATCCATATCGTGGATCGACTTGCCGGCATCCTGTTCGAGATGGATCCGCTCGATCCGAACGACGCGGGCGGTGCCGTCGCCGAGTTCGACCAGCACTTCGCCTTCGCCAACGATGGGATGGTAGAGCTGGCTGATCTGGTAGCCCTGCGGCAGGTCGGGATAGAAGTAGTTCTTCCGATCGAAGGCGGAGCGCAAGTTGATCGCCGCCTTCAAGCCCAGTCCGGTCCTGACGGCCTGTTCCACGCAGAATTCGTTGATGACCGGCAGCATGCCGGGCATGCCCGCATCGACGAAGGAGACGTTCGAGTTCGGCTCTGCGCCGAAGCGGGTGGAGGCGCCCGAGAACAGCTTGGCGTTGGAGCTGACCTGCGCGTGGACCTCCATTCCGATGACCAGTTCCCAATCCCCGGTCTCGCCGGCGATGGTCTTGGGCTTGGGCGTCTCGTAGGTCAGGTCCAGCATGGCGTCCTCCGCATCTTCGAGGCGGATTACCGGCAGCCGGGGGGCGGGGCAAGGCGGCCCCGCGCCGCGTCAGCGACGGAAGATGCGCTTGAGTTCGGCCAGCGCATCGCGCTGCCTGTCCGTGATGCCGTCCGTCGCGTCATTGATGACCGCAAGGGCCGGGTCGAGGCCACGCTCTCCCTCGAGCTTGAAGAGACGCTTGCCGATCCGGGGCACAGCCGCTTCCGGGCTCCCGCATTCGTTGGCGAAGAAGTGCCCTATCACCAGGATCTCTTCGGCGGCCGGTAGGTCGATGCGCAGGTGACGTTGCAGGGCAGACAAGAGAGCGTTGCGGTCTTCGCGCGTCGGCGGCGGGCCAAGCTCCATGAAGACGGCGGCCAGCGTGCCCTGAGCCAGATCTGCGCGGTCGATCTGGTCCGCCGGATTTCCGTGATGGGTGCGTTTGAAGTTCCAGCGCTTGACGGCGCCGATCGCCGTCTCGGCCGCGTCCTTGACCTGATGCGCCGTGTCTGCCGCATCCCGCATCCGATACAGCCAGAACGAAGCGGCTGCCGCGAGGCCGAGCAGCCCGATGATGAAGTGCATGGACCCGAATCCCTCGTCACGCCCCTGACGAACCCTGTCCCATCGGCATCTATCCGCCAACCCCGGCGGCTTCGCGACGGGAAACACGCTGTCCGTTTTGCAACGCTGGGTTGGGGTGATAGGGGGGCGCTGCACCCGTACCGAGTCTGCCAACCGGTCGGGTGCGTCTGTTCGAGCCATGGCGCGTCATGGCGAGTTTGCCAAGGGGCTGCGGTTCGGCCCGACGACACCTGGGGGTGCCGACGAGATGAGAGCGACGATGATCCGGTCCGGACTTCACAAGGCTGCCATTCTGGGCCTCGCGCTGTGCGGCGCCGTGCCCGCAATGGCACAATCCGCCGACACAGCGCCCTATGAGGTAACGGCCAATTCAAGTGCGCCGACCTGGCAGGCGGACGCATCCGCCTTCGCGCCGATCTGGTCGCTGCGCCCCGCGCCGCGACCCCGCACGGTCGTGACGGAGGAACTGCCGGACCTGCGGTGGGACCATGTCCGGGGATCCGCCCGTTGGACGCGCGCCGCCATGCGCGCCATCGAGAGCCACGGACAGAAGCTGGTCGACACGGTCCCCCGCGACATTCAGGCGTGGTGCCCCGCCTATCCCGAGGCCGATCGCTGGTCGCGAAAGGCGTTCTGGGCCGGGCTTCTCTCGACGCTGGCCAAGCATGAAAGCACGTGGCGCCCGAATGCCGTGGGCGGTGGAGGTTTGTGGTACGGCCTCGTCCAGATCTATCCGCCGACGGCGCAACTCTACAAATGCCAGGCGCGCACGGGCGAGGCGCTCAAGGATGGCGCGCTCAACATGTCCTGCGCCGTCCGGATCATGAATCGGACCGTTCCGCGCGACAACGTGGTGGCGCGGGGCATGAAGGGCGTGGCCGCGGATTGGGGGCCGTTCCACTCCACCCGCAAGCGGGAGGACATGCGCCGTTGGATCTCGCGTCAGCCCTTCTGCATGGGGCTGCACGCTTCGGCCCGTCCCGTGGCGCGGCCGGACTGGATCGGAACCCCGGCAGGCGAGGCTCAGGACGTTCCGATGTTCGTCGCTTGGGAACTGGACAAACAGTTCTACAGCCCCGGCGCAATGGAGACGCCGATCTCAGAAGGGTCGGACGTGCCGCGCGGCGGCTGACGGAGATTGGCTCTCACCCGAGGATCAGCAACCAGATCGACACGGTCAGGACGGAGGCCGCCGTTCCGATGAGGACGGCGGACGCACTGATGCGGACCGCTCTGCCGTGCATCGCCGCGAAGAGGTACGAGTTTACGCCAGGTGCCATCGCGGCCGTCAGGACGGCTGCCCGGAACGCGCCCTCGGGAAGGTCGAGGGACTTCCCGACCGCGTAGGTGGCGACCGGGTGCAGAACCAGCGCGATCCCGATGCAGAGCGAGATCCCGCGCCAGTCGCCTTCCGGCTTGTATTGCACGAGGACGCCGCCGAGCCCGAAAAGGGCGGCCGGCAAGGCGGCCGATGCGACCAGCTGGATCGGCTCTTCGAGAAGGGCGGGCAGAGGCAGACCGGACAGGTTCAGCAAGAGGCCGAGCATCACGCCGATCATCAGCGAATTGCGCGCAAGCGACAGCCCGACATTCCGCACACCGCGGCGGAACCCGCTGCCGCCCGCCTGCACGATCTCCATGGCGGTGACGCCGACGAGATAGCAGAAGGCCGCGTGCATCGCGATGATCGCATAGTTCGGCGTAAGGCTTTCGGTCCCATAAGCCCGTTCAGCGATGGGAAGGCCCAGAAGCACCGTGTTGGCGAACATCGCCGCGAAGCCGACGGCGACTGCGTCCTCCGGTCCCCGCTTCAGCCAGAAGAGGGTGCCGAGGATACCGGCGGCGAAGCAGATCAGGCTGCCGGAATAATAGGCCGTCAGAAGGCGCCAGTCGAAGCCCGCCGCGAGATCCAGCCGAGCCATGGCGAGGAACAGCAGGCAGGGGATCGCGAACCGCTGCGTGAAGACCATCAGGCCGTCCACATTGGGTTGGCTGAACAGCCCCTTCCAGACCGCCACATACCCCGCGCCGATCAGGACGAAGACCGGGACCGTGACCGTCAGGACGGATAGCATCGGCCATTATCCGGTGGAGTTTGCAGGCTGGCGGGCTGGTCCGGCTTCCAGTCTTCAAGGGCGGTCATCGGGCAACTCGATCACCATGCCATCCCAGGCAGGAGTCACGTTTCCGGGCGTCTCGGCATCCACGGTCGCCCAGTCCAGGTCGATATGCATATTCGTCAACACGCCCCGTTTCGGAGCCATTCGGTCGATCCAGTAGAGCGCCTCCGCCAGCGAAAAGTGCGATGGGTGGTTGGTCCGACGCAGCGCATCGAGGATCCAGACATCCAATCCCTGCAACAGCCAGTCCGACGCCTCGGGAATGGAATTGACGTCGGGCATGTAGGCCAAACCCCCGATCCGTAGTCCCAGCGCGGGGATCGACCCGTGGTCGACCGGGATCGGCGTCACCCGCAGATCGCCTCCCGCGCCCGGGATCGAGATCGGTCCGTCAAATGTATGCCGCGTCAGGATCGGCGGATAGGCCGACCCGTCGGGGGTCTCGAAGGCATAGCCGAACCGCGTCTTCAGGGCGTCGTAGGTCGGCTCATCGGCCCACACGTCGAGCATCCGGCGCTGGTTGAAGACGATCATTCGAAGGTCGTCCAGTCCGTGCACGTGGTCGGCATGAGGGTGCGTCCAGACGACTCCGTCGAGGTTCCCGACCCCAATATCGAGCAGTTGCTGCCGCATGTCGGGCGACGTGTCGACCAGAACCCGTGTGGTGCCGTGCTCCGTCACGCGTTCGACCAACATGGAACAGCGCCGGCGCCGGTTGCGGGGGTTCTCCGGGTCGCAATCGCCCCAATGCCCGCCCAGACGCGGGACGCCGCCGGAGGAGCCGCAGCCGAGGATCGTGAACCGCAGGGTCGCCATGAGTGCCTTGTGGTCATCGGCGCGCCCAAGGGCAAGGGCGGGCCGCCCCAGGAGCAACGGGCCGATGTCAGCCCGGCGGCGCGTCGGCGACTGTCTTCCAGAACAGACGCTCGAAATTCGCCTCGGTCGCAGCGGCGAATTCCGCCTCCGTGATCGCGAAGACTTCGGCGCCCTTGGCGGCAGTGTGTGCGACGAACGCGGGCTCGTTGCGCTTGCCACGATAGGGGGGTGGCGCAAGATAGGGCGCGTCGGTCTCGACGAGGATCCGGTCGAGGGGGGCGTCCGCGAAGATCGCGCGCAACTCGTCCGATTTGGGAAAGGCCGCGATCCCGGACATGCTGAGGTAGAAGCCCAGCTCCAGCGCAGCCTCGGCAAGCGCGCGGCCCGACGAAAAGCAATGCATCACGCAGGAATAGGCGCCCGCGCGGTGCTCGTCGCGCAAAATGGTCGCCATGTCTTCGTCGGCGTCACGGGCGTGGATGATCAGCGGCAATCCTGTCCGGCGCGCCGCCTCGATATGGATCCGCAGGCTTTGCTGCTGCACGTCCTTGCTATCGGCGGTGTAGTGGTAGTCGAGCCCGGTTTCGCCGATGCCGACCATTTTTGGATGGTCGGCGAGCGCGACCAGTTCATCCACGCTCGCCATCGGTTCGTCGGCCGCGCTCATGGGGTGCGTCCCCGCGGCCCAGAAGACAGGGGCATGGGCGTCGGCGATGGCACGGACCTGCGACGCCTGTCGCAGCTTGGTGCAGATCGTCACCATCCGATGCACGCCCGCCTTCGCGGCGCGGTCGATCAGATCGGGAAGCTCCCCTTCGAATTGCGGGAAGTCGAGGTGGCAATGGCTGTCGGTCAGGCGCATGCGGGGCGGGGTAGGCGGGGCGGCGCGGACATACAAGAGGCCAGCAAAGCTGCGCCCACCGGGCCGGTCCCCATTTCAAACGTTGCGCGCATGGCCGTCGATCGCGGCAAGCTGGTCCCAAACGATCGCGGCGGGATCGACATTGACCGCTGCGGCGTGGGCGAAGCGGTCCGACAGGTCCTGTGCCAGCGCGGCGAGCGCGCGCGCCGCGTCTTCGTTCGGCGCCAGTCTGGATAACGTTGCCGCTTCTCCCGGGACGGCCTCGGGGGGCGGGCCCGCGACGGCGGCGCGCGCGGCACGGTGCAAGAGCCGTTGCAGCATGTCCCGCGTCACCGGCAGCCTGTCCGATGCCGCCCGGCCCGCGTGGCTGTCGGCCAGCCGACGCGCCGCACCCCGATCCATCGGCGCATGAGCAAACAGCGAGACCAGACCGGCATAGGTCTCGGCTCCGCCCTCGGCGAGATCCAATGCGGCACCCGGAGATCCCTGAGCCAGTTCGGCGAGGCCGGGATCCGTCTCTGCGCCGCCCGCCTGTGCAACGGCCTCGGCAACTTCCTTGGGCGAAAGTGGGCCGAGTCGCAGGACCCGGCAACGGGAGCGGATCGTCGGCAACAGGCGTGCCGGCTGGTGCGAGATCAGAAGCAGGGTTGCTCCAACGGGCGGCTCTTCGAGCAACTTCAGGATCGCGTTGGCGGCGTTCCGGTTCAGATCGTCGGCCGCATCGACGATGACAACGCGGCGGCCGCTTGCCGACAGGCCGAAGAACGGGCCGAGCCTCCGCGCCTCGTCCACGGTGATCTCTGCCCTTAGACGCTTGGTCTTCTCGTCCCACGGGCGCCGAAGCAGCATCAGAGCGGGTTCCGAAAGGGCATCTATTCGGGGAAGCGCCGGATGCCCCGGTTCGGGATCCAGGCTGTCCGCGTGCGGCGGAGGGTCCGTCAGCAGGAACCGGGCGATCCGCCAGGCCAGTGTCGCCTTGCCCACGCCCCTGGGACCCGTCAGGAGCCAGCCGTGATGTGGACGCCCGCCGTTCCAAGCGTCCAGGAAGGCGCGCTCGGCCGGCCCTTGCCCGATCAGGCGTGCGGTATGGCGGGGGTGGGGCGCGTCGCCCGCGCGGTCGCCTTCGGGCAGCCCGTCCGTCACAGCGCGGCCATCACGCGGCGGTGGACAATCTCGGCCGCGCCGTCACCGTCGATCAGCCGGACACGCGTCGGAAACTCCTCGGCCAGCGCGCGAAATCCGTCGCGGAGCGTCATCTGGAAAGACAGGCCGAACTCTTCGAACCGGTCCTCGGTATCGGACCGGGCGGCGGCCCGGGCGCGGGCGAGCGCGGGATCGATGTCGACCACGAATGTGAGGTCCGGATCGCGGCCGATCATGAGATCGTGCAGCGCATCCACGGTCGCCCGGAGATCGCCGCGGGTCGCGCCCTGATAGACACGCGTGGAATCGGCGAAGCGGTCCGTGACGACGCGCGCCCCGCGGTCGAGCGCAGGGGCGATCACACGCTCCAGGTGGTCCCGGCGGGCTGCGGTGAAAAGCAGGATCTCCGTCTCGGCGGACCAGCGCGCGGGATCGCCCTCGACCAGCAGGCGCCGGATCTCTTCCGCGCCGGGCGACCCGCCGGGTTCCCTCGTTTGCACGACCTCGCCCTCAGCCCGCAACGCATCGGCCAGCATGCGCGCCTGGGTCGACTTTCCGCAGCCATCGATGCCTTCGAACGAGATGAACATGAGGTCCGGTTAGCAGGGGGGCAGGGCGGGGGCGAGGGGGCACCGACACGGCGAGGCTCATGGCGAGGCGCTCGCTCCGACCGGCATGACCACGCGCATCGGACCAAGGCGTCGCCCGACCCGACCTTCGTCGGCGCATCAGCCTTCGGCGGGTGCTTCCTCGGTCGCGGTAGTCTCGGGTTCCCCCTCGATCCGGGCCATCACTTCATCGAGCAGACGACCGGCAACGGTCCCACCCGCAATCTGGATCCGGCGCAGCGGGCCGGCCCGTGGAACGTCCTCGGCGGCGACCAGCGGGACGGACCAAGGCTCCATCCCCGGATGGCTCAGCGTAAGTGTCGCGATCTGCTGTCCGGCCTCGATGGGCGCGTTGATCGGACCGTCATAGCTGATCTCGCCAGCCAGGGGCTGGCGCCCCGTCGTCGGAAGCAGGACCGTCAGTTCCTCGGCGGGCTCCAGCGCGACGGTCGGAGCCTCTCCCATGAAAACATCGGCATGCATCGTCGCCGTCTCGTCGTCGAACAACTGCTCTTCGGCGAACTGACGGAAGGCCCAATTCACGATGCGCTCGCTCTCTTCGGCGCGCACGGCTTCGGATTCGATCCCCGAGATGACGAAGGTCACGCGCCGGTCGCCATCGACGGCACTGCCGACAAGACCATACCCCGCCTCTTGCGTGTGACCGGTCTTGAGACCGTCCGCCCCAATGTCCAGCCGCAGGATCGGGTTGCGATTGAAGCGGTTCGCGGGCGAGCGGCCATCGAAGGCGAACTCGGTCTCTGCGAAATACGGGTAGTATTGCGGAAACTCGGTAATCAGACGCTCGGCCAGGATCGCGAGATCCTCCATCGACATCACATGACCGGGCGCGGGCCATCCCGATGCGTTGCGGAACGCGGAATTCTCCATGCCAAGCTCGCGCGCCCGCTCGCTCATCATGTCGGCGAAACCCGCTTCCGTCCCGTCGGGCGAGAGCGCTTCGGCGATGACGACTGTCGCGTCATTGCCCGAGAGCACGACGATGCCGCGGATCAGATCCTCGACCGTGACGCGGTCGCGAGGATCGAGAAACATCGTCGATCCGCCGAAGCTGGCGGCGTGATCCGACACCGGCAACTCGGTTTCCATGGTCAGCCGTCCGTCCTCCAACGCCTCGAACGCCATATTCAGCGTCATAAGCTTGGACATCGACGCGGGGGGCAGGGGAACCTGCGCGTTCTTGGACAGAAGCACCTGCCCCGTATTGTGGTCGATGACGATCGCGCTGCCCGCGCGGGTCTGGAATTCCTGCGCGGCCGCGGGCGTCGATAGCAACAAGGCGGCAAGGAACGGCTTGAGAGTCATGATATCCTGCTCCGTCGTTTTGGCCGCGATATAGGCGGTCAGCCGCCGACAGGGTAGGCGTCCGAGTATCCCATTTCCTGCGCCGTGCGAAGAATCGCCGAGTGGCCTTCGACATCCTCGGCCGGTCCGGCGACCACGCGCCAGACACGACGCAAGCGAACCCGCTCGCGTGAGACGCGCGCCGTGACGCCGGCGGCGGCCATGCGCTCGGCCGCATCGC
The DNA here is from genome assembly GCF_000877395.1 of Jannaschia aquimarina. GTDB lineage: Bacteria > Pseudomonadota > Alphaproteobacteria > Rhodobacterales > Rhodobacteraceae > Jannaschia > Jannaschia aquimarina. The sequence goes on along the minus strand of NZ_JYFE01000015.1, from coordinate 342 downwards.
GGGCTTCGTTCTCGTCGCGGAACTTGCCGATCTCGATGAAAGGTTCGGCGAGTTGGCGGGTAATGTCGGCCTTGGGCGCCGTTTGCATGGCTTCGGCCTGGGGTACGGCCTCCGGTAGGGCAGCGCCGATGGGCTGGGCCGTCACGGCGGCGGCCGGGGCGCCGTTGGCCTCGGCCTCTGCGGCCGGGGTCTCGGCGGCTTCTGTCGCGGCAACGGCGCGGGCGACACGGGCCTCCAGATCCGGGAAGATCGTGGCGCTCGGGAACGCGTCGGAGGTGGGGGCGGCTTCGGTCTCGGGTGCGGCTGCCTCGGCGGCATCGACCGCTGCCGCGATCCGGGCCA
>NZ_JYFE01000014.1 GCF_000877395.1 Jannaschia aquimarina | reverse complement strand
AGCGAGGCCGAGATCGGCTCTTCGATGTTCTCCTCCATCCGCTTGATGAGGGATAGGGGGTGGGGATGCCGCATGATCCGACCGACCCCAAGGGCCTGATCCGGGAGGCCTATTCCATCGACGGCATCACGCCGGGCGAGTGCCGCTCCATCTTTCTGGACTGGGCGCTCGGGGTCGAGGATCCGACCGGCGCCATCCCGCGCCTGCTGGAGCGGCACGGCGCCGAGGGGCATCCGATGACCGAAGTGCTGCGCGCGGGCCTCGCATCGCCGACGGCGCGCGGACGCCGGGGTGGCAGGGCCGGACGATTGAGCTGAGGGGCGGCCTGGCGCCGGACCCTAGACCTCTCGGACCTCACGCGCCGCTTGGGTTCCCCGCTCCCGGTAGGGGGTGGTTCCGTATTGGGCGCGGTAGCATTTGGAGAAATGCGACGGCGAGGTGAAGCCACAGGCAAGCGCCACATTGATGATGCTCATATCCGTCTGCATCAGCAGGTTGCGCGCCTTTCCCAGCCGCAACTCCATGTAATAGCGCTTGGGGCTGCGGTTGAGGTAGCGTCGGAACAGGCGTTCCAATTGCCGTGTGCTCATGCCGACGTCGCGGGCGAGGCTCGCGGGCGAGATCGGCTCTTCGATGTTCTCCTCCATCCGCTTGATGACCGACGAGAGGCGGGGATGCCGCACGCCGATCCGGGTCGGGATCGAAAGGCGCTGGCTGTCTTGGTCGGTGCGGATGGACGAGTAGATGAGCTGATCCGCCACGAGCGACGCGAATTCCTCTCCCTGATCGTTCGCCAGCAGCTTCAGGAACAGGTCCACCGAGGATGTGCCCCCGGCGGAGGTCATCTGCTTGCCGTCGATGGTGAAGATCGACTTGGTCAATTCGACTTCGGGGAAGGCCTCGATCATCGAGTCGTGGTTTTCCCAGTGGATCGTCGCCCGCTTTCCGTCCAAAAGACCGGCCTCGGCCATCACGTGGCTCGCCGTGCACAGCCCCGCGACCGAGGCACCCCGCCTTGCCTCGCGGCGCAGCCAGGACATGAGGCGCTTGGACGTGATCTCGCGCACTTCGATCCCGCTGACGAGGACGATGGTGTCGTCGCGCGCCGTCTCGGGCAGGTCGCCGGCGAGGCGCATTTCGAGCCCGGCGGAACATTGTACCGTTTCGCCCCCGTCGCCCACGAGCGTCCAGCGATAGAGGGGTCTCTCGGCCATATGGTTGGCGAGCCGCAGCACGTCCACCGCACCCGCGAACGAGATCAGGCTGAACCGATCCAGAAGGACGAAGACGAAGTGGCGCGGCCCCTCGCTCTCCATCGACCCGACTCCCTTAACATCCAGCCTTGGCCAAACCCTATTCTTTCGTCCCGATCAAGATGCCGTCGCTGGCATCCCGGACACGGCTGCGGTATCCCCTGCGCCGCAACCGATTTGAGGGAACGGCCATGCCCTGGAGCAAGACGGACTGGAGATCGAAGCCGCGCGTGCAGATGCCGGACTATCTGGACGCGCACGCGCTGAAGGACGTCGAAGGCCGGCTTGCGAAATATCCCCCGCTCGTCTTCGCGGGCGAGGCGCGGACCTTGCGCGACGAGCTTGCCGCGGCAGGCCGCGGCGAGGCCTTCTTGCTGCAGGGCGGAGATTGCGCCGAAAGCTTCGCGGAGTTCAGCGCCGACACGATCCGCGACACGTTCAAGGTCATGCTGCAGATGGCCATGGTCCTGACCTTCGGCGCCAAGGTGCCGGTGGTGAAGGTGGGCCGTATGGCGGGACAGTTCGCCAAGCCCCGCAGCGCGCCCACCGAGGTCAAGGACGGGGTCGAGCTTCCCAGCTATCGTGGCGACATCATCAACGAGCTGGATTTCACCGAAGCGGCCCGCATCCCCGATCCGCAGAAGATGCTGTCGGCCTACACCCAGGCGGCTGCGACGCTGAACCTGCTGCGGGCGTTCTCGAAGGGCGGCTTCGCCGATGCGCACAAGGTGCACCAGTGGACACTGGGCTTCGTGGAGGGGGAGCGCGCCGCGCAGTACCGCGACATGGCGAACCGGATCCAGGACACGCTGGATTTCATGACCGCCGCCGGCATGACGGGCGAGACCTCGACCGAATTGTCGACGGTCGATTTCTACACCTCTCACGAGGCGCTGCTTCTGGAATACGAAGAGGCGCTGTGTCGTCAGGACAGCCTCACGGGTCAGTGGCTGGCGGGGTCCGGGCACATGATCTGGATCGGGGACCGCACCCGGCAGCCCGACGGCGCCCATGTCGAGTTCTGCCGCGGGGTCCTGAACCCGATCGGTCTGAAATGCGGCCCGTCCACGACTCCCGAGGATCTGAAGGTCCTGATGGAGAAGCTGAACCCGGAGAACGAGATGGGCCGCCTGACGCTGATCGCGCGGTTTGGGGCGGGCAAGGTGGGCGACCATCTTCCGCGCCTGATCCAGACGGTTCGCGAAGAGGGGGCGAACGTCGTCTGGTCCTGCGATGCGATGCATGGGAACACGATCAAGTCGGCGACGGGCTACAAGACCCGGCCCTTCGACAGCGTGCTGCGCGAGGTACAGGAGTTCTTTGCGATCCACCGCTCAGAGGGGACGATCCCGGGCGGCGTGCATTTCGAGATGACGGGCCAGGACGTGACCGAATGCACGGGCGGTGTCCGCGCCGTGACGGACGAAGATCTGTCGGACCGCTACCACACGGCCTGCGACCCCCGCCTGAACGCCTCCCAATCGCTGGAGCTTGCCTTCCTCGTCGCGGAAGAGCTTCAGGGCCTTCGCGAGGCGGCACGGGCCGCCTCCTGATCTCGGTCAAATGTGGAAAGGGCGCCATGAGGGCGCCCTTTCCCGTCTCATGCCTGTACGGTTCTTCTGCCTTACTTGACGACGCGCAGCCACGGCACGGGGCCGGGCGACGGTTCTTCGAACCCGGCCGGCTGTTCCGCCGGGGCCCGCATGGCCGCATCGAATTGCGGCATCGGCCGGGTCGCAGGGCGTGTCGGACGGACGCCTGTCGGAGCCAGATGGTGGCGCACGATGGTGAAGCGGCGCGGGCCCTCGTCGATGACCCGCTCTGGCACCAAGACGGCCAGCGCCTTCGTGATCTCTCCGGAGCGGTCGCGCAGCGGCAGGACGATCATCCGCGCGGGCAGAGGGTGGCCGTCCTGATCCGAGATCAGATCCAGTTCCAGCGTGGCGGCGTCCTCGAAGACGCGCTCCACCAGATCGGCGGCCCGCGCCCGCTGGAGCAGGTCGAAGAAGGCCCGGATCGGAAGGCCCCGGACTTCCATCCCCATCAGCCCGTTGGCCACGCGCCCTCCGAGGCGCACGCGCACGGTTCCGGGTCGGACCCGGTCCAGGATCATGGAATGACCCAGGATCAGCGACATGGCGGACGGATCGAGCGCGTCGCGCCGGGGAAGGTCGCCACCGGTTCTGAGCATCGACCAGTAACGCCAGGCCTCGTCGAGGACCGGTGAGACGCGCGTCATACGCGCCCTGGTAAGCGAATGAATGTCGGCCCCATCCGGAGCCTCGGTATCAATCATGTCGGTCCCTTCGATGGCCAATGCGGGTCGATCCGCCGGCGCATCCGTTCAGATAAGCTCTGAGGCCCAACTTAGTCGCTCATGAATCGAATTGCCGCTATTACCTTAACAGAGGGTTAACGGTTGGCGGCGGACCGCCGGGTTGTCGCCGCCCGGAGCGGACGCTAGGCGGGATGTCATGAAGTCGATGACTGGATATGCCGCGCTCGATATCGAGGGGCGGCGATGGGAGTTGCGCTCGGTCAACGCGCGCGGGCTGGATCTCAGGTTGCGGCTGCCCGACCTGCCGGGGCTGGAGCCCGCCGCCCGCAAGGCCGTCCAGGCTGCCGCCGCGCGGGGCAACGTCACGCTGTCGTTGCGCGTGGGCGGGCAGGGAAGGGCCTCTGTCGCGCTGGACGAGGAGATGCTCGACGCGGCGCTCGCCGCCGTGGCGCGGGTCGAGGCGGCGGCACAGGCGGAGGATGTGGACCTGCGCGCCGCGACGGCCGCCGACGTGCTCGCGCTTCGCGGCGTCTGGGTCGAGGCACCGGAGGCCGCACCTGATCCCGCGGTTCTGACGGCGGAGCTTCGGTCTCTGGTTGCGGACTGGGACGCGGATCGCTCCCGCGAAGGCGCGGCCCTGCGGACGGCGCTCTCGGCCCATGTCGATGAGATCGCCGATCTGACGGACCGCGCCGACCGGACAGCCGCCGAGCGGACCGCCGCGATCGCGGAGGCGCATCGCGCGGCGCTGGCCCGTCTGGCCGACGCCGTTCCGGAAGCGCGCGTCCCGGAGGATCGCGTCGCCCAGGAGCTGACCGTCCTTTTGACCAAGGCGGATGTCGCCGAAGAGATCGACCGCCTGCGCGCCCATGTCGCCGCCGCGCGCGAGATCCTGACGGCGGACGGTCCCGTCGGGCGGCGGCTGGATTTCCTGACACAGGAGTTCAACCGGGAGGCCAACACGCTGTGCGCCAAGGCCAACCTCGCAGAGCTGACGGCGATCGGCCTGGACCTGAAACTGGTGATCGACCGCCTGCGCGAGCAGGTGCAGAACGTGGAGTGACGATGCCCGTCCCGACCCAGACCCGCCGCGGCCTCGCCATCATCCTTTCCAGCCCGTCGGGGGCCGGGAAATCGACCATGGCCCGGCGCCTGACGGCCTGGGATCCGAGCCTGACCTTCAGCGTGTCCGCGACCACCCGGCCCCCCCGGCCCGGCGAAGTGGAGGGGCGGGACTACTTCTTCATCACCCGCGAGACCTTCGGCGACCACATCATGAACGGCGAGATGCTGGAGCATGCCGAGGTCTTCGGAAATCATTATGGCAGTCCGCGCGCCCCGGTGGAGGCGTCTCTGTCCAAAGGCTGTGACGTGATCTTCGATATCGACTGGCAGGGCACCCAGCAGATCGCCAATTCGGCGATCAAGCAGGACGTCGTGTCGATTTTCATCCTGCCTCCCTCCATCGCCGAGCTGGAGCGCCGCCTGCGCGAGCGGGGGCAGGACGCGCCCGACGTCATCGCCGGACGGATGGCCAAATCCGAGGCCGAGATCAGCCATTGGGCGGAATATGACTACGTGTTGGTGAACGACGATCCGGATGTCTGCGAGGATCGCCTTCGCAACATCCTGACGGCCGAACGCTTGCGCCGGGACCGCCAGCCCTGGCTGACGGAGTTCACGCGCGGCCTGTCGGCCGAATTCCGCGAAAGGGAGATGTCATGATCTACGCCCTCGACGGCCTCGCACCTGAAATCGCGCCCGATGCCTGGGTCGCCCCCGACGCCAACGTGATCGGCGCCGTCACGCTGGAAGCGGAAGCGTCGATCTGGTTCGGAAGCACCCTTCGCGGCGACAACGAGCGGATCACCATCGGCCGCGGCTCGAACGTGCAGGAGGCCTGCGTCATGCATACCGATATGGGCTTTCCGCTGACCGTCGGCGCGGATTGCACCATCGGGCACAAGGCGATCCTGCACGGCTGCACCATCGAGGACGGTGCTCTGATCGGAATGGGCGCGACGGTGCTGAACGGGGCCGTGATCGGCGCGGGCTGTCTGGTCGGCGCCGGGGCGCTGGTCACCGAGGGCAAGGTCTTCGAGCCGGGGCAGTTGATCGTCGGCGCCCCCGCCAAGGCGGTGCGCAAGCTGGACGACGACGCGCTGGCCGGTCTGCGCGCCTCCGCGGCCGCCTACCGGGCCAACGCGGCGCGCTTCCGCAAGGGGTTGTCGCAAGCCTGATCGGCCGCCGCGCCGTCAGACGACGAGGCTCAGATGCCGGTCGTCCGCGGTGACGGAAACGGGGCGCTTCAGCCGCAGGGTTTCGCGCAGCAGAAGCCCGAACTGCACTTCCGACCCCTTGAGATCGGACGGCATCGATTTCTTGCCCAAGGCTTCCCAGAGGATCGAGTCGATCTTCAACCGCTCGGCCTGGACATGAATGACCCAGCTCTGGGCGACGCGGCTTAACTCCACCTTTCCGCCCCAGGGCACTGCCACCTCCACGCAGCAGAGCGCGAGGCATGCGATGCGGATCTCCTTGCGGGGGCGGTCGTCGATATCGGTCCAGATCACGTCCATTTTGGTGTCGCGATACATGGCCTGGACGACTTGGACCATTTCACGGGCCGGAACGGCCTGACCGTCGGGCGCCGCTCCGAAGGCGAAGCGGAAGAACCTGATCCGCGCCAGCGCGGCATCGACACTGGCCCGCACCAGCGCCAGCTCCTCCGAGGGGCCGTGCATCATCTCGAGCAGCTCGAGCCCGTTGCCAACCGCGCCGACCGGGCTCACGAGGTCATGACAGAGGCGGCTGCCCAGAAGGGTCGTGAGGTCGGGCTCGTCCTCGGCCTGGGCGGCCCCTATCTTCTGCTGTGACGTCATGGAGGTCCTCTCGTGAACGATGCCGCTGCCCTGAACGCCATGCTTGAGCCCGGAATGCTGGTTCGCAATCCCAATGCCCCCGACTGGGGCATCGGGCAAGTCCAGTCCAATATCGGCGGCCGGGTGACCGTCAACTTCGCGGAAGCGGGGAAACAGGTGATCGACGGCACGCATGTGCGTCTCCTTCAGGTCTTCGATTGACCATTCACCCGCAGCGGACAGAGTGCGCTTCGCCATGCGTTTGCAAGGTATTCCTGCGTTAGGGCCGAGGTTGCGCGAATTGCCGCCACCCGCTAGGGCGCTGGCATGGCACGCCTGACGGTCGATATCGCGACGGGCGCCGGGGCTGATGCGGCGCGTGATCTCCGCCATGCCGTCTTCGTCGAGGAGATGGGCGTCGATCCCGCCTGCGAGGCCGACAGGTTCGATGCCGATGCGACCCATCTCATCCTAAGGGACGCGGCCCGGCCCGCGATGGGCGCGATCGGGGCGCTGCGCCTGCGCGACGGCGTCGACTATACGGCGGGCGAGTTCGACGTGGCGCGGCTGCGCGCCGACGGGCGCAAGCTGGCCGAATTGGGCAGGATGTGCCTGCACCGCGACTATCGCGGCGGCGCTGCGGCGGCGTTGATGCTGACGGCGGCGCTTCGGCAGTTGGACGAACGGGGGATCGGGTTGGTCGTCGGAACCGGTTCGTTCTTCGGTGCGGATCCGGACCACCACATGCCCGCCCTGCGCGCCCTGCGCGACGAGGCGCTGGCGCCCGAAGGTCTGCGTCCCCGGGCAATCGGGCCGCAGGCGATCCGGATCGAGGGGCCCGGCAATCCGGCAGATATGCGGCTCGTCCCCGCGCTCCTGAAGAGTTACGTGCGCGCCGGGGCCTGGATCGGGCAGGGGGCGTGGCTGGACCGCGAGTTCGGAACGATCGACGTCTGCCTCGTGATGGATATGGCGCGCATCCGGCTGCCCGCAGCACTCAAGGCGGCCTCTTGAAGGCTTGGGACGACGCGCCCGCCCCGGCAGACCCCGCGATCGGCCCCGGCGGATGGGTGCTGGCCGTCGCGCGGGGCGTGCCGCTGGCGAGCGTCACGTTCGGTGGTCTCGCCTTGCTTTTGGCGGTGCGCATGGTCGAGCGGCCGCTCTTCGGCCAGCGACGGCCGGTCACGCCGTACATCACGCAATTCGTCTGCCGCAGCGCCTTCGCGATCCTGGGGATGCGACGTCGGGTGCGAGGGCGGTTCCTCAAGCGCGACGGGGCGGTGGTTTCCAACCATGCGTCCTGGCTCGACATCTTCGCGCTGAACGCATCCAAGCGGATCTACTTCGTCGCCAAGGACGAGGTATCGGGCTGGCCCGGCATCGGCTGGCTGGCGCGCGCGACCGGGACGATGTTCATCCGCCGCGACCGACGGGAGGCCGCCGCCCAGACCCGTATCTTCGAGGAGCGCCTTCATCACGGCCACCACCTCCTGTTCTTTCCCGAAGGGACCAGCACCGACGGCCGCCGTGTCCTGCCGTTCAAGACGACGCTCTTCGCGGCGTTCTTCTCGGATGCGCTGCGGGAGGACATGCACATCCAGCCCGTCTCGCTGATCTACCACGCGCCGCCGGGGGCGGATCCCGCCTTCTACGGCTGGTGGGGCGAGATGTCGTTCGCGGGACACATGCTCAGGATGCTCGCCGCGCCACGTCACGGGGCGGTCGAGGTGGTCTACCATCCCCCACTCGCCGTGGCCGATTTCGCGGACCGGAAGGCGCTGGCCCGCGCCGCGGAAACGGCGGTGCGGACCGGCCTGCGGAATGCCGGGATCGACGGCTGAGCGGCGCGGCAGGTTGCGGGGCGCTCAGCCCACCAGTCCGGTCGTCTCTTCTGCACCGATCATCAGGTTGAGATTCTGAACCGCCGTCCCCGAAGCGCCCTTGCCCAGATTGTCCACCACCGCGACCACGGTGACGCGGCCGCTGCCGTCTCCATGAACGGACAGCTCCATCCGGTTGGTGCCGTTCAGACGCTGCGGGTCCACCCGTTCGGCGGGAAGGACGACGCCGACGAAGGGATCGCCCGCGAAGAAGTCGCGCAGCGCCGCCTCGATCCTCTGCTGGCCCGGTACGCCGCCCGGCAGGAGATCGGCATTCAGATGAAGCTGGACCGCCATGCCCTGCGCGTAGTTCCCGACGGAGGGCTGAAAGAGCGGCGTGCGATCAAGGCCGGAATAGCGGACGATCTCCGGGAGGTGCTTGTGGGTCTGACCCGTCGCGTAGAGGAAGTAGGCGGGCAGGTCCCCGGCTTCGGCCTCGGCGATCAGCGCCTTGCCCCCGCCGGTGTAGCCGGAGACACCGGTCAGCACGCAGGGATGGTCCGGCGGCAGGATCCCGGCATCGACCAGCGGCCGCAAGATGGCGATGGCACAGGTCGCGAAGCAGCCGATATTGGCCACCCGCTTCGCCGAAGCGATGGCCTCGCGCGCGCCCGGAAGCTCCGGCATTCCGTAGACCCAGTCATCGGAAACCCGATGGGCGGTCGAGGCGTCGATCAGCCGGCAATTGCCAGCCAGTCCCACGGCCTCGCGCGCGGCGGCGTCGGGCAGGCATAGGATGCCGATCTCGGCCTGAGCGAAGGCCTCGGATCGTGCGGCCGGGTCCTTCCGGCGATCTTCGGGCAGAGAGACGATCTCGATGTCCGGGCGGCCTTCGAGGCGCTCGCGGATCTGCAACCCCGTGGTGCCCGCCTCGCCATCTATGAAGACACTGGTCATCGTCTCGCTCCTTGGTTGAACCGTGGGGCGAGGTAACGGGGCGGCGTCGCCAACGCAAGGAAAAGGCCCCGCCATTTCTGACGGGGCCTCTTTCCGTGTCTCTGACCGGGCTTAGCCGGTCGGGGTCGTGACGCAGGTTCCGGTGCCGGCATCGAAGGTCGTGCCCGGCGCGCAGGTGATCTGCGCGGTGCGGTCCTTCATCCAGTTGCAGCCTTCCGCAAGGGCCAGGCCCGGCGCGGTCACGAGGGCGGCGGCGGTCACGAGGGTCTTCCACTTGGTCATCGTCGTCTCCCTATCGGTTTGGGTAACGCAACGGTAGCGCGCCGGGCGGCGACGTCCAAATGCACGTTTGTCGCAGGGGCAGGCGCGGTCGCTCATCACTGCAGCGCGACATCCGCCACGAGGCCCGCATGGTCCGACGAGAGCTTGCCCCGGCGCTCGATCCGCCCGCCCCGGGGGGCGAGGACGAGGTCGATGGGGATCGGCACGCCCCACAGCCGATGGGTCGGCATGACGGGGCCGGCGAGGGACAGGCCATGTACCTCTCCGACCTCACGCACGCGCGCGGACCATGGCATCTGGTTGAAATCGCCCGCCAGGACGACGGGCCCCTCCAGTGCCTCGAGCACGTCGAGGACCGTCTCGCGGTTGTCCGGCCGCTTCATCGGCCAAGGCATCGGCAAATGCACGCTCCCGGCCCACAGCCGGGTGCCCTTCGGGGCGACTGGCGCGACCGCGACGCCCCGTTCGGCCGAACAATGCGGCTCCCCTTCGAAGGCCGTCCGGGAGAGAAGGGCGATCCCGCCCCAGTCGACATACGGGCAATGGTGTTGGTGCGGATAATCGGTCTTGAGCATGTCGAGGATGGGCCGGGTGTCGTCCGACACCTCCTGCAGCATCACCACATCCGGCGCGGCCTCGCGGATGTCGTCCGCGACCACGTCCAGCCGGTCGTTCGAGCGCAGCAGGTTCTTCGTGTAGAGCCGCAGATCCGTGCCCGGCGGATCCGGCAGGAAGGGCGGGATCGTGGTGGCCAGAACGACCGCCAACGTCGCTCCGAAACTCAGTCGCAACAGCCTGGACCGGACCAGGAACATGGCCGCGAGGCAGACCAGCCCGTAGACCGGCCGATGGATCGCGACCGTGTCCAACGGTTCGATAAAGCCGCCCAGAAAGCCGATCCAGACCAGTACCAAGGCCAGTATGGCCAATCCCAGCCCGATCTTCCTTGCCATGCTGACCCCATACCTGCGCTGTCTCGCGGTCGAAGCGATGGCTTCGATGCCGAACCGGTGTCCTAGTCCTGATCTGCGTCATTGGCGACCCCGGCCGGGTATCCGACGCTGGACGACACGGGGCCGCACGCGGCCGGAAAGACAGGAGGATGCCATGAAACTGCTCGTCGCCTATGCCACGACCGAAGGGCAGGCGCGAAAGACCGCCCGTCACCTCACCGAACGGGCCCACGGGGCGGGGCACACGGTCGAGATGCTTGCACTGGCGGATGCGGATGGGGTGAACCCGTCCGGCTTTGACGGCGTCGTGCTGGCCGCGTCGATCCATGCGAGCCAGTACCAATCCGCCCTTGGGGATTTCGCGGCCCGCGAGGCGGAGGCGCTGAACCGGGTACCCACGCTCTTCGTGTCGGTTTCTCTGGCAGCGGCTGGCCACTCGGCAGAGGAATGGCGCAGCCTCGATCGAATTCTCGCGGATTTCACCAAGGCGACGGGCTGGACGCCCGGCCAGGTCGAACAGGTCGCGGGGGCCTATCGGCCCGGGCAATACGATATCATCCGTCGGTTCATCATGCGTCAGATCATCTCCGATCGCGATCCCGACGCGGATCCCGGTCAGGACAAGGAATATACCGACTGGGATGCGCTCGACACGGCCTTCGACGCCTGGCTGGCGTCGCTCTCGGGCTGACCGTCCGCCGAGAAACGCCCTCGGGCGCGCATCAGTCCCCGAAGACGCGGGTGAAGATCGTGTCGACGTGCTTGGTGTGGTAGCCCAGGTCGAACTTCTCGCGGATTTCCTCTTCCGACAGAGCCGCGCGGACATCGTCATCGGCCAGAAGCTCCGTCTGGAAGTCGGCGCCCTGCTCCCAGACCTTCATCGCGTTGCGCTGGACCAGCTTGTAGGCGTCCTCGCGGCTGACGCCCGCTTGCGTCAGCGCCAGCAGCACGCGCTGCGACATGACGAGACCCCGGAAGCGGTTCATGTTGTCGAGCATCCGGTCGGGGTAGACGACCAGGTTCTCGACCACGTTCGTCAGGCGGGCCAGGGCGAAGTCCAGCGTCACCGTCGCGTCCGGGCCGATCATCCGCTCGACGCTGGAATGGCTGATGTCCCGCTCGTGCCAGAGCGTCACATTCTCCAGCGCGGGGGTGACCATGCCACGCACCAGCCGGGCGAGGCCGGTCAGGTTCTCGGTGAGGACCGGGTTGCGCTTGTGCGGCATGGCGCTGGAGCCCTTCTGACCTTTGGAAAAGAACTCCTCGGCCTCCAGCACCTCGGTGCGCTGCATGTGGCGGATCTCTGTCGCGATGTTCTCGATGCTGCTGGCCACGACGCCGAGCGCGGCGAAGAAAGCCGCATGGCGGTCGCGGGGGATGACCTGCGTGCTGATCGGCTCTGGCAGAAGGCCCATCTTGGCGCAGACATGCTCTTCGACGGCAGGGTCGATATTGGCGAAGGTGCCGACGGCGCCGCTGATCGCGCCGGTGGCCACCTCGGCGCGGGCGGTCTTGAGGCGGCGCAGGTTGCGGAACATCTCGGCGTAGAAGCGCGCGAAGGTCAGGCCCATCGTCGTCGGTTCGGCATGGATCCCGTGCGACCGACCGATGCGCACCATGTCCTTCGTCTCGAAGGCCCGCCGCTTCAGGGCCGCAAGCAGCGCCTCCATGTCGGCGATCAGGATGTCGGCGGCGCGGGTCAGCTGGACGTTCAGCGTGGTATCGAGCACGTCCGAGGAGGTCATGCCCTGATGGACGAAGCGGGCCTCGTCATTGCCGATGATCTCCGCCAAGTGGGTCAGGAAGGCGATGACGTCGTGCTTGGTCTCGCGCTCGATCTCGTCGATGCGGGCGACGTCGAATTCCACGTCCTGCGCTTTCCAGACGGCCGCGGCGTTTTCCTGCGGGATCACGCCCAGATCGGCCATCGCGTCGCAGGCATGGGCCTCGATCTCGAACCAGATGCGGAACTTGGTCTCGGGGGACCAGATGGCGACCATCTCGGGGCGGGAATAGCGGGGGATCATGGGGCTTCCTTTCCTCGTCGCGCGCGGCCTACCGTGGGGTGGGGAGAGTCGCAATGCACACAGCCACATGACGCCGGCCGAGCGGTTGGCCCTGCTCGAAGGCGCGTGGCATCTGGTCCGGGTCATCCGCCATTCGGACGGCACGCGCGCACGGTTCGTGGGCCATGCCGTCTGGCTTGCCGAGGGGCCGGTGCTGCGATGCCGGGAAGACGGTGTGCTGACCCAGGCCGGTCGCACCATGCCCGCCACGCGTGAGACGCTGTGGCGGG
>NZ_JYFE01000013.1 GCF_000877395.1 Jannaschia aquimarina | reverse complement strand
GCTGCCGTGCGGGCCGCGCAAGGCGGCGCGCAACCGGTCCGTCTGCCGATCGTGCAGACGGGGGGTGCACAGGGGGTGCACGGGGGGTGCACAGCGGATTTCCGCCGATCGGGGCTCAGGCCTCCGCCCGTTCGAGCTTCTCCGCCGCCGCCATCCAGAGCGCCTCGGCCCGGTCCGCCGCCTCGTTCACCTCGGCATATTTGCGGTTCCAGACCTCCAGCTCGCCCACCTTGTCGTCGGCATACATGCCCGGATCGGCAAGCTTCTTCGCCAGCTTGTCGCGCATGGCCTCGATCTTCGCGACCCGCTCCTCGCACCGCCTCACCTCGGCGCGCAGCTCCAGGATACGCTCCCGGGAGGGCTTGGATTTTTCCTTTTTCTTCTCGGGCCTTCCGGATCGATCTTCACGTCCCAGAAGCTCCCCGCGATAGCTCTCCAGATCACCTTCGTAGGGCGCGACCCGCCCGCCCTTCACCAGCCACAACCGGTCTGCCACGAGGCTGAGAAGGTGCATGTCGTGGCTCACCAGAACCACCGCGCCCGAATAGGCCGTCAGCGCCTCTACCAGCGCCTCGCGGCTCTCGATGTCCAGGTGGTTCGTCGGCTCATCGAGAATCAGCAGATGGGGCGCATCCAACGTCCCGAGAAGCAAGGACAATCTCGCCTTCTGCCCACCCGAGAGGCGCCCCACCTCCACCTCCGCATGGTCCGCCCCCAGCCCGAACGTCGCCAGTCGCGCCCGCAATTTCGCCGGGGCTTCATCGGGGCGCTCCCGACGAAGATGGTCCAACGGCGTCTCGTCCAGATGCAACGCATCCACCTGATGCTGCGCGAAATACCCGATACGCAGCTTGGAGGAGGCATGGCGCCGCCCCTCCGCCGCCTGAAGTTCGCCGACCAAGGCCTTGGACAGCGTCGATTTCCCCTCGCCGTTCCGACCCAGCAGGGCGATCCGGTCGTCCTGGTCGATCCGCAGGTCCAGCCGCCGCAGCACAGGCGGCCCGTCGTAGCCGACCGATGCGCCCTCCATCCGCAGGATCGGCGGCGCAAGCTGTTCGGGCTCGGGGAAGGTGAAAACCGTCCGGGCCGCATCCTCGGGCGCGCGGATCGTCTCCATCCGCTCCAGCATCTTGACCCGGCTCTGTGCCTGTTTGGCCTTGCTCGCCTTGGCCTTGAAGCGATCCACGAAGCTCTGGAGATGCGCCCGCCGCACTTCCTGCTTGGCGGCTTCGGCCGCCTGCACCGCACGCCGCTCGGCCCGGGTCCTCGCAAAGGTATCGTAGCCGCCCGTATAAAGCGTCAGCCGCTTGTCCTCGAGATGCAGGATGTGCCCCACGGCCCGGTTCAGAAGCCCCCGGTCGTGGGAAATGATGAGCACCGTATGGGGATAGCCGGCGAGATATTGCTCCAGCCACAGCGCCCCTTCGAGGTCCAGGTAGTTCGTCGGCTCATCCAGCAAAAGCAGATCCGGCGCCGAGAACAACACCCCCGCCAGCGCCACCCGCATCCGCCACCCGCCCGAGAAATCGCGCGTCCGCCGCACCTGCGCCGCCTCGTCGAAGCCCAGCCCGGCCAGGATCGTCGCCGCCCGTGCCTCGGCCGACCAGGCGTCGATGTCGGTCAACCGGGCCTGTACGTCTGCGATGCGGCCCGGGTCGGTGGCCGTCTCGGCCTCCGCCATCAGCGCCGCGCGCTCGGTATCGTGAGACAGGACCGTCTCGACCAGCGTACGGTCGTCGGCCTTGGCCTCCTGCGCGACACCGCCGACCCGCGCCCGCTCCGGCAAGGAGATCTCGCCTGCATCGGGTGTCAGCTCCCCCCGGATGAGGCGGAACAGCGTCGTCTTTCCCGTCCCGTTGCGACCCACGATGCCCACCTTGTGGCCAGAAGGCACGGTGACGGACGCCCCCTCCAGCAAGGGGCGGCCCGCGACGGAATAAGCGAGATCGTTGATGCGCAACATGCGCGCGGGGTGGCCCGCCCGACGGCCCGCGTCAACTCCCCCTTCTCCGCTTTCCAAATATCCCGGGGAGCGCGAGGGGCCGGCCCCTCGCCCCGCTTCGGGATGCGCCCTGTTTCCTTCCCCCCGCCCCCCTGCTAAGCGCCGCGCCAAACACCTGACGGAGACCACGATGGCCACGCAACGCACCTTCTCGATCATCAAGCCCGACGCCACCAAGCGGAACCTCACGGGCAAGATCACCGCCAAGTTCGAGGAGGCCGGCCTGCGCGTCGTCGCCTCCAAGCGCATTCACCTGACCAAGGCTCAGGCCGGCGAGTTCTATGCCGTCCACAAGGAGCGGCCCTTCTTCGACGAACTGACGACCTTCATGGCGTCGGCGCCCATCGTCGTGCAGGTGCTGGAAGGTGAAGATGCCATCGCGAAGAACCGCGAAGTCATGGGCGCCACCAACCCCGCCGAGGCGGACGAAGGCACCATCCGCAAGGAGTTCGCGCTGTCCATCGGCGAGAACTCGGTCCATGGCTCCGACGGGCCGGACACCGCCAAGGAAGAGATCGCCTTCTTCTTCTCGGAACTCGAGATCGTCGGCTGAAGCCGCCCGATCCGAACGATGGACGGGGCCCGCATGGGCCCCGTTTTGCATCCGGCCCCCGGAACCGGCGGCGCCTGGCCCACGTTGGCCGCCTATGCAGGACGATCTTCCCGCCAGCCCGGCCCAGCTTGCCCCGAACCATATCGCCGCGACCGAGGTCGCCGACGTCGATGGCAGCCGTGATGGGGCCACGGAAGAGGCCCTGCGCGACGCGCTGACCGCGACGCTCGACGCGCTCGAAGGCTACCGGGCGATGGAGGGACATGTCGCGCCCGACCTCCAAGGCCTGATCCGGGATTGGCGCGAGGCCCATGAGGGCCATGCCGCAGAGCTCGAGCGCGCCCTCCTCAGGCAGGGCGGCGTGGATGACGAAGGCTCCATGATGGGAACACTGAACAGCGTCGTCGTCACGACGCGCGGAATGCTCGTCGGGATCGACCGCGCGGCGCTCGGGCCGATCGCGAAAGGCGAGCAACGGACGATCGACGCCTATGCGAAAGCCGCCGACAGGGTCGCGTCGCCCGCGGTGCGCGAGATGCTGAACGGGCATCGGACCCGTCTCGTCCACCTTGCCAACCGGACCCAGGACATGGCCGACCGCGCCTGACGCGAGCGCGCCTTCGCATCCCGCCGGTGTTGCCAGACAGCGCGACCGGGCGTAGCACTCGCCCATGGAGTTCCGCCAGCATATCGCTCGCACTCTGACGCTGGGTCTGCCGCTCGTCGGAAGTCAGGTCGCGCAGGTTCTGATCGGCGTGACCGATACCGCGATGCTGGGCCGCTACTCGGTCGAGGCGCTGGCGGCGGGCACGCTTGGATCGACGGCGTTCTTCACGATCTACCTGCTCTGCTCCGGTTTCGCGATTGCGGTGATGAGCCTCGCCTCCGATGCGGCGGGCCGGGAAGACGAGCGGTCCGTGCGGCGCGCCGCGCGGATGGGCCTGTGGCTGTCGGTTCTGGCCGGGCTGGCGCTCATGCCTGTCCTGTTGGCCTCCGAGCCGATCCTGCTGGCGCTGGGCCAGGCGCCCGACATCGCCGAGGGCGCGGCGGCCTATCTCTCCATTGCCGCTTTCGGCCTGATCCCCGCACTGATCTGGACGACCTTCCGCTCGCATCTCTCGGCACTGGAACGGACGCGCATCGTTCTCTGGGTGACCATGGCGGGGGTTGCCGTGAACATCTTGCTGAACTGGCTCTTCATCTTCGGAAATCTCGGGATGCCCGAACTCGGCGTCCAAGGCGCCGCGCTGGCCAGTGCGGGCGTGCAGGTGACCATGGGTGCGCTGCTGGCGCTCTACTCTGCCAAGGGTCCCGACATGGCGCGGTGGGACCTCTTTCGCAATTTGCAGGTCTTCGACCAAGAGGTCTTCGTCCGATTGGCGCGGCTCGGCTGGCCCATCGGCCTGACCCACGTGTCCGAGGTCGGGCTCTTCGCGGCCGCGGCGCTGATGATGGGCGCGCTGGGCACGATCGAGTTGGCGGCGCACGGCATCGCGATCCAGATCGCGGCGGCCGTCTTCATGGTGCATCTTGGGCTCAGTCAGGCGGCCACCGTGCGGGTCGGCCGGTTCTGGGGGGCGGCGGATGCGCTGGGCCTGCGCCAGGCGGCGCTCTCGGCGCTCGTCCTGTCGGGGATCGCGGTTGTGCTGGCAACGGCGGTCTATCTCGGGGCGGGCCACTTTCTAATCGGCCTCTTCCTCGACCGGTCCGAGCCGGACGCGCCCGCCATCCTCGCACTGGGCGTGACGCTGCTGACCTATGCCGCGCTGTTCCAGCTGGTCGACGCGCTGCAGGTCATGGCGCTCGGCTTCCTGCGGGGGATGCAGGACACCCGGCGGCCGATGATCTACGCCATCGCGGCCTACTGGATCGTGGGCATCCCGATCAGCTACGGCCTGGGCTTTCCGGGCGGGATGGGGCCTGTTGGCATCTGGCTGGGCCTCGTCATCGGCCTGTCGGTCGCGGGCATCGCCCTGATCGTCCGGTTCTGGCGCATGGCGCCGCCCGTGGCGCCCCTGCCCGCCTGAGCCCTAGAGGGCGACTGGATCGGCCGGCGGGCACGCCGTCACGGCCCCGCAGGGCGCAGGCGCCGCCGGTTCGCGGATCGGGAGGCCCGGCAGGATGGGCGAAATCGGAACCAGGCTCGCCTGCGCGGCGGTCGTCATGAGGATGAGGGCGAGACAGGTCTTCATGGCGAACCAAGCCGCCCGAACGCGAAAGGTTCCCGAAGCCGGGCCGTTTCAGACGTTCTTCGTCGCCTTCTCTTCCCACTTGCCCGATTCCTCGGACCAGTAGCGCGCGCCCACACCCGCGCCGGTCAGCATTGTCCATTGCGCCCGCGCCCGCGCCAACGCGTCTCCGTCCATCCCGTCGAACAGGATGCAGACCCGCTTTAGCGGCGCGACCTCCTTGGGCGCGACCTCCGCCCCGGCCAGGGCCATCACGCAATGCGGGTCGTTGGCCGCCACGCCTGAGGTCAGGAGGACCGGCTGGCGCGCGTCGTGCGCGCCTCCGGCCAGCCCGTGGGGAAGAAACCGCTCCTTCGGACCGAGCCAGAGCTGTTCATCCAGCGCCTCCAGCAACTCCGGATCCGGGGCGCGCACCGCGACGCGCCACCCCTGCGCCAGCGACCGCTCCAGCAGGACGGCCAGCGTCTGATCCACCGGCCGTCGCGTCAGGTGGTAGAAATAGGCCTCACCCATCGGTCTCGTAGTCGCGGACCAGCCGGTCCAGCGCCCTGACACCCCAGCCGGACGCACCTGCCGGAGACAGATCGGTGCTCTTTTCGAGGCTGGCCACGCCTGCGATGTCGAGATGGATCCACGGCGTCCCATCCTTGACGAAGCGTTGCAGGAACTGTGCCGCGGTGATCGAGCCTGCGGGCCGCCCGCCCACGTTCTTCATGTCCGCCACGCTGGACTTGAGCTGCTTGTCATAGGCCTTGCCCAGCGGCATCCGCCAGGCGCCCTCGCCCTCGGTCTCCGCGGCCTTCAGGAACGCGTTACAGAACTTGTCGTCATTCGAAAACACGCCCGCATTCTCGTAGCCCAGCCCGATGATGATGGCCCCGGTCAGGGTCGCCAGATCGACCATGCCGACGGGCTCAAACCGATCCTGCGCGTACCACATCACGTCGCACAGCACGAGGCGCCCCTCGGCATCGGTGTTGATGACCTCGACCGTGTCGCCCTTCATCGAACGGACGACGTCGCCGGGCCGCTGGGCGCGGCCGTCGGGCATGTTCTCGACCAGGCCGACCAGACCGACCACGTTGGCCTTGGCACCACGCTTGGCGATCGTGTGCATCGCCCCCGCGACGGTGCCCGCGCCACCCATATCCATCGTCATGTCTTCCATGCCCGCGGCGGGCTTGAGGCTGATGCCGCCGGTATCGAAGACCACGCCCTTGCCGATCAGTGCGAGCGGCTTCTCGTCGCCGCCGCCCTTCCACTGCATGACGACGACCTTCGACGGGCTTTCCGAGCCCTGCCCGACCGCCAGCAGGGTGCGCATCCCCAGCTTTTCCAGATCGGTCTCTTCCAGCACCTCGACCTCGACGCCCAGATCCCGCAGCGCCTCGAGGCGAGTGGCGAATTCGGTCGTAGTCAGGATGTTGGCCGGCTCGTTGACCAGATCACGTGTCAGGAACACGCCCTCGACCTGCGCGGACAGGTCGGCGAACTCCGCCCCGACCTCGTCGGGCTTTGCCGCCAGCACGGTAATCGCGGGCGCCCCCTTGCCCGCATCGTCGCCCGTCTTGTGGACGTCGAAGGCATAGCCGCGCAACGCCGCCCCCTGCACCAGCGCGGCGAGGTCGCGCTGCGCGTCGCCGACGATGGCCAGCGCGTCCTTGCCACCCGCGGCGGCCCGGATCGCGGCACCGGCCCGGCGCGCCTGTCCCGCTTCGGGCCGCCGGGGCAGACGACACAGCACGACCGCCTTGGCCGCCATGTTCTGGGGAAAGCGCAGGACCGTCGCCTCCCCGTCCGACATCTTGTCGAAGGCCTCGCTTTCGACAGCGCGCTTGAGCGATCCGCGCGTCAGCCGGTTCACGCGCCGCGCCCCGGGCGAGAGCGTGCCTTCGGCCGGGACGAGGACGGCGACGGCGCCCTCGAGCTCGGCAAGAGAATCGAGATCCATGGCACGGAAGGTGACGGCGGCGGGGGTGGTCATAGGGCTCTCCGGGATCGGTTTCGCAGCGGAACGTAATGCCCGCCGCGCCGGGATGCCAGACGCCCTTCCCGTTCGGGCGCGCCGCCGCTAGGAAGAGACGACCAAGAGGGACCGCACGAGACGTGGGCACGTTCGACCGATACCTGTCGGGCCAGCTTCTGCTGCAGTTCGGCTTCTTCGCGCTGGTCCTGGTGGCGGTCTACTGGGTGAACCGTGCGATCGGGCTGTTCGACCGGCTGATCGAGGGCGGATCATCGCTGGCCACCTTTCTGCAATTTACCGCCTTGGCGCTGCCGTCGGTCATCGGGGCCGTCCTGCCGATCGCCGCGCTGGTGGCCACGCTCTACGGCATCAACCGTCTGTCGTCCGACAGCGAGATGGTGGTCGCGCAGACGACAGGCCTCGGCCCGTGGCGCCTGGCTCGTCCGGTTGCCGTCTTCGGCCTGGCCGTGGGCGCGATGGCCGCGATCCTCGCCCACGGGTTGGAGCCGCTGGCCCGCACCGCGCTGGCCGAACGCGGGCAGGAGCTCAGCGCCGACGTCACCGCCCGTTTCCTGCAAGAGGGCGAGTTCCTGCATCCCGGCGACGGCGTCACCGTCTACGTGCGCGAGATCGCCGAGACGGGCGAATTGCTGGGCCTCTTCCTGCAGGATCGCCGCGACGGCGAGACCCATACCAGCTACACGGCCGAGCGGGCCTATCTGGTCCGCGGCGAGGCGGGCGCCCGCCTCGTGATGCTGGAAGGCATGGCGCAGACGCTGGAGCTTCGGACCCGCAACCTCATCACGACGACTTTCGCCGATTTCGCCTACGATCTGGCTGGGCTGACGGGCGCCGACACGACCCGCAGCCGGGACCCGAGGGAACTGCCAACCGGCGCGCTTCTGGCCGCCGGTCCCGAGGCGCAGGCCGCGACCGGCGCAGCGGTCGCCGAGCTCCGCTACGAAGGCCATGCCCGCATCGCCGAGCCGCTCTTTGCCGCGCTGCTGCCCCTGCTCGCATTGGGGTTCCTGATGCTGGGGGGCTATTCTCGCCTCGGTCTCTGGCGCCAGATCGGCGGTGCGGTGCTGGCGGCGGTGGTGCTTCAACTGCTGTCCAACGTGGCCGAGAACCGCGCGCTCGACGACGCGGGCCTCTGGGGGCTGGCCTACGTTCCTGCGGTGCTAACCGGCCTGCTGGCCTCGATCCTGCTCTGGCGGGCGACGCTGGGCCCCCGGCCCTTGCGCCGGATCCGGTCGGCCGCGTGATCCTTTCGCTCTATATCGCGCGGCGCTTCCTCTCGCTGGTCGGTCTGGTCTGCCTCGTCTTTACCGGCCTTCTGCTGCCCATCGACCTGGCGGAACAATTGCGCCGCCTGGGCGACGACGGGGCCAGCTTCGCCGACGGTTTGCGGCTGGCCGCGCTGAACCTGCCCGCCGCGCTCTACCAGATCCTGCCGCTGATCGTGATCCTGGCGACGCTGGCGCTGTTCCTGTCGCTCGCCCGGTCGTCCGAACTCGTCGTGATCCGCGGCGCGGGGCGATCGGCCCTGCGCGCGGTCATGGCCCCGGCTCTGGCCGCGATGGCCCTGGGCGTCGCGGCACTGCTGGTCGTCAATCCCATCGTCGCGGCCACCCAGACCGCCTACGAGCGGGAGGTCGACCGCTTCCGCACCGGGATCTCCTCGATCCTCTCCATCAGCGAAGAGGGCGTCTGGCTCCGTCAGGGCGACGAGACCGGCCAGACGGTGATCCGGGCCGCCCGCTCCTCGCTGGACGGGACGATCCTCTTCGATGCCAGCTTCCTGAGCTTCGACGGCGACGGTTCGCCGGAGATGCGGATAGACGCCCGGCGGGCTGAACTAGCCTCGGGCGAGTGGCAGATGAACGGCGCCAAGATCTGGCGCCTCGACCGCGGCAATCCCGAAGCGCGCGCCCGCATCGAACTGGCCTACGCGCTGCCCTCCAGCCTGACGATCGAGCAGATCCGCGACAGCTTCGGCGTCCCGTCGTCGATCCCGATCTTCGAGTTGCCCGACTTCATCCGCCAACTGGATGCGGCGGGCTTTTCCGGCCTGACCCACCGCGTCTGGCTGCAACTGGAACTGGCCAATCCCGTGATGCTGGCGGCGATGGTCCTGCTGGGCGCCGCCTTCACGATGCGTCACAGCCGCGCGGGCGGCACCGGCATCGCGATCCTGACCGCCCTCCTGCTGGGCTTCGGCACGTTCTTCCTGCGCAACTTCGCGCAGGTGCTGGGCGAAAGCGGCCAGATCCCCGTCATCCTCGCGGCCTGGGCCCCGCCAACGGCAGCCGCGATGCTCGCCGTCGGCATCATCCTGCATCTGGAGGACGGATGATACGCTGGCTCCTCCTCTGGCTCGTGCTGCTGACGGGTCCCGCCTTTGCGCAGGACGGCCCCGCGACGCTGGTCGCCGACCGGATCGACTTCGACCCGACGCGGCTCGTCGCAACCGGCTCGGTCGAGATCTTCGCCGAGGGCCGCGTCCTGCGCGCCAGCCGCGTGACCTATCTGCGCGACGAGGACCGCCTGATCGTCGAAGGCCCGCTGACCCTTGTCGACGGGCCCGACCGGATCCTGGTGGCCGATTTCGCCTCGCTGGGCGCCGAGCTTCGCGACAGCGTCCTGCAGGGCGCGCGCCTCGTGTTGAACCAGAAGCTTCAGATCGCCGCCGCCCGGATCAGCCGCGACGGAGACGGCCGCTACACCCAGGCCTATCAAGCCGTCGCCTCGTCCTGCGAGGTCTGCGCCGAGAACCCGGTGCCGCTCTGGCAGATCCGGGCCCGCCGCATCGTGCAGGACGAGGCCGAGAACCAGCTCTATTTCGAAGGCGCGCGCTTCGAGGTGCTGGGCGTGCCCGTCGTCTGGCTGCCCGTCATCCGCCTGCCCGGACCGGGGCTCGAACGCTCCAACGGGTTCCTCGCGCCGCGCTTCTCCTCGGACGACCGGCTAGGGACGGGCGTGACGGTTCCCTATTTCATCGCGGTCGGCCCGTCCCGGGATCTGACCGTCGCGCCATTCGTGACCAACACCGGAACGCGCGCGCTGAACCTGCGCTACCGGCAGGCCTTCGACCGGGGCACGATCGAACTCAATGGCGCCATCGCCCGCGACGACACGCGGCCCGGCGACACGCGGGGATACCTCTTCGCCGACGGCACCTTCGCGCTGCCCAGCGACTACACGCTCGAATTCGAGATCGAGCAGGCCAGCGACGATGCCTTCCTGCTGGATTACGGCATCAGCGAAGAGGATCGCCTCGAAAGCAGCGTCCGCGTCTTTAAGGTCGAACGCGACCGCCGCACCTCCGGAGAGATCATCGCGATCCGTACCCTTCGCGAAGGCGAGCGGAGCGACACGCTCCCCTCCCGCGTGGTCACGGTGACCAGAGAGCGGCGGCGCGCGCTATTCGGCGGCATCGCGACCTGGCAACTGGAGGCGCATGGCCGCGAGCGTCCCGTCAGCCGCCCGCCTCCGGGCTTCGGTCCCGGCGCGGCCCGGGACGTGGCCCGCGGCTCGGTCTCGGCGGGCTGGCGGCGCTCCTGGGTGACGGGGGCGGGGGCCGTCGTCTCGGCCTTCGGCGAGGTCCACGCCGACGCCTACCGCGTGACCCAGGACCCAAGCTTCGGCGACGACATCGAGGGCCGCGTCGTCCCGTATGCAGGGCTCGAAGTGCGGCTGCCACTGGCCCGCGCGGGCGCGAACGGTGTCCACCATGTGATCGAGCCTGTGGCCGCCGTTGTCTTCGCCCCCACCTCCCGCAACGAGGTTCCCAACGAGGATTCGCTCACGCCGGAATATGACGAGGCCAACATCTTCTCGACCTCGCGCTTTCCCGGCCGCGACGTGCGCGAGCTTGGCAATCACATCAATATCGGCCTCGGCTACACGCGGACCGCGCCGTCCGGCTGGCAGATCTCCGGTTTCGCCGGCCGCACGATCCGGGACCGCAACTCGAACCAGTTCCGCAGCGGCACCGGCCTCGACAGCAAGGCGTCCGACTGGCTCGTCTCGGTCGGCGCGACCTACGACGACCGGTTCAGCCTGCTCAGCCGCTCGCTCTTCGACGACCAGCTCGACTTCGCCCGCTCCGAGACGATCCTGCGATGGTCCGGCCGCCGGCACGAGCTCGAGACGCGCTACACCTTCCTCGACGCCGATGCCGAGGCGGGCCGACCCCGCGACACGTCCGAATGGGGGCTCGATGCAGCCTACGACCTGGCCCGCGACTGGACGGGACGCGCCAACTGGCGCTATGACTTCGTCACCAACGATGCCAGCCGGGCCGGGCTCGGACTGACCTATCGCTCGGATTGCGTGACGGTGGACTTCGACGTCGAAAGGCGCTTCACGTCCTCCGTATCGCTGGAGCCGACGACGCGGTTCGGTCTGTCGGTCGAACTGGCGGGCTTCGGGGCGGACGACAGGCCGAGGGCGCGCAGACGCTGCGGATTATGAGGGGCGGGAGCATGGGAATTCTGGCACGGCTGGTCGCCGTCTTTCTGGTCGCGCTGGCCGCCATCACGGCGCCCGCCACGGCGCAGAACCTGTTCGAGACGGTGGCCACCGTCGACGACCGGCAGATCAACCGCTTCCAGGTCGAACAGCGGGCCCGCTTCTTCGCCCTGCTGCGCGCGCCAAACGCCGATTTCGAGGGCGCGCGCGACGTGCTGATCGACGAGTCGCTACAGGTCGACGCCGCCCGCCGCGCCGGGATCGAGGTGACGCCCGAGGCGCTGGACGAGGCGATGGTCGAGTTCGCCGCCCGGGCCAACCTGACCCCCGACCAGTTTGTCCAGGCGCTGGAGGCCAATGGCGTCTCTCCGGAAACCTTCCGAGACTTCATCCGCAACGGCCTCTACTGGCGCCAACTTGTCCAGGGCCGGTTTGGCCCCCGCGCGCGCCCCAACGAGGCGGAGATCGAGCGGGCGCTCGCCCAGGGCAATTCCGCCACCGGCATCCGCGTCCTGCTCAGCGAGATCGCCATTCCCCTTACGCCCGAGAACCAGGACGAAGTGACGGCCCTCGCCCGCCAACTCTCCCAGAACCTCTCCGGACAAGACGCGTTCCAGCGTGCGGCGCGTCAGTATTCCCGCGCGCCCTCGGCCCAGCGCGGCGGGCGCCTAGACTGGCTGCCGCTCTCGCAACTGGCGCCGCCCATCGCCGCGCAGGTTCTGGCACTTGGCCCCGGTCAGGTGACCGAGCCGATCAACCTCGGCAGCTTCATCGGCATCTACCTGTTGCGCGACCTCGACGAGGGGCAGCTTGCCGTCCCGGACACGCTGTCCATCGACTATGCCGAGTACCGCATCCCCGGAGGCCGCTCCGAAGAGGCGCTGTCGCAGGCCGCCCGCATCCGCGAGCGGATCGACACCTGCGACGACCTCTACGGCATCGCCAAGGGCCAGCCCGAGGGCACGCTCCTGCGCGAGGTTCGCGCCGTGGGCGAGTTGCCCGACGACCTGCGCCAGTCGCTCGCCACGCTCGACCCCGACGAGACCACGACGCTCCTGTCGGGCAACGGCGTTCTGCGCCTTGTGATGCTCTGCGGCCGCGTCACCGAACAGCCCGAAGGCGCGTTCGAGCAGATCGGGCAGCAGCTTCTGAACCAGCGTCTCGTGAGCTACGCGCAAGGCTACTTGGAAGAGTTGCGCGCCGACGCGGTGATCGAGATCCGATGATCGACCGGCGCGCCCCGGTCGCCGTAACCTGCGGCGAACCGGCCGGGATCGGTCCCGAGGTCGTCGCCAAGGCCCGCGCCGTCGGCGGAGAGGTGCCGTTCTTCGTCATCGGCAATCCCGCCCATTTCGACGGCCACGGCGTCATCATCCGCGAGATCGACACGCCGGAAGAGGCCGCGACCGACGCGCTTTGCGTCCTGCCCCACGACATCCCCGGCCCCGCGACCCCCGGCCACCCCGATCCCGCGCAGGCGGCGGGCGTCATCTCGGCCATTGCCCGCGGGGTGGAGCTAGCATCGAGCGGCGCCGCCTCGGCCATCTGCACGGCGCCGATCAACAAGAAGGCGCTCAAGGACGGCGCGGGCTTCCCCTATCCGGGCCATACCGAATACCTCGCCGCCCTGTGCGGGGATGCGGACGTGGTGATGATGCTCGCCTGTCCGGACCTGCGTGTCGTCCCCGCGACGATCCACATCGCGCTGGAGGACGTGCCCCGCGCCCTGACTCCCGAGACGCTGGAGACCTGCCTGCGCGTGACCAATGCTGGTCTACGCCGCGACTTCGGCATCGCCGCCCCGCGCATCGCCGTGACCGGCCTGAACCCTCACGCCGGCGAGGGCGGCACGATGGGGCGCCAGGAAACCGACTGGATCGGCCCCCTCGTCGACCGCCTCGCGCCGGAACTGGGCTGCTTCGGCCCGCTGCCCGCCGACACCGCCTTCCACGCCGTCGCCCGCGAAGGCTATGACGCCGCCGTGGCGATGTATCACGATCAGGCGCTGATCCCGATCAAGACGATCGACTTCGCGGGCGGCGTGAACGTGACGCTGGGCCTGCCCTTCATCCGTACCTCGCCCGATCACGGCACCGCCTTCGATATCGCGGGCACCGGTCAGGCCGACCCGACCTCGATGGTGGCCGCGCTCCGCCTCGCCTGGGAGATGGCCGGCCGCCGCGCCACGGCCCCGGCGTGAGCCGTATCGACGCCCTGCCCCCTCTGCGCGAGGTCATCGCCGCCCATGACCTGCGCGCGAAAAAGCAGCTCGGCCAGAATTTCCTGCTGGATCTCAACCTGACCGCCCGGATCGCGCGCACTGCAGGGGTCGAAGGTGCGCAGGTGCTCGAAGTCGGTCCGGGCCCCGGAGGCCTGACCCGGGGGTTGCTGGCCGAAGGCGCCGCAAAGGTACTGGCCGTGGAAAAGGATGCCCGCTGCCTGCCCGCCCTCGCCCAGATCGCCGAGGCCTATCCCGGCCGCTTGGACGTCGTGAACGGCGACGCGCTCGATATCGACCCGGCCGACCATCTGACGCCGCCATGGAAGGTCTGCGCGAACCTGCCCTACAATATCGGGACCGAATTGCTGATCCGTTGGCTGACGCCGCCGACATGGCCGCCGCCCTGGTCGTCGCTCACGCTGATGTTCCAGAAAGAGGTGGCCCAACGCATCGTGGCCGAACCGGGCGGCAAGGCCTATGGTCGCTTGGCCGTGCTGGCCCAGTGGCGCTGCGACGCGCGGATCGCCCTGACCCTGCCGCCAGAGGCCTTCGTCCCCGCCCCCAAGGTCCATTCGGCCGTGGTCTACCTGACCGCCCTGCCCGAACCGCGGTTCGAGGCCGACGCGCAGGTGCTGGAACGGGTCGTTGCGGCAGGCTTCAATCAGCGCCGCAAGATGTTGCGCGCCGCCTTGAAGGGGCTGGCGCCGAATATCGAGCATCGGCTCCGCGCGGCGGGCATCGCGCCCACCGACCGCGCCGAGACGGTGCCCCTGGAAGCCTGGTGCGCGCTGGCGAGAGAAATGGGCTGACCCCTTCGCGCGCGCTCGTACGATCCAAAACCCTGGATCGACGATCCGCCCCCCGATCCGTTTTCTTGGGACCCAAGGACGTCCGACACCGCCGGGCCAGCCCCGGCAATCCACCGGCCAGACCCTGCAGGGTGGTTCAAATCACCCGGCCACGCCGAGTGAAGCCATGGTCAATCGGGTAAGCGCTCGGAAGCCAAATCGACGCGACACCGACGCGTAGATGTCTCGCGTCAGTCTTGGAAAAGCCGCGTATCCCCTGCCGACACCGATGTAGCCGTCAGGATGGCACGAGGGTATCCCCGATCGGCCTGCCCGCTCAGGAAGCTTCGGCCTGCGCCGCCTGATCGCCCGCATCCTCCGCCTTGGGCTCTTCGGCCTTCGGGGCCTTGCGACGCGTACGACGCTTGGGCCTTTCTTCCTCTGCCGCACTCACCTCCGGCTGGGCTTCGGCCTTGGCTTCCGGCGTCTCGACCAGACCGCTGTCGCCGTCCGGCTCGATCACGTCCGGCTGCCGGTCCTCGTTGCGATCGCGCCGGCCGCGGCGCCCGCCGCCCTGGCCCCGGCCCTCGTC
Organism: Jannaschia aquimarina; assembly: GCF_000877395.1. GTDB lineage: Bacteria > Pseudomonadota > Alphaproteobacteria > Rhodobacterales > Rhodobacteraceae > Jannaschia > Jannaschia aquimarina. Next base: position 38,839 of record NZ_JYFE01000013.1, on the reverse strand, counting down.
CTGGTTGCGTCCGCCACGCGGATCGCCGCCCTGTCCGTCCTGCTGGTCCCGCTGCTGCTGGCCGCCCTGCTGATCCTGGGGCTGACCGCCGCCCTGCTGGTTGCCGCCGCCCTGTTGGCCACCTTGCTGACCGGCCTGAGGGTTGTTCTGCTGTCCGCCCTGCTGCTGTTCGCGCTTGGCATCCATCTCCTTCTGGGCCTGGGCCAGCAGGCGGGTGTAATGCTCCGCATGTTGCTGGAAGTTCTCGACCGCGACCCTGTCGCCCGCAAGCTGGGCGTCACGGGCAAGCTGGTTGTACTTGTCGATGATCTGCTGTGGCGTTCCGCGCACCTTCCCCTCGGGACCGGAGCTGTCGAACACCCGGTTGATAATATTGCCGCCAGAGGGACGGTTGCGGTTCTTATTCCGCGAACGGGACTTCGAGCTTCTCATGAAATGGCTTTCGAGTGGTTTTGCCGCGCCGCCCCTTGCCGGGGACCTGGCGCCTGTTTGCTCTCGGGCGAAAGCCGGGGGTGCACGTGAGGCTGTGCGCCGCATCCGGCTGTGAGGTGGTTATGGGTATGTCTCAGGACGTTTACAAGCCGAAATCGCCTCATGCGGGCGGTTTTTCGCCCGTCACGATGCGGTCGCGCCCGTCCAGATCGGGCAGAACCGCGATGTGGACCAGACCGGCCGCCAGAAACAGGTCCCTGACCGCAGCGGCTTGCGTCGGGCCGATCTCGACCATCAGGCGGCCGGCGGGCTCAAGATGCGCGGGGGCGTCGCGCGCGATGATGCGATAGGCCTCCAGCCCGTCGCCGCCCGGCGTCAGAGCGATGCGCGGCTCATGCAGCACCTCGGGCGACAATGCGGCCATCTCGGCCTCGGCGATATAGGGCGGGTTCGAGACGATCAGGTCGAACGTGCCGTCGACCCCGTCCAGCCAGTCGGACCGGGCGAAGGCCGCACGGTCCGCGACGCCGGCGACTTCGGCGTTGCGCGCCGCCACATCCAGCGCCTCGGCGCTGATATCCACGCCAAGCCCCGTCGCGTCCGGCTGCTCGTGAAGCAGCGACGCCAGGATGCAGCCCGATCCCGTGCCGAGATCCAGCACGCGCTCGAACGGGACCGGCGGCCAATCGGCCTCGGGCAGGCGTGGCCAGCGTGCGGGATCGGCCAAGGCGTCGGCGGGCAGATCCGTCGCGGCCCGAACCAGCGTCTCCGTCTCCGGACGCGGATCGAGCACGGCGGGGGTGACGATGAAATCGTGCATCCAGAACGCGCGCCGCCCCGTGATCTGCGAGACGGGTTGCCTCCGGATGCGCCTCTGCACCGCATCCTCGTAGATCTGCGCCACGTCCTCCGGCATGATGCCCGCCGCGCCAATCCAATCCTCGATCAGGCCCACGAACAGCGCGGACGCATCGCGCGCCGGGTCGGGCACGCCCGCCGCGGCCAGCCGCCGCCGGGCCGAGGCCATGGCCCGCGCCACATCGGTTTCGCTCATGCTTCCATCTCGGCCAGTTGCGCCGCCTGCGCGTCCGCCGTCAGCGCGTCGATCACTTCGTCCAGATCGCCCTGCATCACCTGCCCCAGAGAATAGAGCGTCAGGTTGATCCGATGATCCGTCATACGGCCCTGGGGGAAGTTGTAGGTCCGGATCCGTTCCGATCGGTCGCCCGACCCGACCTGGGCCTTCCGATCCGCCGACCGCTCCGCATCCGTCGCGGCGCGTTGCGCATCGTAAAGCCGCGCGCGCAGCACCTGCATGGCGATCTCGCGGTTGCGATGCTGGGACTTCTCGGAGGACGTCACGACCAGACCCGTGGGCAGGTGCGTGATCCGCACGGCCGAGTCGGTTGTGTTGACGTGCTGGCCGCCCGCCCCGCTGGCGCGCATCGTGTCGATCCGCAAGTCGCTGGCGGGGATGTCGATCTCCACCGCCTCCGCCTCGGGCAAGACCGCCACCGTCGCGGCAGAGGTATGGATCCGCCCGCCGCTCTCGGTGGCGGGCACGCGCTGGACCCGGTGCACGCCGCTTTCGAATTTCAGCCGGGCGAAGACGCCGTCGCCCTCGATGCGCACGACCAGCTCGCGCACGCCGCCCAGATCGGTCTCCTGCCGTTCGACGACGTCCCAGCCCCAGCCCCGGGCCCCGGCGTAGCGGCGATACATCGCCTCGAGGTCGCCCGCGAAGAGCGCCGCTTCCTCACCGCCCGTGCCCGGCCGTATCTCCAGGATGGCTGGGCGCGCATCGGCGGCGTCTCGCGGCAACAGGGCAAGGCGCAGCGCGTCCGAAGCGGCCGCCTGCCGGGCCTCAAGCTCGGCAAGCTCCGCCTGCGCCAATTCCGCCATCTCGGGATCGTCCAGCATCGTGCGCGCGTCGGCGATCTGCACGTCCAGGGCACGCCAGTCGCGCACCTGATCGGCGACAGGCTTCAGCTCGGAATATTCCTGCGTCAACGCACCGATCTCCGATCCATCCGCGCCCGCGTTCAACCGCGCTTCGAGGAACTCGAAACGTGCGAGGATCTGGTCGAGGCGGTCTTCGGGGATCATGGGACGGCGCCTTGCCCCGCAGGAGCCATAGCGTCAAGCGGTCACGCCAACGGTCGCACACGGCGCGATTGCCGGAATCGCCCCGGAATGCTAACCTTATGTCATGAGAACGATAGCGCTGCTGACCCTGCTCGTGCTGCCGTTACCCTCGGCTGCCGAATTGCCCTGCCAATGCCGAAGCACGCAGGGGGAACTCTTCGATGTCGGCTCGCAGGCCTGCCTCACCGTCGATGGACGCAGCTTCATGGCCCTTTGCGCCATGAGCCAGAACGTCACCATCTGGCGCGATACCGGATCGCCCTGCGTCACCGGCTAGGCCGTATCATTCGATCGTCGGGCCCATTTTCGGCGGCCTACGGCAGGAATCATGACCGCAACCTCGGAAACGCAGCCGCCGATTTCGACGGCTATTGCTGCTCCAACGCCTCCAGCCAACGCTCTACGCGCGCACGGTTCACGCCCGCATCGGAATAGCCGTAGCGGGACCGGCTCCAGATCGTCAGGCGTGAGCCGTCTCCGGCCGCCTCCGCCTTGACGGAAATCGCGTCCGGAAACTGCATCAGGTCCGACCGCTGGACATAGGTCACCAGCCCCTCTTCGGGCGATCCGGCCAGCCGTTCGGTGTTGGGCTCCGCGAGGGCGATCTCATCCAGCCGCGCCAGCAGCGCGGCCGGAGCCTCCGCCCGCATGACGGGTTCCATATCGCCACCTTCGGCGACGACGAACTCGTTCGGGCGGCCGGTGCGGCTGCCGCTCTCCGGGTCCACATGCCAGTCTTCGGCTTCCATGCCCGAATAGCGGATCCAGGCCGCGCCTGCGGTCGCCGCAAAGGCGGCGGCTCCCAGGGCAAGGACGGTTCTTTTGTTGCTCGGCACGATCACCTTCCTCTGGACGGTGTGCTGAGTGACGATTTTCACGGTGCGCATGATCATGCGAGAGGGTTCACCTCCCGGCACGGCCTTTGCACGGCGTCACGATCGCCCAAATGGGACGGCTCGCGCCCGCGGCAAGAGACAATCGAGGCGGGCTCGACCGGTTGTCACCGCACCCGGAGGATCTGAAGGTCTGCCACGTTCGTCCCCGTCCCGCCGATCCGCAACAGGGCCCCGGCCGCATCCAGAACCGGGTAGCTGTCGTTGCGCGCCAGTGCCGCCGCGGGGTCGAGTCCCGCCGCGCGGATCCGCGCGACCGTCCCATCGTCGACGACCGCCCCCGCCGCATCCGTCGGCCCGTCGCGGCCATCCGTCCCGCCCGACAGAAAGGCCCAGGGCCTGTCCAGGTCCTCCAAGGCCAATGCGACCCTCAAGGCAAGCTCTTGGTTGCGCCCGCCAAGACCGTCGCCACGCAGCACGACGGTCGTCTCACCCCCCCACAGCGTCGTCCCCGGGCCACGCCGCGCCGCCGCCGCAACCCGCCGGGCGGCCTCGGCCACGTCGCCGGTCAGCGGGATTGGATCGGCCATCGCACCGGGGGCCGCCTCGGCCATCGCCGCGACCGAGAGGGCGTTCGATCCCACCAACCGCCATGTCGAAACCGGGACCTGTGCCACCGGGGGCCTTCGCAGCGCCGCCCGGACCGAGGCCGGCACGCGGTCCCACAGGCCAGCCCGTTCCAGCACCTCGCGTGCGCCGCCTACGGGCGGCACCGTCGGACCCGAGGCGATGATCGCCGGGTCGTCCCCGATCACGTCCGAGAGCAGCAACGCCTCGACAAAAGCCGGCGCCGCCGCCCTTGCCAGCCCGCCTCCCTTGATCCGCGACAGGGCCTGACGCACCGCGTTCATCGCGTCGATCTCCAGCCCCGCCCCCAGTAGCAGGCGCGAGACCTCTGCCTTATCCTCCAGCGAGACCCCCTCGACCGGGGCCACCGCCAGAGCGGAACCGCCGCCCGAGATCAGCACCAGCGCCCGGTGCCCCTCGGTCAGGGCCTCGGCCGCTTCCAGCAGCGCCGCCCCCGCGCGGGCCGAGCTTTCGTCCGGAACCGGGTGGGCGCCGTACATCACCCGCGCGCCCGGCAGATCGGTCCGATTCTCCGGATTGGTGACGACCAGCGCCGGGATGTCGGGAAAGCGCGTCAGCGCGGCGCTGGTCATCGGAACGGCTGCCTTGCCCAGCGCGAGGATCGCGTCCGGAGCGGCGTCGATCACGGCCTCGCGGACGGCGCGATCCGGATCGGCGCGTCGGACGCCGGCCATGAAGATGTCGATGAGATCCCGCCGCATCCCGGGCCCTGTCTGCACGATTGTCTGCACGATTGTCTGCACGGGGGGTGTACAGGGGGTGCACAGGGGGTGCACGTGACATTCTTGCCGATGGGGTGTGACGGGTTTGCCGAAAGGTGGTGCGGCTGAGAAGACTCGAACTTCCACGGGAGTTACCCCACAGCGACCTCAACGCTGCGCGTCTACCAATTCCGCCACAGCCGCATCGCCTTTCGGTCCGGCCCCTCTAGCCGGTCGGTCGGGCGGGCTCAAGGGGTCTTGAGCCCGCCGTCACAAGAGGCGTCAGTCGGCGGGTGCGCCGAAGGTCGGCAGGGCCACCGAGGCCGGAACAGGCGTCGCGGGCGAGGCCGCCGCGGCACCGTCAGCCGCGCCGGACGCCCAGGTCAGCAACGCCGCACGATCGGTCTGGCCGGGCGCGAAGACCGGCGTGGCCCCTCCCTTGAGCGCGTCGATGGCGCGGCCGTACCAGGCGGCGGCACGGGCGCGATCCGCGTCTGCACCGAAGCCCTGCGCCACATGGTGGCCAAGAAGTTCCGCGTGAGCATCCGAGCCCAGCGCGACCAGCAGAAGCGCCGCACCCAGAGCGATTTCGGTGTCGTCGGCCCGGTAGCCAGCACCGAGGCAAACGGTCGCCGTATCCCGCAGTTGATCCGGCGTCAGGCCCGCGCCGAGCACCACCTGCGTCACGCCGGACATGACATCGTCCATCGTACCGCTGGCCAGCGCGGCGACGGGCTGAGCCATGACCGGCTTGAACGCCTCGCATTGGGCGGCGGCCTGTTCCGGCGCCACGCCGAGCGCGTCCAGCCGCTCCTGCGTGGAAAGGATCGAATGCGCGCGGGCAAGGCAGAACTGCTCGGCCAGAGCGACGGAGCGGTCACCGCCGGACTGGGTCACGGGCCCGCCGCGCGTCGTCGTCAGCAGCGTGACCTTCTCGCAATGACCCGCCAGAGAAGCCTGGACCGGAGCGGCCGGGGCCGGTGCACCGAAGGTCGGCAGCGCCGCTGCGACGGTGCCTGCGGCGTTCGGCGCGGTCGGCGCGGGTACGACCGGCGCTGGCGCCACCGCCTCTCGCGTCTGCGGCGGTGCGTCCGAGAGCCGGCAGGTCGCGCCCACACATTCGAACGAAGCGGGCGTCGGTGAATAGGTCAGCAGGTTGTTGCGTGCGTATCCGTCGGCGGTCGAGGCAAAGACCAGCACCTGGCAATCGTTCGCCCCGCACCAGTAGGACGAGCCCGAAAGCGCGGTGTCGATGATGTAGTCGTTGCGACCGTCGCCATTCATGTCGGCGAGTTGAATGAAGCCCGCGCGCTGCAGCAGTTGCTCGGCCGACGGGTCGGAGGAAGCGGCGATCTCGTCCACCGCGCGGCTGACCTCTGCAGGCAGGCCTGGATAGTTGGAGGTCGAGGCGACGGTGACACCCCCGCTCATCCGGGCGTACTGATCCTTGAGGACGGCGCGCTGGCCGATCTGCGAGGTCGAAATGAGCTTGGCGACGTCCGGGGCGCCGGACAACGCACGCGAATGAGCGGACAGGAGGACCGAACGTTCGAATTCCGTCAGCGTGCCGTCGGAGGGCAAGGCGAGGAACGCCTGCATCCCAGAGATCGCCGAGCGGGACCGTTGACCCAGCACGCCATCGGCTCCGCCGGCATTGAAGCCGAAATAGTTCAGCGCGGTCTGAACGTCGCGGTTCTCCTGTCGCTGGGCGGCGGTCATGGCCGGGCGCGAGGAACGGGTGCGCGTCGACCGGTTGGTCGTCGATCGCCGGGTCGTCGTGCGGCGCTTGTTGCGTTCGTGGTTGACGATGGCACCGCCTATGATGCCTCCGATCAATCCGGCAGCGACATCGTCAGCCCCGGCGCGGGCGGGCGTAGTGGTCATCGTGGTGACGGGCATCGCGACGGCGAATGCCGCCACCGTCGCGAGCAAGCGATTGCGGAACATGATCCTCTCCCGGTAAACAAGGTCCCCTGTGGGGGCGACCCTACGTGCGCCTCGCGCGCTGACCTAACGGAAACTCGTGTCAAGGTAATGAAAACCCCACCTCGCCCCTCTGGAAAGCAGCCATGTCATCCGTGATCGGAGTGGCCCCGGAATGGATCGTCTCGGATCGGCCAGTCGCCTATCCGGATGCGCTGGCTGCAATGGAGACCCGTGTCGAGGGCATTCTGAACGGCACTGCGTCCGAGGCGATCTGGCTTCTGGAGCACCCGCCACTCTACACGGCCGGGACGTCGTCGCGGCGCGAGGATCTGCGGGATCCCAACCGCTTTCCGGTCCACGAGGCACGCCGTGGCGGGCAATACACCTATCACGGCCCGGGCCAGCGCGTCGCCTATGTCATGGTGAACGTTGGACAACGCGGCCACGACGTGCGCGCTTTCGTGCAGACTCTGGAAGGCTGGGTCATCGCTTCATTGGCGGAATTCGGGTTACGCGGAGAGGTCCGCCCGGGCCGCGTGGGCGTCTGGATTGCGCGCCCCGACAAGCCTCCCCTGCCCGACGGGAGCCCGCGGGAGGACAAGATCGCCGCCATCGGTATCCGCCTGCGCCGCTGGATCAGCTTTCACGGGATCAGCATCAATGTGGAACCTGATCTGAGCCATTTCGACGGCATCGTTCCCTGCGGTATCGAGGGACATGGCGTGACCAGCCTGGTCGATCTGGGCCTGCCCGTGACGATGGGCGATCTGGACGACGCCCTGCGAAAGACCTCTCCGTTCCGGTAACGCCTTGGCGACGCCGCATTCTCGTCCGTCTTGCCTGTCACCTTTTCCGCGAGGCGGACCGAGTGATGATGAAGACGTTGAGCAACCTCCTGTTCGGGCGCGATGTGACGCCGTCCGATTCGGATGTCGTCCTCCGGGTCCCCCCATCCTGCCCAACGGCCGAACCGATCGACCCCGATCTGGCAACGATTTGCGCGGCACGCCATCGCGGCACGACGCCGCGATCGGCCTATTCGCGGGGTCTCGCGGAGCTTGTGGCAGACGAGGAACTCGGCGGCCCGGAGGGTGACCTTTTCTTCCTGCTGCCGCTCGGGGTGTTGGCGGCGCGAGGCGACGCGAACCCTTCGGACGCGCCCGCCTACGTAGCGCTGAGCGACGCGGAGAAAGGCGCAATCGGCGCCCTGCACGCCGTTCTGATCCGACCTGCCGTCGATCCGAATTCTCCGCTCTCGGCCTTCGTTGCGCGGAGCCTGCCCCTTCTTGGCCACCCCGGCACGCTGCTGGCGCATAGGGGTGACGAGACCGGCGCGTTGGCCGAGACGGCCCGGATCCTCTCCGAATGGCCGAGAGACGCCGCAGCCTGATGGCCTGTCCACTGCGACGATTTTCCCGGTCCCCGCGCGTTGCATGGGCCGGACCGCCCCGCTAGAAGCCGCGCAGAACGACCGGGGCCCGTGCGTCCCGTCTCATGACTGAGCAGAAACGGAGCACCGCATGGCCGACGCCGCCATCTCGGGCCACGACCACCACGAGAAGCCAGGCTTCTTCACCCGGTGGTTCATGTCCACGAACCACAAGGATATCGGCATCCTCTACCTGATCGTGTCCGGCTTTGCCGGGTTCATCAGCGTGGCGATGACCGTCTACATGCGCCTGGAGCTGATGGAGCCGGGCGTGCAGTACATGTGCATGGAGGGCTGGCGCCTGACGGCTGCCGCGGCGGGCGAATGTACCCCGAACGGCCATCTCTGGAACGTGCTGATCACGGGCCACGGCATCACGATGATGTTCTTCGTGGTCATTCCGGCGCTGTTCGGCGGCTTCGGCAACTACTTCATGCCGCTGCATATCGGTGCCCCCGACATGGCCTTTCCGCGGCTGAACAACCTGTCGTTCTGGCTCTTCACCGCGGGCACGTCGCTGGCCGTGCTGTCGCTGTTCGTGCCGGGCGGCAACGGACAATTGGGTTCCGGCATCGGTTGGGTGCTCTACCCGCCGCTATCGACGACCGAAGCCGGCATGTCGACCGACATCGCCATCTTCGCGGTGCACGTGTCTGGTGCCTCGTCCATTCTGGGCGCGATCAACATCATCACGACGTTCCTGAACATGCGCGCGCCGGGCATGACACTGCATAAGGTGCCGCTCTTCGCCTGGTCGATCTTCGTGACCGCGTGGCTGATCCTTCTGGCCTTGCCCGTCCTGGCCGGCGCCATCACGATGCTGCTGACGGACCGCAACTTCGGGACCACGTTCTTCGATCCGGCGGGCGGTGGCGACCCGGTGCTGTACCAGCACATCCTGTGGTTCTTCGGCCATCCCGAGGTCTACATCGTGATCCTCCCGGCGTTCGGGATCATCTCCCATGTCGTGTCGACTTTCTCGCGCAAGCCGATCTTCGGCTACCTGCCGATGGTCTACGCCATGGTCGCGATCGGCGGTCTGGGCTTCGTCGTCTGGGCGCACCACATGTACACGGTGGGCATGTCGCTGACGCAGCAGGCCTACTTCATGGTCGCCACGATGATCATCGCGGTGCCCACGGGGGTGAAGATCTTCTCTTGGATCGCGACGATGTGGGGCGGGTCGATCAAGTTCGATACGCCGATGCTGTTCGCCATCGGGTTCATCTTCCTGTTCACCCTGGGCGGCGTCACCGGCATCGTCCTGAGCCAGGCGGGCGTGGACCGAGCGTATCACGACACCTATTACGTGGTCGCGCACTTCCACTACGTGATGAGTCTGGGCGCCGTCTTCGGCATCTTCGCGGGCTTCTATTACTGGATCGGCAAGATGAGCGGCCGCCAGTACCCGGAATGGGCCGGCAAGCTGCACTTCTGGGCGTTCTTCATCGGTGCGAACATCACCTTCTTCCCCCAGCACTTTCTGGGCCGTCAGGGGATGCCGCGCCGCTATATCGACTACCCGGACGCCTTCGCGCTGTGGCACTATATCAGCTCGTGGGGCGCGTTCATCAGCTTCGCCTCGTTCCTGTTCTGGATCGGTATCGTGGTCTACACGGTAACCCGCGGCCAGAAGATCGCCGCCAAGGCCTACTGGGGCGAGCATGCGGACACGCTGGAATGGACGCTGCCGAACCCGCCGCCGGAGCACACCTTCGAGCAGCTTCCCACCCGCGAGATGTGGGAACGCACGCCGCATCACTGATGCCGTTCGAGGTCACGCAGAAAAACCTGGAGGCCCCGGCATCGTCCGGGGCCTCCCTCTTGGCGGTGAGGCTCTGGCCCTATTCATCGCTGACACCGACGGGATTCGTCTGGGCCATGGGCCTGTTCTTCGGTCTGATCGCCATTCCGGTTCTGTCGCTGGTCGGCTCGCTCGTGCTTTGGGGGATCCTTCCCTTCGCCCTCGGGGTGGGCGGATTGCTGTGGTACGCGCTCAAGCGGTCGTGGCGGGATCGGACCATCGAAGAAATCTTCGAGCTGACGGCCGACACCGCTCGCCTGTCACGCCGTGACCCGTCAGGCGCCACCCGCGACTGGGAGGCGAATCCATATTGGGTGCGTGTCGAGCTGCACCCCAAGGATGGCCCGGTCGAGGATTACCTGACGCTCGAGGGCGGACCGCGAGCCGTCGAGATCGGCGCGTTTCTTACCCCCGAGGAAAGACGGGACCTGCGCGAAGTGCTGATGGACGCCCTGGGCGCGGCCAGGGCGGTACGCTGAGCCGGCTGGGCGGGACCCGCCGTCGCGTAACCCCATCGCCCCGCGCGGCGCGCCATTGACCCCGCCCCCGGCCCGCGCCTACCAATCAACCCCGACGGAGCGCTCAGACGCTCCACGACCGGGGAAGCCTTTTGCCGACAGACGACGCGACCGCCACGCCGGCCATCGAAGTGCGCGACCTGCACAAGTCGTTCGGGGATCTCGAGGTCCTGAAGGGCGTCTCGATGACCGCGCGCGACGGGGACGTGGTCACACTGATCGGAGCATCGGGGTCCGGAAAATCAACCTTCCTGCGCTGCATAAATATGCTCGACCAGCCTTCGGCCGGAGAGATCGTGCTGGCCGGAGAGGCCTTGTCGATGAAACCGGGCAAGGGTGGGCTGGTCGCTACCGACCGAAAGCAGCTTGAACGGTTTCGCGCGCGCCTGGGCATGGTGTTCCAGCAGTTCAATCTCTGGCAGCACATGACGGTCCTTCAAAACGTGGTCGAGGGACCGATCCAGATCCTGAAGGTGCCGAAGGCCCAAGCGCGCGAGCGTGCCGAAGCGCTTCTGAACCGCGTCGGCCTTTGGGACAAACGCGACCAGTATCCGGCCTTCCTGTCAGGCGGTCAGCAACAGCGGGCCGCGATCGCGCGCGCGCTCGCAATGGAACCGCGCGTGATGCTGTTCGACGAGCCGACCAGCGCGCTGGACCCCGAACTGGTGGGCGAGGTGCTGCGCGTGATCCGCTCGCTGGCCGAAGAGGGTCGGACGATGATCCTCGTCACGCACGAGATGCGCTTTGCGCGCGACGTCTCGTCTGAGGTCATGTTCCTGCGCAACGGCCTCGTCGACGAGCGCGGCGCTCCGGATCAGGTCTTCGACGCCCCCGAAAGCGAGCATTGCCGCCGCTTCGTTCAATCCGTCCACTAGAGACGACAACCCCGACAGGAGAGACCCATGAAGAAGATCGTCACCTTGGCCGCAGCCGCGGCGATTTCGGCCACCGCCGCCACCGCCGACGTCAAGATCGGCATCTCGGCCGAAGCCTACCCGCCCTTCGCCGAAAAGGACGCCGCCGGAAACTGGGTCGGCTGGGAGATGGAGATCATCGACGCCGTCTGCGCCGCCATGGAGGAGGAATGCGAGGTCGTCCCCGTCGCATGGGACGGCATCATCCCGGCGCTGCTGTCGGGCCGGATGGACGCGATCATGGCGTCCATGTCGATTACCGAAGAGCGGATGCGCACCATCGACTTCTCGGACAAGTACTACAATACGCCCGCCGTCATCGTGGCGGCGAAGGACAGTGAGATCTCGGGCGATCCCGCCTCGCTGGACGGAAAGATCGTCGGTGTGCAGGTTTCGACCATCCATGCCAACTACGTCGAGAAGCATTTCGAGGAACAGGCCGAGATGAAGGTCTACCAGACATTCGACGAGCATAACCAGGATCTCGTGGCGGGTCGCGTCGACGCGGTCGTGGGCGACAGCCTCGCCTTTCAGGACTTCCTCTCAAGCGATGCCGGTCAGGCCTACGAGGTGAAGGGCGAGTTGAACGACGAAGAGGTGTTCGGCCCAGGTGTCGGCGTCGGGCTGCGCCAAGGCGAGGACGAGTTGAAGGAGCGGTTCAACGCAGCGATCCGGCAGATCCGCGAAGACGGCACGTATGATGAGATCTCGAACAGGTATTTCGACTTCGACATCTACGGCGGTTGAGCCGTCTTGGGGGGCGGGCGACCGCCCCCTGATCCTGCATGGAGCAGGTCTTCGAATATCTCGCGTTCAGCGCGCCGGGCTGGGGCGGCAACCTGCTGCGCGGGCTGGTTTCGACGTTGCAGATCGCGCTTGGGGCCTATGCGCTAGGGATGTCGATCGGCATCCTAGGCGCGCTGGGAAAGATCCATGGCGGCCCGATCCTGCGCGGAGCGCTGGAGGTCTACACGACGCTGATCCGCGCCGTGCCCGAACTCGTCCTGATCCTGCTGCTGTTCTACGCCGGACAGGATGCCATCAACGTGATCCTGACGTCGCTGGGCTTCGAGCGGGTCATTCTCGACGGGCTATGGGTCGGCATCTACGTGATCGGCTTCGTGCAGGGCGCCTATTCGACCGAGGTCTTTCGGGGCGCGTTCGGCGCCGTGGCTCCGGGCCAGATCGAGGCCGCGCGCGCTATCGGGATGTCCCGCCTGAAGGTCCAGACCCGCGTGGTGATCCCGCTCATGCTGCCCTTCGCCCTGCCGGGCCTCGCGAACCTGTGGCTGATCACGACCAAGGACACCGCTCTGCTGGCCGTGGTGGGCGTGAGCGAATTGGCCCTGGAGACGCGGCAGGCCGCAGGGGCAACGCGGGCCTACTTCCTGTTCTACGTGGCGGCGGGATGCCTCTATCTGCTGGTCACGCTGGTCTCGAACCAGATTTTCGCCTGGCTGGAACGGCGCCTGCGTCGCGGCCAGCCGGTGCAGGGCTGAGCCGATGCAGTGGTATTGGCTGCCAGAATACCTGCCCGCCTTCGCCGAAGGTCTGTGGCTGACGGTCCAGCTTCTGACATTGGCCATCGTCTTCGGCATGGCGCTCGCCGTTCCCATCGGGCTGGTGCAGGTGACGGGGCCGCTTCCGCTGGCCTGGCTGGCGCGGGGCTTCTGCACGGTGATCCGGGGCACGCCCCTGCTGATCCAGCTTTGGCTGATCTATTACGGGCTCGGATCGCTCTTCCCGTTCGTTCCCGCCATCCGTGAGAGCTTTCTCTGGCCGATCCTGCGGGACGCGTTCCCCTATGCCGTCTTCGCCTTCACGCTGTCGGTCGCGGGCTACGAGGGAGAGGTGATGCGCGGCGCCTTCCGGGGCGTCCCCAAGGGTGAACTGGAGGCAGCACGTGCCCTCGGGATGTCACCCTTTCAGGTGCTGCGCCGGGTCTGGCTGCCGCGCGCGCTGCAAAACGTGTTCCCGACGCTGGCGGGCGAATTCATCCTGACGCTGAAGGCCACCCCTCTGGCCGCGACGATCACCGTGTTCGAGGTCTACGGCATCGGAACCATCGTCCGGCAAGAGACCTTCCGCATCTACGAGCCGCTGCTCTTCGTGGCGGCCATCTATCTGGTCTTGACCGGCATCCTGATCCTTTTCTTCCGATGGATGGAGAGCCGTATGCCCCGCCGCCGCGCCTGAGGTCAGATGTCCGCGATCCGTTTCACCCACGCGATCACCCGCCGCCCCGCCCGGTCCGCCGTGGACGGATTGCGCGCCGTGGATATCGGCGCGCCGGACCTGCCGCGCCTGGCTGCCGACCACGCCGACTATGTCGCAGCCCTGCGGGCGACGGGGGCCGAGGTGATCGAACTGGGGCCGCTTGCGGCCTATCCAGACAGCCTCTTCGTGGAGGATGTGGCGCTGTGCCTGCCTCAGGGCGCGATCGTGATGCGCCCCGGCGCGCCCTCCCGTCTTGGCGAGGCCGCCGAGATCGCGCCGCATCTGCGGGCGCTCTATTCCACCGTCGCGCGGATCGAGGGACCGGGCTTCATCGAGGGCGGCGACATCCTCGTGACAGGACACGAGATCCTGATCGGCCTCTCCGAGCGAACTGATGAGGCGGGTGTCGATGAGTTGCGCGCCATCGTGGAGCCCTGGGGCCACGCGCTTCGCGTCGTCGAGACGCCGCCGGGGATCCTCCACTTCAAGACCGATTGCTCGCTTCTGGACGAAGGCACCGTGCTGGCGACAGAGCGCCTCGCAGCCTCGGGCTGTTTTGGCGGCTACGACGTGATCCACACCGCCCCCGGGGAGGAGGCGAGCGCCAACGCGATCCGCTTCAACGAGGTGGTCCTGTTTCCGGCAGGTTTTCCCGAAACGCAGGCGCGCCTTGTGGCGGCCGGCTACGATGTGCGGCCGATCGGCAATACCGAGGCGGCCAAGCTGGACGGCGGCATGTCCTGTCTGAGCCTGCGGTTCACGCCGAGCTAACCGGCGACGCCGGATCGGTGTTGCCAGGTCGATTGGCTACTGTTACGCATCCGCACAACAATTACTCATCCGTATAGCAAGATGCCTGCAGCCGATGCCAAGGATCGCCGCGCCTTCGTGCGCGAAGCCCCCGACCGCCGTCGGCAGGATCTGATCGAAGCGACCCTCGCGCTGATCGGAGAGCACGGCTTCGAGGCAGCCACCGTTCGCGCCATCGCGGAGCGGGCGAACGTGACCCAAGGGCTGATCCGGCATTATTTCCAGACCAAGGATGACCTGATCTGCGCTGCCTATGCGCAGCACATGGAGGCGATGACTGGCCTTGGCCTCGCTCCGGCGGATGGCCCGGGCGATGCGCTGGACAGGCTTCGAAAGGTCCTGGCGGCCAGCGTTCGGGCAGAGGTGGCGAACCCGCGCAACCTGACGCTGTGGGCGTCCTTCATCGCCCGCGTTCCGGCCAGCGATCCCATCCGGCAAACGCACGAACGGACCTATCTCGCCTTTCGCGATGCGTTGCAGACGCTGATCACCGACGCCTTGGCAGAGACAGGCTGCCCTGTCCCCGCCCGAGACGCGCGCCGCCTTGCGATCCTGTGCAACGCGGTGATCGACGGTCTTTGGATCGAGGGCGGCGCGTTGCCCGACCATCTGAGCGAGGAAGATCTCGTGACCCTCGTCCTCGATGCGGCCTCGACGCTCCTGTCACTCCCTCTCTCTCGCGGAGATCGCCCATGAAGACCACGTCCGTCACCCGGAGGCTTGCCGGATCGGGCGGCGCGAAATGGGCCATGCACACGAGGGCAGTGGCATTGACCGAGGCAGGTCGCGACGTGATCGCCCTGACCATCGGCGAACCCGACGTCCCAGTGCCCGCCTCCCTGTGCGACGCGGCGATCGAGGGCATCCATGCCGGGAGGCTGGGCTATTCCAGCGGTCGCGGAGAACCGGGGCTGCGCAATGCGCTTGCCGCGCATTACACCGCGCGCACCGGACGAAAGATCGGGCCGGAGTCGATCCTTTGCGTGCCGGGCACCCAGACCGCCTTGTACCTTGCGCTTCAGGGGGTGGCCGAGGCCGGTGACGAAGTGATGGTCGGCGATCCGATGTATGCGACCTACGAAGGGGTGATCCGCGCCAGCGGCGCAGGGCTCGTTCCCGTCCCTCTCGCGCCGGACGCGGGCTTTCTTCTGCGGGCGGAAGATCTGGCAGCACGCATCACGTCGCGCAGCCGTGCGATCCTGCTGAACACGCCCCACAATCCGACAGGCGCCGTTCTGACGGCGGAAGATATCGCCGAGATCGGTGAAGTCGCGCGTTCGCACGATCTGTGGATCATCTCGGACGAGGTCTATGCGGACCTCATCTTCGATGACCATCCCTTCGCCTCGCCGCTTGCGCGGGCCGATCTGGCGGAGCGGACCATCGTCGTCTCGTCGATCTCCAAATCACATGCCGCGCCCGGCTTTCGCAGCGGGTGGTGCGTCGCATCACCGGCCTTCGTCGACGCGGTCCTGCCGCTGGCCGAAGCGATGCTCTTCGGCAACCAACCGTTCATCGCGGACATGACGGCCCGCGCGATCCGCGAGGGGTCTCCGGTATCGGCGGGGATGCGCGCGCGCTTTGCGGCACGGGCGGATCGGTTGGCGAACCGTCTTGCGGCGGCGACACCCCTGCGCGTCCACCGCCCGCAGGCCGGCATGTTCGCGCTGATCGATGCAGGGCCGCTGGGCATAGACGGCACGGCCTTCGCGGAGCGTCTGCTGGAGGAGGCAGGCGTGGCGGTGATGCCGGGCGCCTCGTTCGGCAGCAGCCTCGACGATTGGGTCCGCGTTGCCCTGACGGTCGAGGACACCCGGTTCGACGCGGCGATCGACCAGATCGTCGCCCATTGCGCGGCCCTCGCCGCATGAGCCAGCGGACGGTCGGTCAGGCCCTCGTCGCCGCTTTGGAAGCACGGGGCGTCGACACGGTTTTCGGCATCCCCGGGGTCCACACGATCGAACTCTATCGCGGGCTTGCAGGCAGCGGCATCCGGCACGTGACGCCCCGGCACGAACAGGGCGCCGGATTCATGGCGGACGGCTATGCGCGTGTGTCCCGCAAGCCGGGCGTCTGCTTCGTGATCACAGGGCCGGGGCTGACGAACGTGGTCACGGCCATGGCGCAGGCACGGGCGGATTCGGTGCCGATGCTTGTGATCACAGGCGTGAATCCCGTCGAAACCCACGGCCGGGAAGACGGGCATCTGCACGAGCTACCTGACCAGCTTGGCCTGATCCGACAGATCGCCCTGCATGCGGAGACGTTGCGCAGACCCGGCGACGTCGCCGATACGGTGGCGCGGGCATTCGACGCGATGAGCCGAGGACGTCCGGGCCCCGTCGCGATCGAGGTGCCGATCGACGTTATGGCTATGCCTGCAGAGGCGGAGACCGGGATCCCCGTAGCCGACCAGCATCAGGTGCCCGATCCCTCCGTCATCGCCGAGGCCGCACGAACCCTGAGCGGCGCGGATCGGCCACTGATCGTGGCGGGCGGCGGCGCGGTCGACGCCGACGGGCCGCTTCGCGCGGTCGCCGAGGCGCTGAACGCGCCGGTCGTGACCACGGCCAACGGTCGGGGCCTGATGGGCGGTCATTCCCTGCGCGTTCCGGCCAGCCCCAGCTTGCCAGCCATTCGCGCGGCGCTTTCGGACGCAGATGCCGTGCTCGCGGTGGGCACGCAGATGGGACCGACCGATTGGGATATGTATGGCGATGGGGACCTGCCCCGGCTCACCCATCTCGTCCGGATCGAGATCGACGCCGCGCAGATGGAGCGCAACTTTCGCGCCGACACGCCGATCGAGGGCGACGCGTCGGACACGCTCACCGCGTTGCTCCCCCTTCTCGCCCGGCGGGGCGCGGACGGGGCAGCCCGCGCGGATGCGTTGCGGCGCGCGGCGTTGGTCGACGTAAGCCCCAACTACCGTCCGATCTGCGAGATGCTGGCGATGCTCTACGCCCGCTGGCCCGACGCACTGGTCGTGGGCGATAGCACGCAGCCGGTCTATGCGGGAAACCTGTATGTCGACGCGCCGCGCCCGGGATCGTGGTTCAACAGCTCGGGCGGCTTCGGAACGCTGGGCTACGGCGCGCCTGCGGCGATCGGTGCGAAGCGGGCCGCGCCCGACCGACCTGTGATCTGTCTCACCGGCGACGGCGGCCTTCAGTTCAGTCTGTCCGAACTGGGCACCGCCATGGACGAGACGGCTCCGGTCGTTTTCGTCGTCTGGAACAACCGGGGATACGGCGAGATCGAGACGTATCTGCGCCGCGCCGGGTTGCCACCTATAGGGGTGCGCCCCTCCCCGCCCGATTTCGATGCATCGGCCGAGGCCTACGGCCTGCAGGCGGAGCGGATCGAGGACATGGCCGATCTGCCAGACGCGGTGGCCCGCGCGCTCGCATCAGGGGCGCCTGCCCTGGTGGATCTGGTCGTGCCACGCGGCGGGTGATTGCGTCGGGCCGCCGCTGCCCCCTACGCTTGGCCGAAAACAGGAGACTGCCCGTGACCATCCGCCCGCTCGAGCTCGATCCGTCTCATTGCCTGATCGGCGGACGATGGGCGCCTTGCGAGAGCGGTCAGACATTGGATCTGAGCAACCCGTCGGATGGCAGCACGCTGTGCCCTATCGCGCGCGGCGGTGCAGCGGATATCGACCGCGCCGTGACCGCAGCCCGGGAGGCGCGGCGAGGGGCGTGGGGGCGGATGACCGCACCCGAGCGGGGACGCATCCTCGCCCGGATCGGGACCCTGGTGACAGAGAATGCCGAAGAGCTGGCGCGGCTGGAAGCCATGGACGTGGGCAAGCCGCTGCGTCAGGCGCGCGCCGATGTGGCGGCTCTCGCACGCTACATGGAGTTCTATGCCGGCGCGGCCGACAAGCTGCATGGCCAGACCATCCCCTATCTTGACGGCTACACGGTCTACACGTTGCGTGAGCCCCATGGCGTGACCGGCCACATCGTGCCCTGGAACTATCCGATGCAGATCATCGGCCGCTCGGTCGGCGCGGCCTTGGCGGTCGGCAACGCCGCCGTTCTGAAGCCGGCCGAAGAGGCCTGTCTGACTGCGCTCGCCTTCGCGGAACTCGCACGCCGGGCGGGCCTGCCCGACAGTGCTTTGAACGTCGTCCCCGGCTTGGGCGAAGAGGCGGGCGCGGCACTGGCGAGTCATGGGGGCATCGACCATATCTCGTTCACCGGCTCCGTCGCCGTGGGCCGCCTGATCCAGCGCGCCGCGGCCGAACACATCGTTCCCGTGACGCTGGAACTGGGCGGCAAGTCTCCGCAACTCGTCTTCGACGACGCCGATCTGGACGCCGCCCTGCCGTTTCTCGTGAATGCGGGCATTCAGAATGCGGGTCAGACGTGCTCGGCCTCCTCTCGCATCCTCGTGCAGCGCGGTGTTTACGACAGGGTGCTGTCCATGATGGCGGACCGATATGCGGCGCTGCGGTGCGGGCCCGCGCTGGCGGACCTGGACGTCGGGCCGTTGGTCTCCCCGCGTCAGAAAGAGATCGTCGAGGGCTTTCTGGCCCGTGGCACGGACCTAACGGTCGCCGCGCGTGGAGAGATCGCGGCGGACGCTCCTGATGGCGGGGCATATCTGCGCCCGACGCTTTTTGCGGACGTGCACCCGGATCACGCGCTGGCGCGAGAGGAGATCTTCGGCCCGGTGCAAGTCCTGATCCCGTTCGAGACCGAGCAAGAGGCGACGGAGATCGCGAACGGCACCGATTACGGATTGGTAGCATCGGTCTGGACGCGGGACGGAGCGCGGCAGATGCGACTGGCGAAGGCGCTTCGTTCCGGCCAGGTCTTCCTGAACAACTACGGCGCGGGCGGCGGGGTGGAGCTTCCCTTCGGCGGCACAGGCCTGTCGGGTCACGGCCGCGAGAAGGGGTTCGAGGCGCTTTACGGGTTCACCACGCTCAAGACCGTCGCGGCATTTCACGGGTGAGACGCATGAGACTGAAAGACAAGACGGCCATCGTGACAGGCGGCGCCTCCGGCTTCGGCGCCGGCATCGTGCGCAAATTCGCCGCAGAGGGCGCGCGCGTCCTGATCGCGGACCTGAATGGCGATGACGCCGAGGCGCTGGCCGAAGAACTGGAGCAGCATGCGACCGAGGCGGATGTGTCGGACGGTGCGAGCGTCGGCGCAATGGTGCGAGAGGCGCAACGGCTCTTTGGGGAGGTCGACATCCTGGTCAACAATGCCGGTATCACCCATCTGCCCGCCCCGATGGAGGAGGTGAGCGAGAGCGATTTCGACCGTGTCTTCGCGGTCAATTGCAAATCGGTCTACCTGACCGCCCGCCATGCCGTGCCGCTGATGAAGGCACGGGGCGCAGGCGCGATCCTGAACGTCGCCTCCACCGCGGGCGTTTCACCCCGGCCGCGCCTCAATTGGTACAATGCCTCGAAGGGCTGGATGATCACCGCGACCCGCGCCATGGCGGTCGAGCTGGCGCCCGAGGGCGTGCGCGTCAACGCCCTGAACCCCGTCGCAGGCGAGACGCCCCTGCTGAAATCGTTCATGGGCGAGGACACGCCTGAGATCCGCGCGAAGTTCCTGTCCACGATCCCGCTGGGCCGCTTCTCGACACCCGAGGACATGGGCAACGCCGCCTGCTTTCTGTGCTCGGACGAGGCCAGCATGATCACCGGCGTCTGCATGCAGGTCGATGGCGGCCGCTGCATCTGACGCGCTTGCACCCGCCGCGCGCCCCCCTTACCCCGGCCCCATGCACTTCGTCCGCGATCCGGCCCAGCTTTCAGATGCCTTGCGCGGCGCTTCGGCCGCGATCGGCAATTTCGACGGCGTGCATCTGGGACATCGTCACGTCATCGATCTGGCACGGCGCGACGGCGCACCGCTGGGCGTCATGACGTTCGAGCCACACCCCCGCGAGGTCTTTGCCCCCGATGGCCCGCCCTTCCGGCTGATGAACCCGGCCGCGAAGGCGTCGCGGCTGGCAAAGATCGGCGTCGATGTCCTGTTCGAGTTGGATTTCCGGACGATTGCCCCCCTGACGGCCGAGGCCTTCATGTCCGAGATCATCGCCCGCGATCTGGGTCTCTCGCGCGTCGTCGTCGGTGCCGACTTCCGTTTCGGCAAAGGCCGGGCGGGCGACGTGGAGGCGCTGCAAGCGGGCGGCGCGGCGCACGGATTCGATGTGACCGTTGCCGACCTGATCGAAGGGCCGGTGGGCGAGGTTTCCTCGACTGCGATCCGCTCGGCCCTGACCGAAGGCCGCCCCCGCGATGCCGCGGCGATGCTGGGCCATTGGCACCGAATCGAGGGTCCCGTGATCCACGGAGAGAAGCGCGGCCGCACCTTGGGCTGGCCGACCGCGAACATGGCGCTGGACGGGCTGCACCTGCCCCAGCTTGGCGTCTACGCCGTCCTGGTCGACATCCTGTCCGGCCCCCATGCTGGCGCCCGAACCGGCGTCGCGTCCCTGGGCGTGCGGCCGATGTTCGGTGAAAACCGTCCGAACCTGGAGACGTTTCTGTTCGATTTCGACGGCGATCTCTACGGCGCGCCGCTCTCGGTCGCGCTGGTCGAGTTCCTGCGCCCCGAGGAGAGGTTCGACGGCCTCGATGCGCTGATCGCGCAGATGGAGCGTGACGGCGCCGCTGCGCGGGAGGTGCTGGTTGCCCTCTGACCCGATCCGGCGGGACGGCTTGCGTCCCCGCTTCTGGGAGATGCCGCTGGACGCTCTGACGCCGATCGAATGGGAGGCGTTGTGCGATGGATGCGGCAAGTGCTGCCTCAACAAGCTCGAAGACGATGAAACCGGCGAAGTCGCCCTGACCCGGATTGCGTGTCGGCTGTTCGACGATTCGACCTGCCGCTGCACATCCTACGAGACGCGATTGTCGTATGTGCCCGAATGCGTGGTGCTGACGCCCGCCTCCCTGCCGGAGGTGGCGTATTTCATGCCCGAGACCTGCGCCTATCGCCGACTTCACGAGGGCCGCGCCCTGCCCGTCTGGCATCCCTTGCTCACCGGCGACCCGATGTCACCCCATGCGGCGGGCGCCTCTCTGATGGACGAGACCGTTAACGAGACGCTTATCCCGGAAGCGGCGGATTGGGAGGATTTCGTCATCGAAGAGCCGTTGGGGGACACGTCATGAACCTGAACTTCGCCTCGGACAATACCGGGCCCGTCGCCGGTCCGGTCATGGACGCGATGGTCGCCGCGAATGCGGGCGGCACCATGCCCTACGGCGCCGACCCGTGGATGGACGAAGTTCGGGACGGATTGCGGAGCCTGTTCGATTGGCCCGAGGCCGAAGTTTTGCTCGTCTCGACAGGCACGGCCGCCAACGCTCTGGCTCTGGCGACGCTGGTCGAGCCATGGGAGGCGGTCTTCTGCCACCGACTCAGCCACGTGGAAGCCGACGAATGCGGGGCGCCCGAATTCTACACCGGCGGTGCGAAACTCGTTCTGGTCGACGGTGAAGATGCCAAGATGGCGCCGGAGGCGCTGGATGCAGCCGTCAGTCGAACGGGCGGCAGCGTCCATGGTGTCCAGCGCGGCGCGATCAGCCTGACCAACGTGACCGAGGCGGGGACGATCTACACCTTGGCGGAACTCGATGTCCTCTGCTCATATGCTAGGGAATTGAACCTCCCCGTACATCTCGACGGGGCGCGCTTTGCCAATGCATGCGCCGCACTGGATTGCAGCGCCGCCGAGATGGTGAGAGGCGCGGACATTGTCAGCTTCGGCGGCACCAAGAACGGCTGCATGGGGGTCGAGGCGATCGTGATGCGCGATCCGTCCAAGGGCTGGCAGGCGGCGCTCCGCCGCAAACGGGCCGGGCATCTCTGGTCCAAGCACCGCTTCCTGTCGGCACAGATGGCCGCCTATCTGCGGGACAACCTCTGGCTCGAGAACGCGCGCGCCGCGAACGCCGCCGGGCAGCGGCTGGCGCAGGGCCTGCGAACGATCGGAGCGGAGATCGTGCATGAGCCGGCCGCGAACATGATCTTCGCGCGTCTGCCCGCCGAGGCGCATCACCGCGCCCAGAAGGAGGCACAGTACTACCTGATGGACGACCAGGAGCGACCGCTCTGCCGTCTGGTCTGTGATTTCACCAAGACGGACAAGGAAGTCGACCGGCTGCTCGAGCTGTTCGCTGGATAACGGCGCCCGGCGATCAGAGCTTCGTCCGGAAGCACACGACACGCACCGTCTCTTCGAAACCGAGTGTTCGGTGGAACGCGTGACTGGCGATGTTGTCGATATGAGCGTCGGAGGCCAGCTCCGTGCATCCCCGCTCCCTTGCCCAGGCCCGGACCGCGTCCAGAAGCAATGCCCCGACCCCCTCCCGTCGATGGTCGGGCGCGACGTAGATGCCTTCGAGGAAGGCCACCGGCGAGGTTTCGCATCCGTTCACGTGGTCGCGGCGCAGGGTGGCCTCGGAAAAGGCGAAGGGGCCTCTCCCGTCGTCGTGGACGAAAACGCAGCCATTGACCGGCATCGCCTCGAGGAGGGCCGCAGCCTCTTCCCGATGAACGGCTTGTGACGTTCCAGGCCAGAGACGCGCGCGCAACGCCACCCAGTCTTCGATATCAGATGGCGTCGCGATCCGTACGGGCATCCAGCGAATATCGCGCCGATCCCTTGTGC
The DNA here is from genome assembly GCF_000877395.1 of Jannaschia aquimarina. Lineage (GTDB taxonomy): Bacteria > Pseudomonadota > Alphaproteobacteria > Rhodobacterales > Rhodobacteraceae > Jannaschia > Jannaschia aquimarina. The sequence continues at coordinate 15,810 of NZ_JYFE01000013.1, read as the reverse complement.
CGACAATGCCGCCCTCGCCTTCCAGGCGCGCCCCGCTACCTCCGGCTCATGGGCACATTCTCACCTCTCCGCATCCTCTACCTGATCCTCTGTATTGTCGGGATCATACTGCCGTGGCGCTACTTTCTCGCGTGGTTTACCGAGAACGGTTGGAGCCTCGGCGCCATGGTCGATGCCTGGCACGCGAATGCGGCGTCCAGCGGTCTGGTCTGGGATCTGACCGTCGCGGCGGCCGCGCTGACCGTCTGGATCGTTCACGAAGCGTATACGCGACGGGACTGGCTGCTGCTGGCATCGATCCCGGCGACCTTCGGTGTCGGTGTCAGTCTTGGGCTGCCTTTGCACCTCTTCCTGCGCGGAAGACGAGAGGCGTGAGACTAGCGCGGACGGAAAAGGCGCGCTAGGGGCGCGGCCATGGACCATTTCCTCTATCGCGACGGCATTCTGCATGCCGAGGACGTGCCCCTGCCCGAGATCGCGGCCTCGGTCGGCACGCCGGCCTACGTCTATTCGGCGGCGACCCTGCTTCGGCATTACAGGCTTTTCGACGAGGCTCTGGATTGGGGTCCGCATCTGGTCTGCTACGCGGTGAAGGCCGCCAGCAACGTGGCCTTGTTGAAGCTTCTGGGCGATGAGGGCGCGGGCATGGACGTGGTCTCGGAAGGTGAATACCGACGCGCCCGCGCGGCCGGTGTGCCCGGCGACCGGATCGTCTTCTCGGGCGTGGGCAAGACGCCGGGCGAGATGCGGCACGTGCTCGAAGGCGGCATCCGGCAGATCAACCTGGAAAGCGAGCCGGAATACCGGATGCTGTCCGAAATCGCGTCGAACATGGGGATCGAGGTCCCGGTGACCGTCCGCGTGAATCCGGATGTCGACGCCAAGACCCACGAGAAGATCGCCACCGGCAAGTCCGAAAACAAGTTCGGCATCCCGATCGCCAAGGCCCGCAACGTCTATGCGGAGCTTGCCACGCTGCCCGGCCTTCGGGTCGTCGGCATAGACGTGCATATCGGCAGCCAGTTGACCGATCTGGACCCGTTCCGGCTGGCCTATCGCAAGGTCGCTGACCTGACCGAGACGTTGCGTGCCGACGGGCATACGATCGACCGGCTCGATCTGGGCGGCGGCCTGGGGATCCCGTATGAACGCTCGAACCTCGCGCCGCCGGTTCCATTGGAATACGGGCAGGTCGTCCGCGACGAGGTCGGTCATCTGGGCTGCGAGATCGAAATCGAGCCCGGGCGGCTGATCGCGGGCAATGCGGGCGTCCTGCTGGCCTCGGTCATTTTCGTAAAGGAAGGCGAAGGCCGTGACTTCCTAATCCTCGACGCGGCAATGAACGATCTGATCCGGCCCGCCATGTACGGTGCGCACCACGATATCGTCCCCCTCCGAGAGACGGCCGCCGGAGCCGAGATGCATCCCTACGACGTCGTCGGGCCGGTCTGCGAGTCCGGTGACACGTTCACGAAGGCGCGTCTCCTGCCGCCGCTTGCCCCCTCGGACGTCGTCGCCTTCCGGTCCGCCGGAGCCTACGGCGCCGTGATGGCGAGCGAGTACAACTCCCGTCCGCTGGTCCCAGAAGTCCTCGTGCGTGGAGAGAACTGGTCCGTCATCCGGCCCCGGCCCAGCTACGACGAGATGATCGCGCGGGAAAGCGTGCCGGCCTGGCTTGACGGCTAATCAGTGCCGCATTTCAACGCGGCGGCGTTCTGACAATGCGGAAACCTTGGCCAGTGCGGCTCAGGATAGGCCGGACGGCCTGCGGCCAACCCGCTCACATCCATGTCAGACTGCGATCCGGGGTTGGTGTTCCCACCTCCCGCGCCTAGGTTGGTCAAAGACCGACCGGAGTATGCCTCTTGTCCGACCCGACCGATCTGCGCGCACATGTGACGCGCCAGTTGCGACTGACCCGTGTCGGCCTGTGGGCTGAACGGATCACGCGATGTTTTTGGCCTGCCTGGACGACCGCATTCCTTGCGGCGGCGGTTTGGGCATCCGGCGTGGTCCCTCCGTTGTGGGAAGGGTCGCTTCTCGTCGCTCTGGGCCTGCTGTTCCTGACCTGCCTGATCTTCGGGGCGCGCGCCTTCCATGCTCCGACCGAGGGTGAGGTCAGGGATCGCCTCGACGCGACATTGCCGGATCGACCGCTTCAGGGTCTCAGCGATACCCAGGCCGTTGGCGCCACGGACGCGGCCTCTGCCGCCGTGTGGGAGGCCCACAGGGAACGCCTGCGGAACCGGCTGGGCGAGGCGCAAGCCGTTCCCCCGGACCTGCGCGTGTCGCGGCGGGATCCCTATGCCCTGCGCTATCTGGCCGTAATGCTCGCCGCCGTGGCGATCCTGTTCGGAACGCTGTGGCGGGTCCCGGCGGCGCCCGTGCTTCCGGGCGGTGAAGGGCAGGCCATCGCCGAAGGCCCGGTCTGGGAAGGATGGCTTGAGCCGCCGCGGCATACCGGGCTCCCGACGCTCTACCTGAACGAGGTCGCGTCCGGCCCGGTCGAGGTGCCCGAGGGAACGCGGGTCACCCTGCGCCTGTATGGCGAACCGGGCGCGCTCTCCGTGTCGGAGACCGTTTCGGGCCGGGGAGAAACCGCGCCATCCGATCCGCTGCAAGAGTTCGACGTCACTCAGTCCGGCACGATCGCCATCTCCGGCGGCGAGGATGAGCCGCTCTGGACACTGACCGTTGCGCCCGACGCGTCGCCGACGATCGCGCTGGCCGGAGAGCCGGATTTCGAGATCCCGGGCAGTCAGGTCATTCCGTGGGAAGCGACGGACGATTTCGGGATCGTCGCCGCACGAGCGACCTTCACTCTGGATCTCGCGTCGGTCGAGCGTCGGTACGGGCTCCAGCCAGACCCTGAGGCGCGAGAGCCGGTGACGGTGGATCTTGCGTTGCCGATTGCCGGCGATCGGACCGAGATCAAGGAAGTCGCGCGGCTCGATCTGTCCAAGCATCCCTTCGCGGGTCTTCCGGTGACCGCACAGCTCGAAGCGGACGACGCGGCGGGCCAGACGGGGACGTCCAGCGAGACGATGATCCTGCCGGCGCGCCCGTTCTACGACGCCGTGGCCGGTGCGCTGATCGAAATGCGCCGCGACCTGCTCTGGTCACGGGAAAATCGCGCCCGGTCCGCGCGGCTGCTGCGCGCCATCACCTGGCGCGGCGACGACACGTTCGACAATCCGTCCGCGTTCCTGATCGTCAGGATGGCCATCCGACGGCTGGAAGGACAGCCTGACCTGACGGCCGAAGCGCGCGATGAACTGGCCGAGATGTTGTGGGAAGCCGCGATCCGGCTGGAAGAGAACTCCCTCGACAGCGCCCTCCAGAGATTGCGGCAGGCGCAGGAGCGGTTGTCGGAGGCGATCCGGCAAGGCGCGTCCCCCGAAGAAATCGCGCGGCTCACCGAAGAGATGCGCCGGGCCATGGACGACTACACCAGACAGCTCGCCCAGCAACAGCAGCAGGGACAGCAGGGTCAGCAGCAGGCCCAGGGCGAGACGCAGGAAATCACGCCCGACATGCTGGACCAGATGATGGAGCGGATCGAGGAATTGATGCGCCAGGGCCGCGTTGCCGAGGCGCAGGAGCTGTTGCGCCAGCTTCAGGAGATGATGGAAAACCTTCAGGTCACGCAGGGTCAGGGTGGCCAGGGACAGGGACAGCCGGGCGAGCAGGCCATGGACGATCTGCGCGACACATTGCGGGATCAGCAGGAACTGTCGGACGAGGCTTTCCGAGAACTTCAGGAACAGTTCGGCCAGCAACAGGGCCAACAGCAAGGTCAGCAAGGGCAGCAGGGCCAACAAGGGCAGCAGGGCCAACAAGGGCAACAGGGCCAGCAGGGCCAGCAGCAAGGTCAGGGTGGTCAGCCGTCGGGTCGGCCGGGGAATGAGCAGGGGTCCGGATCGGGCTCTCAGGTCGGCCGCGAAGGCGGAGGGCGTTCTCCTGCCGAACTGGCCCGTCGGCAGGAAGAATTGCGCCGGCAACTCGACGCTCTGCGGGAAGGTCTGGGCGGCAATGGCGAGGGAGTGGATGACGCTCTGGACCGTGCCGGCCGGGCGATGGATCAGGCGCAGCGCGACCTTGAAAGCGGAAATCTGGGCGGCGCACTGGACGATCAAGCACAGGCCATGGACGCCCTGCGCGACGGGATGCAAGAGCTCGGTCGCCAGCAGGCCGGTGAGCAGGGCGAGAATGACGGTGCACGCGGCGAAGGGCAGGCAGCGGGCCGGCCGGGCGACGGTTTCCGTCGCGATCCGCTCGGACGTCAGAGCGGCGAAGGTGCGCGGCTCGGCACGGAAGACAGCCTGCTGGGTGGGCCGGACGGGGCACGCCGCGCGCAGGACCTGCTGGACGAGATCCGGCGGCGGCTCGGCGAACGCGCCCGACCCGAGGACGAGCGCGACTACCTTCGCCGCCTGCTGGAACAGTTCTGAACGGGAAAGGTCCGGCAGTCCGGTTCAGGATGGCGTGGACAGCCACTCCGTCAGGGACTCGGCGCCGCCCGCGAGGATCGAGCGAAGCTGATCCACCAGCCCCACATATTCCGTCAAAGGCTGGATCAGGGCAGGTATCGCATCGGCAAGCTGGGGTGCAGCGAGATAAACACCGATCAGGACGATGAAGACCAGAAGCACAGCGAGGAATCCTGTGCGGAACCCGCTGCGTCCGTCGCTTTCGGAGATCGCAGCATCCTCGGCGGCATCCTCCGCAGCCGCCTGCTCGATCGCCCGTTCATCTGGTTTGAGCGTCTCGTTGATCTCTTCGATGTCCGGCAAAAGGTTGCGCCGTGACGCCGCAGAGATGACCTCGACCGAACCTTGCCCATCATCCTGTGCTGCCTCGGCGAGAGCAGCGGAAATGGCCGCATCTTCCTCGGACAGCCCGGGATCGGCCTTCTCTGGCGCATCCGGATCCGAAACCGGCGTCTTGTCACGCGACCGGGCGATCGTGGCCGCAGCGGCCATGCGGGCGCGCTCCCTCGCTCCACGCTCCTCCGGCGTATCGTCATCCGGTGGGGCCGCGGTGTCGGGGGCGGTTTCGGGCAAGTCGGACGGGATCCCAGACGCGCCCCTGCCTTCGGCGGCACGGGCGCGGCTCTCGTATTCCCGCTCTTGCCGCAGGATTTCGAGGACGGCGTCGTCGGTGGTCCCGGCGGCCGGCTTTTGCGCCGGTTCGCTGGCGCGGGGTTCGGGTGCCCGGGGTTCAAGCTCCGGCGGAGGCGGCGCGGCATCCGCGCCGGCCAGCGCTTCCTCTGCCACCGGCTCCGGTTCCTGGAACCAGCTCCCGCCGCAATTGGAACACTGAACGTCGCGTCCCTCCGGAGGGATCAGATCGGCGGCGACATCGTATTTGGCGCCACAACTCGGGCAGATCAGGCGCATTGCCGGCAGATTCCTCGCCTCTTGGTCGTCGCCAGACTAGCGACGGTCTGTCGCTCCGCAAGGCGCCGTCCCTGCGGGCGGTATAAGCCCGTGACCCGTTTGCAAGATTGCGGCGCCGATGTGGCGCTGGCATACGGCCCCGAACCAGGCAGGATGACCATGATCGAGCTTCGGCAGGCAGGCTACAGCTATGGGCGGGGCGCGACCTTGAGCGACCTCGACCTGACGCTTGCCCCCGGCTCGTTTCACTTCCTTACCGGCCCGTCCGGGGCGGGCAAGACCACCCTTCTCAAGCTGCTCTACGGTGAATTGAAGCCCAGTTCCGGGGCGGCGCTGCTATTCGGTCAGGATAGCCGCAAGGTCGATCGGGACGGATTGGCGAGGATCCGCCGGAAGGTCGGCGTGGTACATCAGGATTGCCGATTTCTCGATCATCTGAGCGTGGTCGACAACGTCGCCCTGCCGCTTCAGGTCACGGGCCGCGACCCGTCGGCCCACGCAACGGACCTGGCCCAGTTGCTCAGTTGGGTGGGTTTGAGCGCCCGCGCCGAGGCTCGCCCCCCGGAACTGTCGGGCGGAGAGCGGCAGCGCGCCGCCCTCGCCCGCGCGGTCATCATGGATCCGGATGTGCTGCTTGCCGACGAGCCGACCGGCAATGTCGATGCCGAGATGTCCCAGCGCCTCCTGACGCTGCTGACCGAGTTGAACCGCATGGGGAAGGCGGTGGTCGTGGCGACGCACGATATGGGGCTGATCCGCGCCGCGAAACCTCTGGTGCAGGCACGGATCCTGCGGCTCGCCGGCGGCAACCTCCAAGCGGCCGGAGCCGAGTTGTGAGTGCGGCGACAACCGCGAAGTACCTGACGCGGCTGGCGGCGCAGGGGGCCGGGTGGACGGCGCGCCGGACCGGCGCCGGGCTGACGCGGGCGGTCGAACTGGCCTTGGGGGACCGGGACGCGGATCGTGTCGTGCCGCCGACCGGACACACGGTCTGGCTGACCGTGCTGGCTTCTGCGGCGATGGCATTCCTGGCGGTCTTCGCACTCGCCTTCGCGCTGGCCGTCGACCAGGTGGCCGAGGGCTGGTCCGAGGAGCTATCCCGCGCCCTCACGGTGCGCCTGCCCCCAGGGGCCGACGACCAGCTGGCGCGGACGATGGAGATCCTGTCGACGACGCCCGGTATCGCGTCGGCCACACAGATCGACAGCACCTCGCAGGCAGACCTGTTGGAGCCATGGCTCGGGACCGGCCTGGATGCGTCATCGCTGCCCCTGCCGCTTCTCATCGACGTGCAGAGCGACGAGGGCCTGGATCTGCGCGGGCTCGCATTGCGGCTGCATGCCGAGGTGCCCGAGGCGGTCCTCGACGATCATGCGACGTGGCGCGCGCCTCTGATCGAGGCGGCGGCGGGCTTGCGTGCAGTCGGATGGCTGGCCCTCGCGCTGATCGCCGGGACGGTCGCGGCCATCATCACGCTGGGGGCACAATCGGCCCTCGCGGCCAATGCCGAGGCGATCCGGGTCCTTCGTCTGGTCGGCGCGCGGGACGGCTTCGTGATCCGTGCCTTCACCCGGCGTTTCACCCTGCGCGCGCTGGCTGGCGCGGCGGCGGGGACGGTTCTGGGTGGGGTCGGGCTTTACCTGCTGCCCGCTCCGGGCGCGGTTCTCCCGCAGGGGCTTGCATTGTCCGGCGCAGGGTGGCTTTGGCTGGTCCTCATCCCGCTTCTGGCGGGCTTGGTCGCGCTGCTGGCAACGAAGCGGGCCACCGCCCGCGCCTTGGGAAGGTTCGAGTGATGCAATACGCAAGAAGCCTGTTCTTCAATGTCGCGATGTACGCGATGTTCGTCCTTCTGGGCTTCCTGTTCGCGCCTTGGGCCCTCTTCTCGCGCAAGGGCGCGCGCACCGCATGCAGCACCATCGCCAAGTTCATCCTGCGCATTGCGGACCCGGTGATCGGGCTGCGCTGCGAAGTGCGCGGGACGCCCCCTGAGGGACAGGTGCTGGTCGCCGCAAAGCATCAGAGCTTTCTGGATATCCTGATGATCTGGGATGCGCTTCCGCGTCCATTCTTCATCATGAAGGCCCTGCTCCGCTTCGTGCCGGTCTGGGGCCGCTACGCGATCCTGCTGGGCTGTATCCCCGTTCATCGCGGCAAGCGGTCCGAGGCGATCAAGCGGATGCTGCAAGAAGTTCGCGCGGGCGAGCGGGCGGGCGGGCAGCTTGTCATCTATCCCCAGGGCACCCGCGTCGCGCCGGGTGCGCATATTCCCTACAAGGTGGGTACCTTCGCGCTCTATGAGCAACTGGGGCAGCCCTGCGTGCCGGTCGCCTGCAATGTGGGCGTCTTCTGGCCAAAGCGCGGGCTACTGCGAAAGCCCGGAACGGCCGTCATAGAGTTTCTGGAACCGATACCGCCGGGGCTGGACCGTGCGACCTTCATGGCTGTGCTCGAAGCAAGGATCGAAGGCGCGTCGAACCGACTGATGGCGGAGGCAGGATTTCCCGTCTCCGAGTTGCCGCAGGCCATGGGAGATCCGATCGCGGCGGCTGCCCACGAGACGGTTCATTAGAACCTATCGTGAAGACGTACTCCGGCGGGGCACCCCCGTTCGGCCAGCTGCGCGTCAAGCTCGGATCTTCGCGATCTTGCCGTGGCAGAGATGCCTGGCCCAATGCAGGCGCCTCCGCGCACCCTCTCCGCCAAGCCATCGGCCAGGTCGAGCCAGGTCCAGACTGTGGACCGGTCGGGCTCGGCGCTGATGATCTGTCAGTCCGAAGAGGTCGGGCGGACCTCGCGGGGGCGCACCGTCTTGTTCCCGACGGGGGCCAGCGCGGGGGTCCGGGCGAATTCCGACAGCAAGGCCTCGAATTCCCCCTCCATCACGGCAGCCAATGCGACGGGCTTGTCGTCCCAGGCCGCCTTGGCGGAAATGACCGACACGATCCGCACCTCGTCGCCCTGGCGAACGAAGACGGGGGCGCCTGACGATCCGAAATCGACCGAGCAGCTCAGCACCAGGATGTCCCGATCCCGGGTGAGCACCTTGCAGGACTCCTCGCGCGATGGCGCCTCGGCACGGTCTTTCGCGTAGCTGACGACCTGCACCTCGTCCCCTTCGCGGATCGCAAGATGGGTGCGGAACGGTTTCACATGCGTTGCGCGTACGGGACGGTCGAGTTCCAAGAGGGCGAGATCGCTGCCGATGACAGAGAGGCGGTCGACGTCCTCGATCGCGTAGTCGGGATGGACCACGATCCTGCGGATGCCGCGATAGGCCTCGGCCCGGCCATAGCGAAGACCGGCGCGGAACTGAATCTTTTCGGGAGGGACCGGCTTGCCTGTCGCATTGTCGTAAAGGCAATGAGCCGCGGTCAACACGATGTCGGACGTCACGAGCGCCGCCGTGCAGAACCCGTCACCGCCAAAATCCAGTCGTCCGACCGCTTCCCAGCCACGGGACTGGTCGGCCGTCGCCAGGATTTCCATGCGCGTGTCTTCCGCATATCCCACACCCGCGATCAGAAGAACCGCCAATGCGGCCTTCGCCACGATGTCCAACAGATTGCGCACCTGACCACTCCTGTCCTGCCACGGTCGGGGATGACCGGACAGTCGGGCCGGGCTTTGTCGGGTATGGCGCGGCGACGGGGTATTTCGGGGGCGGTTTGTGCCGGCTTGGGCGGCAATGGGGCCGCATCGGGGGGAATGCGGCAAGGCCCGGTTCAATCCGCCCCGTTCTGGCGCCGGGTTTGCCAAAGGCGCGTCGACATTCCGTCTCGAACAGCCGTAGCCGTCCCGATGCGCCGCCCCGCGGCAGGCGCCGTCAGCTCAATTCGTGGGCGGGCGCTGGAACCGGATCGCGCCCGACCGCTTGCCCACCTCGAGACGTTTCGCGCCGGCCGAAACGAGGTTCGTCGCGCGGCGCAACTCGTAGCTGAGCCGCTTGAGCCCCTCCTCCACCGTGACCGCGAAAGAGGCTTCCCGGCCGTCCCAGCTTCCCCCGGCTGAAATGACCGAGACGATGCGCAAGCCCTGAGGTGTCGCGACGAAGACCGGCGCGCCCGATGAGCCGAAATCCGCATCGCAGTCGAGAATGAGGACCCGCGGAGCCCGGTCGAGGACAGAACAGGCTTCCTCGATCGAGGGCGCATCGGATCGGCCCCGCCCGTAGCTGACGACGCGGACGGTATCTCCGACCTCCAGCCGGCCGCTCACCTCGAAGGGCTGCACGCGCGGCAGATCGAGGCTGCGATCGAGCTCCAGAAGCGCAAGGTCGTGGGAGACGCTTTGATGCGTCGGTTTCGGCCCGGGACGGTAGGCGGGGTCGATGACCATGCGCCGGACGCCCCGGCGCGCCGCCTCCTCGCCGTTCCGAAATGCCGCGCGGAAGGTGATCGTCTCCTGGTTAAAGGCCTCGCCCGTCTCGCCATCCGTGACGCAATGCGCCGCCGTCAGGACGAGTGTGGGCGTCACTAGCGCGCCGGTGCAATAGCCTTCCCGCCCCAGATCGATCCGTCCGACGCCTTCGAGCCCGCGGAGATCCGTCGCCGTGTCCAGCCGTCGGAGCGGCCCTTCCGCCGCGGCGGGGAGAGACATCGCGAGCGAGAGGATCAGGGCTGCAAGACGCATTGGGGGGTACTCCGATAGTTCTTCCTACCGGTGTGCCGCCCGAAATCGGCGAAACCCTAGCGTAACTTTGGCACCGCCGGGGCCTTCGGCATCTGTCCGGAAACGGATTCGATCGCCGGTGGAACCGGTCCTCCGGTCGCCCAGTCGAGCAATTCCACGGTGTGGACCACGGGCGCCGAGGCGGCCGATCCGATCTGCATCATACACCCGATATTGCCCGCGGCGATCACGTCGGGCGCTCTCTCCTCCAGCGTGGCGACCTTGCGGGCCTTCAACTCGCCGCTGATTTCAGGCTGCATCAGGTTGTAGGTCCCCGCGCTGCCGCAGCACAGGTGGCTGTCGCGCGGCTCGACCACCTCGAACCCGGCCCGCTTGAGCAGGTCCTTCGGTGCCGCCTTGATCTTCTGCCCATGCTGGAGCGAGCAGGCGGCGTGGTAGGCCACGCGCATCGGCCCCTGCCCCTCGGCATCGGGGCGGCGGGAGGTGGGCACGCCCGCGATGCCGGTCTTCGCCGGACGCGGCGGCGTCTCGAACGGGAAGTCGGCGGGCAGAAGGTCGACGAGCACCTCGCTGACATCCTTGGCCAATCCAGCGATGGCCGCCGCCTTTTCGGCCAGGGGATCGCTTCGGAACATATGGCCGTAATCCTTGACCGTCGTGCCGCAGCCCGACGTGTTTATGACGATCGCGTCCAGTCCATCGCCCTGCATCTCGCGGTGCCACGCCTCGATATTGGCGGCGGCGAAGCGGTGGCTTTCCTCGGTCTTGCCCATGTGATGGGTCAACGCGCCGCAACACCCGGCCCCCTCGGCCACCACGACCTCGGCGCCCAGCCGCGTCAGCAGGCGGATCGTCGCGTCGTTGATGTCGGTGTTCAGCGCCTTCTGCGCGCAACCCGTCATCAACGCGACGCGCATCTTCCGCTCGGGCACGGCGAAGGTCTGGGGGTCGTCGTTGCGGCTGACCGGCGGGATTGTGTCTGGCGCCATCGCCAGCATGGCCCGCAGGCGCGCATCGGGCATAAGCCGAGCGAAGGGCTTGCCGATCTTCGCGCCCAGCAGCGCCACGCGGAAGCGCATCGGATAGGGCAGGATCTGTGCCAACACCCAACGCAGCGCACGGTCGTGCCAGGGGCGGGTATAGGTCTGCTCGATATACTCCCGCGCATGGTCCACGAGATGCATGTAATGCACACCCGAGGGGCAGGTCGTCATGCAAGCCAGGCAGGACAGGCATCGGTCGATATGCTTGACGGTCTGGGCATCGGCGGGCCGCCCCTCTTCGAGCATCTGCTTGATCAGGTAGATACGCCCCCGCGGACTGTCGAGCTCGTCGCCCAGCACCTGATATGTCGGGCATGTCGCCGTGCAGAAGCCGCAATGCACGCAGGCGCGCAAGATCTCGTTGGACCGCGCGGTGGCGGGGTCGGTCAGCTGGGCGGGGGTAAAGGTCGTTTGCATCAGGCGGTCTCGGTCATCGGGGAGAACAGGCCGCGCGGGTCGAACCTGGCGCGGATACCGGCTTCCAGGGCAGCGACCGATCCGGACTGCGGCGCGGTGTCGGCTGCCCCGGTCACCCGGCTCGCGTGCCCGTCGAAGGCGGGCAGCGCCGCGCGCAGGTCGGTCCCTGCCGCGACCCGCAGCCAGACCAGCCCGCCGCCCCAGTCCATCTGCGCGGCCTCCGCTCCCACGGCGGCGATCAGGGCGGGGGCTTGGCTCGGGCGACAATGCACCCGCCAAACGTCGCCCGGCCCTGCGACCGCGCGGGCGTCGCGCAGGTCGGCCCACGGATCATCGACCGTTTCGGCCAAACCCCAGGGCGCAAGCACTTCCAACAGCTTGCCGGTCCTGTAGGCGACCGAGCCTTCCAACCCCTCAACCCGCAGGAAGGTCCCCGCCTCGGTCCACGCCGCACCCGAGACCTCGAACGGAGAGCCGAGTGCGGCTGCCATCGCGGCCATCGCCGCATCCGCATCCAGCCCGTCCAACCGCAGCGTCGCCTGAGACTGCGCGGCGGGCAGCACCTTGAACGCGACTTCGGTGAGGATGCCAAGCGTGCCCCGCGCACCCGCCTGCAGCTTCACAAGATCGTAGCCGGTGACGTTCTTCATGACCCGGCCGCCATTCTTGACGACCGCCCCTTCGCCGGTGACGAACCGAACTCCGATCAGGGCGTCCCGGCAGGCGCCCACCTGGACCCGGCGCGGCCCCGAGACGTTCATCGCGACGGCGCCGCCGATGGTCGGCTCCCCGTCCGTGCCCAACAGCGGACGGTGATCCATGGGCTCAAATGGCAGGCGCTGCCCCTCGCCGGCAAGCGCCGCCTCGACCTCGGCCACGGGCGTTCCGGCGCGCGCGACCAGCGTCAGAGCCCCGGGCTCGTAGAGCGTGATCCCCGTCAGGCCGCGCGTGGTCAGCGGCTCTCCGTCGCCCGGCAGATGCCGCGTGGCGCCGCCGCGTATGGAAAGAGGCCCGTTCGCGCCGCGCACGATCTCGGCCAGTTCGTCTTCGCTCCGGGGTGTCAGCACCGCGCGCTCCTTCTTCTCGGCCCAAATACTCCCGCCGGAGGCGTCAGCGCGCTCAGCCTGCGCGCCGGTCGGCGGTGACGTCCAGCGGGAACACCTTGGCCGGGTTCAGCAGCCAGGACGGATCGAACACGTCCTTGACGCGCATCTGCATCTCCATATCGGCAGCGTCGAACTGGTGGCTCATGAGATCTCGCTTTTCGACACCGACCCCATGCTCTCCAGTCAGGCAACCGCCGACCTCGACGCAAAGCTTCAGGATCTCGGCGCCCATCTCCTCGCAGGTTTCCAGATCGCCGGGCTTGTTGGCGTCGAACATGATGAGCGGGTGCATGTTGCCGTCGCCCGCATGGAAGACGTTGCCCACGCGCAGGCCGTATTTCTCGGACAGATCCGAGATGCCGCGCAGGACGCGGGGAAGCTCGCTGACGGGGATCGTGCCATCGAGGCACATGTAATCCGCCACGCGGCCCGTCGCGCCAAAAGCGGACTTGCGGCCCAGCCAGATGCGCTGGCTTTCGTCCTCGGAGGTGGAGCGCCGCAACTCGACCGGGTCGTGACGGCGGGCGATCTCTTCGATGGTGGAGAGCTGCTCCTCGATCTCGGCCTCTGATCCCTCGACCTCGACGATCAACAGGGCCTCGCAGTCGGGATAGCCCGCGCCAGCGAAATCCTCGGTGATGCGGATGATGGGTCGATCCATGAACTCGATGGCCACTGGCAGGACGCCCGCCTTGATGATGTCGGCGACGCAGGCGCCCGCCACCTCGTTGCTGTCGAAACCCATGAGCACGGGACGTGCGCCCTCGGGCTTGGGCAGGATACGCAGCGTCGCCTCGGTCACAACGCCCAGCATCCCCTCGGAGCCGCAGACCACGCCCAGCAGGTCCAACCCGCCCGCATCCATATGCGCCCCGCCCAGATCGACGATGGTGCCGTCCATGAGGACCATGCGCACGCCCAGCAGGTTGTTGGTCGTCACGCCGTATTTCAGGCAATGCGCGCCGCCCGAGTTCATCGCGATGTTGCCCGCGATGGCGCAGGCTAGCTGCGACGAGGGGTCGGGGGCGTAGAACCAGCCCTCGTGCTCCACTTCTCCGGTGACAGAGAGGTTGGTGCGCCCCGACTGAACGCGGATGAAGCGGTCGGCATAATCGACCTCGAGCACGTCGGTCAGGCGGGAGGTGCCCAAAATGACGCTGTCCGCCGTCGGCAGCGCGCCGCCTGCCAGAGACGTGCCCGAGCCACGGGGCACCACCGGCACCTCCATCTCGTGGCAGACCTTGAGAACGGCGCTGACCTCTTCGGTCGTCCGGGGCAGAACGGCGGCGAGCGGCGGACAGCGATAGGCCGTGAGCGCGTCGCATTCGTACGCCTTCAGCTCCTCGACGGTGTGAATGACGGCGTCCCCGGGCAGGACCTCGCCGAGTCGGGTGACCAGAGCGTCCTTCTTTGCAAGCGCGAAGTCGTCGACGGGGGGCATTTCCATGGCACGTCCTCAGAGGGGGCGGGAATTGGTAAGATTATTAGACCAATTTCCGGGGGAGGCAAAGCCCGCATTCCGCGCTAGGGCTGCGGCATGCTGTCGGACGTCGTGGATTCCTTCGCTTTTCTCGATGCGCTGGCGCTTGCGCTGTTTCTGATCGCCTGGGGCGGGACGGGATGGGTGGTGGAGCATCCGCCGGCCTCCCGCTTATCGGTGAGCGTTCTCATGGCGCAATACCGGCGCGACTGGATGGTCGAGATGCTGACCAGGCAGCCGCGGATCTTCGACGCCGCCATCCTGTCGAGCCTGCGGCAAGGCACCACCTTCCTGGCCTCGGCGGCGATGATCGCGGTGGGCGGCGTGCTGGCACTGGCGGGCAATGCGGAGCAACTCCAGAGCCTCGCCACGGGCGTGGGCGAGGGGTTGCAGCCGGTCGTCTTCTGGCAGGCCAAGCTGGCGCTGGTGGCGTTGCTGCTGGCAAGCGCGGTCTTCAAGTTCATCTGGTCGAACCGACTGTTCGGCTATTGCGCCGTCGTCATGGCCGCCGCGCCGAACGATACCGGCGATGCCCGGGCGACCCGGCGCGCGGCACAGGCAGCGGAAATTAACATCCGCGCCGCCGTGAACTTCAACCGCGGGCTGCGCGCGGTCTACTTCGCCCTGGCGGGGCTGGCCTGGCTGATCGGCCCCCATGCCTTGTTGCTCGCCACGCTGGTGACGCTATGGGTCGTGCTCAGCCGGGAATTCGCCTCGGCCTCCCGGACGGTGCTGCTGGAGAAGTGAATGGATTGGGCAAAGATCTTCCACCTGCTCTGCGTGTTCGGCTGGATGACCAGCGTCTTCGCCGTACCGCGCGCACTGATCTATTGGCGCCGTGAATGGGAAAGGCTGGGCGAGCGGGGCCCGCTGGCGGATCTGACCATGCGGCTCTACCGCTTTTCGGGCGGACTGGCGGTGATCGGGGTCGTGCTGGGTCTGTGGCTCGCGCATCTCTGGGGCTGGCCTGGCTGGACGCATCTGAAGACGGCGCTCGTGGGACTTCTGGCAGTACATTACGGCTGGACCGGACGGCTGGTTTTCCTGGCGCGGCGAGGCGAGTTTCCCCATTCCGACCGTTGGTTGCGGGTCTTCAACGAGGTCAGCGTCCTGGTCTTTCTGGCCATCCTCTGGGCGGTGGTCGTCAAGCCGTTCTGAGCGGTCATCAAATCTGACCAATCCGCCCACTATTGCCGGAATGCAACGTGCACCCCCCGTGCACCCCCCGTGCACCCCCCGTCTGCACAAACGGCGCCGGGCCGATGTCCGGACGGCACAGAGGAACCGGTCAGGCTTTCTGCCGATCACGCAGGCGCGATTGGACAGGCGGCCGCGGGCGGGGCACGGTGCGGCGCATGAGATTTCTGTTGCCGCTGATCCTGCTCTCCGCCCCCGCTTTCGCCGATTCGCCTGTCGTGGAGGCCGTCGAGGCCACCCGCCAGGGCGACGCCTGGCGCTTCGACGTGACCGTCAGCCATCCCGATACCGGCTGGGACCATTATGCAGACGGCTGGCGGGTCGAGGCCGAGGACGGCACCGAGCTGGGAATGCGCGTGCTGCATCATCCCCATGTGGAGGAGCAGCCCTTCACCCGGTCTCTGTCGGGGGTCGCGATCCCGGATGGGACGGCACGGGTGGTCGTGCGGGCGCGGGACAGCGTCCATGGCTGGGGCGAAGGCATGACCGTGGACCTGAACTGAACCGGATCGGACGGGGCATCGAACCCCGTCCGATCC
>NZ_JYFE01000012.1 GCF_000877395.1 Jannaschia aquimarina | reverse complement strand
CTTCGACCCGGCTGGGGGCTCTGCCCCCAGACCCCTGGGATATTTGGAAAGCAGAGAAAGTGGGGGGGCGTGATCGGCTCGAGCGTGTCTCGAGGAGGTCAGCAGAGAGGTCGGGATGGTCGCGCGGATCGATACCCCTCCGGCGCAGAGTTCAGGGATCGGCGAGGCGGCGGAGCTCGTAGATCAGGTCGAGCGCTTCGCGGGGGGTGAGCTCGTCTGGGAGGATGTCGCGGAGGCGGGTCTCGACGGCGCCCTCCTTTGCAGGAGCGGGCGCGGGCGGGGGCGCGGATGCGGCGCTGAAGAGGGGCAAATCGTCGATCAGCGCCTTGGGCCGGGTCCCCTGTTCGCCCGACTCGAGCGCGTCCAGCACTTCGCGGGCGCGGGCGACGACGGCGGGCGGAAGGCCGGCGAGCTTGGCCACCTGTACCCCGTAGGAGCGGTCGGCGGCGCCATCGCGGACCTCGTGCAGGAAGATGACGTCGCCATCCCATTCCTTGACCGCGACGGTGCGGTTCTCGACCCCCGGCAGGCGCGCGGCCAGGGCCGTCATCTCGTGGTAATGGGTCGCGAAGAGCGCCCGGCACCGGTTCACGTCGTGCAGGTGTTCGAGCGTCGCCCACGCGATCGAGAGGCCGTCATAAGTGGCCGTGCCGCGCCCGATCTCGTCCAGGATCACGAGCGCGCGGTCGTCGGCCTGGTTCAGGATGGCCGCCGTCTCGACCATCTCGACCATGAAGGTGGAGCGGCCCCGCGCCAGATCGTCGGACGCGCCGACCCGGCTGAAGAGCTGGCTGACCGTTCCGATATGCGCCTCCGCCGCGGGGACGTAGGCGCCCATCTGCGCCAGCACGGCGATCAGCGCGTTCTGGCGCAGCCAGGTCGACTTGCCGGCCATGTTCGGTCCGGTCAGAAGGCGGATCGCGGCGCCCTCCTCGGCGGTCAGGCGGGTGTCATTGGCGACGAAGGGCTGCCCCGTGGCGCGCAGGGCCCGTTCGACGACCGGATGGCGCCCGGCCGTCACCTCGAAGGCGCGGCTGTCGTCGATCCGGGGGCGGCACCAGTCGAGGCCGCGCGCCAGATCCGCAAGCGCCGTGGTCACGTCGAGTTCGGCCAGCGCGCGGGCGCAGGCGAAGAGGTCGGGCGCGGCCGCGAGGACGGCGTCGCGCAGGGCGGCGAAGGCGCGGGCCTCCAGGTCGGCCGCGCGGGAGGCGGCGTTCAGGATACGGGTTTCGAGATCCGAGAGTTCCACCGTCGTCCAGCGAAGCTGGTTCGCCGTCGTCTGGCGGTGGATGAAGGTGTCCGCCCGCTCGCGCATGGCCGCCTCGTGGGTCGCGGTGGTTTCCACGAAGTAGCCCAGCACGTTGTTGTGCTTGACCTTGAGCGAGGCGATGCCCGTCGCCTCGGCGTATTTCGCCTGAAGCGAGGCGATCACGCCGCGACCTTCGTCGCGCAGGGTGCGAGCCTCGTCGAGTTCGTCGTCGTAGCCCGCCGCGATCGCGCCCCCGTCCGAGAGGCGGGCGGGCGGCTCGGCCACCAGCGCGCGGACCAGAAGGGCGCGCAAGTCCGGCGCGGCGGTCAGTGCGGACAGGTCCAGCGGAGGATCGGCCAGGCGCTCGGCCAAGGCCGCCCCCGCCTCGAGCCCGGCGCGGATCGCGCCGAGGTCGCGCGGGCCGCCCCGATCCAGCGAGAGACGCGACAGCGCGCGGTCCATATCCGCCGAGCGGCGCAACGTGGCGCGGATCTCGTCCGAGAGGATCGGATCCTCGACCGCCCATTGCACCGCGTCCAGCCTGTCCCGGATCGTCGCCACCCGCGTCGACGGCGCGGCGACGCGGCGTTCCAGCAGGCGCGCGCCGCCCGCCGTCACCGTCCGGTCGATGGCCCAGAGCAGCGAGCCCTCGCGCCCCCCGCTCGCGCCGCGCACCAGTTCGAGGTTGCGCCGCGTGGCCGCGTCGATCTGGAGCTGGTCCGACGCCGCCTCCCTCCGGGGCGGGCGCATGAGCGGCAGCTGGCCGCGCTGCGTGAGGTCCACGTAGTCGATCAGCGCGCCCATCGCCGCGACCTCCGGCCGGGTGAACGTGCCGAACGCCTCGAGCGAGGCGACGCCGAAGAGGCGGGTCAGCCGGTCCTCGGCCCCGGCGCTGTCGAATGAGGCGCGGGCCAGTTCGGTGACCTGTGCGCCCGCCTCCTCGACCGTCTCGCGGCGGTCGGAGCCGTCGGGCAGAAGCACCTCGCGCACGCCGAGGCGCGCCAGATCGGGCCCCAGGCGGACGGCCGGACAGGGCGCGACCCGGAACTCTCCGGTCGAGATATCGGCCCAGGCCAGCGCGCAATCGTCCCGGATCGTGGCGAAGGCGGCGAGATAGTTGTGGGCCCGCGCATCCAGCAGCGTATCCTCGGTCAGCGTGCCGGGCGTGACCAGGCGCACGATGCCGCGCTCGACCACCGCCTTGGAGCCGCCACGCTTCCTGGCCTGTTCGGGGGTTTCGAGTTGCTCGCCCACGGCGACGCGAAAGCCCTTGCGGATCAGCGTCATCAGGTAGCTTTCCGCCGAATGCACGGGCACGCCGCACATGGGAATGGGCTGGCCCAGATGCTCTCCGCGTTTGGTCAGCGAGATGTCGAGGGCCGCGGCCGCGGCCACGGCATCGTCGAAGAACAGCTCGTAAAAGTCGCCCATGCGGTAGAAGAGCAGGGCATCGCCCGCCTCTGCCTTGATCTCGAGATACTGGGCCATCATCGGTGTGACGGCCGGTTTGGCGGACGCTTTGGCGGACATGGGCGACTCCCTCCGGTGGGGGTTGGTAGGCGGGCACGAGGGGGAGGTCCACATGCGGGTTGTGGTGGCAGGCGCGGGGATCGTGGGCGTGGCGACGGCGATCTGGTGCCAGCGCGCCGGGCACGACGTGACGCTGGTGGATCGCGACGGGCCGGCGGCGGAGGCGAGCCACGGGAATGCGGGCGTGCTGGCCGCGGGCGGGGTGATCCCGGTGACGGTGCCGGGGCTGGCGCGGCGGGCGCCCGGGATGCTGCTGGACCGGTCGTCGCCCCTGTTTCTGCGCTGGGGCTACCTGCCGCGGCTGGCGGGGTTCCTGCGAGCGTATCTGGGGCATGCGACCGAGGCCCATGTGCGCCACTATGCGGGGGCGATGGCGCGGCTGCTGGGCGACGCGCAGGCGCAGCATCTGGATCTGGCGCGCGGCACGGGGGCGGAGCGGTTCGTGCATCCCCATGACTACGCCTTCGGCTACGGGTCCGACGCCGCGCGGCGGGCGGACGAGTGGGGCTGGGGGATCCGGCGCGATGCCGGTGTGCGCTTCGAGGAGGTGGCGGGCGACGCCTATGACGATCCGTTCTGGCGCGGACGGTTCGCCCGCGTCGTTGTTTGCCGGGACCATGGGCGGATCAGCGACCCAGGGGCCTATGTCGCCGCGCTCTTCGATCATTTCCGGGCCGAGGGGGGCGACTTCGTACGGGCCTCGGTCGCGGATGTGGTGCTGGAGGACGGGCGGTGCACGGCCTTGGAGACCGACGCGGGGCGCGTCGGAGGCGACGCGGTGGTCATCGCGCTGGGGGCCTGGGCGGCGCCCTTGGCGCGCAAGCTGGGCGCGCGGGCGCTGCGCTTCGAGACCGAGCGGGGCTATCACGTGGAGCTGGTCGCGCCGTCGGCCTTTCCGCGCGATTCGATGATGGTGGCCGAGGGCAAGTTCGCCGTGAACGCAATGGAGGGCCGCATCCGCTGCGCCGGGGTGGTGGAGTTCGGTGGCCTGCGCGCCCCCGCCAGCCGCGCGCCGCTGACCATGCTGCGCCGGAGGATCGCGGCGCTGTTCCCCGACCTGACCTGGAAGGAAGAGCGCGAGTGGCTGGGTCACCGCCCTGCCACCGCGGACAGCCTGCCGCTTATCGGAGAGGCATCGGGCGCCTTCCTCGCCTTCGGGCACCAGCATGTCGGGTTGACAGGTGGCCCCAAGACGGGTCGCATCGTCGCCGGGATGATCGGGAAAGAGGCCGGCGAAGACTGGTCCGCATTCGCGCCCGAGAGACACTCAGGGAGAAAGACATGAGACACGCACTGATCGCCGCGATGGCCTTCGCCACGCCCGCGCTGGCCGACGGGCACGCCCAATCCTGGGACATGCCGATGGCCTATGCGGCCTCGAACTTCCATTCCGAGATGGGCGTGGTCTTCGCCGACAAGGTCCGCGAGTACACCGACGGCGCCATCGACATCACCGTCCATGCGGGCGGCAGCCTGTTCGGCGGCGGCGACATCAAGCGCGCGATCCAGACCGGGCAGGTGCCCATCGGCGAGCGACTGATGAGCGCCCATGCCAACGAGAGCGCGCTGTTCGCCTGGGACAACGTGCCCTTCGTCGCCACCACCTTCGAGCAGAACGAGGCGCTGTGGCAGGCCGCCCGCGACGCCGTGACCGAAGAGCTGGAGGGCCAGAACCTCGTGACGCTCTATACCTGCCCGTGGCCGGGACAGGGCTTCTATTTCAACAAGGAGGTCGCCTCGTCCGAGGACACGGCCGGGCTGAAGTTCCGCAGCTACAACACCGCCACCGCCACCTTCGCCGAGGAATTGGGCATGGTGCCGGTGCAGGTCGAGGCGGCCGAGCTGTCCCAGGCGCTTGCAACGGGCGTGGCCGAAGCCTTCATCTCGTCCGGCGCCACGGGCTACGACCGCAAGGTCTGGGAGCATCTGAGCCACTATTACAAGGTCAACGCCTGGATGCCACGCAACTACGTGATGGTGAACAAGGCGGTCTGGGACGGGCTGGATGACGGCGTGAAGGAAGGGGTCCAGCGCGCCGCCGACGAGACCGCCGCCGATTGCATGGCCCGCTCGGAGGAATTGACGAATTTCTACTTCGACGAGCTGGAGAAGAACGGCATGACCGTGACCGATGCCTCCGGCACCTTCGCTGAGGAACTGGACGCGATCGGCGCCAAGATGCAGGAGCAGTGGCTGGCCGAGACCGGAGAGACCGGGCAGGCCATCCTCGACGCCTACGAAGGCAACTGAGCGTGCGGCCCCGGTCAGCCCGGCTTGCGGGCCGGGGCCTGCCGCGTCAGGGCTTCGGACCTGCGCGTTGCGGCCTGCGGACGGCAGATCGGACCGGCATGCCCGCGGCCGTGTTCCATGCCGCGAATGACGGCGAGGGATACGGTCGCTCGGCCCGCGCGGCCCCCGTTCCGTGCCCGAGGCATGGGACCGCCCGCCGATGAATGACTGGTCCCCCTTTCTGGGCCTGCCGCTCTGGGTCTGGCTGTTCGTGCTGCCGAGTGTGCTGGCGCTGGCCGCCGCCTTCGCCGGGCCGGCCATGGCCCGGGCGATGCGGCCCGTCTGGCGGGCGCTGGACGCGATCTATGTCGCGGGCGGCGTGGTGGCCGCCCTGTTCCTCGTGACGATCCTGGGCCTGATCGTGGCGCAGATGATCGCCCGCTGGACCGGCACGGCATTCCCCGGATCGACCAATTACGCGGGCTACGCGATGGCGGGGGCCAGCTTCTTCGCTCTGGCCTACGCGATGACGCGGGGGGCGCATATCCGGGTGGCGATCTTCCTGAACATCAACCCGTTCCTGTCGCGCTGGCTGGATGTCGCGGCCCTGTTCGTCGCCGCCGTCACGGCCACCTACTTCGCGCGCTTCGCCGTCAAGGCGACGATCCTGTCAGAGATGCTGAATGACCGCACGCAAGGGCAGGACCGGCTGCCGGACTGGCTGATCTCGGCCTTCCGGCTGGAATTCGAGGGTGGTACGGGCTGGTCCTACACCCCGATCTGGATCCCGCAGCTTGTCATGTCGGCCGGGGCGATCCTGCTGGCGATCTGCCTGTGGGACCTGTTGATCCGCACGCTGGCCACGCGCGAGCGGCAGATCGTGGCGGAGGCGATGGAATGACCGAACTCGCGGCGACGATCATCTTCCTGTTCACGCTGTTCCTGCTTCTGGGCGGTTCGGTCTGGGTGGGCCTTGCGCTGATGGGCGTGGCCTGGGTCGGGATGGAGCTGTTCACCGTGCGGCCCGCGGGCGACGCGATGGTGACGACGATCTGGGCGATGTCGTCGTCCTGGACGCTGACGGCGCTGCCGCTCTTCATCTGGATGGGAGAGATCCTCTACCGCACGCGCCTGTCCGAGGACATGTTCCGCGGCCTCGCGCCTTGGGTGCGGGGGCTGCCGGGGGGGCTGCTGCATACCAACATCGCGGGATGCACGCTGTTTGCGGCCGTGTCGGGTTCGTCGGCGGCGACGCTGACCACGGTGGGCAAGATGTCGATCCCGGAGCTGCGCGCGCGCGGCTATCCCGAACATATGGTCATCGGCACGCTGGCGGGCGCGGCGACGCTGGGCCTGATGATCCCTCCATCGCTGGCGCTGATCGTCTACGGCGTCTCGATAAACGAGAGCATCACCAGCCTCTTCATCGCGGGCGTCCTGCCGGGTCTCGTCCTGGCGGGCCTGTTTGCAAGCTACATCGTCGTCATGCACTACGCCCGGCCGAGCGAGCGCGCCGTCCCCGAACCGGCCATGCCGCTGGGCGAGCGGTTCCGCGAGAGCCGCTTTCTGATTCCGGTCATGTCGCTGGTGACGGTGGTGATCGGGTCCATGTTCCTAGGCTACGCCACCGCGACCGAGGCCGCCGCCGTCGGCGTGATCGGCGCGCTGCTTCTGGCGGCAGCGCAGCGGAGCCTGACCTGGGAGACCTTCACCACCGCGCTGATGGGGGCCACGCGGACCTCGGCCATGATCGCGCTGATCCTGATGGGTGCGGCGTTCCTGTCGCTGTCGATGGGATTCACCGGCCTGCCCCGCGCGCTGGCCGAGTTCATCGAGACACTGGAGCTGTCTCCGGTCACGCTGATCGCGGCGCTGACGCTGTTCTACATCATCCTCGGAATGTTCCTGGACGGGATCTCTTCGATCGTTCTGACCATCGCGATCGTGGAGCCGATGGTGCGCGCCGCCGGAATCGACCTGATCTGGTTCGGCATCTTCGTCGTCGTCGTGGTCGAGATGGCTCAGGTCACGCCGCCCATCGGGTTCAACCTGTTCGTGCTGCAGGGCATGACCGGGCACGAGATCGGCTACATCGCCAAGGTCGCGCTGCCGATGGTGGGGCTTATGCTGCTAATGGTGGTGATCCTGGTGATCTTCCCCGAGCTTGCGACCTGGCTGCCCGAATTCGTGGCGGCCCAGCGCTAGGGATGGCGGCGCCCGCCCTGACCGTGCTGATGCTGGACACGGCCTTTCCGCGGATCCCGGGCGACGTGGCCTGCCCCGCCAGCTACCGCGAGCCGGTCGAGATCCTGCGCGTACCGGTCACCGTGGCGCAGGCGGTGCATTGGCAGCCGGAGCTTCTGGACGTCGCGCCGTTCGAGGCGGCTCTGGCGCGCGCGCGGGGCGAGCTGGTCACCACCTCCTGCGGATTCCTGGCGCCGTGGCACGACCATCTCGCTCGGCTCGCGGACCGGCCGTTCCTGGCCTCGGTCCTGAACGCGCCGCCGGTCGAAGAGAGCCTGCTGCTGACCTACGATGCCTGTGCGCTGGGCCCGGCGCATCTGGCGGGCTGGCGCAACGTTGCCTTCACGGGGCTGCCGCCGGACGGGCATCTGCGCGACGTGATCGGCAACGGCCGCGACCGGATCGACTTCGCACGCGCCGAGGCGGAGGTGGTCGCGACCGTGCACCAGAACCTCACCGACCAAGAGGCCGTCGTGCTGGAATGCACCAACCTGCCGCCCTTCGCGCCCGCGCTGCGCATGGCGACGGAGCGGCCGGTCCACCACATCCTGACGGCGCTGGAGGCGCTGCGACCGGGTCTCGTGCGGCGCGAGTTCCTGACAGCCGGGTAGGCCCGCACCGGCGCGGTGCCGCGAATGGCGCTTGCCAAGTGACCTGACGGCACATGAGGATGGCGCAGGGAGGCGGCCCGCCCGGGCCGTGACAAGCAGGAGAGACTCCAATGACGTCAAGACGATCCGTGATCCTTGCCGCTGTAGTGGCGGCCGTCGGCGTGGCGGGCGCCGCATTGGCGCAGGCACCGCAATTCTTCCGCATCGGGACGGGGGGCACGGCGGGGACCTATTATCCGATAGGCGGTCTGATCGCGAACGCCATCTCGAACCCGCCGGGATCGCGCCCCTGCGAGGAGGGCGGATCCTGCGGCGTCCCGGGTCTGGTGGCCTCGGCGCTGTCGGCGAACGGCTCGGTCGCCAACGTGAACGCCATCGCGGGCGGCGCGCTGGAATCGGGCTTCGCGCAATCGGACGTCGCCACCTGGGCGCAGACCGGCACCGGCATCTGGGAGGGCCGGGACGCCGTCGAGGAGCTGCGCGCCATCGCCAACCTCTACCCGGAATCGATCCACCTGGTCGCGAGCGCGGATGCGGGCATCGCTTCGGTCGCCGACCTGGCGGGCAAGCGCGTCAGCCTGGACGAGCCGGGATCCGGCACGCTGGTGGACGCACGGATCATCCTGGACGCCTACGGCCTGTCCGAAGAGGATATCGAGCCCGAATACCTCAAGCCAAACCAGGCCGGCGAGCGGATGCGCGACGGCGCGCTGGACGCCTTCTTCTTCGTGGGCGGCTTCCCGGCGGGCGGCATCGCCGAGCTGGCCAGCCAGCACGAGATCACTCTCGTCCCCATTGCGGGCGCCGAGGCGGAAGGCATCTTCGAGGAATACGGCTTCTTCGCCGAGGACCTGATCCCGGCCGGGACCTATGAAGGCGTCGATGCGGATACGGCCACGATTTCGGTGGGCGCGCAGTGGATCACCAGCGCCAACCAGCCCGAGGAGCTGATCTACCAGATCACGGCCGCGCTCTGGAACGAGAACACGCGGAAGCTGCTGGATGCGGGCCACGCCAAGGGCGCCCAGATCACGCCGGAGACGGCGCTGGACGGGATCGGCATCCCGCTGCACCCCGGCGCGGAACGTTTCTACCTCGAAGCGGGCCTGCTTCAGTAAAGACCAGACGGGGGGCGCCGATTGCGCCCCCCGAATTCCATCCGGAGGGCGGGACATGGCCGAGCAACGCAGCGGCGCGGGCGCGTCAGGTCAGGGCCGGGGGGCCGGACAGGCGGAGACGGACCGCGAGTTGAGCGCCGAGGAGCTGCGCGAGATCGAGGAACGCTTCGACCCCGAGAGCCGCTTTCGCCCCCTGAGCAAACCCCTGACCCGCGCGATCACCGTCGCGCTCTTCGTCCTGTCGGTCTACCACACCTACACCGCCGGGTTCGGCATCCCGCGGGCCACCAACCATATGGGCCTGCATCTGTCCTTCACCCTGGGCCTGATCTTTCTGTCCTTCGCGATCTGGGGCCGGGGCGAGACCGAGCCCGGCCTGCTGAGGCCACTGGGCCTGCCGGTCTGGGACTGGGCCCTGGCGATCCTGGGGATCGTGTCGGCCTATTACGTCGCCTGGATCTACGACGACCTCGCCTTTCGGGTCGGCAACCCGAACGCCACCGACCTGACGATGGGCACGATCCTGATCCTCGTCCTGCTGGAGGCGACGCGGCGGGCGATGGGCTGGCCGCTGCCCGTCATCGCGCTGTTGTTCATGGCCTACGCCTATTTCGGTCAGTCGATGCCCGGCGTGCTGCAACATCCCGGCGCGTCCTGGAGCAACATCGTCAACCATCTCTACCTGACCAGCCAGGGCATCTACGGCACCGCGCTGATCGTCATCTCGACCTACGTGTTCCACTTCGTCCTGTTCGGCGTACTGGCGACGCGGATCGGGCTGGGGCAGTTGTTCATCGACATGGCCTCGGCCGTGGCGGGGCGGTTCTCGGGCGGGCCCGCGAAGGTGTCGGTGCTGTCTTCGGCGATGCTTGGCTCGATCTCGGGCTCGTCGATCGCGAACACGGTGACGACCGGCGCGCTGACGATCCCGGCGATGCGCAAGATCGGCTACCCGAAGCATTTCGCCGCCGCCGTGGAGGCCGCCGCCTCGACCGGGGGGCAGATCACGCCACCCGTCATGGGCGCCGTCGCCTTCCTGATGATCGAATATCTGGGCGTCCCGCTGACGACGATCCTGACGGCGGCGCTGGTGCCCGCCTTCATGCACTTCTTCGGCGTGATCGTTCAGGTCCACCTGGAGGCCAAGCGCCGCGGTCTGCGGGGCCTGAGCCGCGACGAGATCCCGCGCGTGATGGCCGTGCTGGCCCGCGACTGGCTCACGGTGGTGCCGCTCATCCTGCTGGTGTCGATCCTGCTTTCGGGACGCACGCCCTACAACGCCGCCTTCTGGGGCATCCTGTCCTGCATCGCGGTGGGTCTGGCGCAGACCGGGCTTGCGCGGCTGGGCTGGATGAACCCGACCTGCCGGCTGGGCTGGCGCGACCTGATCGACGCGTTCGTGCAGGGCGCGCGGATGTCGCTGTCGGTGACGGCGGCCGCCGCGCTGGTGGGCGTCATCATCGGGGTCGTCACGCTGACCGGCGTCGGCTTCAAGATCGTCTATCTGGTCACCTCGACCGCAGGGCAATGGGCCGAGGCGGTGACGCCCATCGTGCCGTTCCTGACCGACCCGGCGGGTCTGACGCTGCTGTTCACGCTGCTCATGACGGCGCTGGTCTGCGTGCTGATGGGCTGCGGCATCCCGACCACGGCGAACTACCTGATCATGATCGCCATCGCCGCCCCGATCCTTGGCGCGCTGGGGGTGCAGCCCATCGTGGCCCACTTCTTCGTCTTCTATTACGGCGTGTTGGCGGACATCACGCCGCCGGTGGCGCTGGCCGCCTATGCGGCGGCGGGGATCGCGGGGGCGGATCCGTTCAAGGCGGGCAACACGGCGTTCCGGCTGGGGATGGGCAAGGTGCTGGTGCCCTTCGTCTTCGTGTTCTCTCCGTCGTTGCTGATCGTGGTGGACGGGTTCACCTGGGGCGAATTCTGGCTCGCGACTCTGGGCGCGATGGCGGGGATCTACGCGCTGTCTGCCGCCTTTGCGGGCTGGCTGTTCGGGCCGCTCTACGCCTTCGAGCGGGCGCTGATGGCGGTGGCGGCGATCCTGCTGGTCGCGCCGAGCCCGTGGCCAACCGCAATCGGCGTCGTGCTGGTGCTGCCGACGGCCCTGCGACAGATCCTGGGGCGGGGGCAGCCCGCTTCGGGATAGGGCGGACGGGATGCTTGCCAGCGCGGGCGCGACCTCCTAACGTTTCAATCAGCCGAACGCTATTTCGCATAGCGGAACAGGCATAGGGAGGAGACATAATGAGACGACTTTGCACGGCGGCCGTGGCGCTCGGCCTGTCGGTGGGCGCGGCATGGGCCCAGACGAACCTGATCCTGGGCGAGGCCGGGCCGAACCGGGGCGCACGGGCCGCGGCGCTGCAACACTTCGTGGACACCGCCGAGGCCAATGCCGACCTTCAGATCGACGTCCAGTGGGGCGGCGCCCTGTTCAAGGCCAATGCCGCGCGCCAGTCCATCTCCGACGGCGTCGCCGATCTGGGCACAATCATCGGCGTCTACTTCCCGCAGGAAATGGTGGGCTACGGAATCGCCGACCTGCCGCTGCAGAACGCCGATCCCTGGGTCGGCATGCGCGCCACCGACGAGCTGATGCGCGGCTCGGAGGCGATCCAGGCGAGCCTTGCGGACCAGAACCTCGTCTATCTGGGGACCTTCACCACGAGCGCGGTGAATATCGGCTGCAAGGACGCCGCCATCCGCAGCGTCGCCGATATCGAGGGGCTCAAGGTCCGGGGCGTCGGCGCCTACGGCAAGACCTTCGGCGATCTGGGCGCCAACATGGTCGCGATGTCGATCTACGACGCCTATCAGGGGCTCGATACCGGCCTTCTGGACTGTTCGCAGGGCTATTCCTACGCGGTCGCCGCGCTCAAGCAGCAGGAGGTGATGACCTCCTACACGCTGCTGGATTGGGGACAGGTCGGGGCGCTTGGCATCTTCATGAACAAGGACGTCTATGATGGCCTGCCGGACGACGTGAAGACCGCTCTGAACGATGCGGGCGTCGCAATGGCCGACAAGATGGGCGAACTGGTCACGGCCGACAACGAGGCCGCCATCGAGACGATGCGCGCGGCCGGCGTGGAGATCATCGAGCTGGACGCCGCCGAGCGCGACGCCCTGATCGAGCGCGGGCGCACCTATGTCGACGAGTGGGTGGAGAACGCGAACGACATGGGCCTCGACGGCGCGGCGCTGCTGGAGGAATACCGCGCGCTGCTCGAAAAGTACGAAGGTCTGCGCGACAGCCAGGGCTACCCCTGGGAGCGGAGCTGAGCCGGAGCGGGGCGCCTTCGGGCGCCCCCCTTGGCGGGCTGACCCATGCTGGCACGGATCGAACGGCTGCTGCTTGACCTGTCGGTCTTCGCGATCGCGGGCCTCGGCCTGTTGATCACTGCGAACGTCGTGGCGCGGGCGGCGTTCAACACGGGGATCCCCGACGCCATCGTCATGGTGCGCGAATTGATGGTGGCGGCCATCGTGCTGCCATTGGCGGCCGCGACGGCCGCCCGGTCGCATATCGTGGTCGAGTTCGTGACCAAGATGATGCCCGCGCGCCTGCAGGACTACCTGATCGTCTTCGGCAGCCTGTTCGGCCTCTTCGCGCTGGCGCCGCTGATCTGGGCCGGGTGGCGCGAGGCGGCCTCGACCCTGCAGTCGGGCACATTCTTCTTCGGAGAGCTGTCGCTGCCGAAATGGCCCGGCCGAGTGGTCTTCCTGGTGGGCTTGTCCTTCTGCTGGCTGCGGCTGGCGGTGATGGTCGCGGGCGACCTGCGGACGATCCGGGCGGGCGGGCATCTGGACGCGCCCGAGACGGCCAAGGACCTGCTGGAGGACCCCTAGATGGACGGAGGCACGATCGGCCTGGTGGCCTTTGCCGCCGTCATCGGCCTGCTCGCGATCCGGGTGCCGATCGCCTTTGCGCTGGCGGGTGTCGCGGCGATGGGCAGCTTCGTGCTGTTCGCATTCCGCACCGGGGATTTCACGCCGCTGCGGGCGCTGCGGCCCACCGTCTCTATGATCTTCTCGAACTCGTTCGACCTGATCCATTCCTACGACCTGTCGATGATCCCGCTCTTCGTGGCGTTGGGACACATCGCCTACCGGGCGGACATCACCACCAAGATCTACTACGCCGCCCGCGTCTGGCTGGCCCGTGTGCCGGGCGGCGTGGCGATGGCGAGCGTGATGGGCTGCGGCGGCTTTTCGGCGATCACCGGGTCGTCCATCGCCTGCGCCTCGACGATGGGGCGCATCTGCTCGCCCGAGATGCTGCGAATGGGCTACGACAAGCGTCTTGCCACCGCGTCAGTCGCGGCGGGGGGCACCCTGGGCAGCCTGATCCCGCCCTCGGTTCTGTTCATCATCTACGGCATCTTCACCGAGACCTCGATCTCGTCCCTGTTCCTGGCGGGCATCTTGCCCGGCCTTCTGTCGCTGCTGGGCTTCCTGCTGGTGATCGGCATCTGGGTCTGGCGCGACCCCGACGCCGCGCCGACGCCGGACGAGACCACGACCCTGCGCGACCGGGCCCGCGCCGCCTGGGCGGCCTGGCCTGCCGTCCTGCTCTTCGTCATCATCGTCGGCGGCATCTATGGCGGCATCTTCACCGCGACCGAAGCGGCCGCCGTCTGCGTGGTCGCCGCCGTCCTGATCGGGTTCGCCCAACGCCGCCTGACCCTGCGCAGCCTGCTGGAGGCGGGCCGCGAGACGGCGATCCAGACCGCGTCGATCTTCCTGATCGCGGCGGCGGCCAAGATCTTCGTCGCCTTCATCGCGCTGACCGGCGTCGCGCCCGAGATCGTCGGCGCCGTCACCGCGGCACAGCCCTCGCCGGTCCTGCTGATGCTGGCCATCGCGCTGATCTACCTGCTGCTCGGCATGTTCCTGGACCCGATCGGGATCATGGTCCTGACCCTGCCGCTGATGATCCCGCTGGTGGAAAGCTACGGCTTCGATCTGATCTGGTTCGGCGTCGTCGTCATCAAGCTGCTGGAGATCGGGCTGATCACGCCGCCCGTGGGACTGAACGTGTTCGTCATCGCGAATGTCGTCGGGCGCGACGTGCCGCTGGACCGGATCTTCGCGGGCATCCTGCGGTTTCTGACGGTGGACGTGCTGGTACTGCTGGCGATCATGGCGTTCCCCGTGATCTCTCTGTTGATCCCCTATTCGATGTGACCCCGATGGACGACCAGACCGACCGCCGCTTCGCCACCACTCTCGCCCGGGGGCTGTCCGTGCTGCGCGCCTTTCGCCCGTCTGATGACGGCTTGTCGAACGGCGAACTGGCGCAGCGGACGGGGCTGCCGAAATCCACCGTTTCGCGGCTGACCTTCACGCTAGGGCGGCTGGGCTATCTGACGCAGGCGGGACGCGGCGACCGGTACCGGCCGGGGCCGTCGCTTCTGGCGCTGGGGAACGTGGCGGCGGCCTCGATCTCTTTCGTCGAACTGTCGGGGCCCCTGATGCAGCGCGTGGCGGACGAGACCGGGACGCTGGCGCTGCTGCTGGTGCGGGACGGGGCGCGGATGCTGATCGCCAAGACCTGGCGGCCGTCCGGCGTGTCGTCGCTGTGGCTGGAAGTGGGGCACCGGCCGCCGCTGAACGGCTCGTCCTCGGGCCATGCCTTCCTGGCCAGCCTCTCCGAGCCGGACTTCGCCGCCGTGGTGGCCGAGGCCCGGGGCGACCGCGGCCTGACACCTGAGCGCGCGGCCGAGATCCGGCGCGAGGCGGGGGCGCAGGTGATGACGCGGGGCTACGTGATCGCCCCGCCGGATTCCTATTTCGCCGCCGGAATCCACGCCGTCTCGGCCCCGTTCCATGCCGCCGACACCGCGGAGCCGGTCGTCTTCACCTGCGGAGCGGGGCCGGACGTTTTGTCGGTCGAGCGGATGGAGGCGGAGGTCGGACCCCGTCTGCGCGACGCCGTGCGAGAGCTGGAGCGGATGACGGGCCGCCGGTCGCCCGATCTATAGCGTTCCGCGATGCGGAACAGGGGGTTGCATGTTGAAACAAAGCCGACGGCTGGGTAGAGGAACGCGATGGACCCCGTGAGAACCGAGATCGAGGGCCGCGTCGCCGTCGTCACCATCGACAACCCGCCGGTGAACGCCTTGTCGGCCGCCGTCCGGGCCGGTCTGGCCGCGGCGATCGCCGACGCGGAGAGAGGGCCAGCCGAGGCGATCCTGATCCTGGGCGCCGGGCGGCTGTTCATAGGGGGTGCCGACATCTCGGAATTCGGCAAGCCGCCCGTCGAACCATTTCTGCCGGACGTGATCGCTGCAATCGAGGCCTGCCCCAAGCCCGTCGTCGCGGCGATCCACGGCACCTCGCTCGGCGGTGGGCTGGAGGTGGCGTTGGGCTGCCATTACCGGCTGGCGATGCCGGGGACGAAGCTCGGACTGCCCGAGGTGACGCTGGGCATCCTGCCGGGCTCCGGGGGCACGCAGCGGACGCCCCGTCTGACGGGTCTGCGCGCGGCCGCCGAGATGATTACCGGCGGGCGGCCGGTCGGCGCCGAGGCGGCGCGAGAGATGGGTCTGATCGATCGGATCGGCGAGGGCGAGGTCCGCACCGCCGGGCTGGCCTATGCAGAGGAACTGGCCGGCAGCGCGCCGCGCCCCACGGGCGGGATGGCCGCGCCCGAGGCAGAGGATCTGTCGGACCTGCGCAAGACGCTGCAGGCGAGGGCTCGCGGCCAGGTCGCCCCGCTGGTCGCGCTGGAGGCGGTCGAAACGTCCGCCCGCCTGCCTTTCGCCGATGGTCTGGCCGAGGAGCGGCGGCTCTTCCATCACCTGATGGAGACGCCCCAGCGCGCGGGCCTGATCCACGCCTTCTTTGCCGAACGCGCCGTCGCCAAGGTGCCCGGGATCAAGGGCGTCGCCCCGCGCGACATCGGCCATGTCGGTATCGTCGGCGGCGGCACGATGGGCTCGGGCATCGCGACGGCCGCGCTGCTTTCGGGCCTGCGCGTCACGCTGGTCGAGCGGGACACCGACGCGCTGGATCGCGCGCGCGCGACGATCGGCAAGAACCTCGACGCCGCCGAGAAGCGCGGCAAGCTGAAGGATCGTGCCGCGGTCGAAGGGGCTCTGACGCTGGCGCTGGATTACGACGCGCTGTCCGAGGCGGATCTCGCGGTCGAAGCGGTGTTCGAGGCGATGGACGTCAAGCGGGAGGTCTTTGCCGCGCTGGACGCCGCGATGAGGCCGGGCGCGGTGCTGGCGACGAACACCTCCTATCTGGACGTGAACGAGATCGCGGCGGCCACGTCGCGGCCGGCAGACGTGATCGGCCTGCACTTCTTCTCGCCTGCCCATGTCATGAAACTGCTGGAGGTGGTCGTGGCCGACGAAACGGCACCTGATGTCGTCGCCACCGGCTTTGCGCTGGCCAAGCGGCTGGGCAAGATCGCCGTGCGCGCGGGCGTCTGCGACGGCTTCATCGGCAATCGCATCCTGTCGGCCTATCGCGCCGCCGCCGATCACATGGTGCTGGACGGCGCCAGCCCCTATCAGGTCGACCGCGCGATCCGGGGCTTCGGCTTTCCCATGGGGCCCTATCAGGTCAGCGATCTGGCCGGGCTGGATATCGGGTTCATGACCCGCGAACGGAAAGCCGCGACGGCCCATCCGAAGGACCGGCGTCCGGTCTTTGCCGACGCGCTCTATCATGCCGGTCAGCTGGGGCGGAAGGCGGGTCGCGGCTATTACGACTATTCCGACGACCCCAAGGGCCGTGAGGATCCGGAGGTCGCGCGCATCGTCGCCGAGGCGCAGGAGGGCCAGCGCGCCTTCACCGACGAGGAGATCGTCCGGCGCTACATGGCGGCCATGGTCAACGAGTCAGCCCGCGTGGTCGACGAGGGCATCGCCGCGCGCCCGCTGGACGTCGATGTCGTCCTGCTGCACGGCTACGGGTTCCCGCGCCACAGGGGCGGCCCGATGCACTGGGCGGATGCAGAGGGGATGGACCGCATCCTGGCCGATATCCGCGCCTTCGCCGAGGAGGACGACCATTTCTGGCGTCCCGCACCCTTGCTGGAGCGACTGGTGGCCGAGGGACGAACCTTCGCCGATCTCAACACGGGAGGACGGGCATGACCGATGCCGTCATCGTCTCGGTCGCGCGGACCGGCATCGGCAAGGCCGGACGCGGATCGTTCAACGCCACCCACGGCGCCACGATAGGCGGCCATGTCGCGGCCGCCGCCGTCGAGCGGGCGGGGCTGGACCCCGCTCTGATCGAGGACAGCATCTGGGGCTGCGGCTTTCCCGAGCATGTCACCGGCGGCAACATCGCCCGGCAGATCGTCCTGCGCGCGGGCCTGCCCGTCTCGGTGGCGGGCACGACGGTGAACCGCTTCTGCGCCAGCGGCTTGCAGGCGATCGCGATGGGGGCCCACATGATCGGCGAAGGCGCTGGCGCCGTCCTGGTCGGCGGGCTTGAGAGCATCAGCCTGGTTCAGCCGCCTCCCCGTCATTCGCGCGAAGCCTGGATCGAGACGCATCGCCCGGATCTCTACCTGCCGATGATCGAAACGGCCGATATCGTGGCCGAACGCTACGGCATCGACCGCGAGGCGCAGGACGCCTTGGGCCTGCAGAGCCAGGAACGGACCGCCGCCGCGCAGGAGGCCGGCCGGTTCGATGCGGAGATCGTGCCGATCACCGTCACGATGCGCGTCGAGGACCGCGAGACCGGCGAGACGAGCGAGCGCGAGGTGACCGTGACCCGCGATGAATGCAACCGGCCCGGCACGACGCTGGAGGGGCTGCGCAAGCTCTCTCCGGTGCGGGGGGAGGACCGGTTCGTTACCGCCGGAAACGCATCGCAGCTTTCCGACGGGGCGGCGGCGCTTGTGATGACATCCGCCGAACTCGCGGAGCGCGAGGGGCTGGAGCCCCTGGGCCGGTTCCGCGGCTTCGCCGTCGCCGGATGCGAGCCCGACGAGATGGGCATCGGCCCCGTCTTCGCGGTGCCCCGCCTGTTGGAGCGGCACGGGCTGGGCGTGGACGAGATCGACCTGTGGGAATTGAACGAGGCCTTCGCCTCGCAGGCGCTCTATTGCCGCGACCGGCTGGGCATCGACAACGACCGGATGAATGTCGACGGCGGATCCATCGCGGTCGGTCATCCGTTCGGAATGACGGGGGCCCGGATGACCGGGCACCTGATGCTGGAGGGCCGGCGCCGGGGCGCCAGGCTGGGCGTCGTCACGATGTGCGTCGGAGGCGGTCAGGGCGCCGCCGGCCTGTTCGAGATCTTCTGAAAGGAGACGGCCATGAACCTGGACTACACCGACGATCAGAAGGCCTTCCGCCAGGAGGTGCGCGAGTTCCTCGCCGCCGAGTTACCCGCGCGGCTGTCGGACAAGGTGCGCGCCGGGCAGGCGCTGTCGAAGGCCGACCACGAGGAATGGCACGCCATCCTGAACGCGCGTGGCTGGCTGGCGGGCAACTGGCCGAAGGAATTTGGCGGTACCGGTTGGGATGCCGTCGAGCGCCATATCTTCGAAGAGGAGACGACCGCCGCCCATGCCCCGCGCATCGTGCCCTTCGGCCTGCACATGCTGGGACCCGTCCTGCAGAAGTTCGGATCGAAGGCGCAGCAGGATCACTGGCTGCCCCGGATCCTTTCGGGAGAGGATTGGTGGTGCCAGGGCTATTCGGAGCCGGGCGCGGGGTCTGATCTGGCCTCGCTGAAATGCGAAGCGGTGCGCGACGAGGATCACTACGTCGTCAACGGCCAGAAGACGTGGACGACGCTCGGCCAGCACGCGAACATGATCTTCTGCCTCGTGCGCACCTCGAAGGAGGGCAAGCCGCAAGAGGGGATCAGCTTCCTTCTGATCGACATGGAGAGCCCGGGCGTCGAGGTCCGCCCCATTACCCTTCTGGATGGCGGGGTCGAGGTGAACGAGGTCTGGTTCTCGGATGTCCGCGTGCCCGCCGAGAACCTGGTGGGCGACGAGAACAAGGGCTGGACCTATGCCAAGTACCTGCTGACCCATGAGCGGACGAACATCGCGGGGGTGGGGTTCGCGAATGCGGGGCTGCAATCGCTGAAGCGGATCGCACGGGCCGAGCGGGATGGCGACCGCGCCCTGATCGAGAACCCCCATTTCGCCGCCCGGATCGCGCGGGTCGAGATCGACCTGATGGCGATGGCCACGACCAATCTGCGCGTCGTTTCGGCCGCTGCGGCCGGTCAGGCGCCGGGCCCGGAATCCTCGATGCTGAAGCTCAAGGGGACCGTCATCCGGCAAGAGATCAACGCGCTGACCAAGGCGGCCGTCGGGCCCTGGGCGATCCCGTTCCAGTCCGAAGCGCTGGAAGGTGCCAACGAGCCATCCGCCGGTCCCGATTACGCGATGCCGGCGACGCGGACCTATCTGAACAATCGCAAGCTCTCGATCTATGGCGGGTCGAACGAGGTGCAGCGGTCGATCATCGCCAAGACGATGCTGGAGCTGTGAGATGAACTTCGAACTCTCCGACGAGGCGCGGATGTTGCAGGACGGGCTGCGCCGATATCTGGCGGATGCCTATGCGAGACCCCTGCGTGAGCCGTCCGATACGGTCTGGGCCGGACTGGCCGAGATGGGCGTCATCGGCGCGCTGTTCCCGGAGGAGGCGGGCGGCTTCGGGGGCACCGGATGGGATATCGCGCTGGTCTTCGAGGAACTGGGGCGTGTGGGCTCGCCCGAGCCGCTGCTCGATACCGGCGTGCTGTCGGGCGGGCTGGTCGCCGCGGCGGGGGGCGACGTCGAGGCGGTAATCGCGGGCGGGACGAGGCTCGCCTTTGCCCATGGAGAGCCCGGCGGGCGGTACGATCCGACCCGTGTCGACACGCGGGTCGAGGACGGTCGGCTGACCGGGCGCAAGGCGGTCGTCGCCCATGCCACATCAGCCGACGAACTGCTCGTATCGGCGCGCGAGGGCGAGGCCCTGACGCTCTGGCGCGTTGATCCGGACGCGGTGGAGATGCACGACTACCCGATGACGGGCGGCGGCTTTGCGGCCGATATCGTGCTGAACGACACGCCCGGAGAGCGTCTGGGCGAGGGCGACGCGACGGAGGCGATCGTGCAGGCGCAGGCCCGCGCCACGCTGGCGCTTTGTGCCGAAGCGCTGGGGCTGATGGAGAGGATCCGCGCCCTGACGACCGACTACCTGAAGACCCGCAAGCAGTTCGGACGCCCCATCGGGACGTTCCAGGTGCTCCAGCACCGAATGGCCGACCTGCTGATCGAGATCGAGCAGGCTCGCTCGGCCGTCGTGAACCTGGCCGGGAACGTCGACGGGCCGGACAGGGACCGCCATGTCGCGGCGACGAAGAACCTGATCGGCGAGGTCGCGCGACTGGTGGCCGAAGAGGCGATCCAGATGCATGGCGGCATCGGCATGACCGACGAATACGAGCTCAGCCATCTGGTCCGGCGCCTGACGATGGTGGATCACCGCTTTGGCGACACGCTCTACCATCTGGAACGGTTCATCCGGCTGGCGGTCGCTTGATGGGCCTGATCGAAGGCGAGACCGGGACCCAGCGGCTGATCGGCTACGTGCTGGACGTCGGCGCGGGGGACGGGCGCGCGCGATGCCGCCTGACCCTGACCGATGACCACACCAATCGCCACGGGGCGCTACATGGCGGGATCGCGGTCGCGTTGCTGGACAACGCCATGGGCGCGACGGCCAGCCTGACGATCGACGAGAGCGGGCGCGCGCCCTTTCTGACGGTGTCCATGGCGAGCCAATTCCTGGCCCCCGCGCGCGCCGGCGACGAGCTGGAGGCCACGGGACGGGTGACGGGCGGCGGCCGGTCGCTGGTCTTCATCGACGGCGTGCTGGAGACCGAGGGCGGCCGCACGATCGCCACGGCGCAAGGCGTGTTCAAGCGCGTCCCGCCCGAGCGTCTGACATGAGCGGGGCCATCCACGATCTGGTCTTCGACCGGGCGGCCGAGGACCCCGACGCCGTCGCCGTCGTGGATTGCGACGGGACGTCCGTCACCTACACCGCCCAGCGCGCCGCGATCGAGGCGATGGCCGAACGGTTCGCAGATGCCGGGCTGGGCCGGGGCGACCGGCTGGTGCTGGTGGCCGAGAATTGCCACGCGGCGACGGTCGCGATCTTCGCCGCCAGCCTGTGCGGGGCCATCGCCGTTCCCGTGAATGCCCGCCTCAGCGCGCCGGAACTGGCTCGTATCGTCGACCATGCCGGCCCGCGCGCGATCGTCTATACGACCGACATCTCGGCCGAGGCGCGCGACCACGCAGAGGCCGCGGGTGCGGGGGAAACCGAGACCGGTCTCGCCCTGGCCAAAGGGTCGGGCGGCGGCGCGGCGGCGGCCGAGGGGACGGCCGTGATCCTCTACACGACAGGCACGACGGGAGCGCCAAAGGGCGTGATGCTGACCCACGCCAATCTGCGGTTCGCGGGCAAGACATCGGCCGAGCTACGCGGCATGACGCCGGCCGACATCATCTACGGCGTCCTGCCGATGACCCATGTGTTCGGGCTGGCCTCGATGCTTATGGCCGCCAATCATGCGGGGTCGACGATCCGGCTGGAGGCCCGGTTCGCCGCCGACCGCCTGCACGCCGCGCTGCGGGACGGCGTGACCGTGTTCCCGGGCGTGCCGCAGATGCACGCGCTCCTGATGGCGCATCTGGCCCGGACGGGGGGCGGGCGGCTGGAGGGATCGGCCCTGCGCTACGTCTCGTCCGGGGCCGCGCCGTTGGATCCCGCCTGGAAACGCAAGGCCGAGGCGTTCTACGGCCTGCCACTCCAGAACGGCTACGGCATGACGGAATCGACCGCGGGGATCTGCGGGACCCGCAACCCCATCGGTCTGGACGATATCAGCGTCGGCCCTGCCCTGCCCGGCATCGAGATCGCGCTAGACGAGACGAAGGGCGGCGGAGAGGTGGGGGTCGGCGAGATCCTGTCGCGCGGGCCGCACATCATGGCGGGGTATTACCGCGCGCCGGACCTGACGGCGCAGACCATCGACGCCGAGGGCTGGCTGAGAACGGGCGATCTGAGCCGGATCGACGGCGAGGGCCGGCTGCACGTCGTGGGCCGCTGCAAGGAGCTGATCATCAGAGGCGGCTTCAACGTCTATCCCCCCGAGGTGGAGGCGGCGCTGAACGATCATCCGGACGTGGTACAATGCGCGGTGATCGGGCGCGCGGCCGGTGGCGACGAAGAGATCCTCGCCTTCGTGCAATGCGCCGATCCCAAGGCGCTGGACCCCGCGACGCTGCGCGCCTTTGCGGCCGAGCGTCTGGCGCCGTACAAGCGGCCGACACATATCATCCTGGCGCGGACGCTGCCCGCCGCGCCGACCGGAAAGATCCTCAAGCACTGGCTGACGCAGGTCTTCGCCGACCGGCTCGCCCAGATCGGAGAGATGCAATGAAGGACATCGCCCAGCAAGCCGGCTTCGGCCCCGACCTGTCGTCGTTCGAATGGAGCGATCCGCTGCTTCTGGCGGATCAGCTGTCGGACGAGGAGCGGATGGTCGTGGATGGCGCCCGATCCTATGCGCAGGACGCGCTGCAACCGCGCGTGATCGCGGCCTATCGCGACGAGACGACCGATCCGGGCATCTTCCGCGAGATGGGAGAAATGGGTCTGTTGGGCGTAACCATTCCCGAGGAATATGGCGGGCTTGGCGGCTCTTACGTTTCCTACGGCCTTGTGGCGCGAGAGATCGAGCGCGTGGATTCGGGCTATCGGTCGATGATGTCGGTGCAGTCGTCTTTGGTGATGTATCCGATCCACGCCTACGGGTCCGAGGCGCAGCGTCAGAAGTATCTGCCGGGCCTCGCCTCGGGCGAGTTGATCGGCTGCTTCGGCCTGACCGAACCCGATGCCGGCTCGGACCCCGGCAGCATGAAGACCCGCGCCGAAAAGACGGCGACGGGCTACCGGATCAGCGGCAGCAAGATGTGGATCTCGAACGCGCCCATTGCCGATATCTTCGTCGTCTGGGCCAAGTCCGAGGCGCATGACGGCAAGATCCGCGGCTTCGTGCTCGAAAAAAGCATGGCGGGGCTGTCGGCGCCGAAGGTCGGCGGCAAGCTGTCCCTGCGTGCCTCGATCACCGGCGAGATCGTCATGGACGGCGTCGAGGTCGGAGAGGATGCGCTGTTGCCCAGCGTCGAGGGCCTGAAAGGGCCCTTCGGCTGTCTGAACCGCGCCCGCTACGGGATCTCCTGGGGGGTGATGGGGGCCGCAGAGTTCTGCTGGCAGGCCGCGCGGCAATACGGGCTGGACCGCAAGCAGTTCGGCCGTCCCTTGGCGCAGACCCAGCTCTTCCAGAAGAAGCTGGCCGACATGCAGACCGAGATCGCTCTGGGGCTGCAGGCCAGCCTGCGCGTCGGGCGCCTGATGGACGAGGGGAAGGCTGCGCCCGAGATGATCAGCCTGATCAAGCGGAACAATTGCGGCAAGGCGCTGGACGTGGCCCGCCTGTCGCGGGACATGCATGGCGGCAATGGCATCTCGGAAGAGTTTCAGGTGATCCGCCACATGATGAACCTGGAGACGGTGAACACCTACGAGGGGACCCACGACGTCCACGCCCTCATCCTGGGACGGGCGCAGACGGGACTGCAGGCTTTCGTGTGACGGCCTACTCGGCCGCCACGCGCAGGGGGACGGGCATGTCGGGCCGGTCCCCGACATCTCCGGATGCGGGTTTCGGCTTGCGGTAAACCAGCCGGAAGGCGGGCGGCGTGAAGTAGAAGCTGACAATGGTCGACAGCGCCACGCCCCCGGCCACCGCCATGGCGAAGGGCGGCCAGAACGCCCCACCCGCCAGGATGAGAGGCAGGAACCCCCCGACCGTCGTCACCGTGGTCGATACGATGTGGCGCGATGACGTCATGACGACTTCGGCCATGGCATCGGGGTCCCCGGCAGCGGCGTCGGCATCCTCTTGCAGGGCCGTCATGATGATCAACGCGGCGTTGATCGAAACCCCGATGGATCCGATCAGGCCGATGATCGCGTTGATCCCGAACGGGTAGTCGAAGATCGCGAGCGCGAGCATCGACAGCCCCGCCGAGAAGCCCGACACGACCAGCGCGATCCCCGCCAGCCGGAACGACCGGAAGGTCAGGACGACCACGGCGATGGACAGCGTGACGATCAGGCCGAGCGGGGCGAGGAGGTTGTTCAACGTCGAAGCGCGCGCATCGCTGTCGCCGCCGACCTGCAAGCGGTAGCCGGGCGGCAGGGCGAAACCCTCGGCCTCCATTGCCGCTTCCACCTGGGCAAAGGCCTCCGACGGAAGCACTCCACGCTGGATGAAGCCCTGGACGGTGTTCACCCGCTCTCCGTTGCGGCGGGTGATGACGCTTTCGCCCGGAACGACCGCGATCTCCGCTACGGCGGACAGCGGGATCGCGGCAAAGGCACCCTCGGCCGCGCGGGCTTGTCCGGCGGGCGGCACGAGCGGAAGGTCCCGGATCGCGGACGGGTCGGCGCGGCGGTCGTCGCCCAGACGCACCCGGACGGGCAACTCTTCGGATCCTTCGATCAGGCTGCCGCCGGTCAGACCGGTCAGGGCGGCTTCGAGTTGGCGTGCGACGCCGCCGGGATCGAGGCCCAGGAGGCGCGCACGGCCCTCATCCACCTCGACGGCGACCTTGGCGGCACCTCCGGCCAGGGTGGCACGCGAAAGGGTCACGGCATCCTGTTCGGCGACGATCCGGCGCAGCGTCTCTCCCTGCTCGCGCAGGACGGCGAGGTCGGCACCGACGATGCGCAACTCGACGGGCGCGGTGACAGGCGGCCCCTGGACCAGACCCCGGACAAGGATCTGCGCCTCTGGCGCAACACGCGGCAGATCGCGCTGCAACCGGGGCAGCATCGCCTCCGTCGCCTCGGGAGACGCGGTGCGGATCAGCGCCTGCGCATAGCGTGACGCGGCGTCGCGCCCGCCTGGAATGTTATAGT
This sequence comes from Jannaschia aquimarina, assembly GCF_000877395.1. GTDB lineage: Bacteria > Pseudomonadota > Alphaproteobacteria > Rhodobacterales > Rhodobacteraceae > Jannaschia > Jannaschia aquimarina. The sequence goes on along the minus strand of NZ_JYFE01000012.1, from coordinate 15,407 downwards.
AGAAAGCCGGAGCGGAGCGGCCGAGAACCCAGGTCACGCTTTCGATCCCGGGTTCCGCGCGCAGGGCCGCATCCAGTTCGCGCACGGCAGCTTCGGTCCGGACGATGCCGCTGCCCGGAGCGAGGTCGACCTCGATATGGAACTGGTCGCGATCCACGCCGGGGAAGAATTGCGCCGTCAGTAGCGGCAGCGACAGGAAGCCCACAACCGGCAGCACTGTGGCCAGCGCCATCGAGCGGATCGGATTCCGGACGGCCAAGACCAGCGAGCGGCGGAAGAGGCGCCCCACAAAACCGGACGGAATGCCGTTGGCGAAGCCGCGGCCTTTCTTGTCCGGCATGATCCAGCCCGCCAGCGCCGGCGTGATCGTGACCGCGACGAGGAACGACCAGCAGAGCATGATGACGACGGCCAGTGCGATCGACCCGACGAAGTCCCCCGCGGGACCGGGCAGCAGGATCATCGGCGTGAACGACAGCGCCGTCGTCGCCGTGGAGGCGAAGAGCGGCATCGCCAGCCTGCGCGTCGCGCCCGCCACGGCCTCGCCGCGGGCCATTCCCGACCGGATCCCCCTGCCGATCTCGTCGGTCATGACGATCCCCGCATCGACCAGCAGGCCCAACGCGACGATCAGGCCCGTCACCGACATCTGATGGATGGGCAGCCCGATCGCGTTCATCGTTCCGAGCGAAGCCAGCGAGACGACGGGCAGGACGGTCGCGACGATCAGCGCGGCGCGCAATCCGAGGGTCAGAAGCAGGACCCCCACGACCAGCGCCACGCCGATCGCCATGTTGGTCCCGACCTCCGCCAGACGATCGGCGGTGTAGGTGGATTGATCGAAGATCAGATCTGCCGCGATGCCGCCCGGCAGGTCGGTCCGGAAGGCGGCAAGATCCTCGCGCACCATGCCCGCCCAGGCATCCACCTGAAGGCCGTCTTCCAGCGTCGCGGCGACCAGGATCGCCGGCCGTCCATTCTGGAATGCGGCCTCGGCGACGGGCTGGCGCGGACCGCGGGTGATCTCGGCGATGTCGCCGACGCGCAGGACGGCGCCGTTCGCGCCTTCACGCAAGGCGATCTCGCGCACGCGGTCCAGCGCCCCGATCTCGCCCGAGACCTCGACCACCAGATCGTCACCCGCGCCAGTCACCTGACCGGCGCGAACCTTGGCATCCGCCTGAGCGATGGCCTGCGACACGACATCGGCGGTCAGTCCCAGACCGGCCGCGCGCGCGGCGTCGAGCGTCACGGTGATCTCTTCCTCGGGATAGCCGAAGACATCGACCACCTTGGTTCCGGGCACGTTACGCAGGATGTCGGCCAGCGCCTCTCCGTACCGGGCCGTCAGCGTGACCGGGACATCGTCGCCCACCGCCGACAGGGAGATGATTGCCGCGTAGGCCCCGACCCCGTCGGTATTCAGTTCGGGCGCAAGCGCGCCTGCGGGAAAGCGAAGCTGCGCGTCAGCCAACGCGTCGCGCATTTCCGACCAGACCTGCTCGATCCGCTCTTCTTCCAGCGTTTCCAGCAGTTCGACCGCGACGATGGATACGCCCGTGGACGACGTCGACGTTATCACGTCCACTTCGGCCAGACCGCGCAATTCCTCCTCGATCTCGGCTGTGACCAGGGCCTCGACCCGCGCAGGCTCCGCGCCGGGATAGGGCGTGGTGATCGTCGCGAAGAGGTTCGTGATCGTCGGGTCTTCTTGGCGGCCGATCGTAAGCAGCGCCGAAACGCCCGCCGCGACGATCACCAGAAGGGCCAGCGCGACCGCACGCGGTTCGCGCCAGGTCCAGTTTGCGGCGCTCATGCCCCCTCTCCGAGGCTGAGCCGCTCGCCGGTCACGATGCGGTGGACACCCTCGGTCAGATAGCGGGTGCCATCGTCGAAGGTGCCGCGAACGAAAGCCCGGCCGTCGGCCTGCGCGATGATCTCGACCGCTTCGATCCCGGCGACCGGCCCGGCCGCTCCGTCGACCACGGTCACGATCTGCCAGCTTCCGCGCGGCCCTTGGCGCAGCGCCGACAGCGGCATCCATGCGCCGCGGCCGTCCAGCGTCTGCGTCAAGGTCAGTTCGCCAGTGGTCCTTGCCGGAAGGGCGCCCTCCTCCACCTCGAACCACAGCGTCCTGGTCCGCGTCGCCGGATCGAGGTCCGGTGCGATCTGCGTCAGTTTCGCGGTCACGCGTCCCGCATCGGTGTCGATCACGGCCGTCTCACCGAGGGGGAGGACGGATGCGAGACGGGGATCGACACCAACGCGGAACCTGGATGGCCCCCCTTCGAGCAATGTCAGGACGGGACCGCCGGGCGACACGACCGCGCCCGCATCCAGCAGCCGCGTGCCGATCGTCCCGGAATAGGGCGCGCGGAGTTCGGCCTTGGACAGCCTGACGTCGATCGCCGTAAGGCCTGCATCCGCCTCGGCCAGACGAGCCTGCAACTGGGTCAGGCCCAGAGACGTATCGTCGACCCGCTGATCGGTGGCGAAACCGCGTTCCCGCAACTCGGCCTGGCGCGTATTCGTTCGTTCGGCCAGGTCCACCTGCGCCGCAAGCGCCGTGCGCGCGGATTGGAGACGATCCCGCTCCGCTTCCAGCAGACGCGTGTCCAGACGGGCGAGTATCTCGCCGCGTTCGACCACTTCGCCCTCTCGGGGGCCGATCCATTCCAGCGTCCCGCTTTCTTCGAAACCCAGCGACGTTTCCTGATCCGCTTCGATCTGTCCGGCAAAGCGGCGGGAAACCTCGTAGCCGTCCTGCATCTGGATCGTAGCTGAAGTGACCGGTAGGGGAGGCGCCGGGGGAGGAGCGTCCGAGATGGACGCGCGGGTCGCCAACGCGCCGTAGAGAACCGTCCCGCCCGCGAAGGCGCCGACGACGATAAGGGTCGTGAACGAGAGTGTCAGAAGGCGCCGCAGAAGCGGGCGTCGCTTTGCAGGGGCAGCAACATGCTCGGTCATTGAAACGTCCTCGACAGAGGGAAGTTAGTGTTGCTGACATATGTATGCGTCACTAACTTAGTCAAACGAGTTATTGAGGTTCGAGTTTGGAAACGACAGAGAAAGCCCTGAAAAAAGGGCAGAAAAAATATCATCACGGCGACCTGAAAGGCGCTTTGCTTGAGGCGATCCGGACGCTGATCGAACGCGACGGCGCCGATGGCTTCTCGATTGCGGAGGCGTGCCGGATCGCCGGCGTCAGCACGGCGGCGCCCTACAAGCATTTCAGCGACCGGGGCGATATGTTGCGGGGTGTCGCCCTGCTCGCGATGGAACGTCTCTACGAAGCGATGAAGCAGGCAGCCGATGCCCACCCGCCCGGAACGACAGAGCGGATCGCGGCGCTGGGACAGAGCTACATCGATTTCGCCCGCGCGGAGCCGGGGACGTTCAGGCTCATGTTCGGTCTCAGCGAGGATCACGCGGACGATGCCGAACTCACCCACCAGGGCGATCTGGCGAACGCGCTGGTCGAGCGGGTCGTGGCGGATCATTTGGGAATAGACCCGACCTCGGACGAAGCGCGGTTGCGGGCCTACGCGCTCTGGTGCTTCGTGCATGGACACAGCTTCCTGTCGATCGACGGCAAGCTGAAGGACCACGACATCCCCGAGGCGGCGCTCTTGACGCTGGTGGGCCAGGCGATGCTGCCCGACCGCCGCTGATCCGACGAGCCCGCGACCGCTTGCACCCCGACGCGGTGGCCTGCATCCTCCCGCGCAGGACGAAAAGTCCAACCAACGGGAGAAAACGATGAAAAGAACGATTCTGGCCACGACGCTGCTCGCCACCACGGCGATGGGCGCGAATGCCGAGACGCTGCGATGGGCCCGCGCGGGCGACAGCCTGACGCTGGACCCCCACGCCCAGAACGAAGGGCCGACCCACACGCTCGCCCATCAGATCTACGAGCCGCTGATCATCCGCGACATGACGGGCGCGTTCCAGGCGGCGCTTGCCACCGACTGGGCCCCCAGGGAAGACGACCCGAATGTCTGGGTCTTCAACCTTCGCGAAGGCGTCACCTTCCACGACGGCGCGGATTTCACCGCCGAAGACGTCGTCTTCAGCTTCGAACGCGCGAAGTCCGAGACGAGCGCCATGAAGGAGCTGCTGACTTCGATCACCGAGATCCGCGCGGTGGACGACTACACGGTCGAGTTCGTGACCGACGGTCCGAACCCGATCCTGCCGAACAACTTCACCAACCTGTTCATGATGGACAAGGGCTGGACCGAGGCGAACGGCGTGACCGCCGTGCAGGACATCGCCAATGGCGAGACGACCTTCGCGGCGACGAACGCCAACGGGACCGGTCCCTTCACGCTGGTCTCTCGCGAACCCGACGTGCGCACGGTATTGGAGCAGAACCCGAATTACTGGGGCATGGACCAGTTCCCGATGGAGGTGACCCGGATCGAGTACACCCCGATCCAGAACGCCGCCACCCGCGTCGCCGCGCTTCTGTCCAACGAAGTCGATTTCATCCAGGATGTGCCGGTTCAGGATCTGGGTCGCGTGGCCGAGACCGAGGGGCTGGTCGTCAAGACCGCGCCGCAGAACCGGACGATCTTCTTCGGGATGAATGTCGGCGCGGACGATATCGAACGTGACGACGTCGAGGGCGCCAACCCGCTGGCCGACGTCCGCGTGCGTCAGGCAATGAACATGGCGCTGAACCGCGACGCGATCCGTCAGGTCGTGATGCGCGATCAGTCGGTGCCCGCCGGCATCATCATGCCGCCCTTCGTGAACGGCTGGACCGAAGCGCTGGACCAGATCCCCGAAGGCGACATGGCCGCAGCTCAGGCCCTTATGGAGGAAGCCGGCTACGGCGACGGCTTCTCGATCCAGCTCGACTGCCCGAACGACCGTTACGTCAACGACGAGGCGATCTGCCAGGCAGCGGTGGGCATGCTGGGCCAGATCGGTGTGAACGTGAACCTGAACGCGCAGCCCAAGGCGCAGCATTTCCCGCTGATCCAGAACGGGACGACCGACTTCTACATGCTGGGCTGGGGCGTTCCGACCTACGACTCGGAGTACATCTTCAACTTCCTCACCCACACGAAGGGCGACGAGCGCGGATCGTGGAACGCGACGGGCTATTCCAACACGGATCTGGACGCCAAGATCGTCAGCCTCGCCTCCGAGACGGATCTGGATGCGCGCAACGCGACCATCGCCGAGATCTGGGACACGATCCAGTCCGAGACGCTGTACCTTCCGATCCACCACCAGGTCCTGAACTGGGGCATGGCCGAAAAGGTCGGCATCGAGGTGAGCCCGGAAGACGATCCGAAGTTCAAGTTCTTCGAAATGAACTGACCGGCCCTTCGGGACCGAAAGGGGGCGGCCTTCGGGTCGCCCCTTTGCGTTCTGGAATACCCCTTCTGCCGAACGGGCCGGGATGCAGCCATTCCGCCGGATCAGACCTCTTCGACGGTCGCGATGCCGGGAAGCGAGCGCAGCGCCCCCTTCACCTGCGGATTGACCGGCCACATGCCCGGAAGCTCCAGTTCCACCTCGCCCGGCAAGTCGTCGTCCAGAAGGCACAGATGCATCGGGCCGCGGCCTCTCGGACCGCCCTCGGCCTTCAGGCGATCAAGAAGGCCCGTCAGCGCGGGCAGAGCATCGGACCCTTCGAGGAAGATCCGCAGACCGGCGCCCGGTCCATCCGCGACGGCATCGTCCATCGGCGTCACACCGCGACAGAGCAGCTTCAACTGATCCGCCTCCTGCGTCGCCTCGACCTGAAGGACGACCTTGGCCCCGGGCTCCAGGTTGTGCCGGTGGGCGTCCAGCGTGTCCGAGAAGACCATCGCCTCGTAGGCCCCCGACGGATCGGACGCCGCGAGGAAGGCGAACCGGTTGCCCCGTGCCGACTTGCGTTCCTGTCGGGCCGACACGATCCCGGCCAGCTTGGCGACGGCCGGACCCTTCCGGGTCAATTCCTGCAATTCGGCCAGCGTGCGTACGTCCTTGCGACGCAGGCCGGGCATGTAATCGTCCAGCGGGTGACCCGAAAGGTAGAAGCCGATCGCGGTGAATTCCTCGGCCAGACGCTCTGCCGGCAGCCATGCCTCACGATGCGGCAGCCGCGGCTCTCGGAGGTCTTCGCCCGCCTCGCCGAAGAGGCCCATCTGGTTCGAGTTGCGCTGCTCGTGGATCGCCGCCGAATAGCCGACCAGCGCGTCCAGCCCGTCGAGCACGCGCGCCCGGTTGTCGTCCAGCTCGTCGAAGGCCCCCGCGCGGGCCAGCATTTCGAGCGGGCGCTTGCCCACACGCTTGAGATCCACCCGCCGCGCCAGGTCGAACAGCGTCGTGAACGGCGTCTCGGCCCGCCCCTCGACGACCAGTTGCATCGCTTCGACGCCCACGTTCTTGAGGGCGCCGAGGGCGTAGACCAGTTTGCCGTCGCGCACGGTGAACCGCGCCTCCGACCGGTTTACGCAGGGCGGCACGATCTCCAGACCCAGGCCGCCACGATCCTGTGCCTTGCGGACCTCTTCGGCGTAGATCGCCAGCTTGTCCGTCAGGTGGATGTCGGAATTCATGATCCCGGCCATGAACTCGACCGGGTGGTTCGCCTTGAGCCAGGCCGTCTGGTAGCTGACGACGGCGTAGGCTGCCGCGTGGGATTTGTTGAAGCCGTAATTCGCAAACTTGTCGAGCAGGCGCCAGACCTCGTCCGCCTTGGCCTTGTCGACGCCATTCCTGGCTGCGCCTTCCAGGAAGATTGGCTTCTGCGCGTCCATTTCGGCCTGGATCTTCTTGCCCATGGCGCGGCGCAGCAGGTCGGCGCCGCCCAGGGAGTACCCCGCCATCTCCTGGGCAATCTGCATTACCTGTTCCTGATAGACGATGATGCCCTGCGTCTCGTCCAGGATGTGGTCGATGGACGGGTGCAGCTTGTCGCGCGCGCTGAGCCCGTTCTTGACCTCGCAATACTTCGGGATGTTCTCCATCGGGCCGGGGCGGTAGAGCGCCACGAGCGCCACGATGTCCTCGATGCAGGTCGGCTTCATGCGCCGCAGCGCGTCCATCATGCCAGTGGATTCCACCTGGAACACAGCGACCGTGCGGGCGGCGGAATAGACCTCGTACGCCCCCGGATCGTCCAGCGGGATGGCGTTGATATCGTTCTCGGTGCCGGGTTGCGGCCTGTAGATCTCGCGCCCGTCGGCGGCGAGATGGATCTCGCGGCCCTGCATCCGGATCAGCTCGACGGCGTTCTGCACCTGCGTCAGCGTCTTGAGCCCCAGGAAGTCGAACTTCACGAGACCCGCCTTCTCGACCCATTTCATGTTGAACTGGGTCGCCGGCATATCCGAGCGCGGATCCTTGTAGAGCGGCACCAGCTCGTCCAGCGGCCGGTCCCCGATCACCACGCCCGCCGCATGGGTCGAGGCGTTCCGCAGCAGCCCCTCCAGCTTCTCGGCGTAATCCAGCAGGCGCTTGACCGGGTTCGTGCGTCCCTCGCGGCGGTCCTGCTCGGACTCGGCGGCGGCCTCGCGCAGGCGCGGCTCGTCGGCCAGCGCCTTGGTGATCGAGACAGGCTTCACCCCCTCGACCGGGATCATCTTCGAGAGCTGGTCGCATTGCATGTAGGGCATACCCAGCACGCGCCCCACGTCCCGCACGGCCGCCTTGGACAAGAGCGCGCCGAAGGTGATTATCTGCCCCACCCGGTCGCGGCCGTACTTTTCCTGGACGTACTGGATCACCTCTTCCCGGCGATCCATGCAGAAGTCGATGTCGAAGTCGGGCATCGACACCCGCTCGGGGTTCAGGAACCGCTCGAACAGGAGCGCATATCGCAGCGGATCGAGATCGGTGATCGTCAGCGCATAGGCCACGAGGCTGCCCGCGCCCGAACCGCGACCGGGGCCGACGGGAATATCGTGCTCCTTGGCCCACTTGATGAAGTCCGCGACGATCAGGAAGTAGCCGGGGAAGCCCATGCCCTCGATGATGCCAAGCTCGTAGTCGAGCCGCTTCTCGTAGTCCTCGACCGGAGCGGCATGGGGTATGACGGCGAGGCGGGCCTCCAGCCCCTCCTTTGCCTGCCTGCGCAGTTCGGCCACCTCGTCATCGGCGAATTTCGGCAGGATCGGGTCGCGGCCATAGGCCTTGAAGGCACAGCGCCGGGCGATCTCGACCGTATTCTCAAGCGCCTCGGGCAGATCGGCGAACAGCGTCGCCATCTCGGCCGTCGTCTTGAAGCGATGCTCGGGCGTCAGACGCCGGCGCGGCGCCTGCTGGTCGACATAGGCGCCCTCTGCGATGCAGAGCAGCGCATCATGCGCCTCGTGCATCTGCGCCTTGTCGAAATAGACATCGTTCGTGGCGACCAGCGGCAGGCCTCGCGCATAGGCCTGCTCGACATGGAAACGCTCGGTCGGCACTGCCTCGGCGTGGCGCTGAAGCTCGATGTAGAGCCGGTCGCCGTAGACTCCGTGCAGGCGGCCCAGCACGTTCGCGGCCTTGTCCTCCTGCCCCTGCGCCACCAGCCGCCCCACGGCGCCGTCGGGCCCGCCCGTCAGGCAGATCAGACCATCCCCGTGACGTTCCAACTCGTCGAAGGTCACCTGCGGCTCCATCTCGGGTCGCGCGAGATAGAGGCAGGAGTTGAGCTTCATCAGATTCTCGTAGCCCGCCTCGTTCTGCGCCAGAAGGACGATGGGCGCGGGGCGGCGCGGGCGCTGCCCCGGATCGGCGGCGTCGTGCATCAGATCGACCTGACAGCCCATGATCGGCTGGATCCCCCGGCCTGCCAGCGCAGTCGCCGCCTCCAGCGCCGAGAACATGTTGTTGGTCTCGGTGACGGCGACGGCGGGCATGTCGGCGCCCGCCACAAGGTCCGGTAGCTTCTTCAGGCGAACCGCGCCTTCCAGAAGCGAATATTCCGTATGAAGGCGCAGGTGTATGAATCGGGGGGCGGCCATGGCACGACATCTAGCCCCCGCAGGCCGGGGGCGGAAGGCGCGACCCCAGGCCATCGCTCGGTTTTCCACAGCCATTTATCGGGTGGCACAGGCGCTTCGACTGCGACGCCACGCCCGCCTTGCCATTCGGGCCAAGGTTGCGAAGACTGCGCCGGTCCGCCGCCCCCTCTACGCCGCATCGAGGGGGGCCCCGGCGCCACACGGTATCGCGGCCGATGCCTCTCATGGAGATCACGTTCCGCCTCAATGGCGAAGACATGACGATTCCGGTCGACGACCCGACCGAGACACTGCTCGACTGGCTGCGCGCCCGCGGCCTCACCGGCACCAAGGAAGGCTGCAACGAAGGGGATTGCGGCGCCTGCTCGGTCATCGTGACCGATGCGCGCGGGGCCAAGCCGCTGAACGCGTGCATCCTGTTCCTGCCGCAACTCGACGGCAAGGCCGTCCGGACGGTCGAGGGCATCGCCGCCCCGGACGGAACGCTTCACCCGGTCCAGCAGGCGATGATCGACCATCACGGCAGCCAGTGCGGGTTCTGCACACCCGGTTTCGTCACCACGATGGCCTGCGCGCATCTCAACGGCGCCCGCGACCATGCCGACCAAATCGCGGGCAATCTCTGCCGGTGCACGGGCTACGCACCGATCCTGCGCGCGGCCGAAGCGTGTGCCGACATGCCGGTGCCCGATCACATGAACGATACACTCCCTCATCCTGCCGGAAATATCCCGGGAGAGCGCGAGAGGGCTGGCCCTCTCGCTCCCGCCTCCGCCGACGCGGTGGCACAGGCCTATCTCGAAACGCCCGACGCCACCCTGATCGCCGGGGCGACCGATGTGGGGCTCTGGGTGACCAAGCAGTTCCGGGACCTGGGACCGGTCATCTTTCTCGACCGGTGCGATGATCTGCGTGGAGTCACGATCACCGCCGACACCATCGAGGTCGGCGCGATGACCGACATGGAGACTTTGCGCCACGCGGTCGCGGATCATTTCCCCGCCTTCGCGGAGCTCTTGCGGCGTTACGGCAGCGTGCAGGTGCGCTCGGCCGCGACGATCGGCGGCCACATCGCCAACGGCTCGCCCATCGGGGACAGCCCGCCGCCGCTCATCGCCCTTGGGGCCAAGCTGCATCTGAGGCGGGGCGACGAGAGGCGGTCCATGCCCCTGGAAGACTTCTTCCTCGACTACGGCAGGCAGGATCGCCGTCCGGGCGAGTTCGTCGAGCGGATCACGATCCCGCGCCAGCCGGACACGCTTTCGGTCCAGAAGCTGTCCAAGCGGTTCGATCAGGATATCTCGGCCGTTTGCGGCGCCTTAAACCTGCCGGTCGAGGACGGGATCCTGCGCGGTGTCCGCATCGCGTTCGGCGGCATGGCGGGTGTGCCCAAGCGAGCCGCGGCCGTCGAGGCGGCCCTCGAGGGACGCCCCTTCCAAGAGGCGACGTTCGAGGCCGCGTCGAAATCCTTCGCCGAGGATTTCGAGCCGCTCAGCGACATGCGTGCCTCTGCCGAGTATCGGCTGATGGCCTGCGAAGGGATGCTCCTGCGCGCCTTTCAAGAGTTGCAGGGGGTGCCCGGGCTGCTGGAGGTCGCGCCATGACCGTCGCGAAGCCCCTGCCCCATGAGAGCGCGCGCCTCCATGTCACCGGGGCGGCGCGCTACACGGATGACGTACCGGCACCGGCGGGATGCCTGCATCTCGCCTTCGGCCTGTCGGAGCATGCCGCCGGGACGCTCGACGCGCTGAACCTCGACGCCGTCCGCGCCGCACCCGGCGTCATCGCGGTGATCGGGCCGGACGACCTGAACCCCATGCCCGATTGCTCGCCCTCGCTGCATGACGAGCCGCTGCTCTGTGACGGGACGATCCACTATGCGGGCCAGCCGCTCTATATCGTGGTTGCGGACAGTCACCTGGCGGCGCGGCGCGCGGCGCGCCTCCACGAGGCGACCGTCACCGAGGCCGACCCGATCCTGACGATCGAACAGGCGTTGGACGCCGAGGCCTGGTTCGACGGCGGTCCGAGGGTCTGGGGCAAGGGCGATTTGGACGCCGCGCTCGCGAGGGCGCCCCGGCGGATGGATGGCACGCTTGAGATCGGGGGCCAGGAACATTTCTACCTCGAAGGTCAGGCCGCCCTGGCCCTGCCGGGCGAGGACGGGGAGATGCACGTCGTCACCTCGACCCAGCACCCGACCGAGATCCAGCACAAGGTGGCCGACGCACTGGGCGTCCCGATGCATGCCGTCCGGTCCGAAGTGCGCCGAATGGGCGGCGGGTTCGGCGGAAAGGAAAGCCAGGGCAATGCGTTGGCCATCGCCTGTGCCGTCGCCGCGCGCCTGACGGGTCGCGCCTGCCGGATGCGCTACGACCGCGACGACGATTTCGTCGTGACCGGCAAGCGCCATGACTTCCGTATCGGCTACGAGGTCGGCTTCGACGATGCGGGCCGGATCCATGCCGTCCGCTTCCGTCACTGGGTCCGCTGCGGCTGGTCCCAGGACCTGTCGCTGCCGGTGGCCGACCGCGCCATGCTGCACGCCGACAATGCCTACGACATTCCCGCGATGGAGATCACCTCCTGGCGGCTGCGCACCAACACGCAATCCGCCACCGCCTTTCGCGGCTTCGGCGGACCGCAGGGAATGGTCGGGATCGAACGGGTGCTCGACCATGTCGCCCACGCCGTCGGACGGGACCCGCTCGAGGTGCGGCGCCTGAACTATTACCCGGATGCCGGCCGCGAGACCGGGAACGCGGGCGAGACGCATTACGGTCAGCGCGTGACGGATTTCTGCCTGGGCGCGATGACGGACAGATTGGCAGAGACATGCGACTATGCCTCTCGCCGCGAGGCGGTGGCGGCATGGAACGCCGCGAACCCGCACCTGAAGCGCGGCCTCGCCCTGACGCCCGTGAAGTTCGGCATCTCGTTCACGCTGACCCACCTGAATCAGGCCGGGGCGCTGGTCCATGTCTATGCCGACGGGTCGATCCATCTGAACCATGGCGGCACGGAGATGGGGCAAGGGCTGCACTCGAAAGTGTCGGCCGTGGCTGCGGCACGCTTTGGGTGCGACCCGGCGCGCGTGCGGATCACGGCGACAGATACGGGGAAAGTGCCCAACACTTCGGCCACGGCGGCCTCTTCCGGGGCGGACCTGAACGGAATGGCCGTGGCGAAGGCCTGCGACACGATCCGCGACCGGATGGCCAAGTTCCTGGCGGCCGAGCATCAGACCGACGCCGCGACGGTCGTCTTCGCGGACGATCGGGTCAAGGTCGCGGGCGCCGAATACGGGTTCGAAGAGGCGGCCGCGAAGGTCTACGCAGCGCGCGTTTCCCTGTCGTCGACCGGGTTCTACGCCACCCCCGAAATCAGCTGGGACCGCCAGGCGGGACGGGGACGGCCATTCTATTACTTCGCCTACGGCGCCTCTTGCTCTGAAGTGATCCTCGACACCCGAACTGGCGAGAACCGGGTGTTGCGCACGGACATCCTCCACGATGCCGGTGCTTCTCTGAACCCGGCACTGGATATCGGACAGATCGAGGGCGGGTACGTGCAGGGCATGGGCTGGCTGACGATGGAGGAACTCGTCTGGGACGGCGCGGGCCGCCTGCGGACACATGCGCCCAGCACCTACAAGATCCCCTGCGCCTCGGATGCGCCCCCGGACTTCCGGGTCCACCTCTGGGAAGGCGCGAACCGGGAGGAGACGATCTATCGTTCAAAGGCCGTGGGCGAGCCGCCTTTCATGCACGGGATAAGCACGTTCCTCGCGCTGTCGGACGCGGTGACTGCCTGTCGGGACGACTATCCCGCGCTGGACGCGCCCGCGACGGCGGAGCGACTGTGGCGGACGCTCCGCCGATGAGCTTCGACGCCGCGGCCCTGGCCGCCGCGCTGGAACACGGCCCGGTCGCCCGTGTCGTGGTGGCCGAGGCGCGCGGGTCGGCCCCGCGTGGGGCGGGCACCGAGATGTGGGTCGGACCGTCCGGCCAGCATGGGACGATCGGGGGCGGGGCTCTGGAATGGGAGGCGACGCGGATCGCGCGCGAGGTCCTCTCGGGTGGCGCTCCGCGTGTCATGCGTATGCCGCTGGGTCCCGCGCTCGGCCAATGTTGCGGCGGGTCCGTTACGCTGGTCGTCGAGCGGGTCGAGGCGATGCCGGGCGATCCCTGGATCCGGCGGGTCGAGGGAGACCGCCCTGCCCCGTCCGGCGAGTGGACCGGCCTGCAGGACGGGTGGATGCGCGAGGCCGCTGTTCGGCCGGGCGCGCCGCTCTGGATCTGGGGGGCGGGTCATGTGGGACGGGCGCTGGTGGACGTCCTCTCACCGCTGCCGGATCTGGCGCTGACCTGGGTCGACATCGCGCCGGACCGGTTTCCGGAAATTCCAGCCTCGGTGACGCAACTGGTCGCCGCCGACCCGCCCCGCCTGATGCCCCGCGCGCCGATGGAGGCGCGCCATCTGATCCTGACCCACAGTCACGAGATCGACCTCGCGCTCTGCCACGCCGCGCTGTCGCACGGCTTCGCGGAATGCGGATTGATCGGGTCCGAGACCAAGTGGGCCCGCTTCCGATCCCGTCTCGCCGCGTTGGGGCACGAGGCGTCCGCCGTTACGCGGATCACTTGCCCGATCGGCGATCCGGCCCTGGGCAAGCATCCCCAAGCCATTGCGGTCGGCGTCGCGGCCGCGTTACTCTCTGCGCAGCACCGCAAAGGCGGGTTTTAGGGAATCGCCTTTGACCGACCTCCTCCGGATCGACGGACTGACGAAACGCTACCCCGGCGTGGTGGCGAATGACGGCGTCAGCTTCGCCGTTCGGACCGGCGGCATCCACGCCTTGCTAGGCGAAAACGGGGCTGGAAAGTCCACTCTGGTCAAGGTCATCTACGGACTGGTCAAGCCGGACGCGGGCACGATGAAGCTGGACGGCGCATCCTACGCTCCGTCCGACCCCAAGGCGGCCCGCGCCGCGGGCGTGGCCATGGTGTTTCAGCATTTCAGCCTGTTCGAGGCACTGTCCGTGGCCGAGAATGTGGGTTTGGGGATGGAGGATCCGCCGCGGATGCGGGATCTGTCGCGTCGGATCCGCGAAGTGTCAGAGACTTATGGCCTGCCGCTCGACCCCTCGGCGCGGGTGGGGGACCTTTCCGCGGGCGAACGGCAACGGGTAGAGATCGTGCGCTGCCTGTTGCAGGACCCCCGGCTGCTGATCATGGACGAGCCGACCAGCGTGCTGACGCCGCAGGAAGTCGCCATCCTGTTCGAAACCCTGCGCAAGCTGGCCGGAGAAGGGACGTCGATCCTCTATATCTCTCACAAGCTTGAGGAAATCCGCGTGCTTTGCGATGCCGCCACGATCCTGCGGGGGGGCCGTGTCGTCGGCGAATGCGACCCGCGAGAGACCAGCGCGGCCGAATTGGCGGAGCGGATGGTGGGGACCAAGCTCGCCGCCCCCAAGGTGCGGACGCACAAAGCCGGGGATGTCGTGCTGGAAGTGGCGGGCCTGTCGCTGCCCGCACCGGGGCAATTCGGGACGGCGCTGAAGAACGTCGGATTGCGGCTTCGCGCGGGCGAAGTGCTGGGCGTGGGCGGCGTCGCCGGGAACGGGCAGGACGAGCTTTTGTCCGCACTGGCCGGCGAGAGGCTGGCACCGGTCGGGTCTATCCTCTTGGAAGGGAAAGACATTTCAAGATCCGGACCCGCGAGGCGGCGGCGGGCAGGGCTATTGACCGGGCCGGAAGAGCGGCTGGGCCATGCCGCGGTTCCGAACATGAGCCTGACCCGGAACGCGGCTCTGACCGGGGCACAGCGCAAGGGGATGCTGCGCCGGGGCTTCGTCGATTGGGCGCGGGCGAAAGGCTTTGCCGATGAGGTGATCGCCGCCTTCGACGTACGCACGCCGGGACCGGAGGCGGCAGCGCGGAGCCTCTCGGGTGGCAATCTCCAGAAGTTCGTGATCGGGCGGGAAGTCCTGCAGAATCCGAAGGTTCTGGTCGTCAATCAGCCGACATGGGGGGTCGACGCCGCGGCGGCGGCAGCGATCCGGCAAGCACTCGTGGACCTGGCCGCCGGAGGGGCGGGCGTCCTGATCATCAGTCAGGATCTCGACGAGTTGCTGGAAGTCTCGGACCGGTTCGCCGCCTTGAACGAAGGCCGCCTGTCGGATCCCGTGCCGACCGCCGATCTGACGCTGGAACGGATCGGGCTGATGCTCGGAGGAGCGCACGGAATGGAAGCGGCGCATGTCTGACGGTGCGCAAATGCCGATGCACCCCCTGTGCACCCCCTGTGCACCCCCCGTCTGCACAATCGGCACCGTCACGGTGCCCGGGGCTTGGCCCGTCTGCACGATCGGCAAACGGACCGGTTGCGCGCCGCCTTGCGCGGCCCGCCCGGGAGCGGATCGGACGGGGCATCGAGCCCCGTCCGATC
>NZ_JYFE01000011.1 GCF_000877395.1 Jannaschia aquimarina | reverse complement strand
TCCATCCGCTCAGGGACGATCCAGTCCGATCCAACAAAAAGGGAAAATGGCGGAGGGGACGCGACTGGGAGCGAACGTTCTCTGGCACGTAAGTAACGGATTTAATTGGATCAGGCATTGGTTCGTGCGGCCATCCGGTTCTATCGTGACTGGTGGCTAACCTCGCGAAAGCAATCGAGGCAGCCTTAAGTGGAACAGGACGGACCCCCGATCTAGTGCGGTAACATCCACCACATACTCGGCGAGATCGACAACCATGATGTTGCCCTCTCGCATGCGTCCCCGCCCATTCTGAAAATGCGGGGCACCTCATGCCTGACGCAGAGCTATACTATCAGGGGAAAAGAACACCCCCCCTTCGAGATGCTCGCTCCCACCTGCAGTTCGGCCCCCAGCCCGAGCGCCCTGCGGGAAATGTACAGCCACCGTTTGACTGTCATGATGTGCCGCTCTGCACGCTGCGGCGGCACACCACGTGAACATCGTATGGAGCAACACCGTGGCCAGCTTATCGATCTTTCCGATCTATGTCGGCGCAGATGCGCACGGCTTCTTCGCCTACATCGCGCCCTTGGATGGCGGCCTGCACGTCCTCGCACGGTCCTCCTGCCCAAGCCGTGCCCGTGAACTAGGCCGGCGAGAGCTTCGTCGCCTTGATCAGCTCAACAACCGTCTAAGCGCATGACGTGACGCGCATCTAAGGTACACGACACCGTCACACGTTCCGTGTCGCGCTCTATTCGCAGAGGCTTGGCCGCGAAAATTCAGCCGTTCTGCCGGCTGCCATGCCGAATTGGTACTGCAGCGAATAGCGCGCGCCCCATGCCGCTTTAGACGGCCAAGCGGTGCCACGACCTTCTCGAACGCCCCTTCAACGTAATCACCAACCGCCCAGCCGCGGGAAAACCCAGCCCTCTCCTCGACTGACTGGATGTGGAACTCCAGAACGGAGGTGAAGGTGGATAGCGCGAACTTCTTGTCGGCCTTTGACGAAGCCGTCGCCGAGACCGCCGGCGATTGGGTTTCTGAAGTATTTGAAAAGTTTGATCCCTTTCTAGAGCACTTGTTCGGCGTCATCGACCCCATCACGGCGGCCGCGTTTCTTGCCGGTGCCGTTGCGGCAATGACTGGCGCCCGGCTCGCCTTGCTTGGCGCAGTGATCCTGGTACTGGCAGAGTTCGCAGTCGCGTCGGAGATTCTAGCGGCGGTGCCACCATGGACGGCACCGGCGGCGATCGCGCTACTGGTCCTCGGCGCCGTGCAAGGCGTTCTGACTCTGGTCGTGGGCGAGCAGACGGCCGGTACCCTGCTGGCGGCAGCAATTGTCGGGACGATGTTCTTCATCCTGTGGCGGGGACCGGCTCGGGCATTTCGAATTCTTGGTGCAGTCGCACAACGGATGGCGAAGCGCTGATCATGGTCGACACGCCGCTCTTATCTTTCGACTACGGTCACGTGCTGGCTGGCGCTGCATCGGGCCTCGTTCTTTCGGTGCTCCTACGCAATCCTGTCGTGGCCACTCTGGTGGCTACTTCCCTTGCGGGCGGGCTAGTCTGGACCGTCGCGATGGATCCATCGGGACCGACTGCGTTCTTCGAGTTCGCCGCCGAAAGGCTATCACGGCTTGCAACGCAAGGCTTCCTGACCGGCGCGCTTCTCGCGAAGGCCGCGGTCGGTCTTGTCGAAGGTCTTGGGAAAGCTGGTCGGAGGCGGCGTCGATGAACGCGCCCTTCCAAAACAAGAAGCATCGCGGCAGCCGGTTGTCAGACGATCAGATCGACCAGATCGTCGACCGTTTCCTTTCGGATGAAGCCCGCCGCGAAGCCACCTTCGACGCTTACCGAGAGTCCGATCTGGAGCGCTTTCTCTGTCGTTTGAACAGGAAGCGTCGTCGCGCTTTTCTTCGAAGGCTGATCCCGTCCGTCCCGAGCCGACCACTGGTTCAGAAGTATGTCTTGTTGCCCGTCCGAAGGCTGGCGATGTCTGAACAGCCCCCGCAGTTCGGGCGCGAGGATCACATCCACAGCTCTCCTCAACATAGTCGGCTGCGAGACTCACTAGATATCCGGCGAGTGCTCCTCCTGCGACAATCAGTAGGGGGATCGCCTCCCCCGTCGGATCCGTCCATCGCATCGGGCTCTGGAGCGCGTAGCCATACACGCTCGCGCCGTCCACCAGCCCCAGCGGGTCGGCCTGGATGTACCGCCCCGTGGTCGGGTCGTAGTCCCGCATCCAGTTCTGGTGCAGCCCGCTCTCCGCCTGGAACCACTGCCCGGGGAAGCGCAGGTCCATCGCGGCGCCAGTCGAGACATGCACGCCGCCGAAGGGCAGGTAGCTCGCTTCTCACACCACGAGACCGCTCTCGTCGGTGGCGAAGACCGGGCGGCCGATATGGTCCGTCCGTACGTGGTAGATCGCGCCGCCCTCGACCACCGCGATCACGACCCCGTCCATCCACACGTATTCGCGCAACAGCGTCGACGTCCCTGTCAGCGCGTCCAGCTCGTATTCCGCGATCCGGTTGCCCGCGAGATCGTGCACAGAGTGGATCGTCTTCTGCTGCTGCGTCAGCCGGCGCACCACCTGTTGGCCCAGACCGTTGTAGAGGTATTCCGCCTGAACCACCCCGTCGCGCGTCAGCGTCTCGAGCCGGCGCCAGCTATTTTATGGAGAGCCAAAATGAGTAAGGCGCATTCATCCTCAGCTTACTTCAAAAGAAGGAAGCGTAGTCTTTTGAATACTACCTACCATTGCATTACCTCCCCTCCACCAACTCGTGTCTAGTGGATCTTCTGATAAAGCACGGTGCTTGGTCGTTGCAATTAGAGAACACAGAACAGGCTGACCGCTTTCGTATAGCGCTCTGTCAGCTTCCCCATGCCGGAAACTCGCGACGATGAATTCGAAATTCGCTTTCTTACCTTCATTATCCTCCCTCAACTCAAGAAGAAGCTTTTCTCCTTCATACTTTTTCACCTCGGCAAGACTCGTCCTCAAAAGGAAGTTCCCGGATGAAAAGGGGTCGCCTGTTATTTTGACGGTGATACGCACTATCGCCTCCCATCGACTTTGACGATGCGGACACGGACGCTACCCGTTGCGGTGCGCTCTAGCCCGCCCCCAGGCATCCCAAAGTTTGGCTCTACCCGCGTTGGTTTAGAAAACGTGCCTGCTGGGACATCAAGCGTTACACGAACCTCTGGTGTCTGAGGTAGTGCCGATCGTTGACGAGCCCGTTTTGCCGTCGAGTTGGCAGCGTCAGTTACATAATGAACGCCGTCTCTGCCCCCACGAAGAAGCCCGGTTTTACGTGTCGCGTCTAGTTCTGCTCGTGACATCCATCTTTGAACCCGTTCGGTACCTTGTCGTACTGATCTCGAGGCAAAACGTCCTGCGGTGGTGACCTTTCCAAGAGGATTTGATACTTCTAACGCTGCATTCGCAGCAATTATTGCTGCCTCCCCGCCGGTAATCCCGGCTCCGGAATGACAGGCTTCTAGGTAGGCCTCCCCGATCGCCTTCCCAACCTCCCAACCGCCCAAAAACGCCGTCCCGACCTTAACGCCAAACCAAACGACGGCCGGGATCGCCTCCCCCGTCGGATCCGTCCACCGCATCGGGCTCTGCAGCGCGTAGCCATACACGCTCGCGCCGTCCACCAGCCCCAGCGGGTCGGCCTGGATGTACCGCCCCGTCGTCGGGTCGTAGTCCCGCATCCAGTTCTGGTGCAGCCCGCTCTCGGCCTGGAACCACTGCCCGGGGAAGCGCAGGTCCATCACGTCGCCGGTGGAGACGTGCACGCCGCCGAAGGGGAGCTTGTTCGACCGGACAATCGTCCACCGGACGATCGTCTATCTCCGTCTCACCCGCCCAGACCTTCACGCCCATATCGTTCGTCGCGAAGACCGGGCGGCCGATATGGTCGGTGCGGATATGGAAGGTCAGGCCGTTCTGAACCACCGCGATCACCCGGCTCTCCAGCCAGATGTATTCGGGCAGGAGCTCCGCCGACCCGTCGAGCGAAGCGATCCCGTACTCCATGATCCAGCTGCCCGCGAGGTCGTGCACCGAGTGGATCACCCGCTGCTTCTGCGTCAAGCGGCGCAGCTAAAGTGGCATCAAAAGTTACTGCAGATGCGTTAATACTTTATATGCGATGGATCTGACCCGTTCCATGGCTTCCGACGCAATCATAATTACAGGTGGAAGTCTAGTGTCGACAGCATCGACGGCTTGGCCCAACTCTAACATTAAGGGCAGGAGGTCGTCGTAGTCCGGCGCATCGGTTTCGCCTCGGGAT
Organism: Jannaschia aquimarina; assembly: GCF_000877395.1. Taxonomy (GTDB): domain Bacteria; phylum Pseudomonadota; class Alphaproteobacteria; order Rhodobacterales; family Rhodobacteraceae; genus Jannaschia; species Jannaschia aquimarina. The sequence continues at coordinate 3,006 of NZ_JYFE01000011.1, read as the reverse complement.
ATCAGCTTGGCAACTCCGGAGCTGTCAAAGGCTTCAACAGTCGCCTCTTCAAAAGATGAAATCTCGCCAGTCTTATTATCAATTCTGGCCCAAAGCCTCAATTGGTCTTCCTTATCCGATAGCTCAACAAGCGCATCTTTAAGTGTGTTAACATCTATCATGGTGATGTCACACTAAAGCTGCCGAGTGGAATATGAGTGCCGGCATCTCTCTTTCCGCCTCTAGGGCCGAGCGAGGGGTTTCCAAATCTATCCAGATATTTACCGGCGCTATTTTGCTGTCGTGCGTACGGGGCTTGAGATGCAGGATAGGGACTGTTCGGGTTTCCCGGCATAACTCTGACATTATCATTTGGATTCCGGGGGTTCCTGTAAATAGTCCCATTTCCAGTCCTTGAAGGTTTTGGCTTCCATGTGCTTGGAATGCCGTCTGGCCTCACCCGAGTCCCAGGAGGAGGAGTGTGCCCGCGGCCGACCAAACCCACATCGTTCGGACCTCCAGGCCCCCTCCCGGCCCCACCTCCAAACGGAGCAATCTGTATAGGCGATTGCCGGTTTAGAAGATCGTCATCAACACCGTCATCAAGGTCTCCTACCCGAATAAACCGCTCCAACCCATCTACGAAAGTTCGGTCGGTGTATCTACATTCATCTGCGTTTTTTCCAAACGGATAGTCCGGTGAGCGAACAACAAACTCCCCCGTCGGATCCGTCCATCGCATCGGGCTCTCCAGCGCGTAGCCATAGACGCTCGCGCCGTCCACCAGCCCCAGCGGGTCGGCCTGGATGTACCGCCCCGTCGTCGGGTCGTAGTCCCGCATCCAGTTCTGGTGCAGCCCGCTCTCCGCCTGGAACCACTGCCCGGGGAAGCGCAGGTCCATCGCGGCGCCAGTCGAGACATGCACGCCGCCGAAGGGCAGGTAGCTCGCTTCCCACACCACGAGACCGTTCTCGTCCGTGGCGAAAACCGGGCGGCCGATATGGTCCGTCCGTACGTGGTAGATCGCGCCGCCCTCGACCACCGCGATCACGACCCCGTCCATCCACACGTATTCGCGCAACAGCGTCGAGGTCCCCGTCAGCGCGTCCAGCTCGTATTCCGCGATCCGGTTGCCCGACGCGTCGTGCACCGAGCGGATCGTCTTCTGCTGCTGCGTCAGGCGGCGGACCACCTGTTGGCCACGGGCGTCGTAGAGATACGAGGCCAATACTTGTCATGGACGTTGCACCTCTTGGTACAAAAGAAGTCTGGCTCTATCTAATTTCCTGTTTAGCGTAGCTGCCTCTTCGTCGGATACGTTATGACCGTTCTCTTTCGCGATTATGAGATCATTGAGCGAACCCATTCCTCCAAACCACGATTCTATTTCGCCCTGAAGATATTCCGTATCTTTTTTTGCCATCCTGATATCGCCGAGGGTGCGCTCAAGCTTTTCCTTCCAGAAGTCTTCTCCGCTCTCACGTAGAAGTTCAACGACATTGCATAGCGCGCCTTCTAATCTTTGATCAGCGGCTCGCATCTTCAACGGATCCATTTTGGATTAACTCGTAGAATATACACCTGACTCCCGCCCCCAATGAGCTCACCTATTTTTGCATTACCAATCTTCAATGCCTGTGATGCGGCAGCGCCCTCATATATGACCGTACCACGCGGCACAGTTGCGATTGCAACTTTTGATCCCGTATTTCCCCAAGCCGCAACTAATGCGCTGTCTAATTGAGACTGTAGTGGACCACTGGGACGCGTCCTAGTCCAAAAACCCCCGATTTGTCCAGCTTTACCTCCATATACCCGGTACAGCGTGGTAGGTCCCGATGTGGTCACAGCAGAGTAGGAAGCACTTCTGAATGTTGACGCGATATTGTCAGAGAGCGGTCCAGGATTTAGTGGACCATAACGCAGATTTTTTGCGCCACGCCAAGCTCTCCAAGCAGTACTGACCCCCTTAAACGCTGCCCAACCAACGGCCCCAAATGCAGCATCTCTTCCGGCTTCGCTCCATGTGTAGCAGCCGTCCCCAAAGAGTTGGTCGATGGCCCATCCGGTCGCAACTCCAGTGACGGCGCCCGCCGCGGCACCTTTTGCTGCCGCGACAACGAACGGAAGAAAGACAGCCTCCCCCGTCGGATCCGTCCATCGCATCGGGCTCTGCAGCGCGTAGCCATACACGCTCGCGCCGTCCACCAGCCCCAGCGGGTCGGCCTGCATGTAGCGCCCCGTCGTCGGGTCGTAGTCCCGCATCCAGTTCTGATGCAGCCCGCTCTCCGCCTGGAACCACTGGCCGGGGAAGCGCAGGTCGATGGCGTCGCCCGAGGACACTTGCACGCCGCCGACGGGGAGGTAGCTCGCCTCCAGCGCTCAATAACAAAGACCGATAAGCGTTCGAAATGTAGAGCACATTCATAGCAGCATTAAGTAGGATCGAAGACCAGCCTCTTGGTAAGCCAGGCAGCGAACAGTGCGAGCGCCACTATGGTAACTGTAGAGATGGACCTTATCGCCGTGTCAGAGCGTCCGGATAATCCTACGAGAAATAGCGATACGGCTGATAGGAAGAAAAAGATACCGATACCCAAAAGGTGTCCAAGCGCAGCTTGAAAACCATGTGTCTCGAACGCCTTCGTATGAGCGCTGAGTGAAAGTCCCGTTCCCAGCATGGCAAGGCTGATTAGATATCCGACGTAGCCGATCACCCCCAAAAGACTCGACCAAAAGATCAATGGACCGGCCTTACGAGGAAGTAGTCGTCGACACGGCCGAGTTCCTCGGCCAAGTTGTAAGGCTGAACATCGTGCTTGTAGTGCAAGTATATAGATATTAGCCCAGTCGGTGCATAGAAGTCGGCAGACCCAGCGGCCGGAATTTTGATAATTAGGTTGCCGGATCTATCGAACACGCATTGTCCTCCATGCCATCCAGGTGTCGCACCGATCGTTCGTGCGGCAGAATGAGGTGCTCCCCGGAAATTGGACACTGACGGAAGCTACGGTCTTAGGTCATCCT
>NZ_JYFE01000010.1 GCF_000877395.1 Jannaschia aquimarina | reverse complement strand
CGTCCGATCCGGCGGGGGCTCTGCCCCCGGACCCCCGGGATATTTTCGGCAGGATGAGGGAGGGTGCGCGTGGTCGAGCGGGTCTATCTGGACTGGAACGCAACGGCGCCGCTGCGCCCCGAGGCGCGGGACGCGATGCTGGCTGCGATGGACGTCGTCGGAAATCCGTCCAGCGTCCATGCCGAAGGGCGCGCCGCCAAGGCACTGGTCGAGCGGGCGCGACGGCAGGTGGCCGACGCGCTGGGCGCTCAGGGCGCGGACATCGTCTTCGTCTCGGGCGCGACCGAGGGCGCCGCGCTGGCGATGGCCGGGCGCGGCCTCGCCTGCGCGCCGGTGGAGCACGAAGCGGTGGCGGCCTGGGGCGACGGTGGCTTGCCGGTCGATCGGGCCGGGCGGGTCGGCGTGGCGGATCCGGCCGCCAGTGCGCTGCAGCTGGCCAATTCGGAAACCGGCGTGATGCAGGATCTGCCCGATGGTCTGGCCGTCAGCGACTGGACGCAGGCCTTCGGCAAGGTGCCCTGCGCCTTCGACTGGTCCGGCGTGGACATGGCTCTGGTCAGCGCGCACAAGCTGGGCGGGCCCAAGGGGATCGGCGCGTTGGTGATCCGGCGCGGACTGGACGTGGCGGCGCAGATCCGCGGCGGCGGGCAGGAGATGGGCCGCCGCTCGGGCACGGAGAACATCCCCGGGATCGCGGGTTTCGGCGCCGCGGCCGAGGCGGCGGCCCGCGATCTGGCGGACGGCGCCTGGGAGCCGGTGTCCCAACTTAGAACTTTTCTAGAAACAAGTCTTGCTGCCCCCGGCAACCCGACTATTTTGGTCGGGAGAGAGTCGCCCCGGCTGCCAAACACATCCTGTCTGATCACGCCCGGATGGCGTGGCGAGACGCAGGTCATGGCGCTGGATCTGGCCGGGTTCGCCGTCAGTGCGGGCTCTGCCTGCTCCAGCGGCAAGGTACGGGCCAGCGCGGTACTGGGGGCGATGGGATACGAGAGGGCAGGCGAGGCAGATTGCGCGATCCGCGTCTCGCTGGGGCCCACGGTGACGCAGGACCAGGTGGAGCGTTTCGTCGAGACCTTCACCGCTCTGAGGGAAAGGAGACGGCGATGACCGCTCTGGACGAAAAGATCCGCGAAGGTGTCGACCGGGAGACCGTCGAACAGGTCAAGGCCCTGTCCGGGACCTACAAGCACGGCTGGAACACCGAGATCGAGATGGAATACGCCCCCAAGGGGCTGTCCGAGGATATCGTCCGCCTGATCTCGGAAAAGAACGACGAGCCGGAATGGATGACCGACTGGCGCCTCGCCGCCTATCGCCGCTGGGTCGGTATGACCGAGCCGAAATGGGCGATGGTCCAGTATCCCGAGATCGACTTCCAGGATCAGTACTACTACGCGCGCCCGGCCTCGATGACGGAGAAGCCGAAATCGCTGGACGAGGTCGATCCGAAGCTGCTGGAGACCTACCAGAAGCTGGGCATCCCCCTGAAGGAGCAGGCGATTCTGGCGGGTGTGGAACCCGCGCCGGAGGATCGGAAGGTCGCCGTCGATGCCGTGTTCGACAGCGTGTCGGTGGGCACGACCTTCAAGGCCGAGTTGGCCAAGGCGGGCGTCATCTTCTGCTCGATCTCCGAGGCGATCAAGGAGCATCCGGAGCTGGTCAAGAAGTATCTCGGCAGCGTCGTGCCGCAATCCGACAATTACTATGCGACGCTGAACTCGGCCGTCTTCTCGGACGGGTCCTTCGTCTACATCCCGAAGGGCGTGCGCTGCCCGATGGAACTGTCGACCTACTTCCGCATCAATGCCGAGAATACGGGCCAGTTCGAGCGCACGTTGATCATCGCCGACGAGGGGTCCTACGTCTCGTACCTCGAAGGCTGCACCGCGCCGCAGCGGGACACCGCGCAGCTTCACGCGGCGGTGGTCGAGATCGTCGTGCTGGATGATGCCGAGGTGAAATATTCCACCGTCCAGAACTGGTTCCCGGGTGACGAGACCGGCAAGGGCGGCATCTACAACTTCGTCACCAAACGGGCGGATTGCCGGGGCGCGCGATCCAAGGTGATGTGGACGCAGGTCGAGACCGGCAGCGCGGTGACGTGGAAATACCCGTCCTGCATCCTGCGCGGCGACGACAGCCAAGGCGAGTTCTACTCGATCGCCATCGCCAACAACTTCCAGCAGGCCGATACCGGCACCAAGATGGTGCATCTGGGCAAGAACACGAAGTCCCGGATCGTGTCCAAGGGGATCAGTGCGGGCAAGGCGCAGAACACCTATCGCGGGCTCGTCTCGATGCATCCGAAAGCCAAGGACTCGCGCAACTACACGCAGTGCGACTCGCTGCTGATCGGGTCGGAATGCGGGGCGCACACGGTTCCCTATATCGAGGTGAAGAACAATTCCTCGCGGGTGGAGCACGAGGCGACGACCTCCAAGGTGGACGACGATCAGCTCTTCTACTGCCGCTCGCGCGGGATGGACGAGGAGGAGGCGGTGGCCCTCGTGGTCAACGGCTTCTGCAAGGAGGTGCTTCAGGCCCTGCCCATGGAGTTCGCCATGGAGGCGCAACAGCTCGTCGCGATCTCGCTGGAGGGATCGGTGGGGTGAGCATCGAGAACGTCGAGACAGGCCATATCACGCAAACCGGGGTGGATCGGGCTAGACGGCTCGGTAAGGTCGATCAATTTCGTCTCGGTGCTACGGCCCGGGCCGCGGCATTGGGCGGATCCGTTCTGCCTCCGGAAGTCTTCGTGGTAGGAGCGATGGGAGTTGTGGGCGGAGCGATCGGAGGGGCCGTTGCCTTCATGGGGGGCTGGTCGGTGGGGCTTGGAATTGTGCTCGGCGCTGCGGCGACGATGGCGCTTGGAGTTGCCGTCGTGGGCTTGACCGCACCGCGACGTGCGGTCCGCGAGCATTCTGCGCAGATCGCCACCGAGGATGCACGGCGTGAGGAACTTGATCGCAAGTTGGCTGCGGCTCGTGCATCCGGCGCATTTGACCGCTTCGGAAAAGACTGAACATTGCGCCGTAAGGTGCTGACGGAGAAAAGATATGCTGGAAATCAAGAACCTGCACGTCAAACTCGAGGAAGAGGACAAGGCGATCCTCAAGGGTGTCGACCTGACCGTCGAGGCGGGCAAGGTGCACGCGATCATGGGGCCGAACGGGTCGGGCAAGTCGACCCTGTCCTACGTCCTCTCGGGTCGGGACGGCTACGAGGTCACGGACGGTGGCGCCTCTCTCGAAGGAGAGGACATTCTCGAAATGGAGCCGGAGGAGCGCGCGGCCGCAGGCCTCTTCCTGGCGTTCCAGTACCCCGTCGAGATCCCCGGCGTGGGCAACATGACTTTCCTGCGCACGGCCGTGAATGCCCAGCGCAAGGCGCGAGGTGAGGAAGAGCTGTCTGCGGGCGAGTTCCTCAAGGTGATCCGCGCCAAGGCGAAGGACCTCAAGATCGACGCCGACATGCTGAAGCGGCCCGTGAATGTGGGATTCTCGGGCGGCGAGAAGAAGCGCAACGAGATCCTCCAGATGGCGATGCTGGAGCCGAAGATGTGCATCCTCGACGAGACCGATTCCGGGCTGGACGTGGACGCGATGAAGCTGGTGGCCGATGGCGTGAACGCCCTGCGCGGTGAAGGCCGCGCGTTTCTGGTCATAACGCATTACCAGCGTCTTCTGGACCATATCAAACCCGACGTCGTGCACATCATGGCCGATGGCCGCATCGTGAAGACCGGCGGCCCGGAACTCGCGCTGGAAGTCGAGACCAACGGCTACGGCGATCTGCTGGAGAGCGCGTGATGGTGGCGCAGCCCAAGCTCGACGCGCTGAATGCCCGGCTCGACGCGCTGACGCAGTCCGCTGGTGGCGGTTGGCTGGGTGCCGCGCGCGAAGATGCGCTGGGTCGCCTCAAGGCGGTCGGCCTGCCGCATCGGCGCGATGAATACTGGCGCTACACCGATCCTTCGGCGCTGGTCTCCGTCGCGCCCGCCGCGGGCGGGGAGGACGAGGAAGCCGATCCGTTCGACGAGATCGACTGCTTCGAGATCACCATCGAGGATGGAGAGCCGTCCTGGCGCGGCGATCTGCCTGAAGGCATCGATATCGGATCGGTGGCACAGGAAGGCAGCGCTGATATCCACTGGGCGCGAGATATCTATGGCGTGCTGGAGGCGGCCGGTTCGCGGCCCGTCACACGGTCGCTTGCGATGCTGAACACCGCCTTCGCGACCGACGGCCTGTTGCTGCACGTACATGGCACGGTCGATATGCCGATCCACATCCGCTATGTCGGCGGCGGCGATCCGATCCTGCACCATTGCGTGAAGATCGACTCGCAAGCCTCTGTCACGCTTCTGGAATCCGGGTATCCCGGCGCGCGGTTCAACACCGTGATGGAGGTGGATATCGCCGATGGCGGCGCCTGTGATCACATACGGATCCAGGGGCGTGGGGCAGACCGGCACGCAAACACGCATCTTTTCGCCCGGCTCGGATCCGAGTCGGCGTTCAAGTCGTTCACGTTGTCCCAGAACGGAACGTTGACCCGCAACGAGGCCGTGCTGGATCTGACCGGCGACGATGCCTCGGCCCATGTCGCGGGCGCGGCGATCGGGGCGAACGCCTTCCATCACGACGATACGGTCTTCGTGACCCATGGTGCGCTGAACTGCGAAAGCCGTCAGGTCTTCAAGAAGGTACTGCGCGACGGGGCGACGGGCGTCTTTCAGGGCAAGATCCTCGTGAAGGAAGGCGCACAGAAGACGGACGGCTACCAGATCAGTCAGTCTCTCCTGCTAGACGACGACAGCGTGTTCCTGGCCAAGCCGGAGCTGGAGATCTACGCCGACGACGTGGCCTGTTCTCACGGGTCGACGACGGGGGCCATCGACGAGACGGCGCTGTTCTACCTCCGCTCGCGCGGGGTGCCGCGCAAGGACGCGGAGGACTTGCTCGTCCTGTCGTTCCTGGCCGAAGCGGTCGAGGAAATCGCGGACGAGGAGCTGCGTCAGCACGTGACCGACCTTCTGGAAGGCTGGCTCCGCGACTGATGGCCATCAGCCGGGACATCCCGCGGGCCTGGATCCGGCCCGCGACGGTCATGGGCGAGCGCCTGAAGCATGGCGCCAACGACCGGATCGCGTTCGTCTACGTCGCGGTGGGGACTGTTCTGGGCTTCGTCGCGCAATTGCCGGTCCTGGTCCGCCGCTCGCGCGAGCCGGATCCCGTTCTGGACGCCGCCATCGTCGAGGAGGCGGGTGATGCGCGCATCCTGGCGGTCCCGGCCGATCTGGCCCAAGCCAAGTTCGAGGCGATGGTGTCGGGCGCGCTTCTCGGCTGGATCTTCCTCATGCCGCTGATCCTCTATGCGGTGGCCATGGTCTCGCACTGGATCGCTCGGCTGGTCGGGGGCAAGGGGACGGCGCTGCGGGCGCGGATCGCGCTCTTCTGGTCGTTCCTGGTCATCACGCCGGGCCTTCTGCTGGCGGGGCTGACGACGGGCTTCGTGGGTCCCGGTCCGGCGGCGAACGCGGTCGGCATCGTCACGATCTGCGCCTTCATCTGGGTGTGGGTCAATTCCATCTACGTCGCGGAGAGGCCGGAGTGAGGGCCGGACCGAGACCGGTCACGGCGCTGCGGGCCTTTTTTTCCGGTCCGTTGGGGGCTCTGCAGGCGATGCATGCCGAGACGCCCAGGGCGGTTCACGCCGCGATGGCGCTCGTGGTGGCAGCGCTGATTCACGTGGTGCTGGATTACGGCTTCGGTCCCTGGGCCTTTCCCCACACCGTCGAACCCGGCGGCAAGCGTGCGGACGGCCCCGCCATCGGAGCAGCCGTCGCCGTGGCGCGGATCTTCTCGGCGGCGGCCATATTGTGGATGGCCGGACGTCTGATCTACCGGCTGGACATCTCCGGCGCGGCGGCCATGTGGATGACCGTTCCCTACGGCCTGGCCGAGATCGGGCTGGACTTGGTCGAGCTGACAGTGGTGATCGTCTATCGCCTGACGTCGCTGGATATGTACGGTTCCTTTTTCATGATGGGCTACGTCGCGGGCATCCTGGTCATGGTTGTGTCGGTACGTGTCCTCTACCGTTTCGACGATTGGCTGAGCGCGCTGCCCGTTGGGATGGGTGCCGCCATACTCTCGTACTTCCTTCCCCCGCTCGTCCTTCCGGCGGCGGGGGTTTATCTGCTCTGGAGGAGCATCGCACGATGATCGATGTCGCCGACATTCGAAGCCAGTTCCCGATCCTCTCGCGCGAGGTGAACGGCAAGCCGCTCGTCTATCTCGACAATGGGGCGAGCGCGCAGAAACCGCAGGTCGTCTTGGATACGATCCAGCGCGCCTATGCCGAGGACTATTCGAACGTGCATCGGGGGCTGCACACGCTCTCGACCATCTCGACCGAGAATTACGAGGCCGTGCGCGGGACCGTCGCGCGGTTTCTCGGCGCGTCGAGCGAGGAGCACATCGTCTTCACCTCTGGGACGACCGAGGCGATCAACCTCGTGAGCTATGGCTGGGCCGCACCCCGGTTCGAGCCGGGCGACGAGATCGTGCTTTCGGTGGCCGAGCACCACGCCAACATCGTGCCCTGGCACTTCCTGCGGGAGCGGCAGGGCGTGAAGCTGGTCTGGGTCGATGTGGACGCGACGGGCGCGCTCGACCCCGACGCCGTGCTCGGCGCGGTGACCGAGCGCACCAGGTTGATCGCGGTCACCCATCTGTCGAACGTGCTGGGCACGGTGGTCGACGTGAAGGCCATCTGCGACGGCGCACGGGACCGAGGCGTGCCGGTGCTGGTCGATGGCAGCCAGGCGGTCGTCCACATGCCGGTGAACGTGGCCGAGCTGGGTTGCGACTTCTACGCCTTCACCGGCCACAAGACGTATGGTCCCAGCGGGTCCGGCGCGATCTACATCCGGCCCGAACGGATGGCCGAGATGCGCCCGTTCATGGGCGGCGGCGATATGATCCGCGAAGTCCACAAGGACGCCGTCACCTGGAACGACCCGCCGATGAAGTTCGAGGCGGGCACGCCCGGCATCGTCCAGACCATCGGTCTGGGCGCGGCTCTGGAGTGGATGATGGATCTCGGGATGGAGAATATCGCCACCCACGAGGCGGGGTTGCGCGACTACGCCCGCGACCGGCTGGATGGGCTGAACTGGCTGAACGTTCAGGGCACGACGCCGGACAAGGCGGCGATCTTCAGCTTCACGCTGGAGGGGGCGGCCCATGCCCACGACATCTCGACCGTGCTGGACAAGAAGGGCGTCGCCGTCCGCGCAGGGCATCACTGCGCCCAGCCGCTGATGGAGCATCTGGGCGTGACCGCCACCTGCCGCGCGAGTTTCGGTGTCTACAACACGCGCGAGGAGGTGGACGTGTTGGTGGACGCGCTGGAGCTTTGCCACGACTTGTTCGCCTGAGGGCTTTGAGATCGGACCGCTCGCGCTCCCCGGGATATTTCGAGCAGGATGAGGATCAGGCAGCGGTGAAATAGGTCACGGTCGCCTTGGTGATCCGTCGCAGGTCGTGTGGCGCGATCGGAAAGACGTGGCGCGGCGTCCCTGCTGCGGCCCAGATCGTATCGAACTCCGTCAGGCGCGGATCCATCCAGATCGGCGAAGGCGTCAGGTGGCCCACGGGGGCAACGCCGCCGATGGCGAAACCGGTCACGCGGCGGACCGTATCGGCGTCGGCGCGGCCCAGATCGGTTCCGGCCAGCGCGGCTGCGTGAGAGGGATCGACCTGTCTGCCCCCGGCAGTCAGGAACAGCGCGCAGCCATCCCCGGCGGCGAAGAGGATCGACTTGGCGATCTGGTCGATCTCGCACCCGACGGCGGCGGCCGCCTCGGCGGCGGTGCGGGTGGATCCGGACATCTCGACCGGCTCGATGTCCAGTCCGGCCCCATGCAGGGCGGCCGTGACGCGTTTCAGGCTCTTGCTCATGGGGCGTGTCTGTCGCAGCACGGATATGGAGGCAAGACGATGATCCCGACGCGCAGTCCGATCCCCTACGACCCCGAGGCCGGGCAACGGACGTTGGACGCATGTGCGCCGCCCGATGCCTGGGCCGACATCGTGCGCGGGGCGGGCGGCAGCGCGCCCTATCTCGCCGGGTTGTTCGCGCGCGAGGCGGATTGGCTGGGCGGTATCTGGGGCGCCGATCCCGAAGCGACGTTGACAGACCTTCTGGACGGGATCGCGCGGATCGAGGGGGATCCGGCGGCGCCGCTGCGCGTGGCAAAGCGGCGGGCGGCCGCGCTGGTCGCGCTGTGCGATCTGGGCGGGGTCTGGGACACGATGCAGGCGACCGATGCCCTCACGCGGCTGGCCGACGCGGCGGTGGACCGGGCGCTGTCGCTGGCTTGCGCACGGCAGAAGGGGCTGCCCGAGGAGACGGGGCTGGTCGCCTTCGCGATGGGGAAGATGGGGGCCGGGGAACTCAACTATTCCTCCGATATCGACGCGATCCTGCTTTTCGATCAGGCGCGCCACGATCCCGGTGATTATCCGACGGTCCGGGCGGGGCTGGTGAAGGCGGCGCGATTGGCCTGTCGCTGGCTCTCGGACGTCACGGCAGAAGGCTACGTGTTCCGCACCGATCTGCGGTTGCGGCCCGATCCGGCCTCCACCCCGATCGTGCTGTCGATGGAGGCGGCGGAGCGGTACTACGAGGGCTTTGGCCGCACCTGGGAGCGGGCGGCCTGGATCAAGGCGCGGCCCTGCGCGGGTGACCGCGCGGCGGGTGAGACGTTTCTCGCGACGATGCGGCCCTTCGTCTGGAGGCGGCATCTGGACTTCGCCGCCGTGCAGGACGCCCACGACATGCGGCTGGCAATCCGCGATCACAAGGGCGTTTACCGCGACTGGGACGTGCCCGGCCATGATCTGAAGCTGGGGCAGGGCGGGATCCGGGAGATCGAATTCTTCACCCAGACGCGCCAGCTGATCGCGGGGGGGCGCGACGAGGGCCTGCGCGTGCGCGGCACGCTGGACGGGCTGTCACGGCTGGCCGCCGCGGGCTGGGTGCCCGGAGCCGAAGCCGAGATCCTGTCGCGGCATTATCTGACCCTGCGCGATGCCGAACACCGGGTGCAGATGGTGCAGGACGCCCAGACACATCGGCTGCCGCGCGATCCCGACGGGTTGCGGCGCATTGCCTGCCTCTCGGGCGAGGGCGATCCGGATCGCTACGTCGCCGGGATGCGCGAGGTTCTGCGCGAGGTCGAGGCGATAACGGACACGTTCTTCCGCCCCTCGGACGCAACGGCGCCACCGACCCCGGACGTGCCCGAGCTCGACGCCGCGGCCGCGCGCTGGCCGACATATCCCGCCCTACGCTCCGAGCGCGGCCGTGCGAGTTTCGAACGGTTGCGCCCGCGGGTGACGGCGGCACTGGCGGCGTCGGAGAGGCCGGCCGAGGCGGTGGCCGCGTTCGACGGCTTCCTGCGGGGGCTGCCCGCAGGGGTGCAGCTCTTCGCCTTGTTCGAGGCATCACCGGCCCTGATCGACCTGATAGTCGACATCTGCGCGACATCGCCCGATCTGGCGCGCTTCCTCGCGGCCAATTCGGATGTTTTCGATGCAGTGCTGAACGGGTCCTTCTTCTCTCCGCTGGACAGGTTCGACGCCCCGGCGGCGGATGGCGATTTCGAGACGGTGCTGGATGCGCTGCGTCTCTGGCACCGGGAGGCGCATTTCCGGATCGGCGTCCATCTGCTGCGGGGCCTGGCCACGCCCGGGGAGGCGGGGGCCGGATATGCGCAGCTGGCCGAGGCCGCGCTCGGCGCCGCATGGGATGCGGCCCGGGCCGAGACGGAACGCCGCTGCGGGGCGGTGCCCGGACTGCGGCTGGCGGCGCTGGGGATGGGCAGTCTGGGGGCAGGGCGACTGACCGCGCGATCGGATCTGGATCTGGTGGTGCTCTATGATGGTGATCCCGATGCCGTCTCCGATCGCAAGGGGTTGGGCCAGCGGCAATGGGCGGCGAAGTTCACCCAGACGCTGATCACTGCGCTGACCGCCCCGACAGGGGCGGGGCGGCTCTATGAGGTGGACATGCGGTTGCGTCCTTCGGGTCGGCAGGGCCCCGTGGCGACATCGCTGGCCGGGTTCGAGGCCTACCAGGCCTCGGAGGCCTGGGCGTGGGAACATCTGGCCCTGACCCGCGCCCGTGCGGTCACAGGAGATGCGGGACTGAGGGAGGCGGCCGAGACGGCGCGTCGAAAGGCTTTGCGCGCCTCCCGGTTTTCTGCGGCCGAGGTCCTGACCGCCGTGGCGGACATGCGCGATCGCCTGCGCGCGGCGGGCCGGACCGGTTCCGGCCTGGCGGTGAAATCCGGACCCGGCCGCCTGCAGGAGATCGGGATGGCGGCGCAGGCGAACGCTTTGCTGGCGGGCTGCACGGATCAATCCATGCTTGGACAATTGACGGCGGAGGGATGGCTGACCGAAGCGGAGCGGGACGTACTGAAAGACGCCGGGACGCTGTTCGCAGACGTCGCCGGGGCTGCCGCGCTTTTGGGCAAGGCGGATGCGACCGAGCCGGGCCTGGGCGGCGGCGCCTATCTCGCCCGCACGACCGGGCGTCCGGATCTCGAAACGCTGCGCGCGGATTGCGACGCGGCCGCCGAGCGGGCCGACGCTGCGATCGGGGCCGCGGTGGCGCGGGGCCGGGGATAGGG
>NZ_JYFE01000009.1 GCF_000877395.1 Jannaschia aquimarina | reverse complement strand
GCCAGCCACGACCGGCAGGACCGGAACAACGCCCTTGCGCGGCTCTGGCTCGGCGGGCGCCGCCGTCGTCGCCGCGATGGCAGGCGGCGGGATCTGGTGGTCGATGACCCGTTCCGAGCCGGAGATCCCGGACATTCCTGTTGCGACCGAAGAAACATCGACGCAGTCCTTGCCCCCGCCGAACACGGAGACACGGGACGGATTCCTTGCGGCCTATGCGTCCGATTTCGATTGCGCCTATGCGGCGCGGATCACGTCCGGCGCTCAGGCGGGACGTCTGGTCACGATGGGTGATCGCGAGACACCTCTGCCGGACCTTGCCGAGGCCTATGGGAGCGAGTTCGGAGTTGCGCTGACGAAGTTGGATCGTCCGGTCACCAGCCAGCAATGCCCCGCTCTGGACCTCGCCCGCGGGCTTCAGGGCCGTGAAGCCGTCCAGCCCACCCTCGTGCTGGACTCGGATACCATCGGAAGCGGCGGTACGGTCGTGGGTCGCGTGGCCGAGATCCGGGGGCGGACCGTGTGGCTGGCCATGGTGACCGCAGAAGGCGGGGTCTACGACCTGTCAGACCGGTTGGAACCGCAAACCGACGGGTCCGCGCTGTTCGCGTTCGAACTCGTGGCCGACCCGTCGGCGATCGGGCAGCCGCAGATCCTCGTTGCGCTTGCATCGCCGGAACCTCTCGTGGGGGCGGCAACGGCGAGCGATGGCACCTCCGCGGACGTGCTGCTGCCCAACATCTTGGCGGAAGCCTCCGAAAAGGGCGCGGCGGCAGAGATCGCCCGGTTCGAATTGGGCGGCTGAGGCGCGTCCCGATCGCGGATTTCAGCGGACGGTGATCGGGATCACTGCAAAGCGCGCCTGTCCGTCGATTTCCTCCCCGAGCATCGGAAACATGTCCTGAGCCAGGAACCCGGCGCGTTGGGCGACGGTGTCGGGCCGTGTCGGCGTCGCAATCGCGATCAGAAGCTGAGCCGTCTCGCGGGTATCGCCATCGCGGGTGACGGGAACCGCGAATTCAGCCCGCCCGCCAGAGAAGCGCAGGAACCGGCGCAGGTCCTGCACGACGCCGTTGTCATCGACCAGCAGCAGGGTCGTGTAGGCCCCGGCCATGCCTTCGATCCGGCCGACGACGGTCCCTCCGGACGCCACCTGCGCGTCCGCAACGGACAGCCGGAGCCTGAAGGCGGGATAGTTGTCCTGCGCGCGAAGAAACGTCACGGCGGGGCATTGCCGGCGGTCGACGAGGATCGTCTCGGCCTCGGCGCCCGGCAGCAATTCGTCATCCAGCACGGCCTCTGCGAAACTGCGCGCGGTCAGGTCGTCCGCCGTGATCGTGACCAGAAGGGGCCCCAGCGGGGCGGGGCGGCCGCGCGGCAGGCCGACGAGGCATCCTTCGCGCAACTGACCCCTGATTCGTTGGACGAGTTCGACCAGGACGGGATCGGGCGGCGGGCCGGCTGGACGGGGTGGAGAGGCTCGACCGCCCGGGCCGTCGAGGACGATCGCCGAGGTGAGGGTGCCCTCCGCAGGAGGCATCTCGACCGGGGCCAGCGGCGTACCGACCTCTTGCCGGATCGCCGCGGCATCGCCCGAACCCGCGCCCGGAGAGGCCGCGCTGAGCGTTCCGGATATCGCCGAATTCCCTGCAAGGGGCGCGATCGGGACCGGAGAGAGCGATCCGCCACCGGCCGTGACCGGCGCGACGGAAGGCAACGTCGATGGCGCCACCTGAGCCGCGCGGGCGATCTCGGGCGTATCGGCGCTTTCGACCACCGCCTCGCCCGCCGCGGGCGGGGCGGTTTCCGGCGAGACCGCCTCGGCCCGTTCGGTGTCGGGGGTCAGGATGTCCGGAAGATCGCCCTCGGATGGGTCCGCGATGGTTTCGTCCGCGGGATCGGCGGGAGAGATCGCCCCGATATCGTCCTCGTCGTTGAAGCTCTCCGTGCCCGATGGTCCGCCAGTCGCGGCGTCCGGTGGATCGGCCTCCGGATCTTCGACGTCGACGGTGGAAATGGTGATGATCGTCTCGGGGAGCGTCGCTGATGGCACGGCCGTGCGCCCGGGCAGCAGATCGAGCGCCCAGACCATTCCGGCGGCGTGCAATCCAACCGAGAGCGTGACTGCCGCGACCCAGTGCCCCCGCCGTTCCCGGAGTGGACTTGCCCCGCCGGTCATTGCTCGACCCTTCGGCGGAGTGTCACGAGACGGACCTCGACCTCTTCGAGTTCCGGACGCGCGACGACAGCCAGCAAGCTGTCGGCGGGTGCGCCCCGGTCGATGAGAAGATGAAGCGTCACGGGCTGCGGCATGTCCTGCAGCGCGGCATCCAGAAGGTTCGGATCGAGCGGCGCGCCGTCCAGCTCCCATCGTCCGGCCTGTCCGACCACGAGAACCGGCTTCGGCAGCGCGTCGAGCGGCAGTTCCGTCGTTTCAGACAGGTCGAGGCCGGGGCCGGCAGGGTTCAACAGCCGTCCGGTGGCGAGAAAGAAGAAGATCAGAAGCAGGACGATGTTCACGATCGCCAACGACACGTCGAGCTGCTGGCGCGGACGCTTGGGCAGACCCCGGCGCCGCTTCATGATCCGAGACCCGGTGCGAGGCGAACGGCGGGGACGTTTGCGGCCGACAGCGCTTCAAGCACCGCGACCATGTCCTGTACCCGCGCTGCGGGCCGCGTGATCAGAAGGACGCCGCCGTCATCCTGGGCCGCCATGCGTGCCGACAGGCGCGGCAATGCATCGAAGCCGAAGCGCTGCCCGCCTGCAATCACCGCGCCGGCATCGACGGTCCAGATCGCGCTCGGTGGGCCTGCGGGTGCTGCCGGGGCGGGGCTTTCGCCGGCTCCGCGCTGGCTTGCGGCGCCCGGCTTCAGGGTCATGAGCGAGTAGGGGGCGAGCGACGAGGACAGCATGAAGAAGATCAGAAGCTGAAACATCGCGTCCGCCAGAGGTGTGAGCGCGAAGCGGTACCCTTTCCGCCGGCGGATGGGGATGATCGAGGCGGATCGCGCCTGCACCTGCCCGGCTCCCTCAGACTGCGGCGCCGGCTTCGACGCGGCCGTGGATCGCGGCCGAGATGGCCGATTCAAGCAATTGCCGTTCCGCCTCGATCCGGCTTTCGAGCCATGTGGCGATGAAGAACGTCACCAATGCGATCGCGAGGCCCGCGGCCGTGGTCGTCAAGGCGGTCCAGATCCCGGACGCCAGCAGGGTAGGGTCGACGGCCCCGGCCCCTGCCGCCAGCGTCGAGAACGCGTCGATCATGCCGACCACCGTTCCCAGCAAGCCCAGCATCGGTGCCCCTTGCACGACCGCTTCGAGGACACGCATGCGCCGTTCCAGAAGTCCCATCTCGCGCAGAGCGGCGGTCCGGCCCAGTTCTTCTGCATAGGCGGCATCGTTCGGACGTGCGCGCAGGGCGGACAGAACCGCCTGAAGGACACGCGCCCCGACCGAGTCGCGTTCCGATGCGGCGCGCATGGCCTCGTCAGGGCGACCGCCCAGCCACGCGTCCAGAATACCGTCAGCGCGTTCCGTCGCGCCCACGCCGAGGCGCCGGAACTGGATCGTCTTGAACAGGCAGACAGTGATCGCCGCCACGGAAAGGATGCCCAACGCGGCGAAAACGGTCAGAGAGATCGGGTCGAAATCACTCAACATCCATCGGACCCCGTCAGAGGCCGAACTGGATATCGCCGCGGGCCGCCGTCTCGAGCCGCGACAGGCAGACATCGCTCGTTCCGCCATCGGCCAGATCGCAAGCCGCGACCTCGTTGATCAGAATGCGGGAGAGATCTTCGCAGGGCTGCTCCGGCAGGTTGAAGAGCACGATCCTCGTCCGGCCCGGGGCGAGGGCGCCGAACTCGAGCACCAGAAGGCGCCGGACGACCCCTTCTCCGTCGAAGAAGGCGACCTGATAAGAGGCCTGGGCGAGATCCTCTTCCGTCGTGTTGGCGGCCACGTAGGTCAGCTGGCACGCGCCGCCATCCAGCGTCGCGGCGTTGTTGAGTTCCAGCGTCAGTGCGCCGGACGCGACGTCGTCCACTGCGGCCGCGGGGTCGTCCCCCGCTTCGGCGGAATCCTGCGCGTTTGCGGGCAGGGCCAGCAAAGCAGCGGCAAATACGGGGACGAGACGACGAATCATTGCATGCTCCGTTGGGGGGTCAGATCGCCCCCGGCGGGGAGCCGGGACAATTGGGACCGCAACCCAGGAAGCAGGTCAAGGCGTCAGCGGAAAACTCCGGTCGCCCAGGGCTGTTGAAGCCTCGGCTGTGCGAGAATAGCCTCACCCGGGACCGGCCCGGGGACGACGAACTGCGATCCGCCGGTCCGCTCGTCGATGGACCGGGTCGACAATTCCGTCTCTAGGTCTTGGACGACGAGTCCCGATTTCACGGCTGCGACTTCCGGACCGTCGGGGCGCGCGACAGGACGCAGCGCCGGCACTTGTGTTGCAGTATCCATCTCGACCGGTGCGTCCCCAAGTGCCGGAAGAGGAATGTCCGAAGCCCGGTCGGCCGGTGCGGGAGAGGCCGGCGTCTGGAGGGGCGTGTGGATTGCGGTCGCCGTGCCGCTGTCGAGCGGGAGCGCCGCGGGGAGATGCGCGTCCGGACGGGCCGTCCTGGCCTCATGGCCGCCGACGAGCGCGATCGCTCCTCCGGCTGCCAATGCACATGCGACGAAACTGCCGATAACGAGGCGGATCATGGTCACGCCCTTCCTTTGTCTTCTTTCCCCCGTGTGCATCCTATAGTCGTGGCGAAAATATGGCCACACTGGACCGAGGCGCCCGACGTGAAGGTCACGCTCCCGACTGTTTTGTCCACGCTTCTTCCGGCGTTGATGCTGTTTTGGCCGGGTCAGGCCAGGGCCACATTCACTGTCTGCAATCGCAGCTTCGATGTCGCCAATGTGGCGGTCGGGGCGCCGGACCGATCGGGCGAGGTGCGGACCGAGGGGTGGTGGAAGATCGGCCCGAACCAATGCGCGGAGGTCCTGCGCGAGCCGCTGGCCACCCCGCGCGTCTACGTCTTCGCGACCGATGTCTTCGGCAGGGAGCTTCTGTCCGGGTCCCGGCCCCTCTGCATTGATCCCGACCGTTTCTCCATCCGCGGCGAAACCGATTGTCTCATTCGTGGCCATCTCGAGGCCCGGTTCATCGAAGTCGACACAAGTGGCGTCGAAGCGTGGCGAATGTTCCTCGCCCCCGCACCGGAGTGACGCATCGGCGTTGGCAGAGATCGAAAAGATCGGCTAACCTTCGGCCATGGGGTTCGTGTTTCAAAAGACCCGTGTCATGGGCACGGTTCTCTCGGCTGTGCTAATGGCCGCGACACCGGCTGTCGCGGACAGGTTCGCTCATGTCGTGGTCCCCTCTGACGGAAGCGGAGAGGAGGGCGCGATCAGGATGTCCCGCGCGCTTCTGGGGGCCGGATATGTCTCGAACCGCCACACTATGCCCGTTTCGGGACAGCTTCGGCTCACCGCGGCGCGCTCGGAGCTGGGGTTGGTCTACGTGGCCGGCCCGGTGACCGACATGCAGGCGCGAGAGATCCATGCGGCCGCGAGCCGCCTTGCCCGCACCGGCACTGCGAACCTGCTTCTGGTGTTCGAACAATGCGAGCCCGATCTCCGAGGGGAGCACGAGGACGCGACACTGACTGCCGACCCGCGCGTCGTCCTGATCCATGCCGGATCGGAACCGGATTGCGCACCGGGCGGGCTGGCGGACGACCTCATCTCCGCGCTCGATGCGGTCGGAGAGCCGTTCCGGGACATCTTTCCGGCGTCGGACGGATCGGGGGTCATGATCGGCGAACTCGACCTTCCTCTGGTCGCGGGACAGGCGAAGTTGGCCCCAGCGCCCGTCGTGATCGGGGGTGGGTCCGGTAACGGCGTCATCGTCGCCTCGTCGATCCGACCCGTCGGCAGTAGCCGCGAAATGACCGGGACTGCCATATCTGGCGGAGGTGCCCGTCTCGTTCCGGCGGCGATCTCATCCGGCCAGCGGTCTGGCGGTTTGCGCATCGGGCCGGCCTTGTCCGCCCTGCTGGAAGCGCGGGAGACACCCGAAGGGCTGCCGCGTCCGTCGATCATTGTCGGTGTCATCCGGCGGGACAATGAAGCTGCGGAAAATGACGCCGTCGCAGAAGGCGCGCTGCCCGGCGCCGCCCTGGCCGTCGACACCTTCGACGCGCGCGAAAGGATGCGGAATGCCGATCCGGACGGGTTCGCCGGGCTGGTCGAAACCGGTGCGTTCGACCCCGAGCCGGGGACCGAGGCCGTGGTCCTGCAGACGGCGCTGCAGCGCATGGGATGCTATCGGCTCGCGATCGACGGCGACTGGGGCAACGGCTCGCGGAATGCGGTCGATCTCTATTACCGAATGCGGGGCGATACGCCGCCGACGCGGGAGGCATCGGTCGATCTGTTCAGGGACGTGATCCTGCGCGAGGATGTCGACTGCCCCGCGCCCGTCATCGCCCGCGACACGCCGCAACGTCAAACGACGACACGGACCTCTTCGCGCCAGACCGCAGGCTCCCAGCGCCAGGTCGCTCCGCGTCGGGCCGATCCCCCCGCACCTGCGCGCAGCGAGCCATCGAGTGGACAGAGGCTCAATCCCACCCTGGGCGGGGTCTTCCGCTAGGAAGGGAGACCTTTGCCAACACAGGACAACATTCGGTTCCGGGTCGGTCATCGGAAGGCACGTGCCCGCCGCATGCGGAGGATCCTCCGCAAGATCGTGCTGTTCGGCCTCGTCCCCGTGGCAGCACTTTTCGTCGGGATGTGGGCCTTCACCGATATTCCCCACCGTCTTGCGGTCGCGGTCTCGATCTGGCGGACATCGGATCAGGCGATGGTTCAGGTGGAGACCGGCAGTATCGCCGTCGCTCCGGCGGTCGACGGGAGCGTCTTCATCAATATTCCAGGCGATCCGACGCTGCTCCGTCTCCCGCAGGACGGCGCGGATAGACGGGTGCGCCGGGTCGCCGGGCCCGGCGTTCTCGACATTCGGCGCTTCGGTCTGCCGTCACCTGACCGGATTTCCATCCTGAAGGACGACCTCGTGGTCACCGAGAGCCGGCTGATGACCGTCATGCCATCGAGCAGGGAAGATCTGGCGTTTCTACAGGACCAGACCGAGCGGGCCATGTCCGAGATCGCCCGCGCCGCGTCCGATCCGGCGGAACTGGTCCGGCTGGCCGGTCTCGAGACGGTCGCGTTCAACGCGGAGGATCTGGAGGCCGACAGCTACGGGGCCGAAATCGAGGGTCTGGACGAGGAAGTTCCGCCTGCCGCAGACGTCCCGGCCGGTCCGGTCGAGCGGACGTCTCTGGCGTTCACCAGACGGGAGGCGTTCCGGACGCCCGTCTGGTCCGACGTCGTGTTGCGGGCGGAACTCGATCGAGAGCTTGAGGCGCTCTTGGGGGAAAGTCCGCTCCGAGGTCGCGCCGCGGATCTTGCAGCCCGGGTGATCGAGCTCATCCCGGGGGCGGCGTCGCTGTCGCGGGGGGCCGTCGTAGCCCTGCGGCTCGGCGGTCCTTCGACCGCGCCGGACCTTACGCATATTTCTCTCTACTCACCGGATGACGGATATCTCGGCTCGCTGGCCAGGCTGCCGGACGATCGTCTGACGATGTCTTCCGATCCATGGATCGACGACGATCTCATGGGCCTTGCGGGACCGGCCGCCGCGACGGGCGCGACGTTCCGGCTGCTTGATGCGATCTATTCGGCGGCCTTGCGTGGCGGCATTTCCGCCGAAGAGGCGGGCGCCTTCACCACCCTTCTCGCCGCGAGCGGGCTGAACCTCGAGAAGCCGGCGGAGGAGGGTGACCGCATCACGCTCGCCTTTTCGGAGGATCACGGCCCCGGCGGAACGCGCGAGGGGCAACTCATGTACGCTGCGCTCGAAGGCCAGTCGAGCCAGTGGCGATGCTATGTCGTACCCGATACCGCGAAGGGCGGATATCGATGTCACATCCCCGGTCGCCAGCGCAGCGGGGCCGGCGCGTTCGTCCAGCCTGTCGATGGCGTCCTGACGTCGAAGTTCGGGCCCAGGTTGCATCCGATCAAACAGATCGTCCGTCTGCATGCAGGGGTCGACTGGGCGGCACCGACGGGCACTCCGATCCGCGCGGTGGCCGATGGGCGGGTCAGCCTGGCCGGAGACGGGCGCGGCTATGGCAACCTGATGATCCTTGCCCACGCGGACGGAGTGGAGACCCGGTACGCGCATCTCGACCGCTTCGCGAAAGGCGTGGTTCAGGGCAATGTCGTGCGCGCCGGAGAGGTCATCGGATACGTGGGTACAACCGGCCTTTCGACCGGGCCGCACCTGCATTTCGAGACCCGCGTGAACGGAAAGCCGGTCGACCCGATGCCGTTCCTGACGGGGCAGGTCATGGTTGCCGCTTCGGGGGCCGTCGAAGCCCTGGTCGAGCAGATCATAAGAGTGGAAAGCGCGGGCAACGCACGGGCCAAGAACCCCCTTTCGACAGCGACCGGGCTGGGCCAGTTCATCGAGAGCACGTGGCTGCGCATGATGCGAACCTATCGGCCCGACTTGGTCGCGACGCTCGACAGAAGGGAGCTGCTTGCCCTGCGCACCGACCCGTCGCTCAGCCGCGACATGGTCACCAAGCTCGCCCAGGAGAATGAGGCATATCTTCGATCCCGCGGTCATGGGATCAATCCGGGCCGCTTGTATCTTGCGCATTTCCTCGGGCCCGAGGGCGCGCACCGCGTGCTGTCCGCGCCGGGTGAGCAGACGATCCGCGACCTGATGGGCGCGGGTGTCGTGCGGGCCAATCCCTTCCTGCGCCGCTACACCGCCGATGATCTGGAACGATGGGCGGACCGCAAGATGGGCCGCCTGAGGTCTGGACCCGCGGTCGCGGCGGCACCGCCCAAGCCGGTCGACCCGCAGACGCGGCTCTTCGTGGAATTGGTCGATCAGGTCCTTTCCGAAGCGGGGTAGGGCCGCTTGCTGATCTATTCGGCGGGCTCTTCCACGGGCGGCGCAAATTCGGTCTCTGCATCGAACACGTAGCGGAACGCGCCGTCCGTCAGGTCGATGCGCACCGACCGGATCGGGTCGCCCGACACCATCCGTCCCAGAACCTCGCGGCTGAGGTCCGGCAGGATCGAATTGGCGATGATGTTGTCGATCATCCGGCCGCCGCTGTCTGGATCACGGCATTGCGAGACGATGTGGTCCATCGCGTCGTCCGACCAGGTCAGCGCCGCGCCATGCGCCTCGCGCATCCGTTTCGCCACGGCACCCAGCTTCAGCCCCGCGATCCCGCGCAAGACGTCCGGTCCGAGCGGAAAGTAGGGAATCGTCACGATGCGACCCAGCAGGGCCGGTGGGAAAACATCGAGCAGGAACGGCTTCATCGCGGCGTCCAGCTCGTCGGCATCGGGCGTGGCGCGGCCCTGATCGGCCATCTCCATGATGACCTCGGTCCCCACATTCGAGGTCAGCAGGATCAGCGTGTTGCGGAAGTTGATGGGCCTGCCGTTGCCGTCTTCCATGATCCCCTTGTCGAAAACCTGGAAGAACAGTTCGTGGATGTCCGGATGGGCCTTCTCGATCTCGTCCAGAAGGACGACCGAGTAGGGCTTGCGCCGCACCGCCTCGGTCAGCCGCCCGCCTTCGCCGTAGCCGACATAGCCCGGCGGTGCGCCCTTGAGCAGCGAGACCGAATGCGCCTCCTGGAACTCGGACATGTTGATCGTGATGATGTTCTGCTCGCCGCCGTAAAGCTGTTCGGCCAGGGCCAGCGCCGTCTCGGTCTTGCCGACGCCGGACGGGCCGCACAGCATGAAGACGCCGATGGGCTTGTTCGGATTGGAGAGGCCGGCGCGCGAGGTTTCGATACGCTTGGCGATCATCTTCAGCCCGTGATCCTGACCGATCACGCGTTCGCGCAATGTGTCGGAGAGGGTCAGGACCTGCTCCAGTTCGTCGGCAACCATGCGGCCGGCGGGAATGCCGGTCCAGTCGCTGATGACGGATGCCACGGCCTGCTCGTCGACATGGGCATAGACCATCCGGTCGTCCGGATCCTTGTCGGACAATTCGGCCATCTTGGCAGAGACCTCGGCGCGGGCTGCATCCTCGTCGATATCCTCTCCGGGCTCGGCCAGATCCCGCCGCAGGGCGACGATGCGATCGACCAGAGCCTTTTCGGCCTCGTACTTCGCCTCCATGTCCGCCAGCCGAGCCTCGGTCGCCTCCTTGTCGGTGCGGGCCTCGGCCAGACGCTCCTCATCGGTCTCGCCCAGATCTCGCTCGGCTTCCTTGGATGCGATCTCGGCGTCGAGGGCGGCAATCTCGGCGCGCAGGTCGGCGACCCGGGCGGGCGTCGCGGCCTGACTGACCGCAACGCGGGCGCAGGCGGTGTCCAGCAGGCTGACAGCCTTGTCGGGAAGCTGCCGTGCCGGGATGTAGCGATCCGAGAGCGACACGGCGGCCACCAGCGCCTCGTCCGAGATACGCACGCCGTGATGCGCCTCCATCGGACCGAGGATGCCGCGCATCATCGTGCAGCAGCGGGCCACGTCAGGTTCCGGCACGTCGATGGGCTGGAACCGGCGGGTCAAGGCCGGATCCTTCTCGATATGGTTGCGGTACTCGGACCATGTCGTCGCCGCGATGGTCCGTAGCGTACCGCGGGCCAGTGCAGGTTTCAGCAGGTTGGCGGCGTCGCCGGTGCCTGCCTGCCCTCCGGCGCCGATCAGGGTATGCGCCTCGTCGATGAAGAGGATGATCGGCGTAG
Organism: Jannaschia aquimarina; assembly: GCF_000877395.1. GTDB lineage: Bacteria > Pseudomonadota > Alphaproteobacteria > Rhodobacterales > Rhodobacteraceae > Jannaschia > Jannaschia aquimarina. Next base: position 9,264 of record NZ_JYFE01000009.1, on the reverse strand, counting down.
GGCTTGCCTGAACTTCGTCGATGACCGATTTCAGCCGCTGCTCGAATTCGCCCTTCATCGACGCGCCCGCCTGCATGGCCTGGATGTCGAGCATCAGCAGCCGCGTGCCTTGCAGGGCCGGAGGCACCTCGTTCGCGGCAAGACGCTGGGCGAACCCTTCGACCACGGCCGTCTTGCCCACGCCCGCCTCGCCAGTGAGGATCGGGTTGTTCTGACGCCGCCGCAGCAGGACGTCGACGATCTGGCGGATCTCCTCGTCGCGGCCGACGATGGGGTCCATCCCGCCGCCCTCAGCCTCGGCGGTCATGTCGACCGAGAACCGCGCAAGCGCGGTGTCACCGCCCCGCGCCCCGTCGCCCGTGCCCTTCGAGGTCAGACCGGACCCGTCCATCGGGCGCATCTGTTCTTCTTCGGACCCGGACCAGAGGCTGCGGGCCTCGCTCGCGATCCGCTCGGTGCTGACGCCCTCAAGCTCTGGGGCGGCGCCCAGCACCTCACGGCGCAGCCGGGGATCGACCAGGGCGGAATAGAGCGCATGACCGGTCCGTATCTGGACCTCGCCGAAATGCAGCGTCGCGTAGACCCATGCATGGTTCAAAGCGTCAGCCAGACTGTCCGAAATGCCAGGGCTCTCGGTGACGTTCTTCTGCAATCGCGCCTGCGCGGCATCGAGGCTGCGCAGGACGGCGCCCCGGTCGACACCCATCTCGCGGAGGGTGTGGGCGATGTCGCCGTCCTGGTTCGCCAAGGCCTGGAACAGCCAGTGGATCAGCTCGACATTCCGGTTCCCTTCGCCACGCGCGTGGCGCATGGCGTTGAGAAAGCTCTCGTAGCCCGCGCGGTTCATCTTCGCGGCGAACTTCTCGATGGTGATGTCTGCCATCCGTAACGTCCCTCTGATGGGTTCGCGGTCTTATGCCGCTTCGAGATCGAATTCTGCAACGCGCACCGGCGCCGTGCCGTCGGGTCCGGGCTCGTGGGGGGACAGCGCGGCCATCCAGCCCAGATCGGCGCTCTCGCCCAATCGGGCGGGGGGGATCGCGTCGGCGGGCAGGGTCAGCGCGACCGTGACCTCCTGCCAGTGGCCGAGATACCAGCGAACCAGGTCGCGGAGCACGACGTGGCGCGATCCGCCGGGCAGGTAACCGCGGTATTCTTCCAGCGTACTCGTATTCACGACGATCCGGATCCGATCGTTCACCGACCGCATCCGCGACCCCAGCTTGCAGTCCCGGCCCAGCGTCATGCCCCCCAGGCCCATCCGGCTCTGGTCCTCCGGTTCGAAGGCGATCCAAGTGGGCACATGCTCCTCGACGTCGATATCCGCGTCCAGATGCAGCGCGGCAAGTTGCTGGAGACGTATGGGACTGCGGACCCGCCCCATATGCAGGCCGACGAGATGGGTGCGCGAGACGTCCGAGAGGTGGTCGCGATCCAGAAATGCGGGCGTCGTCAGGCCGGCAAAGGCGGCGACACGCGCGCGGAACCGGTCGTCGTCGGGCCGGTCGAACTGCCCGATCGCGCGGGCATCGGACCAGGCACGGAAGAAGAGCTGGATGAACCGCGTCGTGAAGACGTCCGCGAATGCCACGAAAGTACGGTCGTTGCCGATCTGCGCCCAGCGCAGGACTTCCTCGGTCGTGTTCAGCGGCAGCGCGCCCTGCGGACCGAAATAGCCCATCAGGTTCGTTCGGATACGCCGTCTGCCACCGTCGAGACGTTCGTGATCGGCGATGTCCGAAACCGGGAAGGTCAGGAACGGATCCTGACCCAGGATCGCGACTTCGTCCCGCAGGCGCAGGCTACGGCCCACGCGCGGCTTGTCCGGGCTCCGCCGCTCGATCCGGCGCAGCAGGGCGAACAGCCCCAGCTTCTGCGCCTCCTGCTGGCGCGCTTCGGTGTCGTCGGGCTTCACAGCAGCGGGCCCGTTCCGCTGCGCGGCGGAAAGGTCTTGATCTCGCCACGCTGCCGGGTCTCGATCACCGTCTGGGTGAAGCTGTTGACCGGCGCGTATTCCGCGAAGAACCGGTCGAGGATCGCACCCATCAGGATCGGCCCCGATCCCTCGAAAGCCTCGTCGTCCAGAACCAGGCGGATCTCCGTGCCTCGCGCGGGGAAGTGTCCGTCTTCCCGGCGGATCAGCCGGGTGACGGCGCGGGTCGCCAGTTCCAGGACGCCCCCGATCTGGCGTTCGTCGGTCGCGTCCGACAGGTCCGCAAAGAGCGATAGCATCTCGCGCAGGGCGATCGCGTCGGTGTCGCCCCCATGACCCTCGATGCCGAATTGCGACAGTGAGAGGTAAGAGATCAGGCGCCAGTGCACGTCGCCCTGGATCGTCCGGTGCGAGGCGTTGCGGTCCAGCAGCGAAAGTGGCTCGCGCGGCGCGGTGGGACCCACCACACAACGCAAGGCAATCGTCTGGTCGTCGTCCAGCACGAAGGCGTCCCGCGCCTTGGCGACGGGCAGGTATTCCGGCAGGTGCCGGTTCGAACAAAGCGTCCTGACCTGCAACCTCGACGCGCCGCCCCCACGCGCATCGTCCTCTCCGTCGTCGAGATCCGGCGGCTCCCAGAGCGAGATGAACGTCTCGGTCCCCAGATAGCGATGGCGCCGCCCGAACCGCCGTTCTTCGTCGGTCAGGCGACGCTCCTTGCGGCGGGTCGTGTAGTAGAGCGCGGCACGCGGGTCCTCGCCCCCGGTCCCTGACAGGCCGTAAAGCGGATAGACACGGCGCTTGGTCTTGGTGGTCGCGTAATGGGCGTGAACGTCGAGGATCCGATGGACTTCGTAATGGGTGACGGGAGTCGAGGCCGGCGTGACGACGAATTCCGTGCGCTTGCCATCGAGCCGCACCTGCGCGGCCTGCTCCACGAAGAGGTTGACCGCCGGGACGCAGTGGATCGCCAGATCTTCCGGCGTCAGCCGCGCCGCCAGATCGGCGTCCAGCCGGTCGAATTCCAGCACGATCTGAAAGCTCTGCCCGTGAACCGCGCGGAGGGCCCGCCGGAGGCCGGACAGGCGAAAGCCGAGGAATTGGCGCGGAAAGGCGAACCCTTCCCGCAACAACGCGAACCCGTCGAAGAGCCGGGCGTCGTGGGGCAGGATGCGCTCGTCCCGATCCAGCCCGACTTGCCCGATCGCTTCGACCGGCAGGCGAAGGAACGCGGCATCCCCCGACGCGTCCAGCCAGCGGAGCGAGACGCGCACCGTGTCGCACAGGATCTGCTCGTAAAGCGCGACCGCATCCGCCATTGCGCCGGTCAGATGGATCGCCAGGTCGTCCAGGTCCAGCGTCGCGGCGGGCACGTCCCCGATCGTCTCGAAATCGACGGTCACACCGGCGACCACCCCGTCGCCCGCATCCTGTCCCAGCGCGCTGATCTCGGCCGCATTGGCGCGGTAGGCGCAGCCCGCCAGACGCATGGGATAGATCCGAAGAGGCGTCGCGGTCCGGAATCGGCAAGAGACGCGGCGATCCGCGTCCACGAAGCGGGCGTCCATGTAGGCGCCCTTGGAAATCGGCAGGCCTTCGGCCATGTCGGTCGCATCCGCGGGCAGAGCCGCCTCGACCAGCATCATCGACGGGATCGGCGCGAGCGCATCGGGAAAGACCTGCTCGAGCAGTTCGTCGGTGAAGACCCGGAACTCCTGATCCAGCTTGAGCTGGACGCGGGCCGCCATGAAGGCCGCCCCTTCCAGAAGGCCCGCCACCGCGGGATCTGCGTTGTCCCGCAATACGCCGCCCAAGCGTCCGGCGATGCCCGGATAATCCGTCGCGAACTCGGCGGCCCGCTCGTAAAGGAGCGCCAACTCGCGCTCATAGGCGTCTCGGAAGGCTTTCCTCATTTCTGCAGCTTCAGACGCTTCATCTTCATCTTGCCCGCGCCCAGATCGACCTCGGCCACGAAGTCGAGCGGCAGGTCGGCGGGATCGGCGGCGATTTCTGCGGTGACGTCGAAAACCAGACGCTGGTCGAGGGTGCCCTCGCCCTCGCTGACCTGAACATCGACGCTTTCGGGGATCAGCCGGGGCTCGAACGTGATGAGGGACTCGCGGATCCGCTTGGCGATGACCGTCCCCGCATCCGCAGCGGTTCCCGTCCGGCCCAGTTCGGCGAAGCCGTAGTTCAGCACCGACTTCATGAGCCGGGGATAATTGTCCAACTCTTCGAAGGCATCCAGCCGGATCGTGTTCACGAGGCTGTCGAGATCGGCCGCGAGATGGCGCCGGAGTGCCCCCTCGTCCACGCCCATCCGCCTGTCCTGGCTCAAGGCAAGGTCACCGGCCTTGCCCGGTTCGGATCCATCGCGCCGGGCCATCCCGGTTTCGGCCGCGTCCCGGAAGACGTGTGTCAGCGACACTTGGCGCTGGGCACCGCGACGAGGGTCGCGGCGGGGCGGAACCGTGGAATCGGAGGTCGGGCACATCGTCGGGCAGGAGAGGCGAAGCGCAGGCGAGGGTCAAACGAAAAGGGCCGGCGGAAATACCGCCGGCCCCAACCGTGTCTGATCGGTGAATCAGGTGACGTCGAGGTTCTGGGCGATGTCCCAGGCGATCTCGGACTGGGACTTGATCCCACCGGTCTTGATGTCCTGCAGGGTGTAGGTGATGCGGAACTCGCGGAAGTTCAGCGTCAGCGTCTCCTGGATGCGGTCGAGGCCATCCTTGCCGCCACCCGTCTGGTACGACGTGATCATGATGTCCTTGACGTCCATCACGAAATACTCGAGCGGCGCGTTTCCGCCCGACTTGCGGACGATCAGCTTGCCGTCATTGATGTGCTCGCCCGAGGCGCAGCGCTTGATCAGTTCGTTCGAGGCCAGGTCGACATACTTCGTGAGGGTAATATCCTGCACGTTCACTTTGCCGCCGCCGCCGCCGCCGCCCATGTGCGTGGTGCCCGACTGGGTCAGGCCCCAGTTCCAGGCCAGAACGTCAATTTCATCAAGGTAGGTCGTGTCCTGGGACTCGCCTTTAATGCCGTTAGAAAGATGAAGGAAAATATCGACAGCCATTTGTCTCTCCGTACTTAGGCCTGGTCCAGAAATGGACCGTTGGGGTTATTTGCCCCCGGGTAACTTGGACACCAGGCTCATCCCGATGTCCATACCTTCCAACTGGAAGTGGGGTTTGAGGAAGAACTTCCCGACGTAGTATCCGGGGTTCTCCTCGTCTTCGATCACCTCGACCTTCGCGCCTGCGAGCGGACGCTTAGCCTTCTCCCGTTCCGAAGCCGTCTCGGGGTTGGCGGTGACGTACTTGTTGACCCAATTCTGCAGGTCGTTCTGCAGCTGGGTGCGGGTCGGGCTCTGCCCGATCTTATCGCGAACCATGCATTTCAGGTAGTGACTGAAGCGCGAGACCGCGAAGATATAGGGCAGCCGGGCGGACATGTTGTCCGACGCGGTTGCCAGATCGTCGACATACTTTTTCGGCTTGTAGAGCGTCTGCGCCCCGATGAACGCCGCCTTGTCGGTGTTCTTGCGGTGTACCAGGCCGATCAGGCCTGCGGCCGACAGCTCGCCCTCGCGGCGGTCGGTGATCGACACCTCGGTCGGGCATTTCAGGTCCTTGGCCCCGTCTCCCGTCTCGAAGGTGTGGGTCGGCAGATTCAGGACCTCGCCGCCGGACTGCACGCCGCGGATCTGGACCGTCCAGCCATGCTCCTTGTGGGCGCGGTTGATGTTCACCGCCATCGCGTGGGCCGCGTTCATCCAGCAGTACTTGGTGCCGCCGTGGCCGTCGGTCTCTTCCTCGTAGTTGAATTCCTCGACTACCGAGGTCGAATCTTGGCCGTATGGCTCGCGGGCCAGGACGCGCGGCGCGACCAGCGCCAGATAGCGGCTATTCTCGCTTTCGCGCAGGGTCTTCCACTTGGCGTAGTCCGGCGTCTCGAAGATCTCGGACAGGTCCGGCGGGGTACCCAGCTCGTTCCAGCTGTCCATGCCCAGAAGCTCGGGCGAGGCGGCCGAGATGAACGGCGCGTGGGCGGATGCCGCGACCTTGGAGATGTCGCGCAACAGGTTCACATCGGGCGACGAGAACCCGAAATAGTAATCACCCACCAGCGCGCCGAAGGGCGTGCCGCCCAGCGTTCCGAATTCCTGCTCGTAGACCTTGCGATGCAGCGGGCTCTGGTCCCAGCGTGCGCCGGGATAGGCCCGGAACATCCCGGAGAGTTCTTTCTTCGAGACGTTCATCACCTTCACGCGCAGCGAGGCATCCGTCTCGGAGTTGTTCACCGTGTAGGCGAGACCGCGCCAAGACGATTCCAGAGCCTGGAAGTCATCGTGATGCATGATCGCGTTCAGCTGGTCGCTCAGCTTGCTGTCGATCTTCGCCAGCATCGCATCGAGCGTGTCGAGCACGTCCTCGGTCACGAGCGTCTGGTCGTCCATCGCCTCGCGGACCAGCGCGGTCACGGCGTTGTCGACTTCCTTCGCGGCCGTTTCCGACCGCGGCTTGATGGTCTGGCGCAGGATGTCCGAGAACTCGTCGAGTTCGGATAGCGCGCCGTCCTTGCCCTCGACCTGGGCCTGGGTGCCGTCGCTCATCTCAGGCGTCCTTCTTGTCGTCGTCGTCCGAGGCGTCGTCGCTGCGGGCCGCCAGGGCCGCCATCAGCTCGGGATCCTGGAGCAGCATGCGGATCTGCTCCTGCGCCTTGGGCTTCGAGTTCATGTACCGTTGCAGGTTGGCGAGCTGCTTGCGCGCCTCCAGCAGCTTGTTCAGCGCAGGGACCTGTTCGGCCACGCGCGCGGGATTGAAGTCGTCCATCGAGCGGAATTCGAGATGGACGCCCAGCTTGTCCTCGCTGTCGGGGTCGAGCTTGTTCTCGACCGCAAACGACGTCGCGGGCGCGACATCGTTCATGAAGGTGTCCAGCGTCGCGCCGGTCACGTCGCGGAACTCGCGCTCCTCCATCTCGGGCTTTTCCTTCGAAGAGGCGTTGCCGGACAGATCGGACATGACCCCCATGATGAACGGCAGCTCGATCATCTTCTCGCTGTCGTAGGGATCTTCGTAGGAGATGTTCACCCGGGGCGGGCGATTACGCTTGATGAAATCGGTCGCTTTATCGGAAGCCATGCTCTGAATTCCCCGTTATACAGGCGTCAGTGAACCTGCCTCGCAAAGGATAGTCAACGGGGCGCGGACGACCCTCCGGGTCAGGTTAACCCTACTGTCACATCGCGGCGAATGCACGTCGCAATGCCCATCTCGGGCGGCGACAATCATTCCGGGCGCCCAATCATTGTTGCGGCGGCTCCTGCGGAGATTGCGGGCTCGGCGGCAGGATCTCCGTCATGATTGCCTCGAAGTCCTTTTCCAACCATATCCGTGCCTTCGCCAGCAGGATGGGGATGGGGCTCGCCGGCTCGGCCTGCCGGAACCATCGCTCTGCCGCGCGCAGCTTTGCGGCGGCCTCGGGGCGGCTGTCGATCCGGGCCTCCGGGGGCTCAGGTTCCGGGCTCTGCGCTTGGCCCGCGCTCGCCTCCGAAAGCTGTCTGAGCCTGTCCATCGGCAGGGCGAATCCGGCACCGGGCCCGAAGTCGATCACGGCCTGCCCGGCGCGCTGGGGCATCAAGGTCTCGATCGCTTCCACCAAAGGCCGGCCCACCAATTGCCGCGCCTGTACGACCAGCAGCAGCGCGGCCGAGGATGGCTCGTGGCGAGTGAGATACCCTTCGACACCGGCCAGCACGCCGCGCGCCTCGCTCTGACTGGTCAGATCGCCGACTTGCGGTTCGGGCTGCTTCGGTGGGGCCGGTTCGGGCGCGGCATTGCTGGCGGCTTGCGTCGCCACCGGCTCTGGCCCGGATTCCGAAACGGCCTCCGGGGCGGTGGGCGCCACCTCGTCCGGTGCGGCCAGATCCGGCCGTGCCTGGGCGATCAGGCCGCAGATCCCGTCCAGGAGTTCGACGAGGGGCGCCACATGCGGGCTGCCGATCCGCCGCGCCGCCGTCAGGGCACGGGCCAGATCGCCCTGGATGCGATCGACCTCATGTGCCGACATCCGCTCTCCCAGGGCCTGAAGCAGACCTTCCGGCGCGATCTCCTCGTCCTCGGGCGCCGCGATCCGTCCGCTCGCCATCTGCCAGCGCCGCCAGCTCACCGCATCGTCGCCGGTCAGCGGCAAATATTGCAGCGGTTGCAGGACCGTCGGCGCGGCGGCAAAGGCTTCGAGCGCGGCGCGCCGCTCGCGCCCGGCATCGGCGGTCATCGGGTGCATCGCCTCGCCGAAGGTGCCCACCGCCTCCGCTGCCCCTTCGAGCGTCTCAGCCAGCCCGGCCGTGTCGCGGGCCAGGGCCTGCCACCGCGTACGCAGCGACAACAGCCGCAGATCGCGCGAGCGGCGCAAAAGGCCGTCGATCTCTTTCAGCTCCGCCGCCAGATCCACCGATTTCGGATCGTAGAGCCTGTCCGAGACCGTGCCGTCGCCCGAGGCCATCCCCGCCGTCACATAGCGTTCCGGCAGGCGTCCCTCGGCGTCGAAATAGTATTCGATGAAGGCGTCGTCGTCTTCGCGCTCGAGATCCGGTCCGCAGGGATTGTCCGGATCGACCGGCTCGGTCAGCCATTGCAGCGCCATCGCATCACCTCTCAACGTCGTCGGTCTTGTGCGCCTCGCCGTAGAAGCGCGCGAGCTCCTCGAAATAGGCGTCCAGCATTCCGTTGTCGTGGCGGCTGGCCTTGTTGTCCCAGCGCTCCACGAAACTTTCCCAGTTCTTGGCCCTGCGGCCGCCGCCCAAGGCCAGCCCCTTGCCGGTTCCCGCCTCGATCGCCTCGGGGGCGAGGTCATGGATCAGGGCGCCCAGCGCGGGCTGTATGGCGGCGATCAGCGCCTCATGATGCAGTCGCAGATCGCGGGCGGCACCGCCCAGAGCTTCGGCCCCTGTCGCCGCGCCCGCCACCGGGCGCAGGAATGCCGCCTCGATCGCCTTGGAGGGATGGTGCGCGGTCTTCAGGGGGTTTGTCCCGGCAAGGCCCAGCATCGTGCGGTCGATATGGGCGCGGCTCTGCTCCCGGAAACCGGCGCGGGCCCGCAGATGGGTCATCTGCTCTTCGACGGAGGCGCGGACCGCTTCGCCCAGCATCCGCGCAAGACGCGCGGCATCCGTATCCGCGTAGTTCGACGGTTCGAGCCCCGCGCCCTCGCAGAACGCAGCCACGAAGCCAGCAGGATCACCGGCAGGGCTTGCCGGGGCAGGGGTAGGTGCCGCGTCGGGGATGGGCGCCGGGGTCGGCTGGGGCGCCGGAGGGATC
>NZ_JYFE01000008.1 GCF_000877395.1 Jannaschia aquimarina | reverse complement strand
CGAGCCCCGTCCGACCCGGGCCTCCGGCGGGAGTGTTTGGGCCGAGAAGAAGCAGAAGTGGAGGGGCGGGTGGTGCGCCCGAATATCTGCACGGGCAATCGCAGGACATGACGACCGCCCGAGCGGTGTTCGCGTCGCTTCCCGAAGCGGCCCGAGGATGCCGGGGAAATCGAAGCGCAATCCTCCGGCCCGTCCTGTAGCTTGGCACCTCGGCGAGTATTCAGGATGCCCGCAAGCCGGTTGGACATGAAATCCGGGGGCCGGACCCACGGTCCGAAGAAATGGCTTCCTTGCGATCTGAAGAGGCTCGGGTTGATCCTATGCGGCTTCCGTCCCCGCTGCGGTCTCAGTCCTGACTTTCTGGAAAAACCTAGGCCGTGTCGAACATGTCGTCGAGAACCAGGAGCATGGTTTTGACCTTGTCCATCGTTTCGGATGCAGGGTCGCAGCCCGCCTCGAACTCCTCCGGCGAGCAGAGAAACACGTTCTCGTCGGTGATGTACAAATAGCGGAGGAAGATATGCGGTCGTGTCTCGGATGCCGTCTCCGCGAAAGAGACCGTCGCGAATGAGCAGATCCGACTGCATCCGCCCTGTACGTGCCTACCAAGCAACAGCGGCCGCTTCGAGAGAAAGCCGAATCCTCGGAAACCTCTGGAGTCGATATCGCCTATCTCCATCAGCCAGAAATCGTCCTTGTAGGACGGCTGGTCTTCGGACAGGAACGACTCCATCGTCGGAGCCGCCTCTCCGTCGTAATCGGAGGTCCAACCCAGTTGGTTCTCTCTGGCCGGTCGGTCACGTGACCTGATGCTCATCCTGCCGGGCATCATCATATTGATCCGCGGCTTTGAGACTCCCGGCCGAAACTCGGGGATCTGATCGATGAGATCATAGAAAGCGAGCAAGGGATTACAGCAGCTGCTGATTATCAAACCACCGGAGAGACCCACGGAGCGAACGAGCTCGCCATCCTCTCCAAACTCGACGAAGCCACCTGGCAGCAGTGGATCTACGAAGAAATCCTCCTTTTCCGCCATCGTTCGACCGGTTGGAAAATAGTAAACCTCCGACCCGAACACGTGGGTATGATACCCGACGGGAAACCGATCGCAGTCCGTGATCTCGCAAAGCTCAGACCATTCCGAAATCTCGTTCAGGCGCTCCGGATCCTCGATCTCGGTGCCGTCCGCCAGCAAGGATCCCGGCGTGCCGAACAAGAGCCCGAAAAGAAGGGTCGCTGCCGCACGCATATTTCGCCTCTCACTAACGTGTCTCGTTCGGCGCCCATCGTGTCGAATGTTCGATCTCTTGATGGAAGAAAGCACGGCGTTCCCTGACGTGCCAGACACGCGGGTCGCCCGGTCCGCCCATGCCTTGCTTCGGCAGGAGGAACGGGGCGCCGTCCTGCGAGGCCTCGTCATTCCTCCCACCGGAGCAGATCCCCGGGTTGGCAGTCCAGCGCCTCGCAGATGGCCTCCAGCGTCGAGAAGCGGACGCCTTTCACCTTGCCGGATTTCAGAAGCGAGAGATTGGCCTCGGTGATGCCGACGCGGGCGGCGAGGTCGCGGCCGCGCATCTTGCGGCGGGCCATCATCACGTCGAGCGTCACGACGATGGGCATCAGACGAAGGCCCGGTTCTCGGCCGCGAGGCGCGCGGCGTCGGCCAGCACCCGGCCCAGCGCCTGCAGCAGCAGACCGCAGCCCAAGAGCACCAGATCCCCCGACCCGATCGTGACCGAGACGGAACCGCCGCCCTGGGACAGCCCGACCAGCAGGTCGAGAGCCGGGCGCGCGGCCACCCCGCTCGCGGCCGTTAACAGCAGCGCCTTGCCCGCGCGCGAGAGATGGCGCGCGGGCGCCGGGGCATAGACCTCTCCGCTCAGGAAGGCGGTCGAGAGGCGGGTGAGTTCCGCTGCCGCCCAGGCCGGGGGGGCCAGCAACAGGACGCCGATGGCGAGAGCCGCCCAGCGCAGCGGGCCCGCGGGCAGCGCGTCGAGCGGCCAGCCGCCGCGGGTGACGAGTTCGGGCGAAACGAGGAGCGCGCCCGCAAGCAGGGCGAATAGGCCCAGCGCCAGCAGGCAGATGACGCGGAGCGCCTGGACGAGGCGGCGGGTGGACGAGCTGAGAGGGTCGCGAGTGACCATTGCGATGCGCTTTCTTTTCTGTAAAACAGAAAACTCTTTCTGTCTGATAAGGATTCGGTATCATGCCGCTTCGAAGATGTCTCCCCGTGATCGCGCTCGCACTGGCCGCGTGCGGGGCCGCCCCCGCGGAGGTCGCCACGCGGCTCGACCCGCGGGCGGCGGATTACGCCGGTCTGCGCGTGTTCCTGACGTTGCCCGAGGGGCAGGCGCCGGCGCCGGGCTTCCCGGTGCTGACCCTGCGCGTGCAGCAGGAGGCCCGGGCGGCCCGAACCGGGACCGCGCGGCTGGTCCGCGTGCCGGATCCGCGCGGCCCGGGGGCCTATGCGGTCGCGCGGGAGGATCTGGCCGGGCTTGCGGCGCTATCGGAGGCGGTCGTGAATGCGGACGGGTCCGGCAGCGCGGCGGTGTCGATCGGTGTGGAAACCTGCCGCATGGGCCCGGCGGGTGGTGGGGCCTTGACCGTGGCGCTGGCGGCGCCGGATGATCCGAGGCCGCTGCCCCTGCTGCGCGCCGGGGACGCGCCCGGTGCAGCGCCCGGTGCTGCGGTCATCGCCGATCTGGACGCCAAGGCGCCCTGTCCCTGAGGGACGCGCGCCCTACCCTCGCCCCATGCTGGACGAGCGACAGGCGCGGGAGATGCTGGAGACGCTGCGCGCGGCCCGGCCGGACATGCGCGCCCCTTCGGTGAAACCGGGGCGCGATCCGTTCCGGTCCGTGGTCTCGTGCATGCTGTCGGCGCAGAGCTTGGACCGGAACACCGCCGCGGCGAGCCGGGCGCTGTTCGCGCTGGCGGACACGCCGGGCGGGATCCTGGCGCTGGAGGACGACGAGATCGTCGCGGCGATCCGGCCTGCGGGGCTCTACAACATGAAATGCCGCAACTTGCGGAAGATGTGCCGTGCGCTGCTGGACGACCATGGGGGCGTCGTGCCCCGCACGCGGGAGGGGCTGATGAGCCTGCCGGGCGTGGGGCGCAAATGTGCGGATATCGTGCTGCACTTCACCTTCGGCGAGGCGGTCGTGGCGGTGGACACCCATGTGCACCGGGTCTGCAACCGGACCGGGCTGGCCGAGGGCCGGACCGAGGAGAAGACGGCGATCTCGCTGGAGGCCCGGCTGCCGGAGGAGTTCTGGGCGGTGGGGCATGTCCTGCTTCTGGATTTCGGAAAGCGGGTCTGCCGGTCGCGGCGGCCGCGGTGCGGGGCGTGCCCGGTCAGCGGGCTCTGCGAGGCGTACCGGTCGGGGGCGATGACGGCGCCGGGATAGGGCATGCGGTCGATCGGCGCGTTCCGGGCCAGAGTCCCTGCATCGCCGTCCGGGCGGTCGGCACCGGCAATGTCTGGACACGCCGCGCGCGGGGCGGCACCTTCGGGCGGACGACCAAGGGGGACCTCATGCTGATCCGAACGACCGCCATCCTCGCGCTGACGGCCTCTGCCGCGCTGGCGCAGCAGACCGACATCACCATCGGCATGCAGCTCGAGCCGCCGAACCTCGATCCCACGGGCGGCGCGGCCGCGGCGATCGATGAGGTGGTCTATGCTAACGTCTTCGAGGGGCTGACCCGTTTCGGCCCCGATGGCAGCATCCTGCCCGCGCTTGCCAGCGACTGGGAGGTCTCGGAGGACGGGCTGACCTGGACGTTCACGCTGCGCGAGGGCGTCACCTTCCACGACGGCACCGCGATGGATGCCGAAGACGTGGTCTTCACGCTCGACCGCGCACGGGCCGAGGACTCGACCAACGCGCAAAAGGCGCTGTTCGACGGGATCGAGAGCGTCGAGGCGGTGGATGCGACGACCGTGCGGATCACGCTGTCGGCGCCGAACGGCAACCTGCCCTTCAATCTCGCCTGGGGGGATGCGGTGATCGTGGCGCCAGAAAGCGTGGGCGCGAACGCCACGGCGCCCGTGGGCACCGGACCCTTCGAATTCGCCGACTGGGTGCAGGGCGACCGCGTCGAACTGGTGGCCTATGACGGATATTGGGGCGAGGCCCCGGCGCTGGAGCGCGCGACCTTCAAGTTCATCTCGGACCCGAACGCGGCCTTCGCGGCGATGATGGCGGGCGATGTGGACGCCTTCCCCAACTTTCCCGCTCCCGAGACGCTGGCCAATTTCGAGGCCGACCCCCGCTTCGCCGTGATCGTCGGCTCGACCGAGGGCGAGACGATCTTGGCGATGAACAACGCCGAACTCTCGCCGGAGCTGCGCCGCGCGATCACCCATGCGATCGACCGCGAGGCGATCATCGACGGGGCCATGTTCGGCTTCGGCACGCCCATCGGCACCCATTTCGCACCGCACAATCCGGACTACGTGGACCTAACGGGGGAATCGGCCTTCGATCCGGATATGGCGCGCGAGGCGCTGGCGGCGTCGGATTACGATGGCCGGCCACTGCGGCTGATGCTGCCGCCGCCCGCCTATGCCCGCCGGGGCGGCGAGATCGTCGCCAGCCAGTTGCGCGACATCGGCGTCGAGACCGAGATCCAGAACCTGGAATGGGCGCAATGGCTGGAGCAGGTGTTCCGCGGCAAGGATTTCGATCTGACCATCGTCAGCCATACCGAGCCCGCCGACATCAACATCTACGCCCGGCCCGACTATTATTTCCAATACGACGATGCCGAGTTCCAGGCGATGATGGAGGAGCTGTCGGCCGCGGCCGATCCGGCGACGCGCAGCACCATCCTCAAGCGCGCGCAGGAGAAGATCGCGGCGGACGACGTGAACGCCTACCTGTTCCAGCTCGCCAAGACGGGCGTGGCGAATGCCGCGATCGAGGGCCTTTGGGAGAACTCTCCCACGCAAGCCAACGACCTGACGGGCGTGCGCTGGACACAGTGACGGCGGACGCCCGCGCGTTTGGCTGAAAGCGTCTTCCGTTTCGTGCGAAACGGGTCGGCGGGCTACGGCTCGCCGATGCGGGCCGCGACGCGGCTGGTCCGCGCGAGATCTGGCCCACCGGCGGCAAGGGGCGCGGGATATATCCCGGCAGGCTCTACTCCGGGAGCGCCGTGTCCACGATCCGGGCGACCTGATCCGGATGGGTCAGAGGGGCCATGTGGCCGGCGCCCGGCACCGTCTCGACGACCATCCGGGGCAGCCGAGCGGCAAGGCCGTCACGGATGGACGCCATCACGGGGGGCGGATCGTCCGAGGTGACGAACGTCACCGGCAGGTCCGGCAGGCGGGTCAGGATGCGGCCCGCATCCTCGACCAGGACGGCGCTGGTCTCGCCGATGAGATGGATGCGCTCGCGCATGTAGGCGCGCGCGCTGTCGGGCATATCGTCCAGTGTCCGATCGCCCCAGAGGCCGTGGAAGATGCGCAGCGCCTCGTCCCGGTCGCCCCGTTGCAACGCTTCGGCGTAAGGCGCCATCTTGCGGCGGTGCAGAGCCAGACGCTCCGGATCGGCGGCGGCGAACAGGACCGGCTCGACCAGCACGGCGCGGCGGATCCGGTCGGGGTGATCGGCCATCAGGCGCAGCGCGACGACGGCGCCGAAGGAATGGCCCAGCACGTCGAAGGGGCCGTCCGGCGCGGCCGCCAGCGCCACCTTCAAGGCGGCGTCCATGTAGGGGCCGTCGGGCATGGCGGCGCGGCCGTGCCCGGGCAGGTCGGGACAGAGCAGGGGCCGTGCGCAGGCCTCGGCGACGCCGCGCCACGCCCGGCCCGAAGCGAGCATGCAGTGCAGGGCGAGGACCGGGGCGCCGTCCTGCCCTGAAACGGGACGATCCGAGGCGCGCGCGGCCGCGCCCTCCGGACTCACGGCTTGCCCGACAGATGCAGGTCCAAATCCTCGAGCCGGTCCTGACCCCAGAAGCGTTCGTCACCGACGATGTAGAATGGCGCGCCGAAAGCGCCCATGGCGACGGCGTCTTCCAGGTTGCGGCCATAGGCCTCCGCCCCCGAGAGCAGGCCGCGATCGGCCAGACCCGCATCGAAGCCAGCGGCGTCCAGCACTTCGCGGATGACGGTGTCGTCGGCGATGTCGCGCTCCTCCGCCCAGCAGGCGCGGGTGAAGCCGGCGACCAGCGGGCCCATCCGCGCCGGGTCGTGGTCGCATTCGGAAGCCGCCGCGATCACGGCATAGCTTGATGGGGCGGGATTGGTCGGCCAATGGGCGGGCTTGAGGTTCATCGCCATGTCCAGCTTGGCGGATTGGCGGCGCAACTCCTGCAGGCGGTAGTCCTGCCGGCTGGGATGGCGGTCCTTGGGGGGTGTGCCGCCGGTGCGCGCGAAAAGGCCGATGATGTCCAGCGGCCGGTAGGTCACGCTCGCCCCGTGTTTCGCCGCGATCTCCTCCAGCCGGGTGCCGGCGAGGTAGGTGTATGGCGAGACGGTCGCGAAGAAGTATTCGATCTGCGGCATGGTGCGCTCCCTCTTTGCCGCAGGGGTAGCGGGGTGGTAGGGGCGGCGCAATCGCCCCAGCCCAGCGAGTCGCCCATGACCGGCCCCGATCCCAAGCTCATCTCAGGCAATGCCAACCGTCCGCTCGCCACGGCCGTCGCGAGGCGTATCTCGATGCATCGCGGGATGCAGGTCGCGCTGCTGGACGCACGGGTCGAACGGTTCAACGATCAGGAGATCTTCGTCGAGGTCTACGAGAATGTCCGCGGCGAGGACATGTTCATCATCCAGTCGACGTCGAACCCGGCCAACGACAACCTGATGGAACTGCTGATCATGTCGGACGCGCTGCGTCGGTCCTCGGCCAGCCGCATCACCGCGGTGATCCCCTATTTCGGCTATGCCCGTCAGGATCGCCGCACCAAGGCGCGCACGCCGATCAGCGCCAAGCTGGTGGCCAACATGATGGTGAGCGCCGGCATCGAGCGGGTGCTGACGATGGACCTGCATGCCGCGCAGATCCAAGGGTTCTTCGACATCCCGGTGGACAACCTCTATGCCTCGCCGGTCTTCGCGCTGGACATCCTGCACCATCTGCGCGGCCGTGACGTGATGGTGGTCAGCCCCGATGTGGGCGGCGTGGCGCGCGCGAGAGAGCTGGCGCAGCGGATCCACGCGCCGCTGGCCATCGTGGACAAGCGCCGCGAGAAGCCGGGCGAAGTCTCCGAGATGACGGTGATCGGCGACGTGAAGGGCAAGACCTGCGTGATCGTGGACGACATCTGCGACACGGCCGGGACGCTGTGCAAGGCGGCGGACGTGCTGATCGAGGCGGGGGCCGAGGAGGTCCATGCCTACATCACCCACGGGGTCATGTCGGGGCCCGCCGTCGACCGGGTGACGAAGTCGAACCTCAAGAACCTCGTCATCACGGACACGATCCAGCCCACCGAAGCGGTGCGGGGCTGCGCCAATATCCGCATCGTGCCGACGGCTCCGGTCTTCGCGCAGGCGATCCTGAACATCTGGAACGGCACCAGCGTGTCGAGCCTCTTCTCGAACGACACGCTGGAACCGATCTACGAGAGCCTCTACCCGTCCGGCATGGCCGCGCAGGCGTCCTAGGGGCGCGTCTGTACAGGCTCGTGGTCCGCGCGCAATGGCCGGAGCGGATGGTATCGACCGTCAGAGGGGGACTGGTCCTCTCTGTGATCGGTGGGCTTGCGCCCATCGGAGGCGAGGCAGGTGCAATTGACAGGGCACCCGGCGATCACGCCCAGAAACCTGTGTGCCGTGCCGCCCGACCTCAATCCCAGTGGGTAAGGATCAGGACGATCGGGGCCAGGAAAACGAACCACAGACAGAAGAGAAAGGCGTAATGGCCGCCAAGGTTCCAGAGCCTGACGTTCGGGTTCTCTTCGCCTGCCGGAGGCATGCCCTCGGCCATCTCGGCGGCGCGGGCGGTCGAGGCCTCGACCTTCTCGCGCGCCCGGGCCGTCTGCGCCTCCAGGTCGGCGCGGTAATAGGGCGTGTAGTCCGGGGCGTTCATCTGTCGGGGTCTCCTTGGTATGTCGGTCGGTCAGATGGGGCGCGTCGGCGCCACGTCCAGTCCGGAGGAGGGTCTTGCGCGATCCGTATTGCACCGAGGGACGGCCTGACCCACAAATCGTCTCCGGCGCCCCGCGCCTTCCCGAGTCGGCGACGGAGCGTGCGATGACCATCCGCAAACCATATCTGCTCTATCTGGGCGACGCGCCGGACAACCTCGCCATCAAGATGGCGCAGGGCGTCCTTGACTGGCGGCCGGACTGGTGTCTGGCCCAGTGGCGCCGCGCCGGCGCCGGGGTTGCGCTGAAGCTGCCCGAAATGACGCCCGAAGCGGCGGCAGATCAGGGCGCCGGCACGCTGGTCGTGGGCGTGGTGAATGCGGGCGGCGTTCTGCCCGAGGACTGGATCGACGATCTGCGCCGCGCGCTGGAGGCGGGGCTGGACATCGCCGCCGGCATGCATGTCCGCCTGCGAGATGTGTCCGATCTGGGCGAAGTGGCGGCGCGGCTGGGTCGGACGCTGACCGATCTGCGCGTCCCCGACCGCAGCTTTTCGACCGGCAAGGGCACGCGGCGGCCCGGTAAGCGGGTGCTGACGATAGGAACCGATTGTTCCGTGGGCAAGAAATACGCGGCCCTGGCGCTGGAGCGCGGGTTGCGGGCCGCGGGCGCCGATGCCGATTTCCGCGCCACCGGCCAGACCGGGCGCCTGATCGCCGAGCGGGGCGTGGCCGTCGACGCCGTGCCCGCCGATTTCATCGCGGGCGCCGCCGAATGGCTGTGCCCCGCGGCGGACCCGGATCATTGGGACGTGGTCGAGGGGCAAGGCAGCCTGTTCCATCCCTCTTTCGCGGGCGTCACGCTGGGCCTGCTGCACGGGGCGCAGCCCGACCGCTTCGTCGTCTGCCACGAACCCACCCGCACCAGGATGCGCGGGGTGGATGCCGCTTTGCCGACCATCGCCCAGGTGATCGAGACGACGTTGGCGATGGGGCGCCTGACTAACGCGGACATCGCGCCCGCCGGGATCTGCATCAACACCGCCGCCCTGTCCGAGGCCGATGCGCGCGACACCCTGCGCGCCGCCGAGGATAGCCACGGCCTGCCCGCCACGGACCCGATCCGCTTTGGTGTCGAAAGCGTCGTGGCGGAATTGCTGCGGTGACGCTGCGGGTCCGCATCGACCGGCTGCCGCTGGCCCGCGCCTTCGCCATCAGCCGGGGCGCGCGCACGGAGCAGGTCGTCGTCATGGCCGAGATCGCGGCGGGCGGCGCGGTCGGGCGTGGCGAATGCTCCCCCTATGCGCGCTACGACGAGACGCCCGAAGGGGTGGCCGCGCAGGCCGAGGCCATGGGCGGGTGGCTTGACGGCGCGTTGACCGGCGGCCCCGCCACGGCGCGGGAAATGCTGTTGGACGCGATGCCGCCCTGCGCGGCCCGCAACGCGCTGGACTGCGCGCTCTGGGATCTGGAGGCCAGGCAGACCGGCCGCCGCGTCTGGGAGATCGCGGGCATCGCGGCACCCGCGCGGATGCGCTCCGTCCTGACGCTTTCGATGGATACGCCCGACGCCATGGCCGAGGCGGCGCGGGCGCTGCCGACGGATGCGATCAAGATCAAGGTCGGTGCGCGCGACGGAGAGGACGGCGCGCGCATCGCAGCCATCCGCGCCGCGCGGCCCGATGCCTGGCTCATGACAGACGCCAACGAGGGTTGGACCGAAGCGGAGCTGCCCGCCCTGCTGGACGCGGCGCGCGACGCCCGGATCGACCTCGTGGAGCAGCCCCTGGCTCAGGGGGCAGAGCCCGCCCTGCGCCGCCTGCGTGAGGCCGGTGCTCTGGACGGCCTCGTGCTCTGCGCCGACGAAAGTTGCAGCAAGGACGCCGAGATCGCCGAGTTGTCGCGCACCTACGACGCGGTGAACCTGAAGCTGGACAAGACCGGCGGCCTGACGAAGGCCCTGCGCGATGCGCAGACCGCGCGAGAGGCGGGCATGTCGGTCATGGTCGGGTGCATGTTGGGATCCAGCCTCGCCATGGCGCCGGGTGCGGTACTCGCCGCCGCCAGCGGGGCTGACCCGGTGGACCTGGACGGGCCGCTCTGGCTGGCCCGGGACCGCGACCATGGCATCCTTGCCGAGGACGGAACGGTCAGCGCCCCCGAACCGGGCCTCTGGGGCTGAGCGGGATCAGGTCCGGAGGCGCGCGGCCTCGGAGGACAGCCAGCCGATGCAGCCTATCGCCGTCTCCACCGTGTCGATCACGGGGACGGGCACGGCACGGCGAACGTCGCGGACGATCCGGGCCATGCCGGCGCAGCCGAGGATAAGGGCGTCGATCCCGTCTTCGCGGCAGGCCGCCTCGGCTTCGGCACGGATTGCGGCGGCGGCGGCCTCTGGCCGGTCCTCCAGATCAAGAACGGGGACGTCCGAGGCACGGACCCGGGCACAGGACCCCGACAGGCCGTAGCGCGCGATGTTGGTCTCGATGATCGGCACGGAGACGGGCAGCGTCGTGACCACGCCGAAACGCCAGCCGCGTAGGGCGCAGGCGTTGAACGCTGCCTGACCGATGCCGATCACGGGACAGGGGGCGATCAGCGCCGCCCGATGCAGCGCGGTGTCGTCGAAGCAGCCGATGACGATCCCGTCCGCCCCCTGCCCGGCCGCGCGGCGGACCAGATCCAGAAGCGGCGCCTCGGCCCGGCGCCCGTCCTCTGCACCCTGGATCGCCGGGGGACCGTCATGGGAGGTCCAGCCCTCGATCTGCATCCCCGCGGGCGCGGCGGCGCGGGCGGCCTCCAGCATCGTGCCGGTCATCGCCTCGGTGCTGTTGGGATTGATCAGGATGACGGCCATCGCGGGTCAGACCATCCCGCGTCCCGCATCCGACGCCTGCCGCGCACGCCGCCGCCGCATGACCAGCGCGACCGCCAGGAACACCGCGATCACCAGGAGCGAGAACGCCGTCGTCAACGTACCGAGCGCGAAGATCACCGGCGTGGTGACATTGGTGGTCATGCCGAAGATTTCGAGCGGCAGGGTATTGTAGCTGCCGGCCGTCAGCAGCGTGCGGGCGAATTCGTCGTAGGAGAGCGTGAAGCCGGAGAGCGCGACGCCGATCAGGGACGGGGCGATGATGGGCAGGACGACGAAGCGGATCGTCTGCCACGGCGAGGCGCCGAGATCGCGGGCCGCCTCCTCGTAGGCGCGGTCGAAGCGGTTGAAGACGGCGAACATGATGAGCAGGCCGAAAGGCAGCGTCCATGTCAGCTGCGCGCCATAGCCGGAACCGGCCCAATGCACCGGCAGACCCGCCTGGTCGAAGATCAGGCCCACACCCAGAGAGATCAGGATCGACGGGATCACCAGCGACGTGACGATCAGGTAGAACAGCAAGGTCGAGCCGGCAAAGCGCTTGCGGAAGGCCAGCCCGCCCATGACCGAGACGATCACGGTGGTCACCATCACCATCAGCCCCAGCACGAGCGAGCGGCGGAACGAGCCCCAGATGTCGCCGACCGCCTGCTGCTCGAACAATTCGCGGAACCAGTGCAGGGACGTGCCGCGCATGGGGAAGGTCAGGCCGCCCTGCGGGCCCTGAAACGACAGGATCGCGATGGTCACCGTCGGGCCGTAGAGAAAGACGAGGAACAGCGCGAAGAAGGCCGTGAGCGCATAGAAGGATCGGGGGCGGCGTTCCATCCTACAGCTCCTTCCGGATGTCGACGAACCGCAAGAGCACGCCGATCACCAGAAGGACGGTGATCAGCAGAACGACCGCCGTCGCCGAGGCCGACGGGTATTGCAGCAGACCGATATCGTTGGAGATCAGCCGGCCGACATTCGCCGATTGAGAGCCGGACATGAACCGCACGGTGATGAAGTCGCCCATCACCAGCGTCACCACGAAAATCGTCCCGATCATGATGCCCGGCTTCGTCAGCGGCACGATCACGTGCCAGAGCGTCTGCCAACCGCTCGCCCCCGCATCCGTCGCCGCCTCGATCAGCGAGCGGTCGATGCGCATCATCGTGTTGAAGATCGGGACCACCATGAACAGCGTGTAGAGATGGACGAAGGCCAGGATGACGCTGAAATCGCTGAACAGCAGCCAGTCCAGCGGCGCGTCGATCACGCCCCAGGACAGCAGCGCCGAATTGGCGATCCCCTCGCGGCCCAGGAACGGGATCCAGGAGATCATGCGGATGATGTTCGAGGTCAGGAACGGGATCGTGCACAGCAGAAACAGCGCGACCTGCCAGGTCAGGCTGCGGATGTGGAAGGCCAGGTAGTACGCCACCGTGAAGCCGATCAGCAGCGTGCAGACCCAGGTGATCGCGGCGTATTTGAACGTGTTGCCGAAGACGCGCCACGTGACCTCGGAGGTCAGCAGGAACGCGTAATTGTCGAACTGGAAGGCCGGGTAGATCGAGAATTCGGTCGCGCCCCAGAAACTGACCACAACGATGGTCAGGATCGGCAGGATCAGGAACAGCCCCAGCACCACCGCAAGCGGCGCGGCCATGAGCCAGCCCGTCAGGTGCCGGTTCGGCGCCCGTCGGGAACGAGGCGCCGGATCGGCGGACGGCACGGCGGTGATGGTCTGATCGGTCATGGCGGCCTATCGGCTGGGGAAAGCGCGCCGGACAGGCCGGCGCGCGCGTCATCGCGTCAGGCGGCGATGAACTCGTTCCACTTGCGGACCATGTACTGGTTCTCGTCCATGACGGCGTTCCAGCAGGCGACCGCGCCCATCCGCTCTTCGAAGGAGCCCCCGTCGCGGGTCTCGCCCGCCTGGGCCAGCTCGTCACCGGTGGGCGAGGTGATGACGTCGGTGGCCTCCTTGCCCTCGAACCAGTAGCCCCACTCGTTCTCGGTCATGAACGCCTTGGAGGTCTCGGGCACGGCCGAGTAGTAGCCCTGACGCATCAGGTAGCCGCCGACCCAGCCGGCAAGATACCAGTTGATGTAGTCGTAGGCCGCATCCAGCTCCATTCCGCTGAGGTTCGACGACAGGCCGATGCCGCCGCCCCAGCTGCGGTAGCCTTCCTCCAGCGGCTGGTAGATGCAGGGGATGCCGCGCGACTTGACGGCCGTGATGGCGGGCGACCACATCGACTGGATCACCACCTCGCCGGAGGCCATCAGGTTCACGCTTTCGTCGAAGGTCTTCCAGAAGGCGCGGAACTGACCGTTCTGCTTGGCCTCGGTGAAGATCGCGATGGTGCGGTCGATCTCTTCGCGGGTCATGTTGCCCTTGTCCGCGTAGGTGATCTCTCCCATCGACTCGCAGACCATGGCCATGTCCATGATCCCGATGGAGGAGATGTCGAGGATCGACGCCTTGCCCTGGAATTCCGGGTTCAGGAGTTCCGACCAGTTGTTGATCGGCCGGCCGATCAGGTCGGGGCGGATGCCCAGCGTGTCGGCGTTGTAGATCGTCGGGATCAGGGTCATCCACCCGGATTCGTTATCCACGAACTCGGTCCCGCCGGGGCCTTCGACGAAGCCCACCGTATGCGGCGCGGTGCCCTGCGCGATGGTTGAGGTCGGGTTCAGCTTGCCGGTGCGGAAGATGCCGACGATGTTGTCGTACTGGATGATCCGGCTGGTATCCATCGCCTGCAGGTTGCCGGTGGGCCAGACCTTCTTGCAGATCCAGTATTCGATATCGGCGATGTCGAAGCTGTCGGGCTGGGTCGCGGCGCGCTGCGTGACGCTGTCGCTGTCGAGCGCGGTCATCTCGAGCGTGAAGCCCAGGTCTTCCTTCACCTTGTTGGCCACGTCGTTGAGGTTGGACACGCCCGTGCCGAACTGGCGCAGGACGATATCCTTCGTTTCCTGGCCCCAGACCATCGGCGCGGGCAGCGCGGTGGCGCCCAGCGCCGCGGCGCCGGTCCTTAGCATGGATCGCCGCGAATAGCGGACCTTCGGGATCGTCGTCATCTGTAGTTCCCCCAGTTGGATTGCAGTCTTTTCAGGCGTGCAGCTTGTGCGCCGCCCCGTCCTGCCAGCCGAGGCCCACCGCCTCGCCCGGCTCCTTCGGTGCTCCGAAGAAATCGGTGTCGGTCATAAGCGCCATGACCTCCTGGTCGTTCGCGATGGCGGCGGTCAGCGCGACATGGGTGCCCTGGTACTCCACGGCGGTCACGCGCCCGTCGAGCCGGGCCGTCCCCGGTTCCGCCAGCCGCATCGCGTCGGCCCTGATCGCCACCGGCCCGTCAGGCAGAGCAATAACGTTATGGGCACCGATGAAGCGCGCTACGAAAGCTGTGCGCGGCGCGTCGAACACCTCGCGCGCGGGGCCGGCCTGCTCGATCCGCGCCTCGTTCATGACGATGATCTCGTCGGCCAGCGCCAGCGCCTCGTCCTGGCCGTGGGTGACATGCAAGAAGGTGATCCCCAATTCACGTTGCAGGCGCTTCAGTTCCGCTCGCATGCGGATGCGCAGGAACGGGTCGAGGGCGGAAAGCGGCTCGTCCAGCAGCAGGACCTGCGGCTTGGTGATGAGCGCCCGGGCCAGGGCGACGCGCTGCTGCTGGCCGCCGGACAATTGCGCTGGAAGGCGGTCGGCATAGCCGTCCATATCGACCAGCTCCAGCAACTCGTCCGCGCGCGCGTGGCGCTCGGGCGCGGCGACGCCCTTCATGCGCAGGCTGAAGGCGACGTTGTCTCGGACCGACAGATGCGGAAACAGCGCGTAGTTCTGGAACATCATCGCGGTGCCGCGCCGGGCGGGCGGAAGGTGCGAGACGTCGCGTCCCCCCAAGAGGATAGAGCCGTCGCTGACGGCCTCGTGGCCCGCGATCATCCGCAGGGTCGAGGACTTGCCGCAGCCCGACGGCCCCAGGAGGCAGACATAGCGGCCCGCATGGAACAGATGGTCGATCCCGTCGACCGCAACGGTGTCTCCGTAGCGCTTGGTCAGGCCAACGAGTTCGAGATCGAGGTCGGAACGCACCGGGGTCCTCCGAGAGTTGACCCAGCGTTCGCCTCCAGCCGCGCGGATCGAAAGCGCGGCGGGGCTGACGGCAAGCCGCCGGTCAGCGAATGCCCGACATTTCAGCGGATCGACGCAGTTTCGTCGCCGATATGGGCACGGATCGTATACGATCCTGTCCGCGATGCCCGGTGCGCGGCGCAACTCTTGTTGCAGATCACGGGCTCTGTCAGGACGGCGATAACCGGAGACGCCCGTTGAATCACGTCATCGCCCCGCCCGCCGCGACCGCGGAGCAGATCGCCGAAAGCCTCACGGAGGCGGTGCACGAACATCGCATCCTGCCCGACATGAAGCTCGCGGAAGACGAGGTCGGCGAGACGTTCGGCGTCGGTCGCACCATCGTCAGGCAGGCGCTGCGTATCCTCGCGCAGGAAGGGCTCGTCACGCTGGAGCGCAATCGCGGCGCCTTCGTCTCCCGCCCCTCGATCCGGGAGGCGCGGGAAGTGTTCGAGGCGCGGGCCCTGCTGGAGCCGGCGACGGCGCATGCCGCCGCGACCCGTGCCGCAGCCGGCGATATCGAAAGGCTCGAGGCCCATATCGCCGACGAGCACGCGGCGCTGGCCGCAGGCGAAGCGGGCCGCGCGCTCAGCCTGTCGGGCCAGTTCCATGTCGAGATCGCTCGCATTGCCGATCAAGGCACGATCGAGGGCTTCATCCGGCAACTCGTCGCCCGCTCTTCGCTGGTGATCGCGATCTATTGGCGGCGGCGCAGCGCCCTTTGCGAGAGCCATGCGCATCACGCCCTGCTCGATGCCTTCCGTCGCCGGGATGCGGAGGAGGCGTCGGAGTTGATGAAGGGTCATCTGGTAGATCTGCTGTCGCAACTGGACCTGCGCGATCAGGCCACGCCGCCCCGCTCGCTGCGAGAGGCGCTCGACAGATGATCCGCTATCGCAACATGATCCGGCCCGAACTGGATCTGGCACTCGACTGGGCGGCTGCGGAAGGCTGGAACCCGGGTCTGGACGATGCGGACGCATTCTGGGCCGCGGATCCGGACGGGTTCTTCGTGGCCGACGAGGACGGACGGCCCGTTGCCGCCATCTCTGTCGTCACGCATTCGGAACGGTTCGCGTTTCTCGGGCTCTATATCTGTCTGCCCTCCCATCGCGGTCTGGGCACGGGGCTGGGCCTCTGGACCCACGCGCTGGCCCATGCGGGCGACCGCACCGTAGGGCTGGACGGCGTGCCGGACCAGCAGGCCAACTACGCGCGATCCGGCTTTGCGCATGCAGGCGGCGCAGTGCGCCATGTCGGCCGGCCCGCGCCACGCCGCTCTGACCGGGTGCGCCCAGCGCTCGCGGCGGATCGGGCGGCGCTCGTCGCGCTCGAAGCGGCCGCTTCGGGCTGGTCGAAACCGGCCTACATGGAGGCATGGTTCACCGGCGCTCCGACCCGCACCACCCATCTGATCGAGGAAGGGGGCGAGATCGCGGGCGCGGTGACGCTCCGAACCTGCCGCGAGGGCACCAAGATCGGCCCGCTGATCGCCCGCGATGCCGGGATGGCGGCGGACCTCCTGCACCACGCAGCCGCGACGGTGGACACGGAGCTGACGGTCGACGTGCCCCAAGAGGCCGAGGCCTTCGCAGGGATCTGCGTCGCGGAAGGCATGGTACCCGGCTTCAGCACGGCGCGCATGTACCGGGGCAACGCGCGGCCCGCCCCAAGCGGCGAGGCCATCCTCTGCGGCGTCGCGACGCTGGAGATCGGCTGACGCAGGCCCGGAGCGGCAGGCCACACGCCGAGTGTCACGCAGGTTCACGCGAAAGAGCCCTGGCGATGGTCGAAGGCATCGCGACACGCTAGGACGGCCGGACCATGAAGGCACGACAATCCGTTCTTCTCCTGCGCCGGATGGGCAAGCCGTTTCGGCATCTGGGATCGGCCGTGATGCGCGGAGACCAACTGGCGGCCCTGGTGTCCCCGCATCTCGACCACGCGATGACGGTGCGGGCCGTTCCGTTTCACGCCAAGCTGATGCCGCCCGTCGCCATGAGCGCTTTCGCGCGGCGCGTACCGCTGGGGGCCGTCGTGATCGTGGTGAAGTCCGCGGCGAAGGGGCTGACGGCGGATCACCTCGCTCCGCTGCGCGCGCGGGGCGTACGGATCGGATACGACAGTATCGACACCGCCATCGGCGAGATCGACTTCGACCTCTACGACTTCCACATCGCCGCCTCGGTCGGCGGCAAGGCTGCCCTCGAAGCCGCACTCGCGACCCGGGGCCGGACGGATGTTCCGGTCGAATTGCTCCACCATCACCATGATCCGCGCCTCGCCGGCCACAGGGCGGCGGAGACGTTCGCCTGCGGCTATGTCGGGGAACGCAAGAACGCGATGATCCCTCAAGCGCTCGCCTCGGAGGTGGAGGTCATCGAAGTGAACTATGCGCGCGAGTTCGCGCGGATCCTGCCCCGTCTGGACCGGCTCTCGTTGCATTACGCCGTGCGGCCCGCGCCGACGGGTGGCGACAGGCAGAATCGCGTCTACAAGCCTTTCACCAAGGGATTCACCGCTGCCGCGCTCGGCGCCAACATCCTCGTCAACCGTGAGGTGGATGATGTGCTCGCGCTCCTCGGGGAAGACTATCCCTATCTCGTTTCCATCACGGCGCCCGATACCATCATTGAGGGGTTCGAGCATGCCCGCGCAACCTTTGGCGGGCCGGTCTGGACGGACGCGCTGGATCGGATGCGGGCCCTGAACGCGCTGGTTCAGCCCGCCGCGCTGGCAGCGCGGATGAGCGAGATCGTGGAGATCGCTACGAGTCGACCTCGCTAACGAGTTCACGGTAGATCTCTACGATCGTCTCGACCGAGAACGCGGCCTCGGCCCGGGCGCGGGCCGCTTGGGACATCGCGGTCTTCCGCGAGGCCGGCATGTCCGCGAATGTCGCGATCACGCGAGCCAGCCCGTCCGGATCCCGCGGCGGCGCAGGCAGACCGGTTTCGCCCGCGACGATGCTGTCACGGCAGCCGTCGATATCGCTCACGATGGCGGGGCGCCCCATCGCGGCGGCCTCGATGATCACCTTGGGCATCCCTTCCCCGCCGTGCGAGGGCATGACCAGCGCATGCGCCGCCGCCAAGAAAGGGCGCACGTCGGCTTGCTGGCCCGCGAACGTGACGAGGCCTTCCGCTTCCCAGTCAGAGAGGGTTTCCTGCGTGACCGCTCCTGCATTGGCATGCTGCAGACCACCGACGACATCCACCGCGATATCGTCCCGGGTCCGCGACAGGATACGCGCCGCAGCAACCAGATCATGGATGCCCTTGTCCGCCTGCAGTCGACCGACGAACACGATGCGCACCGGCCAGTCCTCGGGCAGTGGCACGGGCGTGAATTGAGCGAGGTCGACGCCGGAGCCCATGGTTCGGATCGCCCGGCAGGACGCGGGGAGGCCGTGAGATCGCAAGAACTCCAGATCGCCGGGATTCTGGATGAGAAGAGCCTTTGCCCCTGCGCTGGCGACGGCATAGAGCCGCGCGAGCACAGTGCTGCCGCGCGTTCCGCGCCGGATGCGCATGCCCAGACCGCTGATGTTGTTCACATACGGCAACCGAAGCGCGCGACAGGCGAGCCCGCCATAGACGTTCGCCTTGATCCCGTTGTTGAAAACGATCCGGGGCTTCAGACGGCGGAGCATGTGCGTCAGTCCGACGAGCGACATGAACTCCTGACCGGGATGCGCGTCGTCCAGAGAGACGGTCCAATCGTGCACCGTTACGCCCTCGAGACCGGCCAGGTCAGCGGAATAGGCGTCCGCCCCGGCGACGGCGTGAATCTCCCAGCCGGAATCCACCAACCCGGAGATGACGTGGCGACGAAAGTTCCAGAGATACCAGGCCGTTCCCGATACCATGACCGCGCGCCTCGTCATTTCCGCACGCCCCTGAAGAGCGCGGGCATGTCTTTCGGCGACAGGGTCCTCTCGGATTTCCGTCCCATGAAGAAGGTCGCGCTGGCCGCGTCGCTGCCATGATCACGGGCTGCCAGACGATCAATGAACCGCAGCCAGAAGAATGGCGCCGCAAGGAGCGAGCCGATCCGGCGGCTTCCGGCCACTGCGCCGAACGCGTAGCGGAGCTGTTGAAACAGCGCCGTTCCGGGACCGGCCAGGACGCCCCGGTCGATCTCGTCGAACCGGCGAAAGAGCCAACGGTGCCCGCTTTCCGAGAAGCGGGTGAAGTCATAGGCGCGCTCATGCACCGGTTGCAGGAACGGGGTCGCAGCGTAGACGATGCCGTCCGGTTTCAACACGCGCCAGATTTCGTCCACGACCTCTGCAGGGGTCAGGACGTGTTCGAGAACGGCCTCGATCCAGACGGCATCGACGACTTGATCCAGGATCGGAATATGGTGCGCGTCCGCGACGAAATCGGTGTGGGGGGAGGCGTAGACATCGAACGAGACGACGCGGAGATTTGGCGCATCGTAAAGGATCTGCGCCCCATCGCTGACCGTGCCCCCCCCTATGATGAGTATTGTCGGCGTCTCGCTCTGCGCGCTTACCATCTCGACGAGCTCTGCTGCGGACGCGGGTGTGATCCGGTTCTCGCCAAGCATCAGGCGCTTCCACCACGGACGGCCTTGCCGGCGGTTTGCGACGAGGCTCGTCGCGCCATGGGTCAGCAGGATCTCGCGGTCGAGGATGCTCTGCGCGAAGTTCACCAGAACTGGTTGATCGCCAACTGTCTGAACCGGCGTGTCCCCGATCGACAGGTCGCCAGTTTCGGAGACATGGACGGGCGCGTGGGTCACCGGGCACCGCAAGAGCTCGGCGATGTCCGCGGCATTCTGCCCTGATTGCTTCGAACGACCCACGCTCAAGGCCTGCTTCCAAGTCCGACCAACCTGCGGCCGTAAAACACACGGATCCCCAAGAGAGAACGAACGGACAGCGTCAGAGCGGCGGTGAGCGCACAGAACGACAGCACGGTTGCGATCGCCGCGCCCATCGCGCCGAACGGACCGACAAGGATGATATTCAATCCGATATTCAGGGTGGCCGCCAACCCCATGAAGATGCTGACACGGCCCACATGCTGGGTCGCGGCGAGTAGGGCGGAGGGCTCCCCGAAGAACGCCAGACCGACGCGGGTCCAGACCAGAACGAGGATAACCGCCCCCGCCGGTGCGAAGCCCGCGCCGAATATCTGGCCGACAAAGAAGGCGAGGATCGTCGACGGGACCGCAAGCGCCACGGCCGAGAGGATCGTGCGAATAGCGGCCTTCTCGACGACCTGCCCCAAGGCCTCTCGATCGCCGAGCGCATGAAGTTTCGCCGCTCGCTGCGACAGATACACGGCGCCCGCATGAAACGGCAGGCCCATGATGAAGAAGAACCGTATCGCGACACCGTAGATCCCGGTCTCTTCCGGCGTGGACATCAGCCCGAGCACGACGACGTCCGTCGCCCCGAGAACGGTTCCGGCGGCGAAGACCAGCAGCGATTTGACACCGCCGATCGTCCAGCCCCCGAGATTTCCAAAGGACGGCCGGGCGCCGATCCCGATGATGGCGCGACGCAAGCTCGGCGCCCCGAGGATCAACGACGCGGCGATCGCGGCAAGCGTCATCAAGAGGACCGAGCGTGCATCGAGCGCCCAGCCTTGCAGCGCCCAGAGACAGACGACCGCAAGGATCAACGTCGGCTCGATCAGACGGTCCGGCACCTGCCCCGCAACCGGATGGCCGAGACCTTGGAGGATACCCGTCCGCAACAACCCGAGCGCGCGCGGCACCAGCAGGAGACAGCCGATCGCAACGGCGTTCTGCATCGGCCCGGATGCCGAGAAGAGCTCGGTGTTCGATCCCGCCACGATAGCCGTGGCAAGCGACAGGACCACGACGACGACGCTTGCATAGGCCACCACGCCCATCGCCTCGCTTTGCTTTTCAGCCACCATCAGCGGAGGCAGGGCGCGGATCGTGAAGTGGTGAAAGCCGAGCGTCGCGAAGAGAACCGCAAAACTCAGAAGGCTCAAAGCAAAGACATACGCCCCGTATTCGGCAGGTCCGAGCAGACGACCCAGAAGGAGGGTCAGAGCGAACCCCGCGGCGGCGGCGTAGAGCCGCAGGGCCAGGATCTGCGAGAACTCGCCGAGCATTCCCCTGAGCCGTGCGAACATGGTCATTCCGTGGTGCCGCGGTCAGACGGCGCGCGCATCGACAGGATCCGAGATCGGAGCCGAATACCGGTCCAGGAACGTCCCGACCGAGATCAAGTTGAGGATGCGGTCGCGATCGGCGGCGAGATCGTCATAGGTCGGATTTTCGAGGTCGATCGTCTGCTGCGCGCCGCGATGGATGATGCCGACGCCCCAATCCGTATCCACCACGCACATCGCCACATCTGCGCGATGTGCCCGGGCCCAGGCGAAGCCTTTCCACGAACTGCCGTTCCAGGCGGGATAGCGGCCATCGACCTCATAGACCTCGCGTGCATGGAACATCGACGGGGGGTTCATGTCGTGCAGGACGATGACGCCGTTCGGAGACAGAGCGGCGAGGCTGTTCTCGATATCCTTGCGAACCTGCTCTCCGGTGTGGTTGCCGTCGATGAAGACGATGTCGAAGGTTCGGGCGTTCTGGGCGAAGAACGCGTCCGATGTCATGCAATGATCGGCCTTCGCGTTCGGGTCGGGATCGACCCCCGTCCGGGCTTCCACGTTGATGTTCTCGAACATCGCGCCCGTGCGACGCACACCGATCTCGAGGTAGGACTTGTACCCGTTCGTCGCGATCAGGTGATTGACGATCTGAATGCGGCTGGCGCGGTGGCGGCCATGGGCGAAATCATACGCGCGATTGTCCCCGTAGAACGGATCCCGGCCGGCAAGCCTGCGCCAGAACATGAGCATGGTCTTGGCGGGCTTGCTCTCCATCGTCAGCCAAAGCGCCTTGCGCTTCTTCTCGCTATCTTCCCAGTCCAACTCGCATCCTCTCGCTGAATGTCTCCTGCCCGGCGTCCCCGGTTATGCATGCACTCTTGCACCCTTCGGAGCGCATTTTGGGGCGATTATTGGCTGGTTCCGTGCAATGACAGAGCCCCGGCGCAACAGGCGCGCGCCCGCGGCTTCTAGGTCGCGCTCCGGGCCGGCCGCTTCGCATGGCGTTCGAGTGCTTCGATGATGGCCTCGGACCAATCGGGACAGCTTTCCAGATAGCGGTCGCGCGTCGCGACGATATCGCTTTGGGGGACGGCCAGCATCTCGTCGATGGCGGCGCAGAGCGATCCCGCGCTGGCATTCTCGACATTCCATTGCAACCCGGTTTCGGCAAGTTCGCGGGTGTAGCCCGGAAAATCGCGGCCCGCATAGAGCGCCGGAACACCGAGCACCGCCGCCTCGCTCGCCATGGTCGCGCTTTCGCCGACAAAGGCGCGGCAAGCGGCGATCAGGTGATGTACGGCGTTTTTCGGACCTTTATAGGCATACTGCGCCAGATCGTCCGAAAGCGGCAGCTCGCTTGAAAGGTGCACCACCCCGCTCGCCTCAAGACGCGCAATCACAGCGCGCAAGACGTCCGGTGTCCAACCTGCCTTTCCCAGATCGTGGTTCGCACGCCATTCGACGATCCGCACGAAATAGTTCGGCCGATCGGGGTCAAGACCGACCCGAAGTGCCGTCTCACGGTTCGGTCGAAAGCCGTTCGGATGGAAGAAGGACAGCTCCTTTACACCCGGCAATCGCGTCGTCCGCCCGACGGGCGTGGGTCCCCGGTAGGATCTCGGCACGTAAAGATGCGAGATGAAGGGCCAGGTGATCCGTGTCTGAAGCGCGGCGTTCTCGGAATCGTAGAAACTCACCGACGGAACACGTGTCAGCTTGCCGACATGGGAGATTGCGACGCCTCCGAACCCGGCCATGACATCGGGTTTGAAGCGGCGCACCGCCCCTAGCGTCGCGAAATCGCGCTGCACCAGTTCTCTGGCAAGGCCGACCGTCCCCGACCCGGCGGTGGTCAGCGGCGTGTGCGGGATCCCGAACTCATCGAGGAGATCGCAGGCCACGTCCTTCTTCCGCGACAATACCAGGACCGCGTCGCCTCGCGCATGAAGCGTTTCTATCGGCCGCTTGAAGAAAAGCACGTCGGCGGGATGAACCACCTCGACAACAACTCGCATCCGGTCCCCGGTCACACGTGTTCCTAGAAATCACGCGCGATCATACGGCCAACCGCAGGACCATCCACCGCTCATTCATGATCCTTGCGGACCTCGTGGGGAAAGCTGGCCCGCCCGTTTCCGAGGGTCCGACGCCCATGTTGGGATTTGACCGGGAGAGAGCGGATCATGGGTCGCAGACGGCACCTTGGACAGGGCCAGAGCCATCCGGACAGAGCCCGCGACGATTGATCGGCAGTTTGGGGGGCTGTTCAATCGACCTGTTGATGCAGACAGGTCCAGCGTCGTCTCAGCTTACGAGGCCTGCGTGGACTTGCTGGAGACCGGCAAGCGGCTTCTGCGGGCCAGATAGCGCACCAGCGAGGTGAATCTCTCCTGACCCCTGACCTACACTGTCATCAAGAATCTGGAGTCATTCGAGAGTGGGGAAAGATGGCGCGCTGGGGAGGATTCGAACCCCCGACCCCTTGATTCGTAGTCAAGTACTCTATCCAACTGAGCTACCAGCGCACTACGGAGGCCGCAGATAGCGGCAGCCGCGGAGCGGCGCAAGCCCCGAGCGACGGAAATGCGGTCCCCCGCCTGCCCTGTCGATCCGTGACCCGCTCGGGCATGCGACCCGCGCGCGGGAAGGCAAGGCGTTAGCGATCTTCCATCTCGCCCCACGATTGACCTAAGGTCACGGCAGGGAGGACGATTCATGACTATCAGACCCACGATCGGCGCCGTCGCGGCGTCGGCGCTCTTTCTGGCAACCGGCACGGCGGCAATCGCGCAGGAAAAGATGCGCATCACCCTGCAATTGCCTCTGACCTCGCATCTGGGCGAGAATCTCCAGCTCTTCGAGAGCGAAGTGGAGACGCGCACCGGCGGCGCCATCGACGTCGAGATCTACGACAGCGCGACGCTCTATACCGACAGGGAAGTGCCCCAGGCCGTCGGATCGGGCGCCATCGAGGCCGGCGTCGCCTCGCTGACCCGCTATGTCGGCGACGTGCCGGCGGTGGACGTGTTCTACATGCCGTTCCTCTTCAATACCGAAGAGAAGGTGCGTGCGGCCGTCGCCGAAGGCTCGGACGTGCGCGAGGCGCTGGAAGAGGCGATCGCGGAGACCGGCGGGCAGATCCTCTACTGGCAGGCCTATGGCGGCGCGATCATGCTTTCGAAGGAGGAGCCGATCCGGACACCCGCCGATCTGGAGGGCAAGAAGGTCCGCGTTTTCGGCAAGACCCTGGGGGATTTCGTCGAGGCCGCGGGCGGGGCGCCCACGCTGATCTCGGGCTCCGAACAGTACCTCGCCTATCAGCGTGGCACCGTCGATGTTGGCATGACCGGCGTGTCGGGCGTGCAGTCCCGCAAGCTCTGGGAGGTGATGGACACGATCACCGTCACCAACCACGCGAATATCGAGTTCGTCGTCGTCGTAAACTCCGATTGGTGGAGCACGCTCGACGACGAGACGCGCGGCCATATCGAAGCCGCCGCCGCCGTCGCGCAGGAAGACGTGCGCAACCGCATGGCCCAGATCGAGGCCGACGCCTACGCCGCCGCCGAAGAGAACGGCATGACCATCGTCGAGCTGACCGACGAGGAACTGGCCGCCTGGCGCGAGGTCTCTCAACCTGTCTTCGACAGCTACCGCGAGAGCGCGGGCGAGTTGGGCGCACGGGTGCTGGACGCGGCCGAGGGCCTCTAGGCCCGTCCGCCTTGGATCGGGCGGGGACCTCCCCCGCCCGTCATCTCGTCCGGGGAGGGGACCGATGACAGTGCTCGACCGGTTGACCGGCCTGCTGGGCTGGGTGGCAGCGGCCCTCTTCGTGCTGGCCGGCGCGATGCTCACCTGGGAAGTGATCGCCCGCTACTTCTTCGTGCGCCCGACCATCTGGGCAGCGGAGCTTTCGCAATATTGCCTGATCTGGGGCTGCATGCTCGCCATGGCGGGCGTGCTGCGGATGCGGCGCCACATCGCGGTGACGGCCGGTCTGGCGCTGATGCCCCCGGGCGGACGCAAGGCGGCCGACCTGGCCGCGCTCGCCGCCGTCCTGGTCTTCTCGGTCGTCGTCACGATCTACGGATGGGAGATCTTCTACGACAGCTGGGTCCGGGGCCGCACTGCCGGGACGATGCTGGACCCGCCCGTCTGGACGGTGGAACTGGCCGCACCGATAGGCTTCGCGCTGCTGGCAGTGCAATGCGTGGCAGAGATGGCGCGCACCTGGCGCGACGGCGCGCCCGAGCCGGGGGGCCACGAATGACCCTCGCCCTGGTCGTGATCTGTCTTTTCGTTCTGCTTCTGCTCGGCGTGCCCGTGGCTTTCGCACTTGGCGGCATGGGGCTCGTGCTGCTCTGGCTCGGAGACTTCTCTCTCCTGATGGCGCCGCAGGGCATCATGTCGACGCTGAACGGCTTCATCCTGCTGGCGGTTCCGCTTTTCCTGCTGATGGGGAACGTGCTGCTGAAGGGCGGCGTGGGGCGCGACCTCTTCGCCGCCGTGCAGGCCTGGGTCGGGCACTGGCCCGGCGGGCTGGCAGTCGCGACGATCCTGTCCTGCGGCTTGTTCGCCGCGATCTCGGGCTCTTCGGTGGCGACGGCCGCGACCATCGGCACCGTCGCCATCCCCGAGATGACCAAGCGCGGCTACGACAAGCGCCATACCTACGGATTGCTCGCGGCGGGCGGAACGCTGGGCATCCTGATCCCGCCCTCGATCCCGATGATCGTCTACGGCTTCGTGGCCGAACAATCGGTGATTGCGCTCTTCATGGCGGGGATCGGGCCCGGCCTCGCGCTGATCGGGGCCTTCATCGTCTTCGCGATCCTGCATGCGCGCTTCTCTCCGGGATACGAGCGACTGCGCCCGGCCCCGTGGTCCGAACGGCGCGCCGCGTCGATCCGGGCGCTGCCCTCGGTCGCTCTGGCGGCGCTGGTGGTCTTCGGGATCTATTCCGGCGCCTTCACCCCGACCGAAGCCGCGGCGATCGGTTTCGCGGCAGCCCTGGTCATCACGGTGGTCATCTTGCGCACCCTCACCTGGCAGGCCTTCGTCGAGAGCGCCCGCGACGCCATGGTGACCACGGTCGCGATCCTTCTGATCGTCGCCGGGGCCAAGGTCTTCGGCAAGGCGCTGGCGCTCTGGCGCGTGCCGCAGGACATCAGTGCCTTCATCGGGGCCACCATCGACGGGCCGATCATGTTCATCCTCGTCGTGTCGGTCGTGCTTCTGCTGATGGGCCTGATCTTCGAGGCGCTCTCGATGGTCCTCATCATGACGCCGGTCCTGCTGCCGGCGGCGATGGGGCTGGGCTTCGATCCGATCTGGTTCGGGATCTACATGGTGATCATGGTCGAATGCGCGCTGATCACGCCGCCCGTGGGTCTGAACCTCTACGTCATCCAGTCCGTCGCCTGCGCCACGCTGGCGGATGTGGCCCGCGGCACGCTGCCGTTCCTGGGGATCATGCTGGCCTCGGTGGTCCTGCTCTATGCGTGGCCGGACCTCGCTCTCTACCTGCCCTTCAAGTGGTAAGCCGCCAATGACCCAGACCGCCAACGCTGCCCGCCTGCGCGCCCTGCTGGCGCAGGACACCTGCCACACGATGCCGTGTTGCTTCGACGCGCTTTCGGCGCGGCTCATAGAACAGGAGGGGTTTCCGCTGACCTTCATGTCGGGCTTTGCCGCGTCGGCCAGCCGGATCGGCGCGCCCGATCTGGGTCTGATGTCCTATGCCGAGGTCGAGGATCAGGTCCGCAACATCTGCGGCGCGGTCCCTGCCCTGCCGCTGATCGCCGACGGGGATACCGGCTATGGCAACGCGATGAATGTCCGCCGGACGGTACGCGGGCTTGCCCGCGCGGGTGCGGCGGCGGTGATGATCGAGGATCAGGTCGCGCCGAAACGCTGCGGACATACGCCCGGCAAGGCGGTCGTCGGACGGGGCGAGGCGCTGGACCGCATCCGCGCCGCCACCGACGAGGCACGTGCGATCCGCAACGAGGGCGGCGACGTGCTGATCCTCGCCCGCACCGATGCGCGCCACACGCTGGGCCTGGACGAGGCGCTCGACCGCGCGCGCGCCTTTGCCGATCTGGGCGCCGACATCCTGTTCGTGGAAGCGCCGCGAAGCCGCGAGGAGATGGCGCGCATCTGCAGCGAGGCGCCGGGCATCCACATGGCAAACATCGTCGAAGAGGGAGAGACCCCCGACCTGCCCCGCGCAGAGCTCCAGGATATCGGCTACCGCATCGCCGCCTACCCCCTGACCCTGATGGCGGTCGCCATGCGCGCGATGGCCGATACGCTCTCCGCCATGCGGCAGGATGCGCCCCGCGAGGGCCGGATGGACTTCGCCGAACTGCGTCGCCGGATCGGCTTCGACGAGTATTACGAGGCCTCCAGCTGGTACGAGAGCGCGCGGCGATAGCGCGACGCCGAATGCGCCCCCGCTCTGGCGGCGCGGACCCGGCGACCGTATATGCCGCCCATGCCAGACACGCTCCAGACCAACCGCCCCGACCTGCCGCCCGAAATCGGGCGGCGCCGGACCTTCGCGATCATCTCGCACCCGGATGCGGGCAAGACGACGCTGACCGAGAAGTTCCTGCTTTATGGCGGTGCGATCCAGATGGCCGGGCAGGTTCGCGCCAAGGGCGAGGCGCGGCGCACGCGATCCGACTTCATGGCGATGGAGAAGGACCGCGGCATCTCCGTCTCGGCCTCGGCGATGTCCTTCGACTTCACGCGGGGCGACGACGCCTATCGTTTCAATCTGGTGGACACGCCGGGCCACTCGGACTTCTCCGAGGACACCTATCGCACGCTCACCGCCGTTGACGCAGCGATCATGGTGATCGACGGGGCGAAGGGGGTCGAGAGCCAGACCCAGAAGCTCTTCGAGGTCTGCCGCCTGCGCGATCTGCCGATCCTGACCTTCTGCAACAAGATGGACCGCGAGAGCCGGGACACGTTCGAGATCATCGACGAGATTCAGGAGAACCTCGCCATCGACGTCACCCCGGCCAGCTGGCCCATCGGACGCGGGCGCGACTTCGTCGGCTGTTACGACCTGCTGCACGACCGGCTCGAACTGATGGACCGGGCGGACCGGAACAAGGTGGCTGAGACGGTGGCCATCGCGGGCCTGGACGATCCCAGGCTGGCCGAACACGTCCCGGCCGAACTTCTGGACACGCTGCGCGAAGAACTAGAGATGGCGCGCGAATTGCTGCCCGCCTTCGATCGCGACGCCTTCCTCGAAGGGTCGTTGACGCCGATCTGGTTCGGCAGCGCGATCAACTCCTTCGGCGTGCAGGAATTGATGGCCGGCATCGCCGAATACGGGCCGCCGCCACAGCCGCAGAGGGCCGAGCCGCGCCAGGTCGCCCCCGAAGAGGGCAAGGTCGCGGGCTTCGTCTTCAAGGTGCAGGCCAACATGGACCCCAAGCACCGCGACCGCGTGGCCTTCGTCCGCCTCGCCTCGGGCCATTTCGAGCGGGGCATGAAGCTGACCCATGTCCGCTCGAAGAAGCAGATGGCGATCAGCAATCCGGTCCTCTTCCTCGCCGCCGACCGGGAATTGGCCGAGGAAGGTTGGGCCGGCGATATCATCGGCATCCCCAACCACGGACAATTGCGCATCGGCGACGCCCTGACCGAAG
Organism: Jannaschia aquimarina; assembly: GCF_000877395.1. GTDB lineage: Bacteria > Pseudomonadota > Alphaproteobacteria > Rhodobacterales > Rhodobacteraceae > Jannaschia > Jannaschia aquimarina. The sequence continues at coordinate 19,423 of NZ_JYFE01000008.1, read as the reverse complement.
GCGAGGCGCTGAAGTTCACGGGCATCCCCAGCTTCGCACCGGAGCTCTTGCAGAGCGTGCGCGCGGGCGACCCGATGAAGGCCAAGCACCTGGACAAGGCGCTGGACCAGTTCGCCGAAGAAGGCGCGGCCAAGGTCTTCAAGCCGGCCATCGGATCGGGACACATCGTCGGTGTCGTCGGCGCGCTGCAATTCGAGGTGCTCGCCAGCCGGATCGAGCTGGAATACGGCCTGCCCGTCCGGTTCGAGCCGTCGCAATTCACCTCGGCCCGCTGGGTCCACGGGCCGGATGCCGCCGTGGACAAGATGATCGAGAAGAACAAACAGCACATCGCCCACGATAACGACGGCGATCCGGTCTTCCTGACCCGGCTGCAATGGGACATCGACCGGATCGAACGCGACTACCCGGATGTCCGGCTGAGCGCGACCAAGGAGATGATGGTCGGGTGACGGACGATCCGATATCGCGCAGGATCCGGCTCCGGGAACGTCTTTCGGCCCTGCGCGATATCGATCGCACCAACTGGCAAGCCCGCCGGGCCGACATCTCGGCGGCCTGGGCCGACGAACCGGGCGCAGGGCGCTTGCGGGTGGCCGCGCTGACGCCGGTCTCGGTCGGCCAGCAATGTCTTTGGTCTCTCCAAAATCGCGCGCTGAGAACTGCGCTGCGACTGGGCCTCGCGCTGGAGAAAGCCGCTTATGACGACACGGATGCGAAAGCCCCCGTCGGACGACCGCTGGCCGAAGCCGTCGCCGCCCGCTTGATCGAGACCCGCCCTGACGGTCAGACCGGTTTTGGCAGTGCGCTTGTCCACCATCACCGCTTCTATTGCGGTTATGGGCTCTTCCACGGATGGGAGGGCGAGCCGCTCTTCAGCTATGGACCGGCCGAGGATGGCTGCCCGGCGCCCAGCCGCTCGGTCGAAGGCTTTGAGACGCGTGACGCTTTCGTAGGCTGGCTCGCCACGATGTCGGATTATCGCTTCAGCGGGATCGAGGATGCAGACCCGCACCAGACAAGGCCAGGCAACCAGCGCCTCACCGTCGCGCGTCTGCGCGCCTATATCGAGGGGCCCGCCTGATGCCGCTTCAGAATCGCGTCCTGCCCACCGGAGAGATCGTCGCCATCCCCGACCGGGGCACGATGCTGGGCAATCGCGGTGTGCTGCACGACGAGCACCGAATCCTGACGCCGCGTCGCTGGGCGCATCGGAACTGGGTCTGCTGCGTCCTGGCCTTCAAGGGCCGCCGGCGAAAGCTGATGACCCAGCGCCGCTATACCGAGCTGTTCTTTCTAGACGAGGCGGTGGCCCTTGCGGCCGGGCATCGGCCCTGCGCCGAATGCCGCCGTGCCGATTACCTGCAATGGAAGGCCATCTGGGAAGACCTCTACGGTCCCGCCTCCGCCCCCAAGATGGACTCGGTGCTCCACGCTGCCCGGGCCGTCCCCGGCGCGCGGAAGCTCCGCCGGTCACAGGTAAGATCTGTCTCCTTTCTGCCCGACGGCGCTTTCGTGATGCATGATGGGACGCCGCATCTGCGTCTGGGCGACGCGCTCATGCCATTTACGCCGGGCGGCTACGATGCGCCGGTTCCCCTGCCGGACGGCCCGGCAGAGGTGCTGACGCCGACGCCGACGATAGAAGTGATGCTTGGCGGCTACCGTCCCGCCCTGCACCCATCGGCAAGGGTCTAGCGGTCAGCGCCGGCCCCGGCAGTCAGCTTACGGTCAGATCCATCGTGATCTCGGCATTCAACAGCTTGGAGATCGGACAGTTCGCCTTGGCCCCTTCCGCCGCCTCGCGGACCTGATCCTCGGACGCGCCGGGGACCGTGGCCGAAACCGTCAGATGAGACGCGGTCACCGCGAACCCACCATCCTTCTCCTCAAGCGTCACGGTGCACTCCGTGTCGATTGCGGATGGCGTCAGGTCGGATTGGCCCAGCACCATCGAAAACGCCATGGAGAAGCAGGAGGCATGCGCCGCCGCGATCAACTCCTCGGGGTTCGTGCCGGGTTGTCCTTCAAAGCGGGTGTTGAAGCCGTACGGGTTCGCCTCCAACGCGCCCGACGCCGTCGAGACGGTGCCGTTACCTTCCTTCAACGTGCCTTCCCAATGGGCGTTGCCGCGTTTCTTGATCGCCATGATGTCCTCCCGTCGTATGCGTGGTGCCAAGAGGAACGCCGGATCGGCGCACACGTTCCCCTTGAAAGGCGCCGATGCCGCACGAAATAAGGCGGATCGCAGCTCCGATTGACCCGCAGGGCGACCCCTGTTACCGGTGCCGCGCCCGTGAGGGGCCAGACGTTAGCCGGGACGCGAGGAAGTCAGGCGTCCCACCCACATTCGGATTCCGGCAATGGGGCCGGACCGCCGTACAGGACGCATATGATCAAATTTTCCGAGCTCGGGCTTTCCCCGAAGGTTCTCAAGGCCGTAGAGGCCGCCGGATACGACACCCCCACTCCGATCCAGGCCGGAGCGATACCCCCCGCCCTCGATGGCCGCGACGTGCTCGGCATCGCCCAGACGGGTACGGGCAAGACGGCCAGCTTCACGCTGCCGATGATCACCAAGCTGGCCCGCGGCCGCGCTCGCGCGCGGATGCCGCGCAGCCTGGTGCTTGCGCCGACCCGCGAACTGGCCGCGCAGGTCGCCGAGAACTTCGACACCTATGCCGAAGGGTCCAAGCTGACGAAGGCTTTGCTGATCGGTGGCGTCTCCTTCAAGGAGCAGGAACAGCTGATCGACCGCGGCGTCGACGTGCTGATCGCCACACCCGGCCGCCTGCTGGACCATTTCGAACGCGGCAAGCTGCTTCTGACCGGTGTGCAGATCATGGTCGTGGACGAGGCGGACCGCATGCTCGACATGGGGTTCATCCCCGATATCGAGCGGATCTTCGAACTCACCCCCTTCACCCGTCAGACCCTGTTCTTCTCGGCCACGATGGCGCCCGAGATCGAGCGGATCACCAACAAGTTCCTCTCGAACCCCGAGAAGATCGAGGTCGAGCGCCAGAATTCGACGTCGGACACGATCACTCAGGTTTTGGTCAAGCACACGCCCAAGCGGCGCGACATGTCCGCCAAGGACAAGCGCGCCATCTTGCGCGCCATCATCGAGCGTGACGGCGACGAATGCCGGAACGGCATCATCTTCTGCAACCGCAAGGTCGAGGTAGATATCGTCGCCAAGTCGATGAAGAAGCATGGGCTCGACGCCGCCCCGATCCATGGCGATCTGGACCAGTCGCAGCGGATGCGCACACTGGACGGCTTCCGCGACGGGACGTTGCGCTTCCTCGTGGCCTCCGACGTGGCTGCGCGGGGCCTCGACATTCCGAATGTGAGCCACGTCTTCAACTTCGACGTGCCCAGCCATTCCGAGGATTACGTTCACCGCATCGGCCGGACGGGCCGTGCCGGCAAGACGGGCATCGCCTACACCATCGCGGTTCCGTCCGATGAGAAGTATCTCGACGGGATCGAGCGCCTGATCGGCAAACCCATCCCTGAGGGGGAGAATCCCTGGACCCCGCCGGGCCGCAAGTCCGACACGCCCGCCGCCGAGGAGGAGGAGCGCGTGCCGCGCAAGTCCCGCTCGCGCAGCCGCAGCCGGAAGGCCTCCGAGGAGACGTCCGAGGCAGCACCAGCCGAGGCCGAGGCCCCGCGCGAGGAAGCCCGCCGCGACGAGTCGCGCCGGGATGAGCCCCGGCGCGAGCGCGGCGGCCGCGGGCGCGGACGCGGCTTGGATCGCGGGCCCAAGGTCGTGGGTCTGGGCGACCATGTCCCCGGCTTCATCGAGATGAGCTTCGAGGAACGCCGCGAAGCCGAACGCGCCTGACGCGCTACCAGTCCAGGGCTTCGTCGTGTGCCAGCATTTCTGCCACGGCACCTTCGGGATCGGCGGTGAAATCTTGATAGAGCCGGAAATGCCCCGTGCGATGCGGCTCTACCTCGCGAATGCTGCGGCGGTCGATCTCCAGGACACGGGCGCCCGGCTGCATCACCAGGAATGGCGAATGCGTCGCCATGACGATCTGCGAAGGCGCGTCACCCTGCTGCATGCGATGCAGGAAGCGCATCAGTTCGAGTTGCCGTCGGGGTGACAGCGCCGATTCCGGCTCGTCGAGCAGATAGAGCCCCTGCCGCCGCATCCTCTCGGCGAACAGGCGCACGAAGCCCTCGCCATGGCTGTGGGACAGGAAATCCGCACTCGGGCTCCGCATGTCGTCCATGTAGCGCGCGACCTGAAAGAAGGTTTCCGCACGAAAGAACCACCCGTGTCCGAGTTTCGGCAGCCAGCCCGCGCGGAATATGTCGGCCAGTTCAGCGCCACCGACAGCGCCGTCGGCACCCGCACCCCGGTGGTCCCGGCTTCCGCCCAACGCGCCGAAACCAGCCAGCGCCGCCAAGGCCTCGATCAGGGTCGATTTTCCGCTGCCGTTCTCCCCGACGAGGATCGTGATGGGCGTGTCGAACTCCAGCTCGAAATCCGGCCGCAACCAATCGACTGCGAACGGATAACGCGCCGGAAGTTCGGCGTCGTCACGCAGCCGGATCCGGCGCAGGAACGGAGGGTCGAGGCGAGTGATCTTGCGTGGCACGGCGGCGGTCTAGCGGGAGGGCGTGGCGATATCGTGGCCTTTCCCGAACGGCGATATCCCCCGATCTCTCCGGCAAGCCACCGCGCATGGCCCCACGGATTGCAGCCCGCCCCAAACCGAACCGGATGGCGCGTGCCATCCGACCCGGTCGAACTCACTCTGCCGTCAGCCGTGTGATCAGCACCGTGACCTCGGGCCGCTTGCCGATCTCTTCCTGCGCGACCTGCTGGATCGACTTCTTTATGAGGCTCTCCAACGCGTCGTCGTCGCGGGCGGTCTTCCGGTCCACCCGTTCCAGGCGTTGAGCCAGATCGCGCTCCATCTCCTCGGCGAGGTTGCGTCGGGACCTGCCGGCCTCGGGCAGGCCGCGAAGATCGACCCAGGTGTCTTCCATGACCTGATCGTCATCCTCGATCATCAAGGCCACGACGGCATGACCGTTCAGCGCCATGCGGATTCGGTCGCGGATCACGCCGTCGAATTGGCCGACCAGCGTGGCGCCGTCCAGATAGGTGCGCCCGGTCTCCACATGGTCGACTACGGTGGGCTTGTTGCCCGCCAGATCCACCATCGTGCCGTTCGGCGCCAGCACGCCCACACGGCCCAGCCCGTCCGCCAACTTGGCGTGTTCGCGCAGATGCCGGTGCTCTCCATGCATGGGAATGACGACCTGCGGATCGAGCAGCGCCTGGATCGCCTCCAGATCCGGCCGGTTCGCGTGGCCCGACACGTGATACAGGTCACTGTCCGAGACCACGTCCACACCCATCTCGGAGAAGTTGTTGATGATCCGCGCGACGTCCTTCTCGTTGCCCGGGATCGTCTTGGACGAGAACAGGAACGTGTCGCCTTGCTTCATCTCCAGCCCGAAATACTTGCCCTGGCTCAACTGCGCACTTGCCGCGCGACGCTCGCCCTGGCTGCCGGTGACGATCAGCATCAGGTTTTCGCGCGGGATGTCGGCGGCATCCTCGGGCGAGACCGTCCTCGGGAATTCGGTCAGGATCCCCTCCTCGACTGCGGCTTCGGTCATACGGCGCATGGCGCGGCCCATCAGGCAGATCGAGCGGCCCGCCGCTTCGCCCGCATCCGCAAGCGATTTCAGCCGGGCGACGTTCGACGCGAACGTTGTCGCCACGAACATCCCCGAAGAGGCGGCGACCAGTTCGCGGATATTTGGGCCGACCGTGCTTTCAGACCGGCCCTCATGCGCGTTGAAGACGTTCGTCGAATCGCAGACCAGCGCGCGCACGCCGCCCTTGGCCACCTCGCGGAACAGATCCTCGTCGAACGGCTCTCCCAACACGGGCGTGTGGTCGATCTTGAAATCACCCGAATGGACGATGCGGCCAGCGGGCGTGTCGATGACCAGCGCGCTGCTTTCGGGGATCGAGTGGCTGATCGGCACGAAGCCGATCTTGAACGGTCCCAGCTCCGTCGTCGCCGGCCAGGGATCGCAGATTGTGACGTCGCCCTCATCGTGGCCCTGCTCCTTGAGCTTACGGCGGGCATGATTGGCGGTGAAGGCGCGCGCGTGGATCTGCGCGTTCAACTTGCCGTGCAGATGTCCGACGCCGCCCACGTGATCCTCGTGCGCGTGGGTGATGAAGACGCCTTCCAGCCGGTCGAGCTTGTCTTCCAGCCACGAGATGTCGGGCAGGATGACGTCCACCCCCGGCGTCGTGTCCATGTCCGGAAAGGCGATACCCAGATCGACCAGGATCAGACGTTCCTTCCCCTCGGGGCCGTAGCCGTAGACATAGGCGTTCATCCCGATTTCCCCGGCGCCGCCGAGGGGGAGGTAGATCAATCGGTCTCTGCTCATGAAGTGTCCTTGTTGAAGGCGTGGATGACGGTCAGGCCGTGCATCGTGAGATCCTCTTCCCAATGGTCGAAGAGGTCCTCGGATTGCTGGAAGAGCGGGGCCAGCCCCCCGGTCGAGACAACCGTCATCGGACGGTCCCGTTCCCCGCGAATGCGGGCGGTGATTTCCTTGACGAGGCCCACATAGCCCCAGAAGACGCCCGACTGCATGCAGGTCACGGTGTTCGTGCCCACGACCCGTTGGGGGCGCGTGATATCCACATGCGGCAGGGCGGCGGCGGCCATGTGCAGCGCCTCCAGCGAAAGGTTCACGCCGGGCGCGATCACGCCGCCCACATAGGCACCGTCGTGATCGACGACGTCGAATGTGGTGGCGGTGCCGAAATCGACCACGATCAGGTCGCCGCCATGGCGGTCGAAGCCCGCCGCGGCGTTCACCAGCCGGTCGGGACCGACGATGGTGCCCTGATCGACCCGCGGCTGGGCCGGTAGACGGCATTCGGGCTTGCCCACGACCAACGGTCGCGTTTCGAAGTAGCGGTCGCAGAGCACACGCAGATTGAAGACCACGCGCGGCACGGTGGACGAGATGATGCAATCGGTGACGGTGACGTCCAGATCCTCCAGCCGCATCATCGTGCGCAGCCAGGTGTAGTATTCGTCCGCCGTGCGCTGGTGGTTCGTGGCCATCCGCCAATTGGCGACGAAGGCGCTGCCGTCCCACAGGGCGAAGACGGTGTTGGTGTTGCCGCAATCTATGGTCAGCAGCATGGCCTAGCCTCCGAAGAACACGTCGCCCGCGGGCAGATGCTGCCGGCCCTGTGGCGTATCGAGGACGAGATGCCCGACCTCGTCGACATCGGCAAAGGTGCCACGCACCTCGCGCGTCATGAGCCGGGCCGTGACCGGGCCGCCCAGCCCGCCTGCCCGCGCCAGCCAATCCTCGCGGATCGGTCCGAACCCGTCGCGCACCAGTTGCGCCTCGCGGGCCGCAAAGGCGGGGGCCAGAACATCCAGCAGCGCCTCGGGAGCGATACTGCCGTCCAACGCAGCGGGCGACAGGGCGCCGGCCTCGACCGCTTCGGGCGCGGCGGCGAGGTTCACGCCGATTCCGAGCACCAGCAGGCCCGGAGCGGGGCTTTCCAGCAAGATCCCGGCCAGCTTGCCGCCGTGACGCAGCACGTCGTTGGGCCATTTGAGGGTCAGCCCGGTGACGCCGAACGCCTCAAGCGCTTCGGCCAAGGCAAGTGACGCGGTGAAGCTGCGCAGGCCGTGCTCGGCAGGGCTGCCCGTCGGGTGCCAGGCCAGCGAGGCGGCGAAGTTGCCCTCGGGCATCGACCAGGGTCGTCCCCGGCGCCCCCGAGCGGCGGTCTGATGGCAGGCTAACACCCAGACCGGCCCGTTCCCGGCCCGCACGCGAGCCTCCTCCGAGGTGGACCCGACCGTGTCGAGCACGATGCGCCCGACCCCTTCGGGCCAGTTCAAAGGACGAGCGTCGCGGCGGCTGCGGCGGCCACGCCTTCGAGGCCGAAGAGGTTGACGATGCCCAACACCATGATCGCCGCCGACGCCGTCAGCACCGCCCAGGAGACCGGGTTCATGTCCCCGTCGAGCGGGTCCTTCTCTTCGCCGAAATACATGAAGTAGACGATCCGCAGGTAGTAGAAGGCGCCGATGACGCTGGCGATCACGCCCAGCACCGCCAGCCAGACCAGCCCCGCATCGACGGCCGCCTGGAGAACGTAGAGCTTGGCGAAAAAGCCCAGGAACGGCGGGATCCCGGCAAGGCTGAAGAGCAGCACCAGCAGCGCCATGGCCCACCCCGAATGCACTTTGGAAAGCTGGCTCAGCGACGAGATGTCCGTGGTCTCTCGGCCGTCGCGGGTCATGGTCAGGATGAAGGCGAAGGTGCCCAGGTTCATCACGACGTAGATCGCCATGTAGAGCAACATCGCCTGCACGCCCGCCGCCGTTCCCGCCGCCAGACCCATCAGCGCATAGCCCATGTGCGCGATCGATGAATAGGCCATCAGGCGCTTGATGTCGCGCTGACCGATCGCCGCGATCGCGCCCAGGAACATCGAGAGCACCGACAGCACGACGACGATCTGCTGCCAGTCGGCGACCGCTCCGCCGAAGGCGCCGTAGGTCACGCGCGCGAACATCGCCATGGCGGCGACCTTGGGCGCGGTGGCCATCAGCGTCGTGATCGGCGTGGGCGCGCCCTCATAGACGTCCGGCGTCCACATGTGGAAGGGCGCCGCCGAGACCTTGAACGCCAGACCGGCGATGACGAAGACCAGCCCGAATAGCAGGCCCAGCGAGACCTGCCCGCCGCTCGCCGCCGCCACGATCGCCGCAAACTCGGTCGAGCCGGCATAGCCGTAGGTCAGCGAGATACCGTAGAGCAGCAAGCCGGACGACAGCGCGCCCAGGACGAAGTATTTCAGCCCCGCCTCGGTCGACCGCACGCTGTCGCGACGCAGCGACGCCAGCACGTAGAGCGCCAGCGATTGCAGCTCCAGCCCCATATAGAGCGTCAGCAGGTTGCCGGACGACACCATGATCATCATGCCGATCACCGACAGCACGACGATGATGGGGTATTCGAACTTGAGGATCGCGTGCCGCTCCATCCACTCGACCGACAGCACCAGCACCGCGGCGGCCGAAAGCAGGATCGTGACCTGCGCGAAGCGGGCGAACCCGTCCTTGACGATCATCGACGAGAAGCCCAGCCCGGCATCGTCGCTCAGCGCGATCCAGGCCCCCACTAGCAGCAGAACGGCGGCGGTGACCCAGGTCAGCGCCTTGGCCATCCGGTCCTGGCTTCCGTAGACGCCCACCAGCAGCGCGCCCATCGCATAGAGGGCGAGCAAGATCTCGGGCAGGATGACATTGAGGTCTGCGGCGGTCATTCGTCTGTCCTCACTCGGCGGCGGCCACGGCGCGGCTCGCCTCGAATTGCGCGGCCGCCTGTTCATAGCCGCCGACCAGGTCGGCGACCGAGGGGCCGATGATGTCCGTGATCAGGCTCGGATAGACACCCAGCAGGATCGTGAAGAAGACCAGCGGCGCAAAGATCGCGCGCTCCCGCCCGGTCATGTCGGTGATCGAGCGCAGGCTCTCCTTGATGAGGTCGCCGAACACGACCCGGCGGTAGAGCCACAGCGCATAGCATGCCGACAGGATAACGCCGGTCGTCGCGATCACGCCGATCACCGTCGAGACCTGGAAGACCCCTATCAGCGTCAGGAACTCGCCGACGAACCCGCTCGTGCCCGGCAGGCCGACATTGGCCATGGTGAACAGCATGAAGACAGCCGCATAGGCCGGCATCCTGTTCACCAGCCCGCCATAGGCGTCGATCTCGCGGGTATGCATCCGGTCGTAGATGACGCCCACGCACAGGAACAGCGCGCCCGAGACGAAGCCGTGGCTGATCATCTGGAAGATTGCACCGTCGATGCCCTGCTGATTGGCCGCGAAGATCCCCATCGTGACGAACCCCATATGGGCGACCGATGAGTAGGCGATCAGCTTCTTCATGTCTTCCTGCATCATCGCCACCAGCGACGTGTAGACGATGGCGATCACCGACAGCCACAGGACCAGCGGCCCCAGCAATTCGGATCCCACGGGGAACATGGGCAGGCTGAAGCGCAGGAAGCCGTAGCCCCCCATCTTCAGCAGGATCGCCGCCAGCACGACGGACCCGGCGGTCGGCGCCTGAACATGCGCGTCCGGCAGCCAGGTGTGGACGGGCCACATCGGCATCTTGACTGCGAAGCTGGCGAAAAAGGCCAGCCACAACAGCGTCTGCATCCCGCCCGGCACCGTCACGCCCAGAACGTCCAGCGGGGTCGAACTGAAATTGTGCGCCAGAAGCGTCGGAATGTCCGTCGTGCCCGCATCCACATACATCGCGATCATCGCGATCAGCATCAGGACAGAGCCCAGAAGCGTGTAGAGGAAGAACTTGAAGCTCGCATAGATGCGGTCCTTCCCGCCCCAGATCCCGATGATCAGGAACATCGGGATCAGGCCCGCCTCGAAGAACAGGTAGAAGAGGATCAGGTCCAGCGCGCAGAAGACGCCGATCATCAGCGTCTCGAGCACCAGAAGCGCGATCATGTAGTCCTTCACCCGGTGGGTGACGTCCCAGCAGGCGGCCACGACCAGCGGCATTAGGAAGGTCGTCAGCATCACGAACAGCACCGAGATGCCGTCGACGCCCATCTTGTATTGCAGGCCCAGCAGCCATTCACGCTCTTCGACGAACTGGAAGCCGGTATCCTCGGGGTCGAAGCCCGTCAGGATGAAGATCGAGACGAGGAAGGTAAACGTCGTCGCGCCCAGCGCCAGCCACTTGGCGTTGCGCTGCGCCGCCTCGTCGTCGCCGCGCAGGAACAGGGCGAGGATCATGGCCGCGATCAGCGGCGTGAAGGTGACGATGGAAAGCAGATTATCCATCGGAGTTCTCCGTCGTCGAGGCGGTCGCGGGCAAGGCGATGCAACTCATCACTGGCCCCCCTGCCCGATCGTCATCCACGTGATCAGCAGGACGAGGCCGATCACCATCGTGAAGGCGTAGGTGAAGATGTATCCCGACTGCGCGCGGTTCAGCCACTTGGTCGCCGTCGGCACCGCCCCCATGGCCAGCCCGTTGATCGAGCCGTCGATGACGTTGCCGTCGCCGCGCTTCCAAAGGAACCGGCCCAGGAACTTCGCGGGCCGCACGAAAAGCCAATCGTAGATCTCGTCGAAGTACCACTTGTTCAGCAGGAACTGATAGAGCGGCGCGACATTCGTGGCCCATGCGCGCGGCAGGCCGGGGCTGCGGATGTAGAAGAGCCACGCGACGAAGAGACCGATCAGCATCTCGACGAAGGGCGACGCCTTCACCCAGGCCGGCACCTCGTGCGCCTCGTGGATGATGTGGTTCTCTGGACCGATGAAGATCGCGCCCTCTCCCGGCTCCTGCACGCGGGCGTGGTCGCCACCATGGTCGGCTTCCTCGGTCGAGTGGGCCTCGCCGTCTGCGGCGGCCGCGATCTCGGTCGGGATGCCGAAGAACTCGTCGATATGGGCCTGGTCCTTGAAGAAGGACCCGTAGAACACCATCCCCGCGAAGATCGAGCCGACAGCGAGAACGCCCAACGGGATCGTCATGACGGCCGGGCTCTCATGGGCGTGCTCATGGGCGTGCTTGTCACCCCGCGGCTCACCCCAGAAGGTCAGGAACATCAGGCGCCAGCTATAGAAGCTGGTGAAGATCGCCGCGACCGACAGCGCGAGGAAGGCGAAACTGCCCAGCCCGCCGCCCGCATAGGCCACCTCGATGACGGCGTCCTTGGACACGAAGCCCGCGAACCCGATCGGGAAGCCCACATAGAGCAGAGGGATCCCCACGCCCGTAATCGCCAGCGTTCCGATCAGCATGGCCCAGAACGTGTAAGGTATCTTCTTGCGCAGGCCGCCGTAGTTCCGCAGGTCCTGCTCGTGATGCATGGCGTGGATCACGGAGCCCGCGCCAAGGAACAGCATCGCCTTGAAGAAGGCATGGGTCAGCAGGTGGAACATCGCCACCGAATAGGCGCCCAGCCCCGCCGCCACGAACATGTAGCCCAACTGCGAGCAGGTCGAATAGGCGATCACGCGCTTGATGTCGTTCTGCACCAGACCAACCGTCGCCGCGAAGAATGCCGTGGCGGCCCCCACGATGACCACGAAGGCCATCGCCATGGGGGCGAATTCCATGATCGGCGACATGCGGCAGACCAGGAAGACGCCCGCCGTGACCATCGTCGCCGCATGGATCAGCGCCGAGACCGGGGTCGGCCCCTCCATCGCGTCGGGCAGCCAGGTATGCAGACCCAACTGCGCCGACTTGCCCATCGCGCCGAGGAACAGCAGCACTGCGATCAGTTCGGCCGCGTTCACCGTCAGGCCCAGGAACGTCATCTCGGTCGCCGCGATCTCGGGTGCGGCGGCGAAGACGTCGCGGAACTGAATCGAGTCGACCAGGAAGAAGATCGTGAAGATCCCAAGCAGGAAGGCGAAGTCCCCGACCCGGTTCACGATGAAGGCCTTCATCGCCGCAGCGCCCGCCGAGGGTTTGCGCCAGTAGAAGCCGATCAGCAGGTAGGACGCGACGCCCACACCCTCCCAGCCGAAGAACAGCTGGAGCAGGTTGTCCGCCGTCACCAGCATCAGCATCGCGAAGGTGAAGAAAGACAGATAGGCGAAGAAGCGCGGCTTGTAGACCTCGCCCTCGCGCCATTGCGGGTCGTGATCCATGTAACCGAACGAGTACAGATGCACGAGCGCCGAGACCGTCGTCACAACGATCAGCATCACGCTGGTCAGCCGGTCCAACCGGATCGACCACTCGGTGGCCAGCGATCCGCTCTCGATCCAGGCCAGGATCGGCACGGTCTCGATGTTGTAGGGGTCGTGGGTCAGGAACACGATCCACGACAGGATCGCAGATAAGAATAGCAGCGCTGTGGCGACGACCGTCGCGGGCTTCTCGCCCATGAACCGCCAGCCGAAGCCGCAGACCAGCGCGCCGACGAGCGGGGCGAAGAGGATGGTGCTCAGCATCGCGTCAGCCCTTCATCACGTTGACGTCTTCGACGTCGATCGTGCCCTTGTTCCGGAAGAAGCAGACCAGGATCGCCAGCCCGATCGCGGCCTCCGCGGCGGCGACAGTCAGCACGAACAGGGTGAAGACCTGCCCGGTCAAGTCCGACAGGAAGGCCGAGAAGGCGACGAAGTTGATGTTCACCGCCAGCAGCACCAGTTCGATCGACATCAGGATGACGATGACGTTCTTGCGGTTCAGGAAGATCCCGAAGATCCCGATGACGAACAGCGCCGCCGCCACGGTGAGGTAGTGTTCCAGTCCGATCATTCGGTCGTCCCTCCGGGTCTGCCGCCCGTCTTCAAATTCGCCCCGGTTCGGCCCAGAGCCCGTGTTCTTCTTCGCTCAGATGATCGAATAGCCGCCCAGCAGGATGACCAGCAGGACGATGATTATGATGATCGTCGTTCGTGACATTTGATCCTACCTCGTATGGCGCGGCCTAAAGTCCCTGCCCCGGCTTCACGTCATGCACGTTCATGGCCTTGGCCGGATCGCGCAGCACCTGCTGAACGATGTTCTGACGCTTGACGTCCTTGCGGTGGCGCAGCGTCAGGGCGATCGCGCCGATCATCGCGACCAGCAGGATCAATCCGGCAAGCTGGAACATCAGGAAGTACTCGTCATAGAGCACGAGGCCCAGCGCCGCCGTGTTCACCTCGGCCATGGGGACCAAAGTGTTCAAGCCCTCGGCCACCACCACGCCTTCCGCGCTTTCCCAGACCCCGAAGGCGATCGCGAGTTGCATCAGCAGGACGATTCCGATCAGACCGGCCAGCGGCACATATTTCGCCATCTCCGCCTTCAACTCGGCGAAGTCGACGTCCAGCATCATGACGACGAAAAGGAACAGCACCGCGACCGCGCCGACATAGACGATGATCAGCAGCATCGCGACGAATTCCGCTCCCAGCAGGACGAACAGCCCCGCCGTCGAAAAGAAGGTCAGGATCAGCCAAAGCACCGAATGGACCGGGTTGCGTGCCGTCACCGTGAACAACCCGCCCGCCACGGTTACGATGGCGAAGAGGTAGAAGGCGAAATCCGCTACTGTCATTCGCTGTCCTCCAGCACCTCTGTGGCGAGCGCCATCGCCTTGTTCATCGCCGGGATCCCGCCGAACAGGCCCATCAGCCCGATCGTCTCGGCGATCTCCTGTTTGGTGGCGCCCTGCTCGACCGCCTGACGGACGGTCATGCGGATCTGCGCCTCCGCCTGCGCGCCCAATACCGTCAGGCCAGCCAGCGTCAACAGCAGCTTGGTCTTCGCGTCCAGACCCTCGGGGTTGATGCCCTTGCCCATGAACTGCTCGACCACCTCGCCGGGCATGGTCGGCCACAACTTCTCGAAGCCCTGGGGGGTGAACTGCTCCAGCGCCGGGTTCATGGCGCGAGCCATCTCCTGCATCTGGCGGGTCCAGGCGGCGAAAGGGTTCTCGGTCATTTCGCGGTCCCTTCCAATCGGTCGATACGGGCGGTCAGCTCGTCCAGGCTGTCGGTCACGAAGTACCGCATGTTGCTGATGTCCTTGTGGACCAGGTGCATCTTGCGGATCAGGTGGCGCAAAACCTCGACGCTTGGATCGCCGGCATTCTTGTCGGCCAGACGCTCCGTCTCGGTCATTATGTCTTCGTAGATCTGATCGACCTCGTCGCGCAGGATCTGCGTCTCTGTCTTTCCGCCCTCGTCGGGCGGCACGAAATCCAGAGGAAGCTCATGCTCGGCCGCCGCATTGCGGAGCCGCGCCTCGAGGTCGGCAAGGCTCGCGTGCCAATCACCCGCCTCGTCTGTATCGGCCCAAAGCTCGGCGAGCTCGCTCTCGTCCCGCCTGATGCGCGACAGAGCGGCGACCGCCATGCCGACGTAATCGTCGTAGAACTTGAACGAGGTCGACAGCTCGAACGGATCCTCGGCCTCACCCTCGCGGGGGTGGCCAAGTGCCGCGGCGATCACCTCGGCCGCGGCGACTGCCGTCGCGGCCTGGCCCGCACCCAGATCGGAGGGCGGCACGGCGAAGACACCCTCCAGCGCCTCACCGACAAATTCGGCGTTCACGACGGGCGGATGGACCTTCTCGGCCTCCAGCCTGGCGATGAAATCCGCCGCGTCGTCGTTCTCGAAGCTATGGACGCCCCAGGTTCCCATCAGCGGTACGGCGCGTCCAGCTCGATGTTCTTGGCGATCAGCGCCTCCCAGCGTTCGCCGTTCTCGAGCAGCTTCTCCTTGTCGAAGAACAGCTCCTCGCGGGTCTCGGTGGCGAACTCGAAGTTGGGGCCTTCGACGATGGCGTCGACGGGGCACGCCTCCTGGCAGAAGCCGCAATAGATGCATTTCGTCATGTCGATGTCATAGCGCGTGGTCCGGCGGCTGCCGTCCTCGCGCGGTTCGGCATCGATGGTGATCGCCTGAGCCGGGCAGATCGCCTCGCAGAGCTTGCAGGCGATGCACCGCTCCTCGCCGTTGGGGTAGCGGCGCAGCGCGTGCTCGCCGCGGAACCGGGGGCTGAGCGGCCCCTTCTCGTGCGGGTAGTTCACAGTGGCCTTGGGCGCGAAGAAGTATTTGAAGCCCAGCCTGAACCCCTGCCAGATATCGAAGAGCAGGAAATACTTCCCCGCCCGCTTCCAGTCGATCTGCGTGTCGGTCGTCGCCATGTGATTACGCCCCCACGGCCCAACGGGCCCAGAACCCGCCGAGCACCTCGAATTTCGCCAGAAACGCCACGATCACCACCCAGGCCAGCGAGAGCGGCAGGAACACCTTCCAGCCCAGCCGCATCAGCTGGTCGTAGCGGTAGCGTGGCACGATCGCCTTCACCATCGCGAAGAGGAAGAAGAAGAACGCCATCTTGCCAACCATCCACCAAGGGCCGTCCGGCAGGAACGGCACCGGCGACAGCCAGCCGCCGAAGAACAGCAGCGTGATCAGCGCGCACATCAGGAAGATCGCGATATACTCGCCAGCCATGAACAGAAGGAACGGCGTGGACGAGTACTCGACCTGATACCCGGCCACCAACTCCGACTCGGCCTCCGGCAGGTCGAAGGGCGGGCGGTTGGTCTCGGCCAGCGCCGAGATGAAGAACAGGAACACCATCGGCAGGTGCGGCAGCCAGTACCACCCGAAAAAGCCCCAGCCATTGTCCTGCGCCGCCACGATATCCCCGAAATTCAGCGAGCCGGTCGACAGGATTACCCCGATGATGATCAGCCCGATCGACACCTCGTAAGAGATCATCTGTGCCGCGCTGCGCAGCGATCCCAGGAACGGGTATTTCGAGTTCGACGCCCAGCCGCCCATGATCACGCCGTAGACCTCCAGCGAGGAGACGGCGAAGACGTAGAGGATCGCCACGTTGATGTCGGCCAGCACCCAGCCGTCGTCGAACGGGATCACCGCCCAGGCGATCACCGCCAGCACGAAGCTCATCAGGGGTGCGAGGAAGAACACCGTCCGGTCCGCGCCGGCGGGGACGACGATCTCCTTGACGACGTATTTCAGCGCGTCCGCCACCGTCTGCAGCAACCCGAAGGCGCCGACGACGTTCGGGCCCCTGCGCATCTGCACCGCGGCCCAGATCTTGCGGTCCCCGTAGACGAGGAACAGCAGCGAGATCATCACGAAGCCCACCACCGCGAGGCACTGGACAAGGATGACCAGCGCGATCCCTCCGGGAGTGGCCAGGAATTCGGTCATTCGTCGTTCCCTTCTCGTCGCGCGCGGGGCGCGGTCAGACGGTCGGAATGCCTCGGGTTCGGCAGTCTTCGACCACCACTTCGGCGTCCAGGGTCCTCAGCCCCCGAGGCAGGTCCGGCGAGACGCTGTAAACCGCATCCGCCCGCCAGATGCCACCCCGTTCCGCCACGTTCGTTGCGACATGACGCGCGAATCCGAAGCCCCGGTCCAACCCGAACGCGACCGCGCCACAGCGGGCGTAGGCGGCCACGTCCTGATCGTCGCGGGCGCCCCCCATCTCGGCGCGGACGCGGACCAGCCCGCCCGTGTCGAGAACATCCAGCATCGAGGCATCGAGGCCGCGATAGTCGGGACGGAACACGTCGACGCGGGGCCGCTCTTCGGACTGACAGGCGGCAAGCACGCCGCAGGCCATCGCGGCCACGCGCCTCACTCCGCCGCCAGGGGCGCAGCCTCCCGTTCGGCGGCCAGCCGGCTCAGCTCGGCCATGAGCTGCGAGGCCCGCGCCACCGGGTTCGAGAGGTAGAAGTCACTGATCGCCAACCCGAATTCGCCCGTTCCGAGGCCACCCGCCTCGGGGGCGGCGGAGAATTCGTTCGCGGGCACGGCATCCAGCTCGGCCAGCTGCGGCGCCTCCTCCAGCAACAGGCGGCGGCATTCCGCCAGGCTGTCGAAGGGCAGTTGATGCCCTACCTCGGCCGACAGAGCTCGCAGGATGGCCCAGTTCTCCTTGGCGTCGCCGGGGGCGAAGCTGGCGCGCAAGGCCAGTTGCGGGCGCCCTTCGGTGTTGACGAACAGCCCCTGCTCTTCGGTCCAGGCCGCACCCGGCAGAATGACGTCGGCCCGATGCGCGCCCCGGTCCCCATGCGAGCCCTGGTAGATCACGAAGGCGCCTTCGGGCACCTCCACCTCGTCGGCGCCCAGATTGTAGATCACGTCGCCCGACAGCGCCGCCTCGATGCCGTCCTCGGCGTGACACCCCGCATCCATCGCGCCGACACGCGCGGCGGCGGAGTGCAGGATCAGAAGGCCCGATTGCGAGTTTTCGGCGATCCGGCGCGCGGCGGCCAGGACGGCGGCCCCGTCGGCCCCGGTCAGCGCGCCCATGCCGACGATCACGATGGACGGCGCCTCGCGCGTCTCGTCGCTGACGGCCTTGTCCGCAACCGAGTCCAGCGCGGCGCGATCCGTTCCGATGTGGGCATAGTCGTAGGTCAGGTCGACGGGCTGACCGACCAGCCCCACATTCGCGCCCTTCAGCCACGCCTTGCGGATGCGCGCGTTCAGCACCGGCGCCTCACGGGCGGGATCGGTGCCGATCAGCATGATCTGGCGGGCCTCGTCGATATCCTCGATCGCGGCCGTCCCGGCATAAGAGGCCCGATCCGGCCCGATCTTCGCGCCGTCGGTGCGGCACTCGGTGACGCCGCCCAGCGCGTCCATCAGCTTGCGCAGCGCGAACGCCGCCTCGGTGGGCGCCAGGTCTCCGACGATCCCGGCGGGCTTCGACGCATTCTTCAGCGCGGTCGCCGCCGCCTCGAGCGCTTCGGGCCAGGTGGCGGGGCGCAGTTTGCCGTTCTCGCGCAGATAGGGCTTGTCCAACCGCTGGCGGCGCAGCCCGTCCCAGACGAAGCGGGTCTTGTCGTCCAGCCATTCCTCGTTGGTGCCGTCATGGTTGCGCGGCAGGATCCGCATGACCTCGCGCCCCTTGGTGTCGACCCGGATCGAGGCGCCCAGCGCATCCATCACGCCGATCGTCTCGGTCTTGGTCAATTCCCAGGGGCGGGCGGTGAAGGCATAGGGCTTCGAGACAAGCGCACCGACCGGGCACAGGTCGATGATGTTGCCCTGCAGGTTCGATTTCAGCGTCTCGCCCAGATAGGAGGTGATTTCACTGTCCTCGCCCCGGCCAGTCTGGCCCATCTGGGTGATCCCCGCGACCTCGGTGGTGAAGCGCACGCACCGGGTGCAGGAGATGCAGCGCGTCATGTGCGTCTCGACCAGCGGGCCGAGATCCAGGTCGACGGCGGCGCGCTTGGGTTCGCGGTAGCGGCTGAAGTCGACGCCATAGGCCATGGCCTGGTCCTGCAAATCGCATTCGCCGCCCTGATCGCAGATCGGGCAATCCAGCGGATGGTTGATGAGCAGGAACTCCATCACGCCCTCGCGGGCCTTCTTGACCATGGGCGAGTTGGTCTTGACGACCGGCGGCTGGCCTTCCGGGCCCGGACGCAGATCCTTGACCTGCATCGCGCAGGACGCGGCCGGCTTGGGCGGACCGCCGACCACCTCGACGAGGCACATCCGGCAATTGCCCGCGATCGACAGGCGCTCGTGGTAGCAGAAGCGGGGGATCTCGATCCCGGCCTCTTCGCAGGCCTGGATCAGGGTCATGGCGCCGGGAACCTCGATCTCGTTCCCGTCGATGACGATCTTCTTGAGGTCGGTCATGGCATGCTCCGGTCCGGTGTTGCCGGGTATCTAGACCGGTCCGCCCGGCGATGCCAGCCGGAGGGGTGCCGCTTTTCGACGCCCCCGCCTTCGATCTGGTCCCCCAATGCGGCTTATCCGAACCGGCGACGCATCCCGCTTCTCTGCTTTCCAAATATCCCCGCCGGAGGCCCGGATCGGACGGGGCTCGATGCCCC
>NZ_JYFE01000007.1 GCF_000877395.1 Jannaschia aquimarina | reverse complement strand
GCTCCAGCCACGCGGTCCTTCGGCGGTCCAGCGAAAGCCGTGGCGCGGGACCTGCTCCAACGTCTGGCGCACATAGTCTGGAATATCGGTCGCAACGCGGAACTCGGCGCCGGGCTTCAGGACGCGCGCCAGCGGCTCCAGATGCTCGGGCGTCACGAAGCGGCGGCGGTGGTGGCGGGTCTTGGGCCAGGGGTCGGGATAGAGCAGGAACGCCTTCGCCACGCTCCGGTCCGGGAGCACGTCGAAGAGATCGCGCACGTCGCCTGGATGGATGCGCACGTTCCGCACCTTCGCGTCGCGGAGCTTGCCCAGCAACATCGCCGTGCCGTTGATATAAGGCTCCGCCCCGATGATGCCGATATCCGGATGAGCCGCCGCCTGCGCGACCAGATGCTCGCCGCCGCCGAAGCCGATCTCAAGCCAGACATCACGCCCCCCGAAGAGCGCATCGAGGTCCAGCGCCGCGCGCTCCGGGTTCTCGTCCCAACCGACGGGGCCGGGGGAGTGGGCGGCGAGATCCTCTTCGAGATAGCGTTCATGGCTGGCCTTCAGGTGCTTGCCCTTGGTCCGGCCGTAAAAGTTGCGGTGCGGGCGCGCGGTCACGCGAAGGCTCCGGGCTTCGCCTCCCGCGCCATGTGGTCGAGCACGGCATTCACAAAGCCCGCTTCCTTGCCCTCGGGAAAGAAGGCGCGCGCGACTTCGATATATTCGGTGATCACGACCTTGGGCGGCGTGTCGAAGGCCATCAGTTCGGCACCAGCGGCCCGGAACAGGGCCCTCAATACCGGGTCGATCCGACCGATCGGCCATTTGGCGACCAGAGCCCGATCGGTCGCCTTGTCGATGGCCGCCTGCCGGCTGACGGCTTCCGTCAGGATCTGGCGGAAATGGTCAACATTGCCTTCGGAGAACTCGATCCCGTCGATCACCATGCCGAAGCGATGGTCCTCGAATTCGGCGCGTACCTTGTCGAGCGACTGCTCCATCGCCTCCATCTGGTAGAGGGCCTGCACGGCATAGAGGCGCGCGGCTGAACGCATGCGGCGCCTCAGGGCGCGGGCGTCGTCTGGATCGGTGTTCGGCATGGACGCGGCAGGTAGGCGCGTGGACGGGCGGGGTCAATGGGGAGGGGCGTCCAACGGGGGCGCGGGGGCGTTGCGATCCCCGCTGACGTGGGGTTAGCTGCGCGGCACGACTCTCAGGCAGGATTTGACCATGCTCATTCGATTGCGCGATCTGCAGACGCTCTCCGTCGAGAGTACCGACGGGGCCCACCATCAGGTCGCGGACCTGCTCGCGCGGCGCGACGGCACGGACGTCACCCATGTTGCGACACGCCTGCGCCGGTGGTTCGAGGGTCAGGGCTGCGCCATCCGGGCCGCCGCGTTCGGTGCGCCCGACCTGTCGGCAAACGTCTGGCCCGCCGCGATCTCGGAGGCGGAGGCCGGTGACGCCGGATCGGACGGGCCGGTCGCCGTGCTGTGCGCCCCGGACGCCCTGCCCGATCCGGCCGATGTCGCCGCGGCGGAGGACGGCTCCGCACTGGCCTACCTGTCGGCGGCGGAAGGCGCGCCGGTGACCGGCGCCGACGGCGAGGCCGCGGGAACCGTACTCGACCTCATCGTCGACACCGAAAAGCGGCGCGTCGCGATGATCGTGGTGAATTCGGGGCCCGGCGGGACGGCCCATCAGCGCGTGATCCCCGCCGAGGCGCTCTCGAAGATCGACTGGAACGCGGGCGACCTGCACCTGTCCTGCGACGCGAGCCAGGTCGGCGAAGCGCCCGACCTGCACGAGTTGGGCGACCGGATCGAGGGGCACTGGTACAACCGGGTGCTGGCCTATTACGGGTTTGGCTGAGGCCCCCTCCGCCCCGAAGCGGGACGCGGCGACCGGGAGGTCGGCGTCACGGCGGACCGGCAGCGGACCGGGCCGGGAAAGCGGACCTTGCGGCGGCTGAATTTCGAGCAGATCAGGACCTTTGTGCAGGTCGTCCGATCCGGCGGGATCGGCCGCGCGGCCGATGTGCTGCACCTGACGCAACCCGCCGTGACCGCACGGATCCGGGGCCTGGAGACGCAATTGGGCGCCCAGCTCTTCACCCGCGAGGCACGGGGGATGCGGCTGACCAAGCGGGGCGAGCTGCTCCTGCGCCATGCCGAACGGCTCGATGCGCTGGCGGACGCGATCGAGCGGGACGTGATCGACCCGGAGGCCATCGAGGGACTGCTCCGCATCGGCGCCTCCGAGACGATCGCGCAGACCTGGCTGCCGGACTTCGTGGAGGCGATCCACCGCCGCTGGCCGAGGCTGACCATCGAACTGGACGTCGATGTCACAATCGCCCTGCGCGAACGGCTGCTCGAGGGGCGGCTGGATCTGGGCCTGCTTCTGGGGCCGCTCTCCCATGCGGGGATCGACAATGTCGCGCTGCCGGACGTGCCGCTGGCCTGGTGCGCCGCCGCGGGATCGGCGGTGGAGCGGCCCGACCTCCTGCTGGCGAAGCCGATCGTCAGCTTCAGCCGGGTCACGCGCCCGTTCCGGGAACTGGTCGAGGCCCTGCGCGAAAACCTGGGCGGCGCGCCCTCGCCCTTTCCGTCCGCGTCGCTGTCGGCGGCGCTGCGGCTGATCGAGCGCGGGCTCTGCGTCGGCGCGATGCCCGCCCCGATGGTGGCCGAGGGGATCGCGCGCGGCACGCTGGTGCGGTTCGATCCGGGCTTCGACCTGCCGGCGCTGCGCTTCGTCGCCGCCTACCGGGTCGAGCCCCCGAGCCATGCCGTCACCTCGGCCGCCGGGATCGCCCGGGAGGTCGCGATAGAATTCTCTTATGAGTGACCGCAACAAAATCTGATTTGCGTCTATGCCTGACCTGCGGGACCGTTCGAGGGCAGGAGGGCGGGATGCGATACGAGGATCTGATCGGCCGCGATCTGAAGGACGTCCGCGCGGCGATCCGCAACGGCGCCTATCGCGGTCATACGGCCGGGCTGGCGCCGGGGCGCCTTCAGGCCAATCTCGTGATCCTGCCCGAGGCGCATGCGCTCGACTTCCTGCGATTCTGCCTGCGCAATCCCAAGCCCTGTCCGATCGTGGGCGTGGGCGATACGGGCGATCCCCGGATGCCGACGCTGGGCGATATCGACCTGCGCACCGACCTGCCCTCCTACCGCATCCACCGTGACGGCGTGCCGGCGGGCGACGCGCCCGATATCTGCGATCTCTGGTCGGACGATCTGGTGGGCGTGGCGCTCGGATGCTCTTTCACCTTCGAACATGCGCTGATCGCGGCCGGGATCGACCTCTGGCACGTGACGCACGACCGCACGGTGCCGATGTTCCGCTCGACCAGGCCGACGGTGCCGGCGGGGCCATTCGCCGGGCCGATGGTCGTCAGCCTGCGGATGATCCCCGAGGACCGCGCACGCGAAGCGGCGGCCATCAGCGCCCGCTATCCCCAGGCCCATGGCGCCCCGGTCCATACCGGCGACCCGGCCGCCCTCGGCATCGCGGATGCGGGCGCGCCGGACTGGGGCGATCCGGTCCCGCTGCCTGCCGGGCACGTGCCGATGTTCTGGGCCTGCGGGGTCACGCCGCAAGCCGCGCTGGCGGGGGCGAAGCTGCCTTTCGCGATCACCCACACACCCGGCCACATGCTGATCTGCGACATGGCCGAGGATGCCGATGCGCCCCCGGTCGCACCGGGCCGAATACCCGACCAACAAGGAGTCATGCCATGAAGACGTTACTCGCCGGGACCGCGCTCGCGGCCCTCAGCCTGCCCGCCGTGGCCCAGGACCTGTCGGTCGTCGGCTCGTGGTCCGGCCTGCCGCTGCACAAGGAGTTCGAGGCCCCCTTCTGGTCCGAGACCGTCCCGGCCGAGACCGGCCTCGACGTCGCGCTGACCACGCATGACCAAATGGGGCTGGGCGTGGGCGATGTCTTCCGCCTGCTGGGCGACGGGGTCTACGACGTGGCGATGACCGTCGCCGATTACGCCGTCGCCGACGCGCCCGAACTGGAGGGGCTGGACGTGCCCATGATCGCGATGGACGCCGCGTCGGCCCGCGCCATGGTCGACGCCGCCAAGCCGCTGGTATCCGACATCTACGCCGATCGCTTCAACAGCCATGTGCTGGCCGTCGCGCCCTACCCGCCGCAGGTCGTCTTCTGCAACGCCGAGATCGGCGGGCTGGACGATCTGGAGGGCCTGAAGGTCCGCGCCTCCGGCCGGATGACCGCGCTCTTCCTGGAGGCGCTGGGAGCGGAGGGCGTCAATGTCGGCTTCGCCGAGGTGCCGGGCGCCCTGCAACGCGGCGTGGTCGATTGCGCCGTCACCGGCGCCGGTTCGGGCTATTCCGCCGGCTGGTGGGAAGTGTCGACCCATCTGCTGCCGATCCCCCTAGGCGGCTGGGACAGCGTGGTGACCGCGGTGAACCTGGACCGCTGGACCGCGCTGAGCGCCGATGAGCAGGCCGCCTTGACCGAACTGGCGGAAAGCCGGTTCGAGGATCCCGCCTGGGACGTCGCGCAGGACGCGCTCTCGAACGACATCGCCTGCCTGACCGGCAACGGCGAATGTCCGGCGGGCGAGGCCCGGTCGATGACGCTGGTCGAGGCCACCGAGGACGACATCGCGCGGGCGCGCGAAATCCTCCTGACCCAGGTCCTGCCTGACTGGGCCGAGCGCGCGGGCGGCGACTGGAAGGCGCGCTGGAACGCGTCGGTCGGCGCGGCGGTCGGCGTCGAGATCGAGTGACCGCAATGGCCGGGGCCGTCCTCTCGAAGCTGCGGGCGGCCAACCGGGCGGTCGCGCTGCTGGTCGGGCTCGGCCTGCTCGCCACCGCGATGCTGACGCTGCTCGATATCGGGCTGCGTCAGGTCGGCGCCTCCTTCGGGGGCACCGACGAGATCTCGGGCTATGCCATGGCCATCGCGAGCGGATGGGCCATGGGCTTTGCGCTGTGCGAATTGGCCCATGTGCGCATCGACGTGCTGCGCACCCGGCTCGCCGCGCGGGGCCGGGCGCTTCTGGACATTCTGTCGATGGCCTCGCTCTCGGGCGTGCTGGCCGCGATCGCCTGGCGGTGCTGGCCGGTGGTGGAACGCTCGCTGACCAATGGCAGCCGCGCGAACACGCCGCTGGAGACGCCGCTCGCCTGGGTGCAGGTGCCGTGGATGCTGGGCTGGCTCTGGTTCGCCCTGACCGCCTGGATCGTCACGGTCTGCGCGCTTGTGCTGATCCTGCGCGGCGATCTGGAGGCCGCGGAACGGGCCGCCGGGACCGTCTCCGAGGTGGACGCGGCGGAGGTCCATTCGTGATCCTGTGGCTCTCCGCCGGCCTTCTGGGCCTACTGGCGCTCTCGATCCCCGTGGGCGTCGTGCTGTTCCTGCTCGCCTTCGGGATCGACTGGCTGGCCTCTCCGTTTCCGCTGAGCCGGGGGCTGGGGAACCTGATCTGGTCCTCGTCCAACTCGGCCACGTTGATCGCGATTCCGTTCTTCGTCCTGCTCGGAGAGATCCTCGTCCGCTCAGGCATCGCCACGCGCACCTACGCGGCGCTCGACCGCTGGGTGTCGTGGCTGCCCGGCGGGCTGGTCCACGCGAATGTCGCGACGGCGACGATGTTCTCGGCCACGTCCGGCTCCTCGGTGGCGACGGCGGCCACGGTCGCGACCGTCGCCATGCCGCAGGCCGAGCGGATGGGCTACGATCCGCGCCTCTTCTCGGGGGCCATCGCGGCGGGCGGGACGCTGGGGATCATGATCCCGCCTTCCATCAACCTGATCGTCTACGGCTTCCTGACCCAGACCTCGATCCCGCAGCTTTTCCTTGCGGGGCTCCTGCCCGGCCTGCTGCTGGCGCTCGCCTTCCTGGTCGTGACCGCCATCCTGTGCCTGTGGCGCCCGTCCCTGGGCGGGGAGCGGCGCACCTTCCCCTGGGGCGAGATGGTGCGGGGTCTTGCGGACCTCCTGCCGGTGATCGCGCTGCTGGGCGCCGTGGTCGGCAGCATCTATGCCGGATGGGCCACCCCGACCGAGGCCGCCGCCGTGGGTGTCGCCGGCGCACTCGTGATCGCGGCGCTGACGTCGGGCATCACCTGGGCCATGCTGCGCGACGCGCTGCTTGGCACGGTCAGGATCACGGCGATGATCATGCTGGTGGTCATCGGCGCCTCGTTCCTGAACTTCGCGCTGGCCTCCGCCGGGCTGGGGCGCGAATTGCAGGACATGCTGACCGGGCTGGGCCTCGATCCGCTGCCGCTCCTGCTGGTGATCGTGCTGCTCTACGTGGTGCTGGGATTCTTCATCGAGACGCTCAGCCTGATGGTGGTGACCATCCCCATCGTGGTGCCGCTGGTGACGGGGCTGGGCTACGATCCCGTCTGGTTCGGGATCCTGATGATCGTCCTGATCGAGATGGCGCTGATCACCCCGCCGGTGGGGTTGAACCTCTATGTCGTGCAGGGCGCGCGCCGATCCGGCCGTTTGTCCGAGGTGATGGCGGGCGCGATCCCCTATGCCCTGACCATGCTGGCGATGGCCGCGGCGCTGATCGCCTTTCCGGGGCTGGCGCTCTGGCTGCCGCAGGCATTGGCGCCGTGACGCCGCGCGCCCCCGACGCCTAGGCCACCGTGGGCCCCTTGCCCGCCGCATCGTGCTGAAAGCTGCCGGGCTTGAAGCCCACGCCGGACGGCGCCTTCTTCATCCGCCGCTGCAACGCGATCAGGTGCAGCGCCGCCTGAGCCGCCGCGCCGGCCGTGTCCAGCCGGTCCGCATCGGCACGTTCCTCGGCCTGCTCCATGTTCTCGACGGTGATGATGCCGTTGCCGATGCACGCCCCCGCCAGCCCCAGCGTCGAGATCGCCCGCGCGCTTTCGTTCACGACGATGTCGTAATGCGAGGTCCGCCCGCGGATCACGCAACCCAGCGCGATATAGCCGTCGTACTCCGCCTGGCGGTGTGCGATGCCGATGGCCGTGGGCACTTCCAGCGAGCCGGGCACCTCGACCGTCTCGTGGATCGCGCCCGCCTTCTCCAGCCACGCGCGGGCCGAGGCGAGCTGTGCCGCGCTGATCGCCCCGTAATAGGGTGCGATCACGATCAGGACCCTGGGCGCCTCATCGAAGGACGGCAGATCCAGCACGTTGTCGGAATGGCCCGCCATCTCAATCGTCCTGCGGGATCGGACGGGTGCCCGCGATGCTGAGGCCATAGGCTTCGAGGCCGACCACCTTCGGCGCGCCGGAATTGGTGACCAGCTCCATCTCGTGGATGCCCAGCGCCGCGAGGATCTGCGCGCCCAGACCGTAGCGACGCAGCTTCTCGGGCGAGACCCCGCCGGGATCCAGCTTCATTTCCGTGTCGCGCAGCAGGACGACGACGCCGCGTCCCTCCTCGGCGATGACGCCCATGGCGCCCGCGAGATCGGAGCCGCCGATGCCGAGGACGTCCTCCATCGGGTTCAGCGCATGCATGCGCACCAGAACCGGGCCCGGCGCCGACAGGTCGCCCTTGGTAAGGACAATATGCTCCGCCCCCTGCGTCTCGTCGGAGAAGATGCGCATCAGCCAGTCGCCCCCCACCCGGGCAGACACCGTCCGGCTGTCGGTCTGGCGGACCAGATTGTCGTGGCGGCGCCGATAGGCGATCAGGTCGCTGATCGTGCCGATCTTCAGGCCATGGCGCTGAGCGAAGGCGATCAGGTCCGGCAGACGGGCCATCGACCCGTCCTCCTTCATGATCTCGCAGATGACGCCAGCCGGGATCAGTCCGGCCAGACGCGCGATGTCGGTCGCAGCCTCGGTATGTCCGGCGCGGACCAGCACGCCGCCGTCGCGCGCCCGCAAGGGAAAGACGTGACCCGGCGTGGCGATGTCCTGCGCGCCCTTGGTCGCGTCGATGGCCACGGCGACGGTGCGCGCGCGGTCATGGGCGCTGATGCCGGTGGAGACCCCTTCGCGCGCCTCGATCGACACGGTGAAGGCCGTCTCGTGGCGCGACGAATTGTTCGACGCCATCAGCGGCAGGCCAAGCGCGTCGATCCGCTCGCCCGGCAGGGTCAGGCAGATCAGCCCGCGCCCGTGGGTGGCCATGAAGTTCACCGCGTCGGGCGTGGCCATCTGCGCGGGGATCACGAGGTCGCCCTCGTTCTCCCGGTCCTCGTGGTCCACGAGGATGAACATGCGCCCGTTGCGCGCATCCTCGATGATGTCCTCGATCGAAGAGATGATGTCGCCATGGTCCCGCTCGACGGGGCCCGGCTGCTCGAAGGGGATGGGGT
The DNA here is from genome assembly GCF_000877395.1 of Jannaschia aquimarina. GTDB lineage: Bacteria > Pseudomonadota > Alphaproteobacteria > Rhodobacterales > Rhodobacteraceae > Jannaschia > Jannaschia aquimarina. The sequence goes on along the minus strand of NZ_JYFE01000007.1, from coordinate 8,939 downwards.
CGGCCATGGGGCACCTCCTGTTCGAAGGTGGTTCTAGCCCCCCCGCCGCGCGACGGCCAGTGCGGCGCAGCGGCGCGCGCCGTCACGCCGCGAAGTAACGCTCCGCGTCGATCCAGCCGGCGGCACCCATGGCGGCGCACCACTCGCGCTCCGCCCCGGTGGCGCCCACCAGCAGCACGGCATCCCCCGGCAGGCGCCGCTCGATCAGGACACCGCGCAGGCGGTCGCGCATGGCGGCCCAGCTTTCGGTGAAGGCGGGCGCGCGGTCGGCCCAGTCCAGGGGCGGCGGCGCGTCGAGGGCCAGCGGCGCATGGACCAGCACGCCGCGTTGCGCCTCGACGCGCGCCAGCTTGGCGGCGGCGCGCGCGTCCAGTTCCGCCCGGCGCAACATGCCCACCGCGCCCGATGAGAACAGCATCGCCACGACGTCCCGTCCAGTCGCCGCGCGCACGCCCGCATAGGTCCGGAAGTCTAGGCCCAGCGCTTCGGCCCGGCGCACGCGCATGCGGATCACCTCGACCGGCAGCGTCTTGCCCAGCAGATCCGCCCGCGCCCGGCGCCATTGATGCAACCGGCCGGAGTAGCCGTTCGGGTCGTGTCGGGAATTGTGGCCTATGCCGTGGATCATGGGGCGCCTCGTATGTCCTGCCTTGATCAGAGGCCGGCCGCGCGCGAAACGCAAGCCATGGGCCTTCCGATCCAGATCGCCGAGATGACCCTGCGCCGGGCCGAGGCCGCCGACGCTCCGACCCTGCGCGCGCTCTGGAACACCGATGCCGAACGCGGCTTCCGCACTGTCGACCACAGGTCCGACGCCGAGCTTGCCGAAGTGGTCCGCATCCGGAAGCGTGGTCGGCTGTTGCACAATCTGGGCGCCACGATCCTTATCGTGGAGGAGGCGGAGGTCCCCCTGGCCATCCTTGCCATGGCCCAGAACCGCAAGACGATCCACTTGGGGGTGACGGCGGCCGAGGGGGTCGAGCCCGCGCGCCTCGTCCCGGCCATCGACGCCGCGCTCGCGCTCGCCGCGCGGGAGATCCGCGCCAACCGCGTCGAAGCGGCCGCCGACGCAGCGGACGACCGGACGCTTTCCCTTTTCGCGGCCGCGGGGTTGCAGGAATGGCGGCGCCACTGGACCACCGACCGGCTGGGCAGCGGGTTGGAGGTATCGCTGGGCAAGCGGTTGTGAGGTCAGGCGGGGTGTGACCGGTGGCGACAGGGGTGGCCGTCAAGCGCGAGCGTGGTGGAGGGACCGACACTCCGATCCGACGCCGGAGCATTGCCGGCAATGCGAAGCATCCTGTGATTTCCGGTCTATCGCAGCCCTATTGCCCACAGGCGGCTTTCGACCCGGACGGCTCGGTCAGCGCCAGAGATGGGCATAGCTGGCCAGCGCGCCCTGGGCCTTGGACAGCATCCGGTTGGCTGGACCCGGACTGGGCATCGGGCCGTGGGTCAGGCGGTGGACGATGGTTTCCGGGGGGCAGGCAGTGCCCGTCACGGGGTCGAAATAGCGTGGGTATTCAATGAGAACCGCGTGGACCAACGCCTCCAGCGAGGGGCGCGCGGCGCGGCGGCGGAGGGGGACGGCTCCCCGGTCGTCGGTCAAGCCCCACCCGGCATAGAAGGGCGCGCCGGTGGTGGTGACGGGCACGCCGCGCAGCAGCGCCTCGAAGCCCATGAGCGACGTCATGGTCCAGACCCGCGTCGCGCCCGACACAAGCGGGACCGCAGGGCCCTGGGCGGCGACGAGATCGGCTTCGGCGGCGTCGATGGCGCCGTCGCGAAGACCGGCCTCGACATCCGGATGCGGTTTGTAAATCAATGCCTTGTCGGGATGCGCGGCCCGTGCGGCCCGCAAGAGGGCGGCATTGTCGCCGCCCTTGCCCAGCACGACGGAGGCGTCGTCGGAGACCTGCCCGACCACGAGGATATACTCCTCCGGCAGATCGGGGACGGGGCGGGCGAGGTTGTATTTCGACAGGCCCGCCTCGACGATGGCGCGCTGCAATTGTCGTGCGCGTTCAAGGGCTTCGTGGGGCAGTTGCGCCGCCCGTTCGATCATCTTCTCCAGATCGGACGGCCGGCTTGGGTCGTAGTAGATACCGGTCCGGTCCAGCACCAGCGAGAGAGGCGGGATCAGCTCTGCGCCCAGACCGCGGGAGCGGAGGAATCCGTCCTCGATCCGCACCGCCGGGGCGTTAACACCCTGCCCTTCAGCGTCCGTTTCCGGTGTGCACCCCCTGTGCACCCCCTGTGCACCCCCCGTCTGCACAGACGGTGCATCGCCGTCCGTTAACCCTTTCGCACCCCATATCAGGCGCCGGCGGTCCGGGTCCTCCTGGTAGGTCACATCGCCGGACAGGAACCGGCGCAGGGACGCGCGTTTCCACAGGCGCATGTCGGGCGCTGACCAGCCTTCACGATCCTCGCGCCAGGCGCGGGCGCGGGCAGCGAGGATGCGGATCACTTCCAGCGCCCCGGCGCGCGCGTCGCGATGGGGATCGTACCAGACCGGGTAGAGACCCATCGCGCCCGCGAAGAGTTGCGGGCGCGTCAGCTTGCGGAAGCGCCGCGTCTCGATGGCGCTGCCGGGGGGGAAGCGGTCGTCGGTCAGGCCCCAGCCCGCGTAGAACGGCTGGCCGAAGGTTGCGGGCTTGTGGCCGTGCAGGATCGCCTCGAACCCCAGTTGCGAGGAAACGGTGTAGACGGCGATGGCACCTGACAAAAGCGCGGCGGGCGACAGGCGCCGGGTTTCGAGCGTGGCGCCATGGGTGGCGTCCGCCTCCGTGAAGTGGCCGTCGCGGTGACCATCCGCCGTTTCGGGATGGGTCTTGATCAGGAGGGGGGTGTTCGGATGCTCCTCCCGCGCGATCATGAGCATCTCGCGGAAGGTCGTCTCCGTCGCGCCGCCCAGCCGGATCGAGGCGTCCCCGCGCGTCTGGTCGATCACCAGGACGTAGCCGGGGGGCGGTGCCTCGTCAGCGAAGGTGGCGGCGTATTTGGTGACGCCGAGGCGCGTGAACTCCTCGATCCCTTGCCGCGCGGCGGACAGCACGGCGCCGTCGTCGAACGGATGGGTGGCCAGCAGGATTTCGAGATCCGAGGGCCGCGAGCAGTCGAAATGACAGGCCTGCCGGTCGATCAGCAGTCCCAGCGGTGCCTCGCCCGACCGGCCGGGATGGAGGGAGCGCAGGAACGGATCCTCGATGCGCAGGATCGGCGCGCCGGTGCGGGCGGCCAGCTTTTCCGCCCGTGCGGCGTAGGGCGTGTGGCCCCAGGCGGCGACGGACTCGTCCTTACGCGGCCAGCCGGGGCGCAGATCGACCCCGCCCAGCGCGGCGATCCGGCGGATGCGGCGCGACAGGAAGCCACCGGTCACGTAGCGCGCGATGAGGCGATCGGTCATGGGGCGGGCCGGTGTGGGTCTTCATGCCATGATTGCCAGAGCGAGGCAGCGCGTTTGGCTCCGTCACGGGACGGCCTCTTCGGCGACCCGGAGATGCGTTCCGGGCAAGCCGGATCACAGGGGCGATCGACCAAACGGACGAAGGCCCGGCCGAAGGGCCGGGCCTTGCGGGGGAGGCGACCCGTACGGGCCACCGGGATCACTGCACGCCGACGGCGGCCGCCGCGCTGGTGGCGCTGCCCAGCGTGCCGAAGATCGCGGCCACGGTGCGGTTGAAGCCGACGATGGGCGCCTCGGTCACGTAGACGGTGTCGCCGTCGCGGATCAGGAAGTCGCGCGCCTCGAACATGCCGTTCGGCTCCGTCAGGTCGAGGACGTAGACGAGACGCTGGGCGCCTGTCAGGTCGTCGCGGCCGAGAACGGTTTCGGCGATCTCCTCGGGCTCGTTGCGGAAGACGAAGACGCCGGTGGGGTTGGCGATGGACGCGTTGAGACCGCCGACCTGGGCCAGTGCCTCGATTGCCGACAGGGTCTCGGTCTGGAATTCGAGGCGGCTCTGGGCGCCGGTCGCGCCGAGGACGGTGAAGGCGCGCGTGTCGTTCTCCACGAAGATCCGGTCGCCGTCGCGCAGAGCGATGTCGAGCTGCGGATGGGCGAAGAGATCCTTGAGGAAGATCGTCTCGGACAGGTGGCCGCGCGTGACGGTGACCTTTGCCACTTCGGGCGGAATCGCCACGCCGCCGGCAGAGGCCAGCATGGACGTCAGGGTGCGGGTGGGCCGCTCGATCGGGTAGACGCCCTGCGCCCCGGCGGCGCCCACGACCGAGACGGTCGCCCCGTCCCCGGCAAGGCGGCGCACGAGGACCTGCGGGTCCGGCGTCTGCTCGTCCAGGCGGCGGGTGATGAGTTGGCGCACCGCGTCGGGCGTGTTCCCCGCGGCGCGGATCCGGCCGGCATAGGGAACGAAGATGAAGCCGCGATCGTCGACCTGAAGCTCGTCCAGGACCGAGGCGCTGGCGCCCGCGGGGGCCAGCAGACCGTCGGAGACGTTCTCGTAGACGGTCAGGCCCAGCGTGTCGCCGGGGCGGATCACGTCGGCGCCCAGCGGTCCCGCGTTGCGGAACTGGGTCGAGAAGCCCGCCGCCGGAACGACGGCGGTGGCGGCGGTGACGCGGGGATTGACGGTGACGACGAACGCATCGCCCTCACGCTGGACGGAACCGGCGTAGATCTCGCGCTTGTTCGGGCCGGAGCGGGGGAGGGTTCCGCAGGACGCCACGATCGTCGCGCAGAGCGCCACGGCAACGGCCTTCGCCCCCAGGGAGATGGGTCTGCTCACGAATCTGCCTTTCTGCCTCGTCAGCCTCTTGCGGGGGTTGGCCCCCGTCCGGGCATGATTCTGTTCCGTCTAACCTGACACCAGTTTGAGATTTTGTCGCGGAGCGGGCTTTCCTGTGGCAAGCCGATCGTAGGGATCGTGTTCTGAAAGCATCATATCCACGACCTGGCGCAGCAATTGTCGCCGTCCGCGCGCCGAGTAGAAGCCGCCCGCAACCTGCGACGTTTCAAGGAGATAGTGGCGGTAGTCGCGATAGGCCCGGCTGTCGGGCCGGTCGGGATCGGCGAAGAAACGCTCGAGCGGCTGATCCGAGACGAATTCGGGCTTTGAATAGACCGACGCGCCCAGCGCCTTGACCGGAAGGCCCCGCCAGAGCGCCTGTTGCGCCGCCGTCGAGTTCACGGTGACCGCCGAGCGCGCCTCGTTCAGGAGGCTGGCAAGCTTGCCGCCGCGCAGGTAATGAACGCGCCCGTCCAGTCCGTGCTCGGCCGTCAGACGGCGCAGGGTGGCGCGGATCGGGGCGCGCCCGTCCTCCAGCGGGTGGGCCTTGAAGACCAGATGGTGATGGGTCGGCGCGCCGCGCGCGAAGGCGCCGACCACCTCCTCCAGGAAGTCGGTCATGGAGGCGTAGGGGGAATGCGCCCGGAAGCTGGAATCGTGTTCGAGCTGCATCAGGCACAGGTGGTACGGAAAGCCGCCATGGGTGATGCGCCATTGCGAGATGCGCCGCCGCAGGGCCGTGGCGGGCATCGTCAGGAGGCGCCGCAGGTACAGCCGGAACTCATGCGCCACGGTCACGTCGCGATGGGGCCGGTAATGGGGGTAGCGCCCCGCCACCAGCGTCCGCGACAGCACGAACCAGTGATAGAGCATCCCGTAGAAGACGTGGTGGCGCATGTCGCCCCAATGGGCGGGCGCGTCCGGCAGGTCGAGATCGAGCGCGGCCAGCGCGGCCTGCATCTCGGGCACGGACTTGTCCATCAGGCGGGAATGGGCGTTGGAGCCGTCGCGCTCGTAGCTGACCCACCAGGGGCGGAGATATCCCTCTTCGAAGACGTGGATCGTCAGGCCACGGGCGCGCGCGACCTGGATCGCGGCGGCATGGACGTCGCGCGTGTCGCCGTAGAGCACGAGATCGGTGATGCCCTTCTCGTCGCAGATGCGGTCGAAGGTGGCGGGCCACGCCTCGGGCGCGTCGCGAAAGGGAAGGTAGGTCGCACGGTGGAACCAGAACGCCTCATCCCCGTGGTTGAAGCCCACGCGCCAGCATTCCGCCCCCGCCGCGCGCAGGAGCCGCGCGAGCCGGTCGAAGAAGGGCCCGTGCGGGCCCTGGAGGAAAAGGAATCGGCGCACCATCGCCACCCCGGCAAACAGAAACGCGGTTAAGGTGCGGTTAAGTGGTGTCCTTTGGAAGGCGTGATTGTGGCGCAAATGTGGCCTTCGCCCCGGATTCGCCAGGTGCCGGCGCGGGTCCGCCGGGTCTGCGCGGCCCTGCCTCGGGGCCGGGCGGCGCGAAGACGGGGTGGAAACCGGGTGGACACGGGGGTGGACACGGGGCGCGAAAGATGGCCGTTCTGCCTCCGACCCACTCAGCCGGGCCGAAGGAGCCTGCCCATGTTCACCGGAATCGTCACCGATATCGGCACCGTCCGCGCCATCGAGGATCGCGGCGACCGCCGCGTCCGGCTGGGCACGGCCTACCCGGCCAGCGGGATCGACCTGGGTGCGTCCATCGCCTGCGACGGTTGCTGCCTGACGGTCGTGGACCGGGGACCCGACGAAACAGGGGACTGGTTCGATGTCGATGTCAGCGCCGAGAGCCTGTCGAAGACGGCGCTGGGCGATTGGGCCGAAGGGACGCGCGTGAACCTGGAGCGGTCGCTGAAGGTCGGGGACGAATTGGGCGGCCATATCGTCAGCGGCCATGTCGACGGGGTCGCCAAGATCGTCTCGATCCGGCCCGAGGGCGACTCGCTGCGCTACACGTTCGAGGCGCCGGACGCGCTGGCGCGATTCGTGGCGCCCAAGGGCTCGGTCGCGCTGGCGGGCACATCGCTGACGGTGAACGAGGTCGAGGGCGCGCGTTTCGGTGTGAACCTGATCCCCCATACGCAGCAGGTCACGACCTGGGGCGACCGTGCCGAAGGCGACCGGGTGAACCTGGAGATCGACACGCTGGCCCGCTACGTCGCGCGGCTGAGGGAATTCGGGTGATCGTCCGCGCCTCGCTGGAAGACACGTCGGGCGACCGCTGCGTCGATCTGATCGAGGGCGAGGCCGGGTGGGCCTGGGTGGAATGCCGCCGCGACCCGGAAGACGGGCATGGCTGGCGGCGCCTGCACCCGCCGCGCGGCGGCTTCGCAGATCGGACCACCGCCGAGCGGGACGCGGGGGGCGTGGTCGGATGGATGGGCGCCCCGGATAGCTAGAGGGCACCTTTCGGCCGAAGCAGAAGAAGGGCCGGGAGCGATGCGAAGACCAGTTGCGCCGCGAGACCCAGAAAGGCCGGAGGCGTCGCGTAGCGGGCGAAATGCTCGGAGACCGACGCGCCGAAGAGGGTGACCGACAGCCCGAGTTCGAGCCCCATGAGCAGGGTGAAGGCCAGCGCCCCCATCGCGAGGCGCGGCCCGATCGAGGCGGGCACGCCCCAGCGCCTCACGGCCCATATCGCCAGGACCGCGCTGGCGGCGATCATGATCGGAAGCTCGATCAGGACGGCGCGCATCTCGTCCATGTGGGGCAGGATCAGCGTGACCCGCACCACGCCCAGCGCGAAGCCCAACGCGAAGACGCCGGTGACGTAGGCGAGCGCGGCCAGGGCGGTGCGGCGGGCGATGTCCGACATGGGCCAGACCAGCGCATGAGCGCATCGGCGAGTCAATTCGCAGGATGCCGCAGCGTCACCTGATCTGGCTCAGGGCGCGGCCCGGCCCGCGCGGCGAACCTCCGCCACGATAACAAGAGGAGGTCCCATGTCCCACGTCCCCCACGAGCTTCACGAGGAGTTTCCCGAAGCGGCCGAGCGCATGTCCGAACTGCGCAAGACCGACGCGCATTTCGCGAAGCTCGCCGATCGCTACCACGAGGTGAACCGCGCGATTCACCGCGCCGAGACCAACGTGGAGCCCTGCGCCGAGGAGCATGAGCACGAGATGCGCCGTGAACGGATGCGCCTGAAGGACGAGATTGCGGGGATGCTATCGAAGACCGCCGGGTAGCGGGGGGCGTCGGCTCCGGTATCGGAGCCGGTCAGCGCAGATGCGACAGGATCTCGTCGGTCAGGGTCGCCATCTCTTCGGAGGCCGCCTTGGCGCCGGGAAACTCGCAGACGCCCTGCCCCACGCCGATGGCCTCGGCATAGGCGACGCGCTGGCCGATCACCGTCTTGGCGGGGTCGGCCTCCAGCTCGTCCAGCGCCGCGAGGACCTTGCCGGTCAGCTTGGTGCCGCCCCGTGCGCGGTTGAGGACGGCCAGCGGGCGCATCCCCTCGCGTTGGGCCAGATCCAGCACGCCTTCGGTTGCCCAGAGATCGACCTGACTGGCCGAGACGGGGACGACGACCAGATCGGCGGCCTTGAGCGCGGGCTTCAGATCGCTGTCGATCTTGGGCGGCGTGTCGATGAGGACGTAGTCGTGATCCTTGGCCAGCTTCTGGCTCTCGAAGGTCACGCCCCAGGCCGATGAGGTCGAGAAGGTGATGTCGCCCTTCAGGCCGGTCTCCCGCTCCCACCGGGTCATGAACCAGCGGCCCAGACTGCCCTGCGGATCGGTGTCGATCAGCGCGACCTTATGCCCCCGTGCGGCCAGTTCACAGGCCAGATGGGTGGTGAGCGTGGTCTTTCCGGACCCGCCCTTCTGCTGGGCCAAGGTGATCACTGTGGCCATGGAGCGCCCCCTCGCTGCGTCGCGGCGAGACTGCGCGACCCGACGGCCTGACGCAAGGTCTGCCGTTCACGACCGCAGGCGGGATCGGCGGCGCTGCAACAGCGGCGGGGGGCCGGATGGGGGGCGAGACCCGGGTCACGACGGCTGTGGCCCGTCCGGCGATCCTGCCGCCGCCTGATCCCGCCGTGAAGAGGCCGGCCGATGATCTGACTAAGGGTGTCTGGTGGGCCTGTCGGGACCTGGTTCGAACGCTGGATGCTCTCGCGCGATCTTCGATCACGCTGTCGCTCGGGTCCACTGCGGAGA
>NZ_JYFE01000006.1 GCF_000877395.1 Jannaschia aquimarina | reverse complement strand
GGGGGGGGCGGGGGTCACGCTGGCGGGGTAGGGGCTTAGCGGTTGCGCAGCCGCTCCAGCGCCGCGCGCATGTCCGAAGAGCCCTGGACCCGGCCTTCGACCTCGATCTGCGGACGCTGTCCGGTCGAAACGAATCCGCCGCCGTCGCCCGCATTGACGAAGCCGCCGCTGTCGCTGCCGGAGCCGACGAAGCCGCCATTGTCGCCCGCATTGACGAAGCCGCCATTGCTGTCGCCGCTGCCACGCACGACCGCGCCGCTTTGTGTGCGGGGCGCGGGGGCAGTCCCGGCCCGTTCTGCCGCAGAGCGCCGCATCACCTCCTGAAGCATGGCCCGCTTCTCTTCGGCCGTCAGATCGGTCCGCGCGGCGATGCTCTCGATCTCTTCGACCGGCACGCGGATGCCGTCCCGATCCGCCGGATTCGTCCCCGCAAGGTTCATCGGCTCCATCGACACCACCTTGGTCAGCATGGCCGGGCCACCCATGAAGATGGCGATACCCAAGGCGCCGCAGACGGCAACCATGCCGACACCCCATTTCAGGCGTTCGCCCTTGCCGGGCACCTTGCCTGCATTCACGTCCAGCTTGGTGATCTTCTCCGGGATGGACTGGCGGAACTGAGCCAAAAACTGCTCCAGCCGAAAGCCGTCCAGGCCGGGGGGCGGCAACTCGATCTTCTCCAGCGCGGCCTGCATGCCGGTCATCATGTCGAAATAGGCCTGCCGTTCGGCGGGCCACCAGCCTTCTGGCACCTTGCCGCCCGGTGGTGGTTTCACAAAGCCGGCCCCGGCCAGCAAGGCCCGCGCGCCGGGCGGCGCCTCCTTGGCGGCCTCCCATGTCGCTTGCGAGCGGAAGAAGGCGACCGGCGCGCCACCCTGAGCGGGACGCACGATGTGATATCTGTAATCGAGCAGTTCCATGCGCGCGGGATAGCGTGCGGATCTGGCGAAAATCGGGCGAGATCCGGCTTATCGTCGCGATCCGGGGCGGCGCCCGGGATCGGGGCTTGTGCGTACCGCGGACTGCCCCGTCCCAAGGCCGAACCGCGAGATAGGGGATCATCGGTCCGCTTTCCCTTGCCGGCCCCAAAGGCTACCGGTGGCCCATGGGAAAGACGACACGATCCGCCCGCAAGCCCGTTGCCGACCGCGCTGCCCTGCGTGCCGCGCTGGCCGCCGCGCGCCTGCCGGGCAGTCCGGCCGAGACGACGCAGCGGGCGCGGGCGGGCCTTCTGGCCTGGCTGGACGCGCAGCCCGACCGGCCCGTCGCCGATCTGACCCGCGATCTGTCGCGCGGCCTCGCGGCGCTGGCCATCGGGCGCACCATGCTCGCGCAGATCCCCATGCCGCCGGGCCTCGCCTGTGCTTCGGGCTGCGCGTTCTGCTGTATCCTGACGGGCGCAGACGGCGGCACGATCACCGCTCACGAGGCGCGCGCGCTGCACGAGGCGCTGGCCGACCGCTCCGGCCCGGACGGCGATGCGTGGCACCCGAAGGCCTGTCCGGCGCTCGACCCCGAAACCCGCACCTGTCGCGCCTACGAGGCGCGCCCGATGATCTGCCGCAGCTATGTGTCCCCCGACGCGTCCGCCTGCCAAGAGATCGCGCAAGGCCGCGCTGCGCCCGGCCCTTTGACCCACCCCGCGCAACTCGCCTATCTGACGGCCCACGCCCTCGTCCGGGCCGCGTTGGGGGGCGGGGCACCGACCTATTCGCTGCGTGCCACCGCCGCCGCCCGTGACGAGGACGCGCTCGCCGCCGCGCGGCACGTGCCCAAGGCGCTCGACGCCGAACGGCGCCGGCTTGCCCGCGCGGCCTCGAGATGACCGGCCCCGATCTCAAATGGGGCAGCCCCTATTGGGAGCACGGCCGCAGCGACCAGCCGATCCGCTGGCGGATGATCTATTTCGGCAGCGGCGAGGCCACCTTCGCCTGCGCCGTGGCCAGCCAGGACGATGTCCCGGACCTCGCCACTTTCCTGCACGACACGTCCTGCCTCTTCGAATACGACCCCGATGAGCGCCCCGCCGATCCCCCGTTCGGACCCTGGGGCGACACGACCCGCGCCTACATTCCCGAATTCACCCGCATCTTCGGCCTGACGCCGCCGCCGCCGCCCGAGGGGCATACCCTCGCCGAGGACTGGAACGACATCGACATCCACTACCTTCGGGACGGCCACCACTGGCGCCTGCACTGGAACACCGCCGCCTGAGCGTCTGGACAGGCCCGGCACCCCATGCGCATCCTCCCGCGACGGAGGACGCCCATGACCGACATCGCCACCCGCGTCTGGAACCACAAGTGGAAGATCGACCCGATCGTCCGCTCGCTGATCGACACCGATTTCTACAAGCTGCTGATGTGCCAGTCGGTCTTCCGCAACCGCCCCGACACCGACGTCACCTTCAGCCTGATCAACCGCACCACCCGCGTCCCCCTCGCCGACCTGATCGACGAGGGCGAACTGCGCGAGCAGCTCGACCATGTCCGCACCCTGTCGCTGACCCGGGGCGAATCCACCTGGATGCGCGGCAACACCTTCTACGGCAAGCGCCAGATGTTCACGCCCGCCTTCATGGACTGGTTCGAGCAGCTCCGCCTGCCGCCCTATCACCTGGAGCGGGTGGGCGACCAATACGAGCTCACCTTCGAGGGCCCCTGGCCCCAGGTCATGCTCTGGGAGATCCCGGCGCTCGCCATCATCATGGAACTCCGCTCCCGCGCCGTGCTCCACGATCTCGCGCGGTTCGAGCTTCAGGTCCTCTACGCCCGCGCCATGACCCGCGTCTGGGAGAAGATCCAGCGCCTGCGCGACCTCTCCGACCTGCGCATCGCGGATTTCGGCACCCGCCGGCGGCATTCCTTCCTGTGGCAGGACTGGTGCGTGCAGGCCATGCGCGAGGGGCTGGGCGACAGCTTCACGGGCACGTCCAACTGCCTGATCGCCAAGAACCGCGACCTGGAGGCCATCGGCACCAACGCCCACGAACTGCCCATGGTCTATTCCGCGCTCGCCCGCAGCGACGAGGCGCTGGCCGCCGCCCCCTACGACGTGCTCGCCGATTGGCACGAGGAGCATTCGGGCAACCTGCGCATCATCCTGCCCGACACGTACGGGACGAAGGGGTTCCTCGATCGCGCGCCCGACTGGCTGGCGGGGTGGACGGGGATCCGGGTGGATTCCGGCGACCCGGAGGAGGGGGCCGAGACCGCCATCCGCTGGTGGCGGGAGCGGGGGGAGGACCCGACCGGGAAGCTCGTCATCTTCTCCGACGGGCTCGACGTCGAGAAGATCGAGCACCTCCACGCCCGCTTCCAGGGCCGCGTACGCGTGTCCTTCGGCTGGGGGACGCTCCTGACGAACGACTTCCGGGGCCTCGTCCCCGAAGACCGCCTCGCCCCGTTCTCGCTGGTCTGCAAGGCAGTGGCGGCGGACGGGCGGCCGACCGTGAAGCTGAGCGATAACCCCCGCAAGGCGATGGGACCGGAGGCGGAAGTGGAGCGCTACAAGCGGGTCTTCGGGGTGGGGGAGCAGGTGGCGGAAGAGGTGGTGGTTTAAGAGTAGCTTACAATGAAGGAGGAGACTTTGGCTTCATTAGACTTTTCGCATGAACTGGAAGAGTTTAAAAAATTCTATGACGAAAATTATCAGTATCACTACGACGCACTGCGATCAATGCACTCACTTCTAGAATCTCTCGCCCTCTCTGATAGTCGACTGGGTATCGAGAAAATCGAATATAGGCTAAAGGTGCGAGACGAATGTGTTGGGAAGTTCATAAGAAACTATCGGGGTAAATTGGAAAAAGAGAAGAAGGGCTATTCAATAAAGAATCACGTAAGCGACATTCTCGGCCTAAGAATTACATGCCAATATGAAGAAGATATTGCGAAGGTCCAGAATTTAATAGATCAGAATTTCTTTGTCTTGGAAACAACTGATAAGACCGCTGAGCTTGTCGCAGACGAAGGCCGTTTTGGGTATAAAGGTCTACACATGGATCTATGTATTTCTGAGGAGCGGGCGAAGTTTCCAGAATATTATCGATATAAGGGATTGCGGTTCGAAGTTCAGATACGTACTCTTATTCAAGACGCGTGGAGTGTTCTTGACCATAAGCTAAAGTATAAGAAGTCTATTCCAAATGACTTGAAGAGAAGAGTTAATGCGTTAGCCGCCCTCTTTGAAATTGCAGATAGAGAGTTCTCTGCCATTCGAGACCTTACAGGCGAATATGAAGAACGCGCAGAGGACTACGAGGTTGACATCTCGGAAACAGAAGGGCTGAATGCGGAAACGAAGTTGGAAGAAGGATCAGGGGAGTCTGGAGAAAAGGGAAAGCCGGCTCCGATTTTGGATGCGTTTTCATTTCTTCGGATAGCGAATCATTTTTTTGAAGGATATGAGTTTCCGCCAGACGCCGCGGACGATTTCGTCGAGGAGATACTGCAGATGCGGCCCGAAACGACAAGAGGGAAATTCAACTACTATCTTCGAACGTCAATCTCTCTTGTTAAACGTTATGCTGAGGAACGTCTAACCAAGGCACATGTGAACATGAAGCCCTTTACGATTATGAGGCATTGCCTCTTTTACCATGATGATAAAAAATTTCGAACTATGCTTACGCCTCAGGCTAGACAGTATTTCAACGCTTATCTTCTGGAAGCGAAGAACTCCGCCCGGTAGGAAGTGAAGGGAAGTCCAGTAGGAGGTTAGATCTGCTTTCGCTATGCGAAGTGGGACTATAGGCTTCCGCCTGCTCCACAGACGGTTAGCTTAATGCCGCCCACCCGCCTCACAACACCTCGTCCGGGTCCTCCCCGTCCTCGTGGGCCAGGCTCGCGAGTTCCGCCATGCCATTGGGGCGACGTTTGCCCATCCATCTCTCGCTGCCTGTGCCCGGCATCCCTCACAACCCCTTGATCTCCTTGTCCGGGTCCTTGCCCATCAATTGCCAGGCCTGGGCCAGGTCGGAGCGGTAGGTGGGGCGGGGTTTGCCCATCCAGTCTTCCCGGTAGGTCTCGGGCAGGATCTCGTCCTGGATCATCCCCGACAGCTTGCTCAGCATGAAAGCCCGCAGCACGGCGTTCATGCGCGGCCCGTGGCCCGCTCCCATGACCTTGAAGAAGCGCAGCACGTCGTCATCCACACGCAGCGTCACCCGCGTGCGTTTGCAGGACCGCTCCTTCCAGATCGTCGTCCATTCCCCGGGGATGCGGCCGCGCGTCGTGACCTGATACATCATGTCCCATTCGAACTGACGCATCAGCGTCATCAGTTCGCTGAGCCATTCGCGCTTGCGTCCCTTCACATCCGTCGTCGCCATCGACCCCTCCATCGCGTGTCGGGGGGCGACCTTCCGTCCGAACGGTTACCGGAGGGTTAAGGAAATCGGTCTGCCATCTGTGCAGACGGGGGGTGCACGGGGGGTGCACAGGGGGTGCACAGCGGATTTCCGCCCAAACCGCACCGCACGCTCCGCCTTCGGTCCGGCCGAATCGGGATTCCTGTGGCACGGGTGCGACGGCAAGAAGAAGGCCGCTCCTCGGCGAGAAGCGGCCTTCCGAAAGTCCAGGAGGCGGGGTCGGTTAGAGTGACCTCACCTACGTCTGTGAGAGCGCAAGGGCTGCCCTACGCACGCACCTCCGCAGTTGTCCCGACGCCATTCTCCAATACCTTTCTAGACACTGGATCACCTCCTTTCTGTGGGTTGCCGATAGGGGGGAGGTTGGCACACATCCGGTATCCGTCAAGCCCAAATCACACCACAGCTTGTGCCCGTCGCGTGATGAGGCGGAACGGCACCAGCGCCGCCAGCGCCACCGACAGCTTCACCGCCCAGTCCGCCAGCGCCATCCCGACCCAGAGCGGGCCCACGGCCGTCGCCTCCTGCGCCCAGGAGACGTCGCCCCAAGCCGCTGGAATCGCGAGGAAACCCGCGAAGGCGATGGTGAAGAAGAGCGCCGTGTCGAGGGTGGAGCCCACCAGCGTCGAGGTGAGCGGCGCCTTCCACCAGGGCCGCTCTGAAAAGGCCCTGAAGACAGCGACATCCGTGAGCTGCGCGACCAGGAACGCCAGCCCCGAAGCGACCGCGATGCGCCACGTCACCAGCGGCCCGAACTCGCCCATGATCTGCGTGCCGACCAGAGAGCAGGCCAGCCCCGTCGCGAACCCGAAGAGCACCACCTTCCGCGCCTTCTCCGGCCCGTAGAGCCGGTTGGTCACGTCGGTGACCAGAAAGGCGAGCGGGTAGCAGAACGCCCCCCATGTCAAGTACCCGTCGGCGAGCAGGAACTGCACCCCCACGTTCGAAGCCACGACGATAGCGGCCATGCAGACCACCGGAAAGGCGAGAGATTTCATTGGTTTGCACCCGTTTTGGCATGGTGGTCGGAGACATGGCCCCGCCAAACGGGGCCGCGCCTCCTACCGCTCCGGGGCCGCCTCGTCCAGCCCCGCGCCACCGAACACCCCGTGCGCCGTCTTGTCCCAGTGAAACGGCTTCAGAACCAGTTCGGCCACGGCCTTCAGGACGGCCAGAGAGGCTAGTGCGAAATAGGGTTCAAGGAGCGGGATGGACCGTCTGAGATGGCGATGATGGGGCGCACGGCAGGCATAGGCCGCCATCCCCCAATTCGCGACCGTCAGCAGAGGAAGCCCCACGCCCAGGCCATAGGACACCCAGACCGGCATGCCGTCGACGGCCGGATGCGGCAGGCCGAAGGGGATGACGACCAAGGTCCAGGCCAACGGCATCAGAAGGGCGTTCAGCACGGCGGACAGGAAGTGGAGGTGGAAGAACCAGAAACGCCGTGGGCCGAGATCCCTCCAGAGATGGAGGGGGCGGGCGGAATGGACGGCCCAGGTCATGAGATACCCCTTCATCCAGCGGGAGCGCTGATTGATCCAGGGCAGGGGGGCGGCATTCGCCTCCTCCAGCGTTGTCACGTCGATCACCTCGGTCCGCCAGCCGCGCCGCGTCAGGCGCACGCCGAGATCTGCGTCTTCTGTGACGTTGTGGGCATCCCAGGCGCCGACTTCTTCGAGGGCGTTCCGGCGGAAGAAGACGGTGGTTCCGCCAAGGGGGACAACCAGGCCCATCCGGGCAATCCCCGGAAGGAGCAGTCGGAACCAGGCGGCATATTCGATGGTGAAACCGCGTGCCATCCAGTTGCGCGTCGCGTTGTAGTAGTCGAGGCGGCCCTGGAGGCAGGCCAGCCGCTCGCCGCCATGCACGAAGCGGGTCGCGACCTTTCTCAACTGGTCCGTGCTTGGCGCGTCCTCCGCATCGTAGACCCCGATCACGTCGCCGGTGGCAAAGTTCAGGGCATAGTTCATGGCACGCGGCTTGGTGTGCGGCTGACCCTCCGGGACCGGGATCACCCTCATCCATGCCGGAAGCGTGGCATCCGCGAGCGCCGTGCGGGTCGCCTCGTCGTTCTCTTCCACGACGAGGAGGATCTCAAGGCGGCTGCGGGGATAGTCGAGCCGCTCCATCCGCCGGATCAGGGCGGGGGCGATTTCTGGCTCGTCGTGCAGGGGGATCAGGATGGAAATCCTCGGCAGTCGCTCATCCGGCAAACGGTCCGACCGGACGGATCGAAAACCGGGATGCCGCCCGGAACGCAAAGCTCTGATCGCCGCGGCGCGAAGCCCAAGATTGCCGAGCATCGCCAGAAGGGCGACACCCATGAGCGCGGCCAGCGTTGCGCGCGGCCAAGTCAACGCACAGGACAGGAGGGCGATGAGAGCGGCGGAGATCCAGATACCGACGGATTGCCCGCGCCAGTCCCGGCAGCTTTCGCGCCTCGGCGCACGGCATTCGGCTTGCCGTGCCAGCGCGGCCCCGTGCGCTTCGCTGATCCGGGCATCGACCAGCTGTGCCGAAGCAGCGACGATCGGTGCATCGGACAGATCGCGCGGAAGCTCCGTGCGCAGGATCTGCGCGCGCTCTGGAAAGGGGGTCGCAATGACCGGGGTGCAGGCCGCCGATCGGATCGGCACCGCGCGATGTCGAAGGGCGATTTCGAGCGGCAGCTTTCTGGCGACGGCAAGCGAGGCGGCATCGGGCGGCGGGAGGCGGTCGATATGGCCGAGACCGGCCTGTCTGGCCAGCGCGCGATCCAGATCGCGTCCCTCGACCATCCCCTCCGAGCGAAGGATCTCGCCCAATCGCGCGCCCTGTTCCCGCGCAAGCATGAGAGCGCGCGTCAGTGCCGCCTGATCTATGTGACCGGCATCGAGCAGCAGGTCGCCAAGGCGAAGCCTGCGCCTGATGCGCTTGGCCCTTTGGAAGAGTGGCGCAGTGCTTGGGACACGAACCCGGTCCGGAAACCGGACGACCCGGCCGCGGCCCGACGGTTCCGGCGCCGCCGGCTGCGGGGGCGGGACGGCATAAGCGTCTAGCGGGACGGCTTGGCTGGTTTGCGGTGGCGGCACGGGAGACCTATCGGCAAAATCTTGCCGCTTTTTCGCTCCCGAGAGTTAACAGTTGGTTAAACGTTACGGAGCGTCGCGCTTCCGTTCGTCCATTGCGGCCGCAAAGTCATCGAAGAGGTAGGCGCTGTCGTGAGGCCCCGGGCTCGCCTCGGGGTGGTACTGGACGCTGAAGACCGGTTTGCCGGACAACCGTATTCCGCAATTCGAGCCATCGAACAGAGAGATATGGGTCTCCTCGACACCGTCCGGCAGCGTCTGGCTATCGACGGTGAAGCCATGGTTCATCGAGGTGATCTCGACCTTGCCGTCGCGGCTGCGCTTGACCGGGTGGTTCGCGCCGTGATGGCCGTGGTTCATCTTGATCGTCTGTGCGCCCAAGGCCATCGCCAGCATCTGATGCCCGAGGCAGATCCCGAAGACCGGAAGGCCGTCCTCGACCATTTCACGGATCACGGGCACGGCGTATTCGCCGGTCGCAGCGGGGTCGCCCGGACCGTTGGACAGGAAGACGCCATCCGGACCCAATGCGCGGATGTCATCGGCGGTCGCGGTGGCCGGCAGCACGGTGACGTCGCATCCCACATGGGCCAGGCTGCGCAGGATATTGCGCTTGGCCCCGTAATCGAGCGCGACGACCTTGTATTTGTGGGTATCCTGGCTGCCGTAGCCGTCCGGCCAGGCCCACTTCGTTTCGGACCAGCGGTAGGACTGCGCCGTCGTGACGTCGCGCGCGAGATCCATACCGACAAGACCTTCGAATGCGCGGGCCTTGGCTACGAGCGCCTCGATGTCGAAATCGCCGTGGGGATCATGAGCGAGCGCGACATGGGGCGCGCCCTGCTGGCGGATCGCGCGGGTCAGGCGCCGCGTATCGACACCGCCGATCCCGATCCGTCCGCGTGAGGCGAGCCAGCCGTCCAGATCCCGTGTCGCGCGCCAGTTCGAAGGCTCGGTCGGGTCCCATTTCACGACGATCCCGGCCGCGACCGGTTCGGCTGCCTCGTCGTCTTCGGGGGTCACGCCGACATTGCCGACATGGGGGAACGTGAAGGTCACGACCTGTCCGGCATAGGACGGATCGGTCATGATCTCCTGATAGCCCGTCATCGCGGTGTTGAAGCACAACTCGGCCACGGCCTCTCCGGTGGCGCCGAACCCGCGCCCGAGAAAGATCGTTCCGTCAGCGAGGGCGAGACAGGCAGTCGGGCGATCGGTCATGGCAGGGCTCCGGGGCGGGTCGCGGCAAACGGCCTGCGGGTAGCCCCCGGCGGATGCCGCGTCAAGCGTTGCCCCGGTAGCCTGGCCGGGCTATCTGCCCCGTTCGCAGCCAACGCGGGGGAAGACGCAATGCAGCTGAGAGACCGTCTGAACACCGGCCTGAAACAGGCCATGCGCGACAAGGACGCGACGCGTCTGGGCACGCTCCGGCTGATCAACGCGGCGCTCAAGGATCAGGACATCGCGCTCCGCGCCGAAGGCCGTGAGGTCGGCGATGCGGAGGCGACCGCGATCCTGGCCAAGATGGTCAAGCAGCGTCAGGAATCGGCGCGCGCCTACGAGGAAGGCGGCCGCCTGGAGCTCGCCGACAAGGAGCGCGAAGAGATCGCGGTCATCGAGGAATTCCTTCCTCGGCAACTGAGCGAAGAAGAGGCGAAAGCAGCCATCGATGCCGCAATCGCCGAGACGAACGCATCGAGCTTGCGGGACATGGGCGCCGTCATGGGGATCCTGAAGTCTCGCCACTCCGGTCAGATGGATTTCGGCGCGGCGGGCGCGGCCGTGAAGGCGCGCCTCGCCTGATCCGGTTTCGGTACGGTCAGAGCTGCTCGACCGTCACCTTGGATCCATAGAAGGCGAGATACCCGGCAATGGGTTTCGCCGCTTCCTTGTCGGGCGCCTCGTAGCTCCAGGCGACGTCGTCGATCCGCTCGGACTGGCCGATATAGTGGAAGTAGCCGGCGTCACCCTTGTGGGGGCATCGGGACGTCGTGTCCGACTTCTCAAGAAGCGCCATCGCGACGTCGGAGCGGGGAAAGTAGATGACGGGCGGCAAGCCGTCCTCGTGCAGTTCCAAAGCGGCGCGGCTCTCGACCAGCACACCGTCGGCAGTGCGAACCGTCCAGACGCCCTTGGCGGGCGTGATTTCAATATTCGGCATCTATGGGTCTCCCTCTCGTCGGGACGATAGGGCGGACGCAGCCACGGGGCAACGCGTGTCAGTCGCAAAAACGGCGCTGGTCTGCAGGTATGGCCGCGTCGAGATCGGGCGGAGACGCGGGCGGCGCGACACCCGTCGCGCGCTCCATCCGGTCGTAGAGCGCCAGGATCTGCCAGATGCGGCAGCCTGTCGTTTCACCGATCGGCTCGGCAAGCAGCTTGGCGAGATGATCGTCGAGCCTCGCATAGGCGTCGTGCACCCGTGCGGGTGGGGCGGGGCCGATCAATCCGTCATCCAGCAGATCGTGCAGAACGCGTCCGTCCCATCCGGTGCCGACGGACACATAGGTCCGCGGCTTGTCTCCAGCGCCGCTTCGGACCGCCCATGGGTCCGCGCCGGCCTCCAGCAACAGACGTGCGGCGTTCGCGTTCTCGGGCCGGAGATAGAGCATCAGCGGCCTGAGATCGCTCGTGGGGCCGGCATCGCTTCGAAGCAAGTCGCGGCCACCCGCCTCCAGCCACCGCAGAAGCAGATCGTTGACCAGCCGGAAGCAGGGTTCCGCGGCGCAGTCCCCATGAGACTGAACGGCGAGCAGGCGGGCCATTTCGACGCCGTCATTGAACAATGGGTCCGCACCCGCATCGAGCAGGGCCGTCGACATATCGAAACGGAACCGTTCGATGGCAAGTCGCAAGAGCGTGTGGCACCCCTGATCGGGGGCGGTGAGATCGGCGCCGCAGGCGTTGATCTCGGCCTTCTCAAGCCGACCCAACGCCTTTTGCGGAATGTCGAGGCCGGGGAAATAAATGGCGCGCAGAACCTCCATCTTGTCCGGCGACGCGCCCGGCATCACCCGATTCTGCCATTCCATGAACTGACCGTCCCAGTAGCTGTCGAGGATATTCGCGGCGTCGATCCCGTTTTCCTTGTCGACGGGGACATACCTCAGACCATCAAGCTCGCTTCGGAGCCAGAGGAACGACGCTGTGACCGCAAGGACGGCACAAAGCGCGGCAAGGGCGACTCCGCGCTTCAAAGCGGGGCGCAGGCGGCCTTCAGCCAGCGCAGATCCTCACCGTCGAGGCGCGGGCCGACACGCTCTAGAACGGTGGCGTGGTAGTCGTCGAGCCATGTCCGCTCGGCCGGCGACAGGATCGAGGTGTCGATGAGGCGCCGGTCAATGGGGACCCAGGTGAGGGTCGAGAAGGCGAACATCTCCCGCGCATCGCCGCCTGGAAGAGGCTCCGCCTGCTCCACCACGATGAGGTTCTCGATCCGGATGCCGTATGCGCCGGTCCGGTAATAGCCCGGCTCGTTCGACAGGATCATGCCGGGCTCCAGCGGTATGTTCGACAGCCGGCTGATGCGCGCCGGTCCCTCATGGACGCCCAGATAGACGCCGACCCCGTGGCCGGTGCCATGGTCGTAGTCCTTGTGCTCGGCCCAGAGCGGCGCCCTCGCGAGAGCATCGAGATGCGCGCCAGCGACCCCCTTGGGGAAGCGGGTGTGGGAAATGGCGATCATGCCCTGAAGCACGCGCGTGAAATCCGCGACCGCACCTTCAGGCGGTGCCCCGATCGGGATGGTGCGCGTGATGTCGGTGGTGCCGTCCTCGTACTGGCCGCCCGAGTCGATGAGCAACAGGGTGTCCTGACCGAGCGGCCGGTTCGTCTCTGTGGTGACGCGGTAATGCACGATCGCGCCATTCGGACCGGCGCCCGCGATGGTCTCGAACGAGATATCCCGGAGCATGTTCGTCGCCCGCCTAAAGCCCTCTAGCGCCGTGACGACATCGATCTCGGTTGCGTCATGCGGCCGTTCCTCGTCGATCCATCGCAGAAAGCGGACCATGGCCGTTGCGTCGCGTAGATGGGCTTCGCGCGTGGCCGCGATCTCGGCGGGCGATTTCCGCGCCTTCGGTAATGCGATCGGGTCGTCCATCCTGACGGGATCCTGCAGAAGGGTGTGGATCGCTTGCGGACATGTTGCCGGGTCGATCCCGGTCGGGCCGAGGTCCGAGAGAAGGTCCGCCAACCTGTCGGGTGCGACGACCCTCACGTCCGGACCGAGGTGGTCTGCGACCGTCTCGGCCTGACCCGGATGGCAGATCAGATCGACTGTCGCATCGGAATGGAGAAGTGCCATCGCATGGGCGACCGGCGTCCGGGGAATGTCCGCGCCCCGGATATTCAGAAGCCAGCATACGGCATCCGGCTGCGTCGTCAGAAAGGCATCCGCACCGTCCAGTTTCTCGGCGATCTCCGCCCGCTTCTCGGAATGGGCCCGGCCGGCAAGCTCTCGCGGGTAGACAACCATCGGCTCTGCCGGGGCGGGGGGGCGATCGGTCCAGATCGCATCCACGCCGTTGTCGCATTCTACGGCTTCGAGGCCATCCGTCTTGGAGAGGCCCTCGATCTCCGTGACCGTGTGCAACCACGGATCGAACCCCACGCGGCCACCATTCGGCATCGCTTCGGTCAGCCAGTCCGCCAATTTGGTGGCGGGCCAGGAGACGGTCTCGAAGGTTGCCGGATCTGTCTGCGCGGCGACCTGCAGGGTGTAGCGGCCGTCGGTGAAGATGGCCGCGCGTTCGCGAAGGATCGCAGCGAAGCCAGCCGATCCGGTAAAACCGCTGATCCAGGCCAGACGTTCATCGGAGGGCGCGACGTATTCACCCTGAAAGCGATCCGCACGGGGCACGAGAAAGGCGTCGAGTCCCTCGCGCTCCATCCACTCTCGCAATCGTGCCACGCGGGGCGCTGCCGCGTCGGGGCGGGTGGTCACGTCGAAGCGCTGGAACATCCGGGATCTCCTTCGAGTCAGGGTTAGTCCGGCGTGGACGCAGGGGAAAGCCCCCGGCGTATCACCCGATCCGCCCCTCCATGCAGAGACGCCCATCGGGTCCCCGGATCCAGAAGTCCGCCTCGTATCTCATCACTTCGCCCGTCTCCGCCGCGAAGAGTGGAGAGGTCGCCCGATAGCTGAAACGGTGCGGCGCTCCGGCGGCATGGATCAAGGCCTCGGCCAGCAAGGGGCCGTGGACCACGATCCCGCGATGCCCTTCGACATCGCGCGCATAGGCGGCGTCGTAGTGGATCCGATGGCTGTTGAGGGTAAGGGCCGAGAAGCGAAACAGCGTGACGGGATCGGTGGGAACGGTGCCGACGACGTCTCCTTCCGGAGCGGGAGGCGCGGGTTTTCCGCTATCCTCGGGCTTGTCGCCGACATTGGGCCGGTAGACGAGATCCTGGCGCTCCACCACGCAGAGGTCGCCGCGCTGATGCACCTCGTGCTCCAGCCGGACGAGGTCGAACGGGCCCGTGCGGCCATGCTTGCGATCGTGGGCGACCAGTCGGCTTCGGCGCTCGGCCGGTTCTCCGAAGACCAGATCACGGTGCCATTCCAACGCGCCGCCCGCCCACATCCTGCGCGGGAACTCCGTTTGCGGGATCACACCCAATCCCTGCCGGGGATGCCCATCCCGGCCAAGCTCGGAGCTCGGTCTCGCTTCCCAGAAGTGAAGATGGTGCCAGAAGCGAGGCAGGACGGACGGTGTAGGCCTGCCCAAAGTGGCTGCGAGCGCCATGGCTCGCGCCGGATCCATACTGTCCTTGACGACGATGGTCGGCGTAGGCTCCATGACACTGTTCTGCTGCCGGAAGTCGGAGAAGTCGAGGCATGAGACGATTGCCCGATGGGCCTAGCGGCGGGGACGCCGTGACTCGATCGGCGGCGGCGGGATGCGACACTGACTGTGCCGGACGGGCGCGCAAGGCGGGCCGGTGACCCTGTTGCCGGAATTGGCGGCTTGGCTGATCTGCGCTTTGGCAGTGGTCACGGGGGCCGCGGTCCAGCGCCTGACGGGCGCGGGGTTCGGGATGGTTGCGGCGCCCATCCTGGCCCTCGTGGCGCCGGACTGGCTTCCGGCCACGGTCTTGCTGGTCGGGGTGGTCGTCGGTGTCGGGGCGGCGGCAGCCGATTGGCGGGCGGTCGATGCGCGGGACCTGCCTCCGGGTATGGCGGGGCGCGTTATCGGCGCGGTGCTTGCAGCATGGATCGCGACGAACGTCGTCGGCACACCCGCCCTTCCGATGGTCGTCGGGCTGCTGGTTCTGCTTGCTGTCGCTTTATCTCTTGCAGGGTTCAGCGTGCCGATCCGAAGGCGGACGCTCTTCGCCGCCGGAAGCGTGGCCGGAATCATGGGAACGCTGACGGGGATCGGCGCGCCACCCATGGCGATCCTCTATTCCAACGTCGAGGCTCGGCGGTCCGCGGCGACCCAGAACGTGTTCTTCGGCTTTGGAATGGTCGTCTCGATAGGTGCCCTGGCCTTCGCCGGGTTGGTCGGGCTGAGGCATCTGGCCTTTGCGGCAACCTTGATCCCGCTCGTGCCGCTGACGTTCCACCTCGTGAGACCCTTTGCGGCCCGGCTGCATGCGGGGTCGATCCGGCCCTGGGCTCTGGGTCTTGCGACGGTGGCGTCGCTGGTCCTGATCGGTCGCAGCCTAGCCGGCTGATCACTGCGTCTTGAGATCGGTCATCAATTCGTCAAGTGCATCGATACTGCGCTGGTTCGTCAGACGGCCGTTCGCATCGAACTGGGACGCGGCCTGTCCGACAAGGACCTCCGGACCCGGCAGGACACGGGGCCGGAACGGAAGGAGGAAGAGGCGGAGCGCGTATTGCGCCCTCTCTCCGCCGGCGCGCCCGGCAGTTGCCGACATCACGGCCACCGGCTTGTCCCGCCATGGATTGCCATCGACCCGGCTGACCCAGTCGAGCGCGTTCTTCAGGACGCCGGATGGTCCCTTGTTGTATTCGGGCGTCGCGATCACGACCGCCTCGACCGCGGAGATCTGGTCCGCCAAGGTCTGAACCTCATTGGGGATGCCATGGGCTTCCTCGAGGTCGCCGTCGTAGAGCGGCAGACGCAGATCCCCCTCGGTGAACGAACCACCATGAAGCCGGAACGCCTCGAGCATCAGTTTGCGGTTGAGAGAGGCGCGACGAAGCGAGCCGCAGAGGCCGAGAAGCATCGTGATCTCCGATCTGGTCGGGGCGCAGCATCCACGAATGGGCCCGGGCCGCAAGGCTCCGTGGTGGACAGTCCCGCGGCTTTCCGGTTGGGTCCGCGAGAGCGGGGGAGGTGCGATGCGGCACGGCGGACAGATACTGGCGGACGAGTTGGCGACGCACGGCGTCCGGCGGGTCTTCTCGGTTCCCGGAGAGAGCTTTCTGGCGGCTTTGGACGGCCTCTTCGACAGCGGTATCCAGAATGTCGTCTGCCGCCATGAAGGCGGGGCGGCCATGATGGCGGAGGCGACCGCCAAGCTGACTGGCCGGCCGGGCGTCGCCTTTGTCACGAGGGGGCCCGGAGCGACCAACGCGTCGAGTGGGCTGCACGTCGCGATGCAGGATTCGACGCCTCTAATCCTGTTCGTCGGCCAGATCGCGCGCGGCCATCGCGACAGGGAAGCGTTCCAGGAAGTGGACTACCGCGCGCTGTTCGGGTCGCTGGTGAAATGGGTGGCCGAGGTCGATCAGACCGAACGCCTGCCGGAATATGTCGCGCGGGCTTTCTCGGTCGCGCAGTCGGGGCGCCCTGGCCCCGTCGTCCTCGCCCTGCCGGAGGACATGCTTTCGGCGCATGCCGACACCGTGGGCCGGCCGCCCGTCGAAAGCCCGCAGCCCGCGGTTCCCGATCTGGACCCGGTCGTCGAGAGGCTGAGAGGGGCAGAGCGGCCCCTTGTCGTCGTCGGTGGATCCGGCTGGTCTGCCGATGCTGCCGCCGATCTGACGCGTTGGGCGGAGCGCCACGGGCTGCCGGTCGCCGTCTCTTTCCGGCGTCAGGATTACATCGACAACCGCTCCGCCGCCTATGCCGGAGATCTGAATGTCGGCCCGAATCCCAAACTAATGGCGCGGTTGCAGGGTGCAGACCTGATCGTCGCCCTCGGCACGCGGCTGGGCGATATCGCGACGGGTGGCTACGAAACCCTCGACCCTGCGACCGAAACCCCCGCACTGGTCCATGTCCATCCGTCCGCTTCGGAGCTCAACCGGGTCTGGTCGGCAGAGATCGCGGTTCAGGCCAGGGCGGCCGATGTCGTTGCAGCCCTTGCGGCCCGCGACGACGACCTGCCCGGCTGGCATTCCCATCAGGCCGCTGCCCGAGCCAACTATGAAGCCTGGATCCGCCCGCGTTCCACGCCGGGGGAGGTAAAGTTGGAAGAGGTCATCGCCCACCTCGACGACGTTCTGCCGGACGACGCGATCCTGACCAACGGAGCGGGCAACTATGCCGCGTTCCTTCATCGCTACTACCGCTGGCGTCAGTATGGAACGCAGCTCGCGCCGACCAGCGGGTCCATGGGATACGGCTTTCCGGCCGCAATTGCCGCTTCGATCGAGCATCCGGACCGCGACGTCGTCTGCCTTGCCGGAGACGGGTGTTTCCAGATGACGCTGAACGAATGCTCGACCGCGATTCAGTGTGGGGCTCGACCCGTGGTCATTGTCTGCGACAATGGCAGATACGGGACGATCCGCATGCACCAGGAACGCCATTATCCCGGCCGGGTGTCCGGAACCGAGTTGGTCAACCCTGACTTCGCGGTCTTGGCGCGCAGCTATGGCGGGAAGGGCTGGACGGTGACCGAGCAGGCTTCCTTCGCCCCCGCGTTGGCCGAGGCACGTGCGTGTGGCACGCTTGCGATCATTCATCTGAAGCTCGACCCGCGCATGCTCTCGACGGGTACCGATTTGGAGACGGCATGATGGAAGGTCACCGGCTCGATCCTGCGGATTGGGATGCGTTCTCCGAGGCTCTGGAGGACGCCGCTCGCGCCTGCGCGGATCGTCTGCGGCACGCCCGCGACCTTCCATGGCAGCCCCCACCGCCGGATATGGCGGATCGCGTCGCGCTCGATGAGGTCGCCGCCGGAGATCCCGGCGTAATCGACGCCATCCTTCGCGACATTGTCCCCTATTCCACAGGCAACACGCACCCGCGCTTTTTCGGCTGGGTGCACGGAACCGGCACGCCGCTCGGCGTGGCAGCCGAGATGATCGCGGCGGCGATGAACGCCAATATGGGCGGTCGGGATCAGGGAGGCGCGCATGTCGAGCGAGCGGTCTTGTCCTGGCTTCACCGCGTGGCCGGATGGCCGCCGGATGCCTCTGGACTGCTGACCACGGGGACGTCGCAGGCCACGATCCTCGCGCTGTCCTGCGCGCGGATGCGGGCGTTTCCGAAGGTGCGGGAACAGGGGATCGGGGCCTTGCCCCCACTGCGCGTCTATGCCGCCGAGGGTGCCCATAGCTGCGTCAAGAAAGCGCTGGAGGTGATGGGCCATGGCTCCGTTGCCCTGCGCGGCATCTCTGCACCGGGCGGACGCATGGATGTCGATGCGCTGAGCCAAGCCATCGCGGAGGATCGGGCGGAAGGATGGAGTCCTCTCGCGGTGGTCGGGACGGTTGGCTCGGTCAACCTCGGAACGTTCGATGACCTGTCCGCGCTCGCCGATCTTTGTGCCGCGGAAGATCTGTGGCTCCACGCGGATGCCGCCTTCGGGTTCTGGACGCGCCTCGCCGATCTGCCATGGCGCGATCTCTCTGTGGGGATCGAGAGGGCGGACAGCCTGGCGACCGACTTCCACAAGTGGATGTCGGTTCCCTACGATTGCGGTGCGGTCCTCATTCGCGATCACGACTTGCACCTTTCGACGTTCCGCGAGCGGCCGGCCTACTTGTCCGAGGGGCAGGCGCTGGCGGGCGGCGAATGGTGGGCCACGGATTACGGGTTCGATCTCAGTCGCGGCTTTCGCGCGTTGAAGGTCTGGGCGACGATCCGGGGGCTGGGGACCGATGCGCTGGGCGCACAGATCACCGACAATTGCCGCCAGGCCGCCTACATGGGCGAGCTGGCGGAGGCATCGGACGTGCTGGACCTCGCGGCCCCCGTCGTATCGAACCTCTGCGTCATCAGACCCCGCCGGGGAGAGGCGGCAGCGATCGCGGCAGAGCTTCAGCTTTCCGGAGACGCCGTCTTCTCCACGACCCTCGTCGACGGCGTCTCCTGCCTGCGCGCGGCCATCGTGAACCACCGGACCACACGTGCCGATGTCGAACGTGCTGTTCGTGCCGTCGAGCAGGTGATCAGATCAGCCTAGGGGGACGCGCGGAAAACCGTTTCCCGTCCGGCCTCGTCGGTGAGGATCAGGATCTCGTCTGACGCTTCCACCAGAGTTGCCGATTGCAGGGCCGCGAAGAACGCCGTCTCCAGCGGCAGATCGGGACAGGCGCGCCGGGTCGACACAAGCTGCACGATCTCGATCCAGGGATAGGGCGCGGTCTGCGTCGCGGTGAAGGCGTTGCACGGCCCTTCGCCGATCACCCGTCCCTTTTCTGGAAAGCGGAGCGTCGCGGTCACGTCGATCCGCTCTCTGTTCAGTTCCGCCAGCTGCCAGACGAGTGTGGGATCGGAATGTCCCGAGATCGTCTCGTCCGGCTGGCAGAATGCGAGGGCGAGGGGCAGAAGACTCACGGCCCTCATCGGAGCGCCAGCGGGTAGGCTGCAAGGGTCTCGTAGCGGGCACCCGTTGGCCGGAGGTCGGACCGTACCAGTCGGATCTCTGTCGGGGTCCATCGGGGCCACGGACCGATGAGCCCCCGCATCCAGGCACGCAAGCCCGGGCCTGAGGTGAGCCCCCGTGCGAGAGTCACGTGGGGGCGAAATCGGCGGCGCGGCAGATCAGCGCCTGCGCGCCTCGCGGCGCGTTCCACATCGGCCTGAAGGGTCAGGAGCCCGATATCCCTGGCGACATCGGCGACGAGCAGGACGCCGTGCCCGGCATCCATCGGCGCGATCCCCGTCACGCTGATCGGCGGCGGGGGCGGAACACGCGACGACAGGGCTTCGTGGATCTCCTCCAACGTCCCTTCGGTTGCGTCTCCAAGGAATGCGAGGGTTAGGTGCAGATCGTCGACAGGAACGGCGCGACCGCCCCCAGGTGCTTCGGCGGACAATGCGGCGAGGTCGTCGGCAGCCTCTTCGGGCACGGGCAAGGCGAGAAAGGAGCGCATCAGAACCCGAGTGGCGCCGCCATTGGCGCCACGTCAAGTCATAACCGCGATACAGGATCTCATTGAATGACGATGGTGAGCTCCTCGCCCACCCTCTTCATCTGCGTCAGGCGAGCAGCCTGCGGGCGATCACCTGAGCCTGGATCTCGGCGGCGCCCTCGAAGATGTTCAGGATGCGGGCGTCGCACAGAATGCGGCTGATCTTGTATTCCAGCGCGAACCCGTTGCCGCCATGGATCTGCAGGGCATTGTCGGCGCACGCCCAAGCGACACGCGCGCCCAGCAGCTTCGCCATTCCGGCCTCTAGGTCGCAGCGGCGATCCTCGTCCTTCCGATGGGCGGAGTAATAGGTGAGCTGCCGCGTCACCATGATCTCGGTCGCCATCATCGCGAGCTTGTCCGCGACGCGGGGGAACGCAATCAGCGGCTTGCCGAATTGCTTGCGGTCTTCCGCATAGGCCATGCCTTCGTCCAGCGCGGCCTGCGCTACGCCAATCGCCCGCGCTGCCGTCTGAATCCGGGCGCTTTCGAAGGTCTGCATCAACTGCTTGAAGCCCTGGCCTTCCTCCATGCCCAGAAGGTTCTCGCCGTCCACATGGAAGCCGTCGAAATTGACGGTGTATTCCTTCATGCCGCGATAGCCGAGCACCTCGATCTCGCCGCCGGAGATGCCGTCATCCTGCCAGGGCTGGTCGTCGGTGCCCGGGGTCTTCTCGGCGAGGAACATGCTCAGGCCGCGGTAATCGTCCGTGCCGGGAACCGTGCGGGCCAGGACGGTCATGACATGGGTGCGGGCGGCGTGAGTGATCCAGGTTTTGTTGCCCGTGATCGACCAGCCGTCTTCCGTCTTCGTTGCCTTCGTCCTGAGCGACCCGAGATCGGACCCCGTATTCGGTTCGGTGAAGACAGCAGTGGGCAGGACTTCGCCGGATGCGAGGCCGGGCAGCCACTTGGCCTTCTGGTCATCGGTGCCGCCGGCCAGAACCAGTTCCGCCGCGATTTCCGAGCGGGTCCCCAAGGAGCCGACGCCGATATATCCGCGCGACAGCTCTTCCGAGACGACGCACATTGCCGCCTTGGGCATTCCGAGCCCGCCGAATTCCTCTGGAATAGTCAGGCCGAAGACGCCCAACTCGGCCATCTCTTCGATGATCTCCATCGGGATCAGTTCGTCTTTCAGATGCCACTCATGGGCATGGGGGGCGATGCGATCGTTGGACCAGCGGCGGAACTGGTCCCGGATCATCTCCATCTCTTCGTCGAGACCCGTGGTCCCGAATGTCGCGTCCGCTTTGGCGTCGCGCATCAGGTCCACGAGGCGGGTGCGGGCAGCCGGAGTGTTGCCCTCGGTCGTCAGGCGCATGACGGCATCGGTCGCCAGTGCGCGGGCATCGTCCTGGCTCAGGAACAGGTCCTGCGGGCGGACCATCTCCCCCTGACTCATCGGAAGGCCGCCGTAGAGCTGCCAGAGATACTCGCCGAAGGAAATCTGAAGGATCAGGCTCTCCATTTCGCCGAGCCTGCCCTCGGATTGAAGCCGTTCCGCCCAGTCCTGCATCTGGCGTAGAGCCTCGACATAGGTCGCCGTCCAGGCAAGGGCATGAGCGGCGGTCTGATTCTCTTCCAGGAGAGCGCCGCTGACGCGACCATCCGAAACGATCCGGGCCGCAACGGCTGCTTTCGCCCGCTCAAGATAGGCCTCCGCTGCGGGGACTGCATCTGCGGTCAGGGACAGCAGATCCGGCAGGAGCGGGGATGCGATCGATCGGGCGACGTTCATGTCCTGGCCATCATGGGGCATTTTGGCGCTCCTGTATCCGGTTGCCTCTTTGCAGTTGCAGCGCAACATAATTGCGCAGGAAATCCATGCAAGCGGAATATCATGTCCGCATGGATATGCTGGTGCGGCATCGCGAAGCGGCGTAGCAGCGTTCGGATGGAATTGCTCTCGACCGGTGCCTGGCTGCTCGCCTTCGCCATTGCCGCCTTTGCCGGACTGGTCAAGGGCATGGTCGGGTTCGCCCTTCCTCTCGTCATGATCTCCGGCTTGTCCAGTTTCCTGGATCCGCGACTTGCCCTGGCCGGGATCCTCGTGCCCGTCGTCGCGACGAATGGGATCCAGACGTTCCGGGCGGGCATCGGGCCGGCCTTCGATGCGGCTCGCTTGCACTGGCGCTACCTGCTCATGGTTGTGGTCGCGATCTTCGTGACTGCTCAGTTCGTCAGCTCAATCCCGCGAGAGACCTTTTACTTCGTGCTGGGGGTTCCGGTCGTCGCCTTGGCGACGGTCCAGCTTGTGGGCTTCCGGCTGTCGATTCCGAAGGGGCGGGAGACAGCGGCCGAGTGGATCGTCGGCCTGGTATCAGGCGTGCTGGGCGGGCTCGCGGGAACCTGGGGGCCGACTACCGTGCTCTACCTGCTCGCCATCGGCACGCCCAAGGACCGGCAGATGGTCGTTCAGGGCGTCATCTACGGTGTCGGGTCCGTCGTCCTGTTCGTCGCGCATCTGCGGTCGGGCATCCTGAATGCGGGGACCGCGCCGTTCTCCGCCGCTCTCCTCATTCCCGCTCTGGCGGGGCTCTGGCTCGGGATGCGGCTGCAGGACAGGATGGATCAGGCGCTCTTCAGAAAGGTGACGCTGATCCTGCTGGTCGTTGCCGGGTTGAACCTGCTGCGGAAGGGGGTCGTCGGATAACCGGAGGCCGACCGCTCCTCAGGACGAAAGATTGCCCAGGCAGGTCTGATCCACATTGGCGTTGGCGAAGCGATCGCCTACCACGAATGGCACTTCGACCTGACGCTGCCCCGCGATCTCGATGGAGAACGTCCAGCGGCCCGGTACCATTTCGTAGGGGTAGTCGAAGGTGAAGAGGTTCAAAGAGCTCTCTCCGCCGACAAGAGTCTGGGTCCACTGCTCCAGCGCGACCTGTCTTTCCCCGAACGGTGGGTGTTCCACCACGATCGTGACTTCGGTCTCGGGCTGATCGGCCTTCAGCTGAACGCGAAAGCCGAACGAAAGATGCTCCATGGCCGGAACGGTCCGGTCGTAGAGATCGAACTCGATCTGCTCTGCTATCAGGTCGATGCGGCCCGCCTCGGTATCCGGCGCGTCGCGATAGCCGGCGGATTCGCGATCATTGGGGCAGACAATGCCCGCCTCGACAAGGCGCACTTTCGCCTGCGCCGGAAGGGATGCGGCGCAGGCGAGCAAAGTTGCGAGGATCAGCCGATGGCGCATGCTTTCACGTCGTCGTCGATATGTTCGACGTATTGTTCGAAGTTTTTGGAGAACATGTCCACCAGCTTCGCGGCCTGCGCATCGTAAGCTTCCTTGTCGGCCCAAGTCCGCCTCGGATCCAGCAGGACATCGGCCACTCCTTCGCAAGAGACGGGAACTTCGAAGCCGAAATTCGGATCGGTCCGGAACGCGCCCTTGGCCAGGGTTCCGCTCAGCGCAGCGGTGAGTAACGCGCGCGTCGCCTTGATCGGCATCCGAGACCCTGTCCCGTAGGCGCCTCCGGTCCAGCCCGTGTTCACGAGCCAGCAATCGGACCCGTATTGTGCGATCTTCTTCTGCAACAACTTGCCGTAGACTTCAGGCCGACGCGGCATGAACGGCGCTCCGAAACAGGTGGAGAAGGTCGGCTCCGGTTCGGTGACGCCCCGCTCGGTGCCTGCGACCTTGGAGGTGAAGCCGGACAGGAAGTGATACATGGCCTGCGCCGATGTCAGGCGCGCGATCGGGGGCAGGACGCCGAATGCATCGCAGGTCAGCATGATGACGTTCTTCGGATGGCCGCCAAGTGCCGTCGCGCTGGCATTCGAGATGTATTCCAGCGGGTAGGCGCATCGCATATTGGCGGTGATGCTGTCGTCTTCGAAGTCGAGTTCCAGCGAGTCGGGATCGAACACCATGTTTTCGATGACGGTGCCGAACTTCGTGGTCGTGTCGTAGATCTCAGGCTCGGCGTCCCGGCTCAGGTTGATCGTCTTCGCATAGCATCCACCCTCGAAGTTGAAGATGCCGGTGTCGGACCAGCCATGCTCGTCATCGCCGATCAGGACACGGTCGGGAGCGGCGGACAGCGTCGTCTTTCCCGTCCCCGAGAGCCCGAAGAACACCGCGGAGTCGGTCGGCTTTCCGATCGCGTGATTGGCCGAGCAATGCATCGGCATGACGCCCTTCTCGGGGAGCAGGTAGTTGAGAAGCGTGAAGACCGATTTCTTGTTCTCACCGGCATATTCCGTTCCGGCGATCAGGATTTCCTTGGCTTCCAGGTTGAGCGCGATGACCACGTCGCTCCGGCAGCCGTGCCGTTCGGGGTCCGCACTGAAGGACGGGCAGTTGAGGATGGTGAATTCCGGCTCGAAGGTTTCGAGCTCGCTCGCGTCCGGGCGGCGCAGCATGTGCCGGATGAAAAGGCTGTGCCAGGCAAGCTCCGTGATGACCCGCACGTCGAGGCGATGCGCCGGGTCGGCTCCTCCATAGAGATCCTGCACGAAGTAGTCGCGCCCGGCCATGTGGGCGCGCATGTCCGAACGCAGGCGGTCAAAGGCGTCCGGTGCCATCGGCGCGTTGCATTCCCACCAGATGTCATTTTCGACCCCGGGGGTGCGGACGACGTGCTTGTCCTTCGGCGAACGACCCGTGAACTTGCCGGTCGAGACGTAGAACGAACCGCCCAGTCCCAGCGTCCCTTCGTCACGGGCGAGCGCTTCCTGGATGATCGCCGGTTCGGGGAGGTTGTAATAGACCCGGCCCAGTCCCTCGTATCCCAGTTCCTGCAAGGTTTGCTTGGGGTTGACGCGCGGCTGGCTCATCGGATCCTCCGGTCTCCAAACGGGAGCGGGAGTGGACGCGACATCGTTGTCGCGTCCTCGACTCCCCCCGTGTGCCGGAGCCTTAACACTTGAAAGCTCATGCCCGGCAAGGCAGTTAGCGCCACCAGCCGGGGTGATAGCGCAACCACCCCGGCTGATATTGCGGCCAGCGGGGTCTGCTTATTTACTGTGCGTTAAGTGCACGGCGGCCACAGTCAGCGACACACGCGAGGTGATTCGCGTTTTCAGTTGATTCCGCCGAGGCCTCTCCGCCACATTGGGGAAAAAACAAGGCAGTAACAGGCAACCTAAGGAAACCACACAATGTCGAGGATCGCGCTCGTCGACGACGACAGGAATATCCTGACGTCCGTCGCGATGACTCTCGAGGCGGAAGGCTTCGAAGTCGAAACTTACAATGACGGACAATCCGCGCTGGACGCGTTCAATCGGCAGCTTCCGGATCTGGGCGTGTTCGACATCAAGATGCCGCGGATGGATGGGATGGATCTGCTTCAGCGGCTGCGTCAGAAATCCAGCCTTCCGGTCATCTTCCTGACCTCCAAGGATGACGAGATCGACGAGGTGCTCGGTCTTCGGATGGGCGCCGACGACTACGTGCGCAAGCCGTTCTCCCAGCGTCTCCTGGTCGAGCGTATCCGCGCCATTCTCCGTCGTCAGGAAGCCATCGCCGCCGATGAAGTCGAGGCTCCGGAAGAAAACCAGATCATGCAGCGTGGCGAGCTCACGATGGACC
This sequence comes from Jannaschia aquimarina, assembly GCF_000877395.1. GTDB lineage: Bacteria > Pseudomonadota > Alphaproteobacteria > Rhodobacterales > Rhodobacteraceae > Jannaschia > Jannaschia aquimarina. The sequence continues at coordinate 15,783 of NZ_JYFE01000006.1, read as the reverse complement.
CGCTGCGCCATGCCGTGAAGTGGAAGGGCAAGGACGTCACCCTGACGGTGACGGAATTCCTGCTGCTTCAGGCGCTCGCGCAGCGTCCGGGCTTCGTGAAGTCGCGCGATCAGCTGATGGACGTCGCCTACGACGATCAGGTCTACGTCGACGACCGGACGATCGACAGTCACATCAAGCGCTTGCGCAAGAAGATGCGGTCGGTCGATCCGGAATTCTCGGCGATCGAAACCCTGTACGGCATCGGGTATCGTTACAACGAAGAGTGACGGGAGGGCCGGGGGATGGCTTCCGCCAGCGAGATCGATGCGCCTCGCGGCGCGAATGACCAAAAGGGCTGGCGGAAACGTGCGGCGGATGTCGTCCTTGGCGAGGACTGGGAAACGCCCGGGGGCGTCGATGAAGAATTGGCCTCCGCGCGCAAGCGCCGCGGCCTGATCTCACTCGACCGATCCCCGCTTGCCCGGAAGATCATTCTCTTCAACCTGCTCGCCATCCTGATCCTCGTGACCGGGGCGCTCTTCCTGAACCCGTCCAGGGACAGCCTGTCGAACCAGCGCGAGAAGGGTCTGGTGACCGAAGCGAGGTTGATCGCAGCAGTGTTCGAAGGGGCGCTGCCGGTCGGTGTGCCGGTCAGTCTCGGGGCGGGCGACGGGCTGGATGCCGGCGCGGTCCTGTCGCGCATCGATCTGCCCGAGGGTGTGGAGGTCCGGCTGTTCGATGCGGGCGGAACCCTTGTCGCCCAGGCGCAAGGTGCGCCGGAACTCGATCCGGTTCGGGGCCTGGAGGACGAAGGCAACCAGACTCCGGTCATCACATCCCTGTTGAATGGCGTATGGGACGGCATCGCAGGCCTCTTCTCCGGCACTCCTTCGGAAATCATTGGGCCTGAAACGGTCGCTCGCTCGCTTGTCGCGGGCGCAGGTCCCCGCGAGACGGTCATTCAGGGCCACGCGGGAACCGACGGCCCCGTCTTCACCGTCGTCACACCGGTCGAGGCGCAGGGTACACGCCTCGGAACATTGGCCGTCACTACGGGGGCCGGCGAGATCGACCGCCTTGTCAGAGCCGAGCGCGAGCAGTTGCTCCAGATGTTCGTCGTGGCACTTCTGGTGTCCATCGGCCTCAGCCTGGTCCTGGCATCGACGATCGCCAACCCGCTCTCGGACCTCGCGGCGGCCGCCGAACTCGGTCGTGATCGCAACGCTCGCAAGATGTCTCCGCAGCGGGTCCGGATCCCGGACCTGACGGCCCGACCCGATGAGATCGGGCGCCTGTCCGGCGCGCTGCGCGGTATGGTGGCGGCGCTCTACGATCGGATCGACCTCAACGAACAATTCGCCGCCGACGTGGCACATGAGATCAAGAACCCGCTCGCCTCGCTCCGCTCGGCGGTCGGCACGATGCGGCTTGCGAAAACGGATGAGCAGCGGTCCCGCCTCCTGGAAGTGATCGAACATGACGTCCGCCGTCTGGACCGGCTGGTCAGCGACATCTCCAACGCTTCCCGTCTCGACAGCGAACTCGTGAAGGAAGAGGAAGAGCCGTTCGATCTCGTTCGGATGGTGCGCAACCTAGCCGTCTATCACAAGGAGGAGGCGGCGGCAGACGGCATCGACTTCATCACCGATCTTCCCCGCGAGCCGATTACTATCCTTGGCCTTGAGGGACGCCTCGCGCAGGTCTTCGTCAACCTGATCACGAATGCCCTTTCGTTCTGCGAAGAGGGCGACGCCGTTCGCATCTGGATGCGGCGACGCGACAACCGGGTGCTGGTCGTGGTGGAGGATACGGGCCCGGGCATCCCCGAGGCGGCGCTGCACAAGGTGTTCAACCGTTTCTATTCGGAACGTCCGGAGCAGCAGTTCGGAAATCACTCCGGCCTCGGCCTCGCGATCTCAAAGCAGATCATCGAAGCCCATGGCGGGGTGATCTGGGCCGAGAATATCCGCCCGACAGAGGCTGACATCACATCCGATCCGCTCGGCGCCCGCTTCGTCGTCGGTCTTCCCGTCTGAACGGGCGGCGCGGCGATGGGTCTCACGCCGCAAGAGAATGAGCCACGGCCGCGGCGGATCGACGACGTTTCAGCCTCGCTCCACGCGACGACCGTTGTGATCGGAGACAAGGCCCTGGCGATCTGCGGGCCGTCCGGCTCTGGCAAGAGTGGCGTTGCGGCCCAGATCATCGCGATGGATGCGGGTTTGGTTTGCGACGACCTGACGATCATCCGGCGCGATGGCGATCGACTGATCGCCGCGGCTCCGCCTGAGGCAATCCAGGGGATCGAGTTGCGTGGGTTTGGGATTGTTGCGGTGCCTCTTTCAGGGCCGATGTCGCTGGCGGGTCTGCTGTGGCTCGGACCGTCGAGCGCGCGCTATCCGGTCCCCGAGACGATCGATATTCTGGGATGCCCGGTCCCGATCCTGCGCCATCCGTCGACCTTCGATGTGGCTGCGAAAGCGTTTCTCTGGATGCGGGGCGGGGCGGGATGAAGGGCGAACATCACGAAATCCGGCGCGGTCTTACAAATGCCGCGGCGCAGCACTAACTCCGTCGGAACGGAGGTTCCCATGGCGGTCGAAGCCGCGACACCCGATCTTGTTCTTGTCACCGGCCCATCCGGCGCCGGTCGGACGACGGCGATCCGTGCGCTGGAAGACGTCGGCTTCGAGGTGATCGACAACTTGCCGATGTCGCTTGTGGGACCGCTCTTGGCGGGTGAGACGGGTCGCCCCCTCGCGCTGGGGATCGACGTGAGGAACCGGGACTTCTCGACCGATGCGGTCCTCTCCCTCGCCGACAGGTTGCGCGCCGATCCGCGCCGGACGCCGCGCCTGCTCTTTCTCGACTGCGGCGCCCAGACGCTGGTCGCCCGCTATTCCGAGACGCGGAGACGCCATCCGCTCTCGAACGTTGGGGACGTCGAGACGGGCATCGCCAGGGAGATCGATCTCTTGTCGCCATTGCGGGACGCCGCGGACGACGTGATCGACACGACGGGGCTGACGGTGCATGACCTCAAGGCTCAGGTTCAGCGGCAGATGACTGGCGGGCGGGGGATGCTGTCGCTCTCCGTCCAGTCGTTCAGCTACAAGCGCGGGCTTCCGCGAGGCCTCGATCTGGTCTTCGACGTCAGATTTCTGAACAACCCGCACTGGGTTTCCGATCTGCGAGACCTCACAGGACGGGAGGAGGCTGTCGCCAACCATGTCACCTCCGATCCGCGCTTCGACGAGTTCTACGGCAGGCTCAGGGATATGATCACCTTCCTTTTGCCGGCCTACAAGGATGAGGGGCGGGCGCATCTTACCATCGGCGTGGGCTGTACTGGCGGGCGCCACCGATCCGTTGTCGTGGCGGAAAGAATGTCGGCGGATCTTGCGGAGGCCGGATGGCGGGTGTCTACTCGCCACCGGGAGCTGGACCGCGTCACGCAGACGGGCGCACCGGCAAGGGGACAAGTATGATCGGTATCGTTATCGTGGCCCATGGGGGATTGGCCGAAGAATACCGCCGCGCCGTGGAGCACGTGATCGGGCCGCAGGACGGCCTCCGCGCCATATCGGTCGGGGCGAGGTGTGACCGTGACGAGAAGAAGTCCGAGATCCGCCGGGCGACCGACGAAGTTGACACAGGCGACGGGGTCGTCGTCGTGACGGACATCTACGGTGGATCACCCTCGAACCTGTCTCTTCCGGCCTGCGCGGCCAGGGATCGCGTCATCTTCTACGGTGCCAACCTGCCCAGTCTGATCCAGCTTGCGCGATCTCGGCACCTTCCGGTCGCCGAGGCGGTGGCCTTGGCGAAGTCCGCCGGTACGCGGTACATGGATGTCGCCCAGGGTCCGGCCGCCTGAGGCCTGGACCGAGACGGGGGGAGCATGGCGCGCGACAGCCTGGAAATCGTCAACGAAAAGGGGCTTCACGCCCGTGCCTCGGCCCGCTTTGTCGAGACGGTCGAGAGATTCGATGCGGAGGCCACCGTCAGCCGGGATGGGATCGCGGCGGCGGGAGACTCGATCATGGGCCTTTTGATGCTCGGCGCGGCAAAGGGGACGTCCATCGACGTAGAGACCGCGGGACGGCAGGCCGACGATCTGCTCGACGCCTTGCGTACCCTCGTGGCGGGGCGGTTCGGCGAAGAGATGTAGGCGCCGCCCGTAGGGGGATCGATATCGCGAAAGCCGATTAGCGGACCGACGGAGAATCGCTAACCCGGTGAATGAAACCCGGTCCGGGTGCTGCATTGATGCATTGCGAACCTGTCATTCCGTTCCGACGTCCGATTTCCAATCCGATCCCGGTCGGAACCGACCCCCTGATCGACTTAGCGAGTGGGAACAGGGTCGCCCTCACCTCGGTAGTCGTAGAAACCGCGCTTCGTCTTGCGACCCAACCATCCGGCTTCGACATATTTCGTCAGCAGCGGACAGGGGCGATACTTCGTGTCCGCCAACCCATCATGAAGGACGTTCATGATGGCGAGGCAGGTGTCGAGCCCGATGAAGTCCGCCAGGGCGAGCGGTCCCATCGGATGGTTCGCCCCCAGTTTCATCGACATGTCGATCGACCGGACGGTGCCGACGCCTTCATAGAGCGTGTAGACGGCCTCGTTGATCATCGGCATGAGGATCCGGTTGACGATGAAGGCGGGGAAGTCCTCTGCCGTGGCCGCCTGCTTGCCGAGCCGATCGACCACGCTCTTGCAGGCGTCGAATGTCTCGTCATCGGTGGCTATTCCGCGGATCAGTTCCACGAGCTGCATCACCGGGACGGGGTTCATGAAGTGAAAACCCATGAACTTCTCAGGACGGTCGGTTCGGCTCGCCAGTCGCGTAATCGAGATCGACGAGGTGTTCGAGGTCAGGATCGTCTCGCGCTTGAGGTGCGGCACCAGGTCCTCGAAGATCGCCTGCTTCACGCTCTCCCGCTCGGTCGCGGCTTCGATAATCAGGTCCGACTGCCCGAGGTCGGTCAGCGTGAGTGTGGATCCGACCCGTGACATCGCCGCGTCACGATCCGCCGGCTCGACCTTCCCACGCTCGACCTGTCTGTCGATGTTCCGAGAAATCGTGGCCCGTGCCCGATCCAGCGCGTCCTGGCTGACATCGGTCAATGTCACCTCGTAGCCTGCCAGGGCGCAGACATGCGCGATCCCGTTGCCCATCTGGCCCGCGCCGACGATTCCGATGGTCTGGATGGCCATGTTCGCTCCTTCGATGACGCGCGGACCATAGCGAGCGGGCGGTCCGGCGCAAGCGGCCGCGATTTGGCTCGAATGCGCCGATTGAGGGATTGGTAACGCGCGAAGCCGCACGGTCGACAGGACCCGCGAATCGTTCGAGACCCATGACCTTTCACCTCATCCGCCACGACCTGGATTACATGCCGTGGGAGTATCATGGCTCCCAACAGGTTTTCCGCGGGCCTTCGGTAGATCATCGCCGCCCCTTCGTTGCTGTTCTCGGTGGCTCCGAAATGGTGGGCAGGCATGTCCGTCAGCCGGTCCCGGATCTCCTGGCTGGGGCCCTTGGCGTTCAGGTTGCGAATGTCGCGCTCCACAATGCAGGACCGGACGCGTATCTCCGCGATCCTGCGCTCATGGATCTTGTTGCCAGGGCTGATCTGGTCGTCCTGCAGGTGATGGGGGCGGCCAACCTCTCCAACCGGTATTATGTCGTCCATCCGCGCCGCAACGACCGCTTTGTGCGTCCGACCCATGATCTGCGCCGGCTTTACCCGCAGGTCGATTTTACCGATTTCGCGTTCACGCGGCACCTTCTCCAAGTCTTGCGCACCCGGTCCCCCAAGGGATTTCAGTATGTCGCCCGGGAACTCCGAAGAAACTGGATCGCAAGAATGACCGAACTAGTCGAGGCAATCGGCCGGCCCGTCTTTCTGGTGACCGTCGCCAACAGGCGCGGCTTGAGCGGAGAGGCCGAGCCGCTGCTGATAGATGAGGAGATGGTCGATAACCTCTCCCCACTCGTGGAGGGGCACGAGCAGTGTGAGGTCACGTCGTTTCTCGACGAAAACCGGCTCGAAGAGATGATCTTCTCAGACGAGGAAATCGCTGCAGCCCAGAACCTTCTCCCCCCACTGGCGCATGAAGAGGTCGCCAAGAGGCTGGTCGTGCGTCTGCGGCCCCTGGTCGCCCGCTACGTTCGTCAGGATGTCGGGGGCGATCTCCCGATCGCGCGCAACGGATAGGCCCGCAAGCTGCGGGCCTGTCCGCAAGGGTCAGAGCTTTTCGGTCAGTTCCGGAACGGCGGTGAAAAGGTCGGCCACCAAACCGTAATCGGCGACCTGGAAGATCGGCGCTTCCTCGTCCTTGTTGATCGCGACGATGACCTTCGAGTCCTTCATGCCCGCGAGGTGTTGAATCGCACCCGATATGCCGACGGCGATGTAGAGTTCGGGCGCGACGACCTTGCCAGTCTGGCCAACCTGCCAGTCGTTCGGCGCGTAGCCCGAGTCGACCGCCGCTCGCGATGCGCCGACGGCCGCACCCAGTTTGTCCGCCAGCTTCTCGATCAGCGCGAAGTCCTCTTCCGAGCCGAGGCCGCGACCGCCCGAGACGACGATCCCGGCGGAAGTAAGTTCGGGCCTGTCGCTCTCGGCGACCTTGTCCTCGACCCATTCGCTCAGCCCCGGATTGTCGGCGGCCGAAACCGTCTCCACGGGCGCGGACCCGCCTTCGCCGGCGGCGTCGAAAGTCGACGTCCGGATGGTCATCACCTTCGTCGCATCCGACGATTTCACCGTCTGGATCGCGTTGCCCGCATAGATCGGCCGCTCGAAGGTGTCCGCATCGACGATCCCGGTGACGTCCGACAGAACCATCACGTCCAGAAGTGCGGCGACCCGCGGCATGACGTTCTTGGCGTCCGTCGTCGCGGGGGCAACGATGTGGCTATAGTCGCTTGCCATACCTGCGATGAGCGCAGCCGTCGGCTCTGCCAGACGATGACCAAGCGAGGCATCTTCGGCGACCAGCACTTTCGAGACACCAGTCAGCTTCGACGCCGCCTCTGCGGCGGACGATGCGGACGCACCGGCGCACAGGACGGTGACGTCGCCCAATTGCGCGGCGGCCGTGAGGGCCTTGGCCGTGGCATCGACCTGCAATTCCCCATTCGTGACTTCGGCAATCAGCAGAACGGCCATCACACAGCTCCCGCTTCCTTGAGTTTCGACACAAGCTCATCGACCGAGCCCACCATCTCGCCGGCCTTGCGTGCTTCGGGTTCGGAGGTCTTCACGATCTCGAGCCTCGGCGCGACATCGACGCCCAGATCGGCCGCCGTCTTGGTATCGAGCGGCTTCTTCTTCGCCTTCATGATGTTCGGCAGCGACGCATAGCGCGGCTCGTTCAGACGCAGATCGACGGTCACGATGGCGGGCAATTGGACCTTGATCGTCTGGAGCCCGCCATCGACTTCCCGGGTAACCACCGCCGCGTCGCCGTCGATATTCACCTCGGAGGCGAAGGTGGCCTGGCTCCAACCCAAAAGCGCGGCCAGCATCTGCCCGGTCGCATTCATGTCGTTGTCGATGGCCTGCTTTCCGGCCAGCACCATCTGCGGCTTTTCCTCGTCGACGACGGCTTTCAGCAGCTTGGCGACGGCCAGGGGCTCGATGTCGGTATGCACGTCATCGGCGGCTTCGATCAGGATAGCGCGGTCCGCGCCCATGGCCAGGGCGGTGCGGAGCGTCTCCTGATTCTTGGACGTCCCGATCGAGACGGCGACGACCTCTTCGGCGGCTCCCTTCTCTTTCAGGCGGATCGCCTCTTCAACGGCGATCTCGTCGAACGGGTTCATGGACATCTTCACGTTGGCCAGATCCACGCCGGATCCATCGGCCTTCACGCGCACTTTGACGTTGTAGTCGATCACCCGCTTGACGGGTACGAGGACTTTCATCGTCGCTCCTCCTCTATCGGTCTGGGCCGGGATAGCGGAGGGGCGCGCCGCGTTACAGGCGAAAAACGACGCAGTCCGGCGATCCGACGCAACGTGACGTGCACGTCAACTGCCTGGCGGGCCGATCAGGATGCTACCGGTTCGCGCCCGGCACCCACAGGACGTCGCCCCGGCCATCGTCATTGGCGATCCGCGACGCGACGAAGAACCAGTCCGACAGACGGTTGAGATAGCGGACCGCCGGTTCGGTGACGTCGGTCTCGACCGCGAGTGCGACGGTCAACCGCTCCGCCCGGCGGGTGACAGTGCGGCATTGGTGGAGATGGGCAGACAAGGGCGATCCGCCTGGCAGCACGAAGCTTCGGAGCGGCTCCAGCGCATCGTTCATCGCGTCGATCTCGGCTTCGAGACGCTCCACCTGGGCTTCGGCCATCCGAAGCGGAGGATACTCCGCCTCCGAATCCTTGGCGGGATCGGGGCGGCAGAGATCGGCGCCCAGGTCGAACATGTCATTCTGGATCCTCGACAAGGCGGCATCCATATCACCGTCGGCATGCAGGCGCGCCAAGCCGATGACGGAGTTAGCCTCGTCCACCGTCCCGTAGGCCTCGACCCGAAGATCTGTCTTCTTGACGCGGCTGCCGTCCCCGAGGGCGGTCGTGCCCTTGTCGCCGGTGCGGGTGTAGATCTTTGACAGGACGACCATCAGTTGCCACTCTCGCGCCGGATCCAGACGTAGCCGACCAGCAGCAGCACAGCCAAAAGCTGGGCACCGACCCGCAAACGCATGATCTTGTTCGCGTACTTCTTGTTGAATTCGCCGCCCTTGGCGAAACCGCCGATGCCGAACATCAGGATGACGAGGACGCCGAGACAGGCGGCGGCCACGACGAGGAAAAGAGGATCGTCGATCATGGGAGGCCTTTCAGTTGCGTGCCGCGATTGCGTCGAAGGCACGAGTAGAGAGGATACGTTTCATCGCGCCGGCCAGATGCGTGGGGGTCGTCACGTAGTACCGTGCCCGCGGGCGCGGGCTCTCGACGGCATGGATCAGCTTGTCCGTAACCGCTGCGGGGCCCAGCTCGAATTTTCCTTTGTCCTCGGACGCGAGGCGGTGAAGCTGTGACTGGTAATCGTCGGCACGGGGACTGGCCTTCCAGTCGATCCAGCGTTCGAACTGGGCGCGGGCATTGGCGCGGAACCGGGACGTGATCGGGCCGGGTTCGATCAGCGAGACGTGGATATCCGTCCCCGCCATCTCCAGTCGGAGTGTGTCGGTCAGGCCCTCCACGGCGAACTTGGTCGCGTTGTAGGCGCCGCGCCACGGCATCGCGGCGAAGCCGAGCACAGAGGAATTCTGTACGATCCGTCCAGAGCCCTGTCGGCGAAACTCGCGGATCGTCCGAACCGTGAGGTCGTGCCAGCCGAAGAAATTCGCCTCGAAGATCGTCCGCAACGCATTTGTCGGCAGGTCCTCGACCAGGCCGGGTATGGCATAGGCCCCATTGTTGAAAAGCGCGTCGATCCGTCCGTCGGTGGCGGCCAGCAACTCGGCCAGACCGGCCTCGATCGTATCGGCATCCTCATAGTCGATGAGAACCGAGTCGAGGCCTTCGCCACGGAGCCGGACGCAATCCTCTTTCCTCCGGCATGAGGCGAAGATGCGCCAGCCCCGGTCGCGAAGCGCGTGGGCGGCGTGGTAGCCGATGCCGCTGGAGCATCCGGTGATCAGGATCGTTCGCATGGGGTGGGGGTGCCGCACTGGGGCCCGAGACGCAAGCGGGCGCCCGAAGGCGCCCGAATGACGGCCAGATCGGCGAAGTGTTCCCGTCAGGCCGGCTCCAGGAAGCGGGCGGCCATGAAGCCCGTCACGCCGGTCGAGACGTCGCGCAACTCTTGCCAGCCGTTAACGGGCTCGCCGACCGGCTCCACCACCGTTCCGCGAACCAGGCTGTCGACCACGCCATTTGCCGTCGAGGGCCCGGACCGCAGGTTCACGCGACTGCCGGTCACGCGAAAGAGCTGGATAGCCGGGTCGGCCGCCGCGGCCCCTTCTTCAGCGGCCTCGGCAGCACCCTCGTCGGTTGGTTCGATCAACGAGATGCGGATCGGCTCTCCGACCAGGGCCGGTTGGTCGAAGCTGTTCGCAGGGGCAGGGGTAGCGGCGACGATCAGAGACGGATCAACCGTCGCGGTGCGGGTCACCTCGGCCCGGCTGGATGCGTTGGTCTGCAGGACCATCGGCCTTTCGGCCCCGATGCGCGCGACCTGCTGCGTCCCGGCCTCGGTGGCGCTGGCCTCGCTTTCGACGGGGGTCCCCCAAATCACGAAGCCGGCGTACAATGCGGCTGCGAGCGTAAAAGTCAGTCTGAACATGGTCGTTCCCCAAGGCGGCAGTCTTAGTGATCTGGAAAAGATCACTGCCTTTTCAATGCCTGGACCGTGGCAGCGGTTCCCAGACACCACACGATAACACACTTTCGCCCTATCGCTTAGCCCATAGTTCTTGAGGGCCAGAGTCGCCGCCGATACAGGGTGAGGCATGAGTGACGAAAATGACACGCAACCGGAAGGCGAAGGCGATCCCCTGATCGTCGTGGAGCCATTGAGCCGGGCAATCGGCGACCGGTATCTGACCTACGCGCTGTCCACGATCATGCACCGCGCGCTGCCGGATGCGCGGGACGGCCTAAAGCCCGTCCATCGACGGATCCTCTACGCGATGAGGGAGCTTCGGCTGTCGTCCGATGGCGGCTTTCGCAAGTCCGCCAAGATCTCGGGCGACGTGATGGGGAACTACCATCCCCATGGTGACGCCGCGATCTACGACGCCATGGCGCGGCTCGCACAGGATTTCAGCGTCCGCTATCCGCTGGTCGACGGTCAGGGGAACTTCGGCAACATCGACGGGGACAATCCTGCTGCCAGCCGGTACACCGAGGCACGCATGACCGAAGCGGCCGAAGCCCTGCTGGAAGGGCTGGATGCCGACGCGGTCGACTTCCGTGACAATTACGACGGCACACTGCGCGAACCCGTCGTGCTGCCGGCCGCCTTCCCGAACCTGCTGGCCAACGGCTCGGCCGGGATCGCCGTGGGGATGGCGACAAATATTCCGCCCCACAATCTCGACGAGCTGATCGCGGGGTGCTTGCATCTGATCAAGTCGCCGAACGCGCGCGACGAGACGCTGGTCGACCTGATCCCGGGACCCGATTTCCCGACGGGCGGCGTCATCGTGGAGCCTCCGGCAAATATCCTTGAGGCCTACCGCACCGGGCGCGGCGCCTTCCGCCTCCGTGCTCGTTGGGAGATCGAGGAGTTGGGCAAGGGGCAGTGGCAAATCATCGTCACGGAGATCCCCTATCAGGTCCAGAAGTCCAAGCTCATCGAGAAGCTGGCCGAGCTGATCCAGACCAAGAAGGTCCCGATCCTGGCCGATGTTCGCGACGAAAGTGCCGACGACATCCGCATTGTGCTGGAGCCCAAATCGCGCAACGTCGATGCGGACGTGCTGATGGGCACGCTGTTCCGTCAGTCGGATCTGGAGACACGGTTCAGCTTGAACATGAACGTGTTGATCGACGGCGTGACGCCGAAGGTCTGTTCCCTCAAGGAGGTGCTGCGCGCCTTCCTCGATCACCGGCGCGACGTACTGGTCCGTCGGTCGAGGCACCGGATGGAGAAGATCGACCACCGGCTCGAGGTGCTCGAAGGCTTCATCGTCGCCTATCTGAACCTCGACCGCGTGATCGACATCATCCGCTATGACGACGCGCCCAAGGCGGCGCTGATGCATGAGGAATGGGGCAGGGACTTCGTCCGTGCCACGTCGGAGGCCGACTACGTATCGCCGCTGCCGACCGAACGCGCACCCGACCTGACCGACGTGCAGGCCGAGGCGATCCTGAACATGCGCCTGCGGGCATTGCGGCGCCTCGAAGAGCTTGCGCTTCTGAAGGAGCGCGACGCCCTGATGGAGGAGCGGGCCGGCCTTGAAGACCTGCTCGACCGAGAGGAGGTTCAGTGGTCCGCCATCGCCGACGAGTTGCGCGAGGTCCGCAAGGCTTTCGGCAAGGGCACTGCGCTGGGTGCGCGTCGCACCAGCTTCTCCGAAGCGGTCGAGGTGGCGGACGTGCCCATCGAGGCGATGATCGAGCGGGAGCCGATCACCGTGGTCTGCTCGGCCATGGGGTGGATCCGGGCCTTGTCGGGACATCAACCGCTGGACAAGGATCTCAAGTACAAGGACGGCGACGGACCGGGCTTCGTGCTGCATGCCGAAACGACGGACAAGCTGATCGTCTGGGGCTCGAACGGACGGGCCTATACCCTGCAGGCCAGTGCTCTGCCGGGCGGGCGCGGCATGGGAGAGCCGGTGCGCCTGATGGTGGACCTGCCGCAGGAGGCGGCCATCGTGGACCTCTTCGTCCACGTCCCCGAGCGGCGGCTGGTGGTGGCCTCCAGCGCGGGAGACGGCTTCGTTCTGCCGTCCGACGAGTTGCTGAGCGGGCGGCGCGCGGGCAAGCAGGTGCTGAACGTTCGTGACGGCGTGACCGCGCTGGCGCCGGTCCCGGCCCATGGCGACCACCTGGCTTGCGTGGGCGAGAACCGGAAGATGCTGGTCTTCCCGCTGTCCGAGCTGCCGGAGATGCCCAAGGGCAAGGGCGTGCGCCTGCAACGCTTCAAGGATGGCGGGTTGTCGGATCTGACCGTGATCACGCTGTCCGAGGGGCTGAAATGGTCCGACCCGGCGGGCCGGATCCGGCACGAGGCCGACCTGACGGAATGGCTCGGCACCCGCGCGCAGGCGGGTCGCATGGCGCCGCGTGGCTTCCCGCGGGACAACCGGTTCGGCTGATCGGTGCAGACGAGCCACGGATACCTGACGGCCGAAGTCGATGCCCCGCAAAGTGCGCTCTTCTCGCTGGTGATGCGGACGGGATTGCTGACGGTGGGGACGTTGGGCCTCTATTCCTTCTGGATGCGCACGCGGACCCGGCGGTGGCTCTGGTCGTCGCTCAAGATGGGCGGGTCGCCTTTCGAGTATGACGGCCGCCCGGTCGAGAAGCTGATCGGCTTCGTGATGGCGGCGGTGATCGTGTCGGTCTGGCTGGGTCTCGTAATGATGGGGCTGGTCTGGCTGTCGCTGGTCGTTTTTCTGCAGCCCGCGCCCGGGTTCTTCGCCGCGCTGGCGCTGGTCCTGCCGATCTACTGGTTCGCCCAGTATCGCGGGATGCGCTATCTCATGGGGCACACGACGTGGCGGGGTATCCGGTTCTGGATGGTGCCCGGCGCCCTCGGCTATATCGGCCTGTCGCTCGTCTGGTCGCTGGCAATCGTGCTGAGCGCCGGTCTCGCCATTCCGGCCGCCGCGCGCGCCCGCTGGGCCTATCGGATCCGGAGGATGCGCTGGGGCGATGCCACGTTCACCTTCGAGGCGGGGCTGGGTGGCCTCTACCGCGCCTTTCTGCCCGTGATCGGGTTGGTCCTGTCGAGCGTCGCCATCATCGCCTATGTGTCGATCGTCGGCGAAAGGGCAATGGGGCATCTCCTGTGGCTTCTGCTGACCTTGCCGGGGTTGGCCTTCGCCTGGATCTGGTGGCGCGTCCGCAGCTTCGGGATCTTCGTCTCGGGGGTGCGTCTCGGCGAGGTCCGTATCGAGGCGTCGCCGAATGTCGGCACGGTCTTAGGCATCTACCTGCTGGGTCTTCTGTTCATCGGCTTCATCCTTGGGGCGATCATCGTCGCCTTCGCCATGGCCTCGGTCGGTGCGGTGATTGCCGATCTTGAGGACCTGTTCGAGGGGTGGGACGACGTGTCCCCCTGGGTCTACGGTGTCGGAGTGATCCTGTTCTACCTTCTCGTCTTCATCCTGCGCGGGGCCCTGCGGCTGGTCTTCGTGACCTATCCGCTCCTGCGCCATGTCGCCGAAACCGCCACGATCCGGCGCGGCCACGACCTGTACGGCGTCGGCGCGGGGCAGGGCGCGCGCATGGCGGATGCGGACGGCTTCTCGAACCTCTTCGACATGGGGGCGGGGATATGACCGGCCGAGTCGACGGTATGCAGCGAACGGTCTTCGCCGACTTCTTCGACGGCGACACCGCCCGTCCGCGGCGCGTGGCCATGACCGGTGACGGCGCCGACCTGATCCTGCGCTTGCCCGACGAGACGGTGCTGCGCTGGCGGCGGGACGGGCTGCGGCGGCTGCCCGACCAAGCCAGCCCCGGACCCGTCACCTTTGCGCCTTCCGATGGCGGGCCAGAGCGCCTGGTCGTCAGCGATCCTGACGCCCTGGACGTCATCTGGGCTGGGCCGCCGATTCCCGTGGCGCCGACGCCGACGCCATTGGGCCGGGCGGCGATCGCACTGGCATTTGGCGGGGCGCTGCTGGCCGTCCTCCTTCTGGTAGTGATCCCAGGCGGCGCATCGGTTCTGGCGCGACTTCTCCCCGTCGAAGCCGAGATCGCGCTGGGAGAGATCCATTCCGAACAGGCCCGGTCCGCGTTTGGAGGGGATAAGCCCTTGCGGGTCTGCAAGCGCCCGGCGGGTCTCGCGGCCATGGACAAGATCGTGGACCGCGTCCTCGGCGATCTGGAACTGCTCTATCCGTTGGAGGTCGCGGTGCTGGACGACGGCGACAGCGACATCCTGAACGCATACGCGGTCGCGGGCGGGCGCATCGCGTTCTTCGACACGATGATCCAGGCGGCCGAGACCCCAGAGGAGATCGCCGCGGTCCTTGCGCACGAGCTTGGGCATGTGGTCAATCGCGACCCGGTCCGCGGCATGCTCGAGGGCGCGGGCGCGACGGCGATCATGGCCCTTCTGGCCGGAGACATGACCGGCGGCGGCGTTCTGGGCTGGGTGGGCGCCGGTGCAGTGACATCCGGCTATTCGCGCGGCGCCGAGGAAGAGGCCGACCGCTTCGCCCACGCCCTGCTCGAAGAGGCGGGCCTGCCGCCGAGCGCGCTGGCCGTGATGTTCCAGCGTCTACGCGACCGCTATGGCGATGTAGGCGGCGTGATGGCGCATTTCTCGACCCATCCGGACCTCGCCTCCCGGATCCTTGCCGCGGATAGGGGGGCCGAAGCGGCGGCCCTCGTCCCCGTGCTCTCGCCGGGAGAGTGGGCCGATCTGCGCGCGATATGTGATCAAGGACCTGTGTGATGATGAGACTGAATCGGCGCGGCTTCTGTGCGCTCGGACTGACGGGGCTCGCGGCTTGCGGAACGACCGCCGATCCGCTGACCGAGGACCTTGTCGACCTGGGAGATTTCCGGCTGGTCGCGCCGATCGTCGTCAGCGACAACCTCCAGAAGATCCCGCCGTCGCGCGATGCCACCGCCGCCTCTTGGGAGGCGGCGATGAAGACGGAGCTGTCGCGCCGTTTCGATCGGTATCAGGGGGATCGGGGTTACTACATCGCGATCTCGCTCGATGGCTATGCGCTGGCGCCTCCCGGGGTGCCTGTCGTATTGACACCGAAGTCTATCCTCGTGGTGACCGCGAACCTCTGGACGGCCGATCCGCAGGAGAAGGTGGCCGGGCCCACCCAACTCACGACGTTCGAGGGGGCCGAGGGTCTGATTGTCGGCTCGGGCCTCATCAAGAGCGCCGAAGAACAGCAGGCAACTCTTGTCCGCAACATGGCCGGCCGGATCCAGGCTTGGATGATCCGCGACTATTTCCAGACCCGCGGCTGAGCCTTCCACTTGCGCTTCCTCCGCGCCCTCGATAGACGGCGCGCGATATGGAATCCGGGGCCCCAGGCGGGCCCCTTTAGCGATGGGACCCTGACATGGCGAAGGCGAAATTCGAGCGGACGAAGCCGCATGTGAACATTGGCACGA
>NZ_JYFE01000005.1 GCF_000877395.1 Jannaschia aquimarina | reverse complement strand
CATCGAGCCCCGTCCGAGCCGGGCCTCCGGCGGGGATATTTGGGAAGCAGAGAAGAAGAGGGCGGACAAGACCGAAGGGTCGAGGACGAGGGACGACGGTCGGCGACGTCGCCTCTTGGTGGTCGGGCGGACGAGTTTCGATGGCGCCTCCCGTTCTCCGAGGGCAGAGGGCGGCGGGCTCTGACCCACCTGACGCGCCGGCGCGCCGGATGGCACCGCTCTGCCCAAGTTTCCCGGAACGAAGACGGGCGAAGTCGATGAAGACCCGGAGCCTCCGCATGATCCGGGCACGGCCCGCATGACAGATGTGGAGGCCCTGGATCTGCGGAAGGTGGTCGTTCAGAACCGAGACCAGCGTCCCCCGGTCGAGATGCGGCCGGACGATCCGGTCTATCTCGTGGGCAAAGCCGAGACCGGCGCGGGCGGCTTGGACCTTCGCATTCGGGTCGTTGCCGAGGACACGTCTGGAAACCGGCACGTGCCCGTCTTCGCCGTCTTGGACGACGCGCCAGTGAGAGTTGGTCTTCTGCGTCGGGCGGCGGAGATTGATGCGGCGATGACGCGCCGGTTCGGCGGGCGTCGAGGGCGTCCGGATCGGCTCGAAGATCACCGGGTCGGCGATGCGGGGGGCCTTGATCCACGGGAGGCCCGGTGGCCGTTCTTTGAGTATGCGGAGAGCGGCGGAGGCGCCGGTCAGTTCGGCCCCGGCCGGACGTGTCTGTGTCAGGGTGGCAGGGGGAGCGCGGCCAGACCTTTAGCGTACGGCCCGTCATCGGCCTTACGGGTCAGTCGCGATCGAGATTGGGTCCGACAGCATCGCGGCCGATGCCATCGCGCCGGGGCCGTGGATGCGCCGATCCACCGCTCGGAGGCGGAGATCGCGTCGATGGGTCCCAGCATGGCGGCCGAGCAGGATGCGGCGCTGAACCCGGCCCTGCCTGCGGGGCCGGGCCTCGCGAGCCGTCGCGTGCTCGGCCGGGCTGGTCTGCCCGCCGGGCCGATAAGCCGGTCCATTCGGGTCGGGCCCCGGGGCGCCGCCGCCCGGGGTGGCGCCGTCCCGGGCTTCGGCCTATTCGGGGCCTCGTGTCCCTTGCCGAAGCCATCACCGCCTTCACGGCTCTGTTCGTCATCATCGACCCGGTCGGCCTGACGCCGATCTTCACCGCGCTGACGGCCGGCATGTCGCCCGCGATGCGGCGGCGGATCGCGTTCCGGGCCTGTGCCATCGCGGCGGGCCTGCTGATCCTCTTCACGCTGGCGGGAGAGGCGGTGCTGGGCTTTCTCGGGATCTCGATGCCCGCCTTCCGGATCGCTGGGGGCCTGCTGCTGTTCCTGACCGCGTTGGAGATGCTGTTCGAAAAGCGGACCAAGCGGCGGGAGGGGCAGGCCGAGGGGCACCGGGCCGAGGAGCATCTGGACGACCCATCGGTCTTTCCGCTGGCCCTGCCGCTGATCGCGGGGCCCGGCGCCATCGCCACGATGATCCTGCTGGCCGACGGCGCGGCGCCGCTGGCGCTGGGACAGGCGATCGGCGTGATGCTGGTCGTGCTGGCGCTGTGCTTCGCGTTCTTCAACCTCGCCGCGCCGCTGGAGCGGTTGCTGGGCGCCGTCGGGATCAACGTCGTGACGCGGCTTCTGGGGATGCTGCTGGCGGCGCTGTCGGTGCAGTTCGTGTTGGACGGCCTGCGCGCCATCTGGTGATACGGGTCGTTCTCCCTATGTTGGGTGCATGACTGATCACGACTCGATGCGCGCGATCTACCTGTTCCTGCTGCTGGCGGCGCTCGGGATCCCGTTCCTGATCAGCCAGCGGCACCGGATCGGGCAGACGCTGCAATATGCCGCCATCTGGGGCTTCGTGTTTCTGGGCGCATTTCTCGTCTATGCCGACCGCGACAGCATCATGAACACGCTGAGCCCCACGCAGCGCGTCACGACGGCCGAGGGCATGTCGGCCATCGAGGTGCCGCTGGGACGGGACGGGCACTATCACATGGTGCTGGACATCAACGGGGCGCCGGTGCGCTTCGTGGTCGATACCGGGGCGAGCGACATGGTGCTGACCCGCGAGGATGCGGCGCGGGCGGGGATCGACCTGGACGGGCTGCGCTTTCTGGGCCGGGCCTTCACCGCGAACGGACCCGTGGCGACTGCGGATGTGCGGCTGGACGAAGTGCGGCTGGGCGATCAGGTGGATCGCAACGTGCGCGCGGTGGTCAATGACGGAGAGATGTTCCAGAGCCTTCTGGGCATGTCGTACCTGTCCGAGTTCGGCCGCATCGAGATCGAGGACGGACGCCTGCGCCTGATCCGCTAGGACGCGCGCCCCGCCTCAGCCGCCCTTGCCCAGCACCCGGTCGGCCCGTTTTCGGACCAGCACCGTGCGGAGGTCATGCATGGCCAGCAGCAGGCGATCGGTCACGGCCTCCAGTTGCTCGTCGGTGGCGCGGGCCTGTGCCCAGTGGGCCGTCAGGTTCAGCGTATCGACTGCGCGGAGGATGTCGTCGACTTCGCGCGAGGCGAGTTCGTCGCTCCGTGCGGTCATCCACGCGTCGATGGCGGCACGGTCCTCTTGGGTCAGCTCACGGTCGCCCTGAGGCTTCACGTTGCCGTTGTTGATGTTGATCGTCGCGATCTGGTCGAGCTCCAGCCGCCGCTGCCGGTTCTCGGTATCGACCCGGAAGACGAGGGCGCCGTTGTCCTTGACGCGGAAGTAGTAGGGCGGAAGGTCCACCACGGTCAGCGCCCCGCCGCGCGGGCGTCGAGGCGCGCCGGTCCGGTCAAGTCAGGCCCGCGCAGAAGCGCTGGATGCGGGTGCAGGCCTCTGTCAGTGCTTCGTCCGAGGTCGCATAGCTGACGCGGAAGGCGGGCGAGAGGCCGAAGGCCGCGCCGTGGACGACGGCGACGCCCTCTTCTTCCAGCAGGGCGGTGGCGAAGGCCTCGTCGTCGTCGATCCTGGCCCCGCCCGCGCTGGTCTTGCCGATGCAGCCATGGATCGAGGGATAGACGTAGAAGGCGCCCTCCGGCGTCGGGCATTGCACGCCCTCGGCCTCGTTCAGCATCGAGACCACGAGGTCGCGGCGGCGCTTGAACATGGCGTTGTTGACGGGGATGAAATCCTGCGTGCCCTCAAGCGCCTCGACCGCCGCCCATTGAGAGATCGAACAGGGGTTGGAGGTCGACTGCGACTGCACCTTGCGCATGGCGGCGATCAGATGCTCTGGCCCGGCGGCATAGCCGATGCGCCAGCCGGTCATGGAATAGGCCTTGGACACGCCGTTGACGGTCAGCGTGCGGTCGTAGAGGCCCGGCTCGACCTGCGCGGGCGTCGCGAAGTCGAAATCGCCGTAGGTCAGGTGCTCGTACATGTCGTCGGTCATCACCCAGACATGGGGGTGCCGCATCAGCACGTCGGTCAGTCCCTTGATCTCCTCGGCGGTGTAGCCGGCGCCAGTGGGGTTCGAGGGCGAGTTGAAGATCAGCCACTTGGTGCGGTCGGTGATCGCCTCTTCGAGCTGCTCGGGCGTGATCTTGTAGCCGGTCTGGCTGGGCCCCTCGATGAAGACGGGGGTGCCGCCGGCCAGCAGGACCATGTCCGGATAGCTGACCCAGTAGGGCGCGGGGATGACGACCTCGTCGCCGTCGTTGAGGGTGGCCATCAGGGCATTGTAGAGGATCTGCTTGCCGCCGGTGCCGACGCTGACCTGTGCGGGCGTGTAGTCCAGCCCGTTGTCGCGCTTGAACTTGTCGCAGATGGCCTGCTTGAGCTCGGGGATGCCGTCGGGCGCGGTGTACTTGGTCTTGCCCGCGTCGATGGCGGCCTTGGCGGCGGCCTTGATGTTGTCGGGCGTGTCGAAATCGGGCTCTCCGGCGCCCAGGCCGATCACGTCGCGGCCGGCGGCCTTGAGCTCGCGCGCCTTGGTCGTGACGGCGATCGTCGGAGACGGCTTCACGCGGGCGAGGGTGTCGGAGAGGAAGGCCATGGCGTCGTTCCCAGGTTCAAGACGGACGCCGACCGTCCTATGATGGGGACGACCTGCAATCAAGGAGAGGCGCGATGGACGGCTCCGAGACCTCGGACGACTGGTTCGACCCAGAGACGACGACCTTCGGCGACCGCCTCGCCGGCGCGCGCGAGGCGGCCGGACTGAGCCAGACGGAACTGGCACGGCGCCTTGGGGTGAAGCCTTCGACCATGAAGCGCTGGGAGGAGGACCGCGCCGAGCCGCGCGCCAACCGCGTCCAGATGCTCTCGGGGCTTCTGAACGTGAGCCTGGTCTGGCTGATGACCGGCGAAGGGCAGGGCGTCGATCTGGACGCGGCGGCGGATGCCGGGGACGGCGATCTACTGCGCGAGGTCGAGCGGGCGCGCCGCGAGGCCGCCCGGATGGCGGACCGCCTGCGCCTGCTGGAAGGACGCCTGCGCGCGAGGCTGGACGCATGACCGAGCGCGAGACCCGCATCAAGCGGATGCGCATCCGCGCCTGGCGCCGCGGCATCAAGGAGATGGACCTGATCCTGGGCGGCTATGCCGACGCGGAGCTGGACCGGCTGGACGATGACGGGCTGGCGCTGTTCGAGGCGGTGCTCGGAGAGGCGGACCACGATCTCTACGGTTGGGTGACGGGGCAGGGGCAGCCCCCGGCGCGCTACGCGGATTTGATTCAAGAGCTTGGGGAAAGGGCGGCATCCGCCCGCTAGATTTACGATTCATCAGGGTTTTTCTGCGATCTCTCCCGACAACAGAGCGCGAGAGAGGGCCCCGCATGAGCAGGCTAGAGAAGTTTCAACCCCGCAATGCCGCGGACTTCATGTCCGGCTACCTGGACAGCCTGCAATTGGTCGAACGGCTGCACCGCCTGCTGCTCGACGTCATCAAGGACGAGTTCGAGCGTTTGAACCTGCTGGAGATCAACGCCGTGCAGGGCCTGCTGCTGTTCAATATCGGCGACAACGAGGTGACGGCTGGCGAGTTGAAGAGCCGGGGCTACTACCAGGGCTCGAATGTCAGCTACAACCTCAAGAAGCTAGTGGATCTGGGCTACATGCACCACCAGCGCTGCTCCATCGACCGGCGCGCGGTCCGGGTCCGGCTGACCGAAAAGGGCCGCGAGGTCCGCGATGCGGTCGAGACCCTGTTCCAGCGTCATGCCGACGGGATCAAGCATACCGGCGTGCTGTCGGATGCCGGCCTGATCGAGATCGTCAGCACCCTGCGCCGGGTCGAACGCTACTGGACCGACCAGATCCGCTACATCTACTGATCCGCCTGCCGCAGCGTGAGCCGCGCGCCCGTCCGAAAGGGTGCCGCGCGGCCCCTTGCACCCCTGTCGGGGCCTCCATAGAAGGGCGCAGATTTCCGACCCCCGCACGGGGGTCGTACCCGTTTTCTGACCCGAAGGACGCGACATGCAGGTGACCGAGACGCTCAACGAAGGCCTCAAGCGCGGCTACACGATCACCGTGCCCGCCGCCGATCTGGAAGCCAAGGTCGACGAGAAGCTGACCGAAGCGCAGCCCACCATCGAGATGAAGGGCTTCCGCAAGGGCAAGGTGCCGATGGCGCTGCTCAAGAAGCAGTTCGGCGATCGCCTCATGGGCGAGGCCATGCAGGAGAGCATTGACGGCGCCATGTCGAAGCATTTCGAGGAGTCGGGCGACCGCCCGGCGATGCAGCCCAAGGTCGAGATGACCAACCAGGACTGGACGCCCGGCGACGATGTCGAGGTCACGCTCTCCTACGAGGCGCTGCCCGAGATCCCCGATGTCGACTTCTCGGACGTGGAACTGGAGCGTCTGGTGGTCGAGCCTGCCGAGGCCGACGTGACCGAAGCGCTGGAAAGCCTGGCCAAGTCGGCGCAGGCCTACGAGACCAAGAAGGGCGGCAAGGCGGCCAAGGGCGACCAGGTGGTGATCGACTTCCTGGGCAAGGTCGACGGGGAGCCCTTCGAGGGCGGCGCCGCGGAGGATTATCCGCTCGTGCTCGGCTCCGACAGCTTCATCCCCGGCTTCGAGGACCAGCTCATCGGCCTGAAGAAGGGCGAGGAGAAGGTGGTCGAGGTCACGTTCCCCGCGGAGTATCAGGCCGAAAACCTCGCCGGCAAGGCCGCGACCTTCGACTGCACCGTCAAGGAAGTGAAGAAGCCCGTCGACGCCAAGATCGACGACGAGCTTGCCAAGCGGTTCGGCGCCGAAGACCTGGACGCGCTCAAGACCCAGATCGGAGAGCGGCTGACGGCCGAATATTCCGGCGCCGCCCGCCAGGTGGTCAAGCGCCGTCTGCTGGACGCGCTTGACGGCAAGGTGGATTTCGCTCTGCCGCCCAGCCTGGTCGAGGCCGAGGCCAAGCAGATCGCGCACCAGCTCTGGCACGAGGAAAACCCGGACGTTCAAGGCCACGATCACCCCGAGATCGAGCCCACCGAGGAGCATACCAAGCTGGCAGAGCGGCGCGTTCGCCTGGGCCTGCTTCTGGCCGAGGTCGGCCAGAAGGCCGAGGTCACCGTCTCCGACGCCGAGATGACCCAGGCGATCATGCAGCAGGCGCGTCAATATCCGGGGCAGGAGCGCGAGTTCTTCCAGTTCGTGCAACAGAACCCGCAGGCTGCCCAGCAGATGCGCGCGCCGATTTTCGAGGACAAGGTGATCGACCACGTGCTCGACCAGGCCAAGGTCACGGACAAGCCGGTCAGCAAGGACGAGCTTCAGGCCGAGCTGGAGAAGCTGGAGGACGAGACCTGAAGGTCACGGCTGCCAAGCTGAGATGAGGAAGGCGCCCCCGGGCGCCTTTTTCGTGTGACGAACCTGCAACAATCTCCTGAAGCGCTCCGCATACGTGCCGCCATGTTGTAGCGCAGACAACTCCCCACGATCGCGCGTCCGACTCCGCTCTCTGCGGGGCCGCGCCGTGTGATCATGGAACCGATGCTGACGACCCTCTTCTCGCCTCCTGTCGCCCCCTTCACCACGGCGATCGTCGTTCTGGCGGGCCTTCTGGTTCTGGAGCTCGTGATGCTCGCCATGGGCGGCTCGCTGATCGCCGAAACGGACGGACCCGAGATCGGTGTCGATGTCCCGGACCTGGATCTGCCGGAGATCGAAGCCCTCGAGATGGGCGAGATCGACGTGGGCGAGCTGGAACTGACCGACACGCCGGAACCGGGCGTGCCCGCGCTGGGATGGACGGGGCTCGGCCGGGTCCCCTTCCTCATCTGGTTCGCCGCGCTCCTGACCGGCTTCGGCGGCACGGGCATCGCGGTGCAGTTGACGGGCCCCTGGCCACTCTGGCTGGTGGCCCCCGGGGCCGCGCTGGCTGGGCTGGTCTTTACCCGAAGCTTCGCCGGCACCTTCGCCCGCCTCATTCCGCAGACGGAGACATCGGTGCAGACCGAGCGGCAACTCGCCCGGCGGCGCGGAACGGTGACGCAGGGCACGGCGCGGCGCGGCCGCCCCGCGGAGGTCCGTGTGACGGACCGCTACGGAAACACCCACTACGTCCGGGCCGAACCCTTTCGCGATGACGCGGAACTGGGGCGCGGCACGGATGTGCTGATGGTCTACGACCGCGGGACCCGGACCTTGCGGATGATCGAACTCTGAGAATTGGAGACTGACATGGAAGGCATTCTGATACTGGCCGGAATAGGCCTCGGATTTCTGATCTTTGTGGGCCTGGTCGTGTCGCGGCTCTACAAGCGGACATCGCGCGAGATCAGCCTCGTGCGGACCGGTCTGGGCGGCAAGAAAGTGATCGTCGATGGGGGCGCTCTGGTCCTGCCGCTGTTTCACGAGGTCGCGCCGGTGAACATGAAGACCCTGCGGCTGGAGGTCAGTCGGACGGGCGATGCCGCGATGATCACCAAGGACCGGATGCGTGTCGATGTGGGCGTCGAGTTCTACGTTTCGGTCGCCCCGACCGAAGAGGGGATCAGTCGCGCCGCGCAGACCCTGGGCGGGCGCACCTTCGACGTGGAGCCGCTGCGCGACATGATCGAGGGCAAACTGATCGACGGTCTGCGCTCGGTCGCGGCGCAGATGACGATGGATGAGCTGCACGAGAACCGATCGGACTTCGTCCAAGAGGTGCAGAACGCGGTCACCGAGGATCTGCTGAAGAACGGTCTGGGGCTGGAATCGGTGTCACTGACCGCCCCGGACCAGACGCCATTCGAGGCACTCGACGAGAACAACGCCTTCAACGCGGTTGGGATGCGTAAGCTGGCCGAGGTGATCGTCCGTTCCAAGAAGGAACGCGCCCAGATCGACGCCGATGCGGAGGTCGCGGTGAAGCAGGCTGCCATGGAGGCCGCAAAGCGCGGCCTGGAGATCGAACGCGACGAAAAGGCGGCGATGATCGAGCAGATCCGCGAGATCGAGACGCTTCAGGCCGCGCAGGAGGCTGAACTGGCCAAGCGCCGCGAGGATTCGATGCCGGAATCGGAGGCCGCGCGTCACCCGCGAGCAGGCGATCCGCGCCGCCGAGATCGAACGGGATCGCGCATTGGAGGTGGCCGAGCAGGAACGCCAGATCATCGTCAATCAGAAGTCGGAAGAAGAGAGCCGCGCGCGCCAGCGCAGACGCCGCCCGCGCCGAAGCCACCCGTGCAAAGGAGGCCGTCGAGACCGCCCGCGCGACCGAGGAAGCCGAGCGCGCCAAGCGTATCGCCATCATCGAGGCCCAGCGGGAGGCCGAGCGCGAAGCCACCCGCGTGCGCCTTGCCGCCGAGGCCGAGAAGGACGCAGCCAACGACCGGGCCAAGGCGCGCCGCGAGGAGGCCCGTGCCGAAGCCGACGCGGTCAAGATCCAGGCCGAGGCGAAGAAGGCCGACATGCTGGCCGAGGCGGAAGGCCGCGAGAAGATCGTCGCCGCCGAGAATTCCCTCTCGGCAGAGATCATCCGGATGAAGCTGCAGCTCGCGCGTCTGGAGGCCATGCCCGGGATCGTGGAGCAGATGGTCAAGCCGGCCGAGAAGATCGACTCGATCCGGATCCATCAGGTCGGCGGGCTGGCCGGCGGCGCGGGCGCGGGTGCCGCGAACTCCGACGGCAAGCCGGTCGTGAACCAGGCGCTCGACTCGATCATGGGGATGGCGGTCCAGATGCCCGCGCTCACGAAGCTGGGCGAAGAGTTGGGACTGTCGATGGAAAAGGGTCTGGGTGGCCTGGATCTGGATGGCGCCCCTGCCAAACCTGACCCGGCAGACGAACCGGTCGATCCGGAGACGGCGAAACGGATCGAAGCCGCGGAATAGGCACGCGCGACCCTCTCATCCCGCCGGGAATATCCCCGCGGCGCGGGGGCATCGGCCCCCACCGGATCGGACCGCGCCGAGCGCGGTCCGATCGCCTCTGCTAGCCCTCGCTACCGCTGGCGGTCACACGAATGACGGCGCCGTCGGCGTAGTCGGTCAGGATCAGGAAGCTGCCGTCTTCCAGGACTTCGACGTCGCGGACCCGGCCGATGTCCCGCAGCAGGCGTTCTTCTTCGACGACGAAGCCTTCGTCATCGAGCGACAGGCGCACGACGCCGCCGGGATAGAGCGACCCGATCAGGAGGTCGCCGTTCCAGTCGCCGAACATGTCTCCCGCATGGAACATCATCCCGCCCGGCGCGATGACGGGATCCCAGAAATAGACCGGCTGCTCCATCCCCTGCTGGACGGCGATGCCTTCGCCTACATCCGAGCCGTTGTAGTTCTCGCCGTAGGAAATGACGGGCCAGCCGTAGTTCAGCCCGGCCTCGGGGCGGTTCAGCTCGTCGCCGCCAGCCGGGCCGTGCTCGATCGTCCAGAGCGTGCCGTCCTCGGCGACCACGGCGCCCTGGATGTTGCGGTGCCCGTAGGACCAGATCGTGTCGACCGCGCCGTCCTGCCCGACGAAGGGATTGTCGTCCGGGGTCGAGCCGTCGAGGTTCACGCGGATGACCTTCCCGTAGGTCTTGTCGAGATCCTGCGCGAAGACGCGTTCGGCGGGGCGCGAATGCTCTCCGGTAGTGATGGCGGCGGTGCCGTCGGGTAGGAACACGATGCGGCTGCCGTAATGCATCGGCGTGGGCGAGGGCGGGGCCTGCACGAAGATGTCCTGTACGTCGGACAGGGTGCTCAGGTCTTCCGACAGGACGGCCCGTGCCGCGGCGGTGGCCGACATGCCGTCGCCCAGCGGCTTGGCATAGGTCAGGTAGATCACCCGATCCTCGGCGAAGGTGGGGCCGACGGCCACGTCCAGCAGGCCGCCCTGGTTCTGGTCGAGGACGGCGGGGACATTCGCGATCGGATCGGACAGCGCGCCGTCGGAGGCGATGTGGCGCAGGCTGCCGCTGCGCTCTGTCACCAGATATCCGGCGTCGCCCGGCAGGACGGCGATGCCCCAGGGATGGACCAGGTCGCCGGCAAGCACCTCTGTGCGCAACTCCACGTCGGTGCTGGCCAGTTTGGCGCGGAACTGTTGGTCGAAGGCGGGTTGCAGGCTGGTGTTCCGCTCGCCCCAGGTGAAATCCTGGGCGCAGGCGGGGGCGGCGAGCAGCAGAAGGGGCAGGGCGCGGATCATCGTGTTTCTCCAACGGCTTGGTTTTGACTTGGAGATAGGGCGTCCGCGCCCCGCGTCACCTCACGTCACAGAGAGAGCCGATAGCGCTGGAAGCCCTCCTCGGTGATCTCGGCCGGCTCCAGCACCGCGCCGGGCACGTCGCCCGCATAGGCCGCGCCGCCCGGGCCGGTATCGAACAGGACCACCGTGCCCTCCATCGGATCGAAGCGCCAGTTGCCGTCGGCGGACGGGCTGATCGTGCCCTGTTCGACGATGTAGCGGACGATGACGTCGCGATTGGTGTCCGGCGCCTCCAGGATGATGGTCGAGCCGTCGGCGCCGGGGAAATTGCCGCCCCCCGAGGCGCGGTAATTGTTCGTCGCGATGACGAATTCCGCGTCCAGATCCAGCGGCGCGCCGTCGTATTGCAGGTCGACGATGCGGTTGGCGTCCGGGTTCACCACCGCACCCTCGCGGTCGAAACGCGCGGGTTGCTTCAGGTCGATGCGGTAGGTCACGCCGTCGATGACGTCGAAATTGTAGCTGGGGAAGTCGGGGTTCAGCAGAACCTGATCGGCCTCGCCGGGCGTGATCTGGTTGAACATGCCCGCGCTGCGTTCGAGCCAGTCCTTGACCTGCTGGCCGGTCACGCGGACGGCGCGCACGGTGTTGGGGTAGAGATACAGGTCGGCCACGTTGCGGATCGCCACGTCGCCCGCGGGCACGTCGGTGAAGTAGTCCGGACCCCCGCGTCCGCCCGCCTTGAAGGGTGCCGCCGCCGAGAGGATCGGCAGGCCCTCATGCTCGGTCCCTGCCAGAAGCTGTTCGACATACCATTTCTGGGCGATCGAGACGATCTGGACCGAGGGGTCGTCGGCCACCAGCGCGAAGTAGGAATGCAGCGGCGCGTCGGTCTTGCCCACGGCGCGGCGGACATATTCCAGCGTCGCCTCGTGGTCGGCCTCGGTCGCCGCAAGCACGGCGGCGACGCTTTCGACCTGCGGCGTCCAGCTTCGATCCTCGCCCCGGACGGCGATGGGGCGGAGCGTCTGTTCGGAGGCCGCGATGCGCCAGCCGCCGCCGTCGCGTTCCAGCATCAGATCCACAAGGCCCATATGGCTGCCCCAGAAGCCGGGCATCACGGCGGGCTTGCCGTGGATCGTGCCGGCAACGGCGTCCACGTTGGCGACATCGGCATAGGCGTCGGAAGGGAATTCCCGGTGGTGGTGGCCGGTCAGCACGACGTCGATGCCGGGCACGGCGGCCAGCGGGACGGAGGCGTTCTCCATCATCTCTTCGTAGTCAGCGGGGCCGATGCCGGAATGGGAAAGCGCGATGACGATATCGGCGCCTTCCTCTTTCATCTGGGGCACGTAGGCCTCGGCCGCCTTTACGATGTCGCGGACGGTGACGTTGCCCTCCAGGTGGCGGCGGTCCCATGTCATGATCTGGGGCGGGGTGAAGCCGATGACGCCGATGCGGATCGGCGCCGACTCGCCCGCGCCGTCGGTGATCTCGCGGTCGAGAATGACGTAGGGCGGGACCAGCGTCTGATCCTCGGTGATCGAGGCGCCTTCGTTGCGGACCACGTTGGCGAGCACGATGGGGAAGCCCGCTCCTGCGATGGCGGTCTCGAAGAAGGAGAGGCCGTAGTTGAACTCGTGGTTGCCGACAGTGGCGGCGTCGAAGCCCACGGCGTTCATGGCGGCGATGACGGGGTGGATGTCGCCCGCCTTGAGCCCCCGTTCGTAGGCTATGAAGTCGCCCATCGGGTTGCCTTGCAGGAAATCTCCGTTGTCGACCACCAGGGCGTTCCCACTCTCGGCGCGGACGTCCTCGATCAGGGCGGCGGTGCGGGCGAGGCCGACCGTGTCCACTTCGCGGTCGCCGTAATAGTCGTAGGGCCAGACATGGACGTGAAGGTCCGTCGTCTCGCAGATGCGCAGATGCGCCTGTCCAGCCTGCGCGCGGGCGGCGAAGGGATGGACGGCGAGAAGGCCGGTCGCGGCTGTGGTCTGTAGAAAGGTGCGGCGTGTGAATGGCATGGTCGAATCCCCCGGAGTCAGTGTTTCACCCGAGGAGTATGCACTGGACGCCGCGGCTGTGTGAGGTTCCTTCGGGTTGAGCCAAAGGCTGCCGAGGGGGCAGGCATCCCCTTCGCGCTCGATGACTGCTTCGAGCCCAAAGTTTCTTAGACCGCTGCCACGGCATCGATCTCAAACTCCATCCAATCGCCTGCGAGCCTTGGAACTGGAATTAGTGTGCTCGCTGGTCGAACGTCACCAAAGAATGCGCGACGATGTTTAGAAACAATGGCAAGGCGATCTTCATTGTGGTTCACAACTAAGAGCGTCACCTTTAATACATTTTCTGGACTGCTGCCTGCGCTCAACAAAGCTAAACGCAAGTTTTCAAATGATCTTTTCACCTGTGCTTCAAAGGCTTGTGATTTTTGCCCATCCGCAAAATCACCAAGTTGACCTGACACAAAAACAAGCTTCGATGTGGCCGAAACCGTGGTTATTTGAGAGTAACCGTAATCACTTGGATCGTTCAAGGCGTTAGGATTTATTCTTTCGATCATGCGTTTGATCTCATATTATTCTTTCTAAACTGAAAAATTATGACACTGTCGCCATTTTATCAACGGCAGCTCCGTCCGCATACCCGACATCGCCTCGTCCCCGGCAGGGTGTCCCCCAAACGAAAAAGGGCCGCCCCGAAGGACGGCCCCTGTCAATTCGTTGTCCGTGCGATCAGGCGCGGGGCTGATCGTCGTCCGAGCCGCTTTCGGTCTCGGGTGTCTCGACCAGATCGCTGTCTTCCGAGGAGGCGGCGCCGATATCGTCGAAGAGCTCGGCGATCTCGAATTCGGCCTGGGCCTCTTCTTCGGCGGCCAGTTCCTGGATGGACTTGCCGGCTTCCTGAAGCTCGGCCTCTTCCGGAGACCGCGCGACGTTGAGGGTGATCTCGACCTCGACCTCGGGGTGGAGGACGACCGTCACGCCGTGCAGGCCGAGCTCCTTGATCGGAGCTTTCAGGGCGACCTGGCGGCGTTCGATCCGGAACCCGGCCTCGGTCGCGGCTTCGGCGGCGTCGCGCGTGCTCACGGAGCCGTAGAGCGCACCCGAGTCGGAGGCCTGGCGGATGATGACGAACTTCTGTCCGTCCAGCCGCTGGGCCATCGCGTCGGCTTCTTTCTTCGACTCAAGGTTGTCCGCCTCGAGTTGCGCCTTGCGGCCCTCGAAGGCCTGCACGTTGGCGTCGGACGCGGTCAGCGCCTTGCCCTGAGGCAGGAGGAAGTTGCGCGCATAGCCGGGCTTGACGTCGACGACATCGCCCATCTGGCCCAGCTTGGCCACGCGCTCCAGCAGGATGACTTGCATGTCGGTCTCCTTACTTCACGGCGTAGGGCAGCAGGGCGAGGAACCGGGCGCGCTTGATCGCCTTGGCGAGGCGGCGCTGGTTCTTGGCCGAGACGGCGGTGATCCGGCTGGGCACGATCTTGCCCCTCTCGGAGATGTAGCGCTGCAGCAGGCGCGTGTCCTTGTAGTCGATCTTGGGCGCGTTGGGCCCCGAGAACGGATCGGACTTGCGGCGGCGGAAGAAGGGTTTGGTTGCCATCGTTCCGTCTCCTTAGCGGCGCTCGCGGCGGCGATCGTCACGATCGTCGCGCTTCTGCATCTGGACCGAGGGGCCTTCCTCGTGGGCGTCGACCTTGATGGTCAGCACGCGCATGACGTCGTCATGCAGGCGGGCCAGACGCTCCATCTCCTGCACGGCGGGCGCGGGCGCGTCGGTGCGGAAGAAGCTGTAATGCCCCTTGCGGTTCTTGTTGATCTTGTAGGCCATCGTCTTGACGCCCCAGTACTCGACGTCGACGACAGTGCCGCCATTGTCGGTCAGGACCGCCGAGAAGTGGTCGTTCAGACCCTCGGCCTGCGCGTTGGACAGGTCCTGGCGCGCGATCATCACATGCTCGTAAAGCGGCATGGGATCTCCATTTTTCAAGCGGGCTTCACCGTCCGGGCATGTCTCCCGCCACCGGACACGAGGGGCCGCGCGGTTCGAGAGGTCGCGGCGGGATGCGCCCCTATACAGGATGCGCGCCGGGGCGCAAGCGGTGCGCCGCCGCACATAGCCTGTTGGCGCGCGCGTGGTGCCTTTCCGCGGCCATCGGGCGACATAACTTGATCATACGCAAACCAACCCGGAGGACACCCATGTTCCGTCTGACCGCGGCCGCCGCCGTTCTGATCGCCGCCCCCGCCCTGGCCGAGCCCGTCGCCTACGAGGTCGACGCCTCGCATGCCCAGACGATCTTCAGCTACGATCATCTGGGTTATTCGACGACCTGGGGCATGTTCTCGGGCTGGGAAGGCACGATCAACTTCGACGCCGAGAACCCCGAGAACTCGTCCGTCGAGGTCTCGATCCCCGCGACCGCGATGTTCACCGGCTGGGAAGCGCGGGACGAGCATTTCTCGTCCGACGACTTCCTCGATGTCGCCGCCAACGACGTGGTGCGCTTTGTCTCGACCGGGATCGAGGTGACCGGCGACAACACCGCGACCATCACCGGCGACCTGACGCTTGGCGGCGTCACCCAGTCGATCACGCTGGACACGACGATGACCCAGATGGGCGAGCATCCGCAGAATGGCCGCCCGTGGATCGGCTTCAACGCCGAGACGACGCTGCTGCGGTCCGACTTCGATGCGGGCGCCTTCGCGCCGTTCGTGTCCGACGAAGTGCAGGTGCAGATCTCGCTGGAGGCCGGTCAGCCCGAAGCGTGACCGCCTGACGGCACCAAAGTCCCGCCGCCCGCCGCTTGACCGGCGGGCGGTTGAATGCATCCTGCGCCGCCATGGACAGCATCGACGCCGTGCAGGCGGCCCTCTCCCGACAGAACTACGTCTGCGGACGTGCCCTCGCCACGGTGACCTTCCTGGCCTTGCGCCTGGGCCGGCCGCTTTTTCTCGAAGGGGAGGCGGGGACCGGCAAGACAGAGATCGCCAAGGCCATCGCCGCTGCTTTGGGGCGGCGTCTGATCCGGCTTCAATGCTACGAGGGCCTCGACGCGGCCTCTGCCGTCTACGAATGGAACTTCGCGGCCCAGATGGTCGCGATCCGAAAGGCCGAGGCGACCGGAGAGACGCCGCCGGATCTGTTTTCCGACGAGTTCCTGATCGCGCGCCCATTGCTCGAGGCGATGCGCCCACAGGAGGGGGGTGCCCCGGTCCTGTTGATCGACGAGATCGACCGCACCGATGCACCCTTCGAAGCCTTTCTGCTGGAGGCGCTGTCCGACTTCCAGGTCACGATCCCCGAGACCGGCACAGTCACCGCGCCCGAGCCGCCCATCGTCGTGCTGACCTCGAACCGCACGCGCGAGGTGCATGACGCGCTCAAGCGGCGCTGCCTCTACCACTGGGTCGACTACCCGACCCACGACCGCGAGATGGAGATCCTGGCCGCCCGCGCCCCCGAAGCGGCGGAGGATCTGAGCCGCGAAGTCGTGGCCTTCGTCCAGAAGCTGCGCACCGAGGATCTGTTCAAGAAGCCCGGCGTGGCCGAGACGATCGACTGGGCGAAATGTCTGCTGGCGCTCGACATGATCGAACTGTCGCCCGAGGTGATCTCGGACACGCTGGGCGCGCTGCTGAAATACCAGGACGACATCCAGAAGCTGCAGGGCTCCGAGGCCAAGCGCATCCTCGACGAGGTTCGGGCGGAGGTGGCGTGACGCACCTCCGTTCGAGCGGAGGTGCATCTGCGCTCGAACGCAGATGGGTGAAGCCCTGATGGAGCACGCGCCCCTCGATCTGCCGGAGAAGCCGCGTCTGGCGGAGAATATCGCGCATTTTGCGGCCGCTCTGCGTCGTGCCGGAGTGCCGGCGGGGCCGGATCGGGTGCTTTTGGCGACGCGCGCGGTCGCTGCGGCGGGGTTCACCGACAAGGCGGATTTCGCCCATGCGCTGGAGGCCGTCTTCGTGCGCAGGCCCGAGCATCGGGCCGTCTTCCGGCAGCTCTTCCGGCTCTACTGGCGGGATCCGCGCTTTCTGGAACACATGATGGGCCTGCTGACGCCCACGGTCCGAGGCGTGCAGGAGGAGCGGCGCGCCCAGGCGGCCGAGAAACGGGCGGCGCAGGCTCTGTTGGGGGACAGCGCGCCCGAGATGCCCGAGACGGACGAGGAGGAGGCGGGCGAGGAACTGGAGATCGACGCCTCGGCCACCGCCAGCTCGCGTGAGGTTCTGCGGACGCTGGATTTCGAGCAGATGTCCACCGAGGAGATGGCCCGCGCCAAGCGTGTCCTCGCCACGCTGCGTCTGCCGGTCGACCCGCTGCCGACACGCCGGCGGATCGCGTCGCCACATGGGGGCGTGGATCGGCGCGCCACCTTGCGCGCGGCCCTGCGGAAGGGTGCCCTTCATGAACTTCGCACTGCAAGTCGCGGAAAACGCTGGCCGAACCTCGTGGCGCTCTGCGACATTTCCGGGTCGATGTCGGCCTATTCGCGCGCGGCGCTGCACTTTTTGCACGCGGTCTCGAACGCGCAGGGCCAAGGCTGGGCAGAGGTGCACGCCTTCACCTTCGGAACGCGGCTGACCAACATCACCCGCCATTTGCGCACCCGCGACGTGGATGCCGCACTGGCGGCGGCGGGGGGCGAGGCGCAGGATTGGGAAGGCGGGACCCGGATCGGAGCCTGCCTGCACAGCTTCAACCGCGATTGGTCCCGGCGGGTGCTGGGTCAGGGGGCGATCGTGATCCTCGTGACCGACGGGCTGGAACGGGGCGACACGGACGTGTTGGAGCACGAGGCACGACGCCTGCACCTGACCGCGCGCAAGGTGATCTGGCTGAACCCGCTGCTGCGTTTCGACGGCTTCGCGCCCAAGGCCGCCGGGATCCGCGCGCTGCTGCCCCATGTCGATCTGCTGCGCGCGGGGCACGATATCGCGTCGTTCGAGGGTTTGGCGGCCGCCTTGTCCGAAACATGAGGTTCGAGGGATAGGACCCTGTTTCTAAAAGATTTCCGGCAGGCTTCGTGAACGGATCGGCAGATCGCGGCGCATCGCTATCCCATATCAGCCGGCTTTTCGGAACGTGGCGCCCGAGCCGGCGTTGACCGCTCACCAACAAGATATCGGAGGGACGATCCCATGTCCGCCTGCAAACTTCGCTCCGCCACGGCCTTGGCCGCAAGCCTTGCGCTTGCTTTGCCGCCTGTCCCGCTCTTCGCGCAGGAAGGTGACGTCAACGAACTTCTCGCACGCTGTACCGACGGCGGCATCGTCGGGGACGACGCCCTGGAGCGGTGCGTTCAGGCCTTCCAGGCGGGCGAGGACGGATTGGCCGTCGGGTCGGAGGAGGGCATTACGCCCGAGGAAGCGGAAGCTCCCGCTGAGCCCGCGGTGGAAGAGGCGGCGGATGCGCCGGCCGAGCAGCCGGTGACCAAAAAGGCCCCGGCGGAAGAGACGGCCGAGCAAGCGGCTCCGGTCGAGGCGGAAGAGGTTCAGGCGGAAGAGGTCGCCGAACCCGTCGAGGAAGCCCCCGCGGAGGATCCGCCGTCCGAAGTCGTGGCCGAGGATGCGCCCGAGGCGGCACCCGTCGAACAGGCGGAGGGGACGGCCCCGGAGGAAGCCCCCGCAGAGGATCAGGCCGCCGAGGAGGCCCCGGGGGAAACAGCTTCGGAGGAGAATGCGGCCGAGGCGGCCGAGCCCGAAGCTGCGCCGGTGGAAGAGTCCGTCGCCCAGGATGCCCCTGCGGAACCAGAGCAGGAAAGCGTCGAGGCGGAAGCGCCCGCTGAGACCGCGCCCGTCGAGGAGGCACCTGTCGAGGAGGCAGGGGATGCCGCGCCTGCCGAAGGCGAGGTCGACGTCGAAGCGACGGCCGAGACCGAAGGCGAAGCAGCCCCATCGGAGACCCAAGCCGAAACCGAAGAGGCCATGCCCGCCGAGGAGGGCCCTTCGGAAGAGGCGGAGGTGCAGGTCGAGACCGAAGCCCAGGACGCGCCCGAGGAGGCGGAAGCCACCGCCCAAACCTCCGAGCCCGAGGCACCCGCAGCTCCGGAGAGTGAGATCGCGGCGCAGGTCGCGGCGCAGCCCGAGCCGGAGTTGAACGAGGAAGAAGAGCAGGCCGCTCGTCAGGCCGAGGCGGCTTTGGGCGCCTTGGAGGCTCTGGTTCAGGGCGAGACCGAAGGCGCGACCGCAGCCGCCGCCGCGGCGCTTGACGGCGAGGGCAGCGGCGAGGTGGTCGAAGAGCAGATCACCGAGGAGACCGCCCGGTCGTCCGACGAGGAATTCACAACGGAAGCCGTGCAGACCGAATCCCGTTCGGACGACGACGAGGGTGGTTTGTCGAACCGGGAGCGGTTCGCCTTGGGTGCCCTCGGCGTGCTGGCGGTCGGAACGCTGCTAAACAACCGCTCGCGCGTGGTGTCGAATTCCGGGGACCGGGTCATCGTCCAGCGGGACGATGGCGCATTGCAGGTTCTCAAGGACGACGACGCCTTGTTGCGGCGCCCCGGCTCGAACGTACGCACCGAAAGCTTCGACGATGGCTCGACCCGGACCGTCGTCGAACGGGAGGATGGCAGTCGCGTGATCACGATCCGGGATGCATCGCTCCGCGTGCTGCGCCGGTCCGTGATCACACCCGGCGGCGAAGAGTTCCTGCTGATCGACGACACCCAGCCGGCGGAACCGGTCGAAGTGACCGCCCTGCCGCAGATCGAGACGACTGCCTCCGGCCGCACGCCGGAAGAGGAAGCCCTGCGCGCCGCGCTGGCCCGCGAGGCGGGGCTTCAGGATCGTCGGTTCACGCTGGCACAGGTGCGTCAGATCCCGCAGGTGCGCGCGCTGGCCCCGGCGCTCGACGTGGATACGGTGACGTTCCGCAGCGGCTCTGCCGCGATCCAGCCGGATCAGGCGGATGAGTTGACTGCCGTTGCGCAAGAGATGCTGGCCGCGATCCAGGAAAACCCGCGCGAGATCTTCCTGATCGAAGGCCACACCGATGCGGTCGGCGATGCCGCCTACAACCTCGCCCTGTCGGACCGCCGAGCGGAGAGCCTTGCGCTGGCGCTGAATGAGTATTTCGGCGTCCCCGTCGAGAATATGGTGGTGCAGGGCTATGGAGAGCAGTTCCTGCGGGTGCAGACCCAGGCGGCCGAGGAAGCGAACCGCCGTGCCGTCGCGCGCCGGATCACGAACCTTTTGCAGACGGCTGCGGCCAACTGACCGAAGCGAAGGGCGCGGACGACCGCGCCCTTCGTCCGTCTTGAGGGCCGCTTCGGCTTTCGGCAGGGTATGGCCATGGAAGATCCTGTCGAAGCCGCGTTGACCTGGCATGGTCGACGACGCCCCGCCGCCTTGGCCACTGTCATCGAGACATGGGGCAGCGCGCCCCGGCCCGTCGGCTCTCTCCTCGCGATATCGGAAGAGGCCGAACTGGTCGGTTCCGTCTCGGGGGGGTGCGTGGAGGGGGCCGTGGTGGCCGAGGCGCTCGACGCCTTTGCCGATGGACGGCACCGAATATTGGAATACGGGGTCAGCGATGACGAGGCCTTTGCCGTAGGACTGGCTTGCGGCGGAACGATCCGCATTCTGTTGCAACCCATGGACGACGCCTTGGCGGGGTCGCTTGCCGCCGTACAGGATGCACGCGCAAAGACACGTGCCGTCGGGCTTTCGACCGACCTCGAAACCGGCGAGACCGAAGTGACCGAGGATGTCGCCGCCCGCACACGCGAGGAAAAGTCGGGCCTGGAGGGAGAGCGGTTCGTCACGCTCTTCGCGCCGCCGCTGCGACTGGCTGTCGTGGGCGGGGTCCACATCGCGCAGGCGCTGGTTCCGATGGCCCGGATCGCGGGCTACGCCGTCACCGTGATCGACCCGCGAGAGGCCTTCGCATCCGAGGCGCGCTTTCCAGATACGACCCTGACCCATGACTGGCCGGACGAGGCGATGGCGGCCTTCGCGCCCGATGCGCGGTCCGCCGTGGTGCTGCTGACGCACGATCCCAAGCTGGACGATCCGGCGTTGCGCATCGCGCTGAACAGCCCAGCCTTCTACGTGGGTGCGCTGGGATCGACGCGCACCCACGCGAAGCGGGTGGCGCGGTTGACCGAGGCGGGTCTGGAGGCGGCCCTGTTGGATCGTCTCGATGCGCCGGTCGGGCTGGATATCGGCGCGCGCACGCCTGCGGAGATCGCGATCTCGATCCTGGGCGCGATGACGAAGGCCTTGCGGGCGTGAGGTTCGGCCCGGTGCCGCTGGACGAGGCGGAGGGGACGATCCTCGCCCATTCCATCGCACTGCCGGGCGGTCGTTTGCGGAAGGGCACCCGTCTTGGCCTCGAAGAGGTCGGACGGCTGCGCGATGCGGGCATCGAACGCCCCATCGTCGCTGTGCTGGGGTCGGGCGACGTCGACGAGAACGAGGTAGCCGGCCGTGTCGCCGCTCTTCTCGAGGTCGACGGCATCGCCGCGCGGGCGCCGTTCACGGGGCGTGCGAATCTTCACGCGACCGGACCCGGCCTCCTGACGGTGGATGCCGCGAAGATCGACGCCCTGAACCGGGACGTGCCTGCCGTCACCGTGGCCACCCTGCCGCAGATGCAGCGAGTCACCGAGGGGATGATGGTCGCCACGGTGAAGGTCATCCACTTCGCGGTCGACATGGCGGCGAACGGGGCGGCGGTGAGCGCGGTCGCGGGCGCGCTGCGCCTTCACCGGCCGATCATCGAACGTGCGGACCTGATCGTCACACGTCTTCCGGGCGCGCCGGACAAGATCGCGGCCGTCACGGAGCGGCTGGGCCGGCTTGGCGTGGATCACACGCTAACCGAGGTTCCACACGAGACGGACGCGCTCCGCCGCGCGCTGGAGGCAGGCCGTGCGCCGCTGCGACTGATCCTGACGGCATCGGCGACGTCGGACCCGGCGGATATCGGCCCCGCGGCCGTTCTCGCGGCAGGCGGGCGGGTGGACCGCTTTGGAATGCCGGTCGATCCCGGCAATCTGCTCTTTCTGGGGGCGCTCGGTTCGGATCACGTGATCGGATTGCCGGGCTGCGCGCGCTCGCCCGCCTTGAACGGGGCCGATTGGGTCCTGGAGCGGATCGTCTGTGGGCTGCCCGTGACCAGCGAGGATATCGCAGGGATGGGTGTTGGCGGGCTACTCGGCGAGATCCCGACACGTCCCCAGCCCCGCGATCCGAAGGCGTGACACCGGCCTCGGAGCGTCGCGCGGTCAGGCGGGGCATCCTGATGGCCTGGGCGCTCTTTCTCGTGGTCGTGGTGCCTTTGCTGTCCCTGTTCCGTGCGCTGTCGCCCGTGAGCCCGGACGACGCGCTTGCGGTTGCCCTGGCACTGCCGGCCTTGTGCCTGGCCGCGGGGGTCGGATGGGCGGCACGGCTGCGCTTTGGGGGCGATAGCATCGACGGCACGGCCCCGGCTTCCGGAAGCGGGCTGGACCTGACGCTCCGCTACGTGCGCAACACCACCGAGCAGACGGTTCTCTTCGCCCTCGCCTCGGGGGCGCTCTATCTGAGTGCGCCGCTTGTGGCGGCTTGGGTCCTGACGCCCCTTGCCTTCTGGTTCGCTGCCATGCGGATCGCATTCTGGGTCGGATACCGGCGCGCGCCACATCTGAGGGCGCTCGGCTTCGCCGGGACATTTCACCCGACGGTCGGCCTCTTGCTTTTGTCTCTGGCGATGATCGCGGCAGGGTAATCGGCGTCATCGACCGGCCGGCGAAAAAAAGTCTCGCGGGCGGGAACATTCCCCTGCGGTCGCGGTTCCCTCGTCAGCTTGCCCGTGCGAAGGCGCCCGTTCCCTCCCTCCCCATCCCGAGGGTGCCTCGCATCACAGCGGACAAGCACTGGTTTCGCCGGCCACCCTCGTCAGGCGTTTCCGACATAGGCGGCGCGCGATCTTCCCTCATCGTGCGTCGCCTTTTTCGTCGAAAGGCCAAAGAAAAACGGGCGCCCGAGGACGCCCGTTGCCGGCATGCGATCAGAGATCGGCGCTCAGCGGGCCGACGGGCCGATCATCATGACCATCTGGCGGCCTTCCATCTTCGGGAAATTCTCGACCTTTCCGATCTCCTTGGTGTCCTCGGCGACGCGTTCGAGCAATTCGCGGCCGAGGTTCTGGTGCGCCATCTCGCGTCCACGGAACCGGAGCGTGACCTTCACCTTGTCGCCGTTCTCTAGAAATTTGAAAACGTTGCGCATCTTCACGTCGTAATCGTGCGTGTCGGTGTTGGGGCGGAACTTCACCTCCTTCACCTCGATGGTCTTCTGCTTCTTGCGGGCCTCGGCCTCGCGCTTCTGCTGCTCGTACTTGAACTTGCCCAGATCCATGATCTTGCAGACTGGCGGGTTCGCGTTCGGGCTGATCTCGACCAGATCCAGACTGGCATCTTCGGCGAGCGTCTGGGCCTTGGCCGGGCTCATGACGCCGAGATTTTCGCCTTCCGCTCCGATGAGACGGATTTCGACGGCGCGGATCTTGTCGTTGGCGCGGGGGCCGGTGTCGCGCACGGGCGGCGCGTGGTGGGGTCTACGGGCGATAGCCGTTGCTCCTTCGGGATGTTGTAATGGGGTCAGAAGGTAGCTTTTCCGGGCGATCTGTTCAAGCCGAAGTGCGGTTCACCGCCGCCCGGAACCGCCGGTCGTCTTGCGCATTGAAGGAGAAGTGCAACTCGCGCAGACAACCGCAAGATTTTCGACTCGATTGGAGAGTGTTCATGTCCCGCAATGTGATCGTCGGCCTGGCCGTCGTGGTCGTCGCCGTCCTGGCCTGGATCGTCATAGATCGCCTGAACGACGGCTCGGAAGTCGTGGATACGCAGGTCGATGCCCCGCTGACGACGACGGAAGATGCAGAGGGCGACGTGGAGATCGTCGAAGATCCCGCCGCCGAGCTCGAGTCGAACGCCGAAGCGATCGTCGAAGGCGCCGCGGAAGAGATCGAGGAGGCCACGACCGAGGCCGGTGAAGCCGTCGAAGAGGCAGGCGCCACCGCCGAAGAGGTTGCCGAAGATGCCGCGGCCGCGACCAGCGAAGCGGCGTCCGACGCCGTCGAGGCCACCGAGGATGCCGCCGAGGGCGCGGCCCAAGAGGTCGGCGATGCGGTCGATGCCGCAGGTGCCGCCGCCGAGGAGGCTGCGGGCGACGCGGCCAACCTGCTGGAAGAGGGGGCTGCAGAAGCGGCGGATGCCGTGAACGAAGCAGAGGCCGCACTCGAAGCGACCGGCGACGCCGCCGCCGACGCCGCGTCCGACGCCGCCGCTGCCATCGAGGAGGGGGCAGAGGAGGCCGCCGCCGCCACGGACGCCGCGATCGACGAGGCTGCAGAGGAAACCGCCGAGGCGGCAGAAGGTGCGGCCGCCGCCATCGAGGAAGGCGCGGAAGAGGTGACGACCGAAACCGTCGAGATCACGTCCGAGCCGACCGGCGAGACGGCCAGCGAGGACGCGACCACGACGACCGTTCCTCTGGAGGATGCGGGCACCGAGGAGGTCACCGAGGCGGACCTGACGACGCTGCTCACGCCGGAAGGCTTCGATGCGGACCAACTCGTCACCTATGTCGAGGAAAGCGATCTCAACCAGATCGTGAAGACCACGCTGACGACCGCGATCCGCAGCGCGCAGGACAATCCCGAAATGGTCGAGACCGTAATCGGCCAGCTTCGCGAGCGCTTCAACGTGCAATGATCCGACCGTGATCACGCAACGGGCCGTCCTTCGGGGCGGCCCTTTTCGTTTGCGTCGATGGCTCAGGCCGACCAACGTCGCGCAAACGGACCGTGCGGGAGGATACCGATGATCGAAGAGCCGAAATCGCTGACCATCGCCCGCCGAAGGCCGCGACCGGATGAGGCGATGGTCGATGCATTGAGGAGCGCTCCCACCGGGCACGTGCTGGATGCCATGATGGGTGCGGGCGCGATGACCCCGGAGGTCAAGCCGCTGCCGGGACTGCCGGAGCGTATCTGCGGCCCGGCTCTGACGGTGGAGAACCCACCGGGGGACATCCTCGCGACGCTGGCGGGCTTGGAACTCATCGAGCCGGGACAGGTGTTGGTCGTCGGGTTCGCGGGCTATCGCGGATGTGCCGCTGCGGGGGATGTGGTCACCGGCATCCTGAGCAATGCGGGCGGCGCGGGGCTGGTGACCGACGGACCGCTTCGCGATCTGGCGGGATTGCGCGCGGTCGGGCTGCCCGCCTTCTGTACCGGCCTCACACCCGGATCGCCCGTTACGAAGGGACCGGGACGCGTGGGTCTGCCGGTCGTGCTGGCTGGCCAGCGTGTGGCAACGGGAGACGTGATCGTGGGCGATGCCGACGGCGTCGTGGTCGTGCCGTTGGACGACCTGCCCCGTGTGGTCGAGGCTGTCGCGAAGGTCGCTGCCGCAGAAGCGGAGATGGAGCGCCGCGTGGCCGAGGGCCTGCGCTCCATCGACGCCGTCCGCCAGATGATCGAGGCGGGCGACGACGTGACCTGGGTCGGCGACGGCTGAGCGCCCGCCTCAGCCGACGAAGGCTTTCTCGACGACGTAGTGCTTGGGATCGGAATTCGCGCCCTCCTCGAGGCCGAACCCTTCGAGGATCTCCTTCAGGTCGAGATTCAGGCCCATGGAGCCGCAGACCATCGCACGATCCGTTTCGGGCGAGATGCCCTCGATCCCCAGATCGCGGAAGACGGTCCCGTCCTTCAGAAGCGTCGTGATCCGGCCCATCTTGGGGCTCTCTTCGCGGGTCGTGGTCGGGTAGTAGACCAGCTTGGCGAGCGTGTCCTCGCCCAGCAGCTCCTGCATCATCTCGTCGGCGCGCAGGTTCTCGATCAACTGACGGCCGTATTCGAGTTCGGCCACGTCGCGGCAGGTATGGGTGACGATTACCTGATCGTAATCCTCGTAGGTCTGCGGGTCCCGCAGGAGCGAGGCGAAGGGCGCAAACCCCGTGCCGGTGGCGAAGAACCACAGCCGCTTGCCCGGCAGCAGCGCATCATGAACCAGAGTGCCGACCGGCTTGGGCCGCAGGATGATCTGATCTCCCGGCTGGATATGCTGCAACTTCGAGGTCAGCGGACCGTCCTGCACCTTGATGGAGTAGAACTCCAGCTCTTCGTCCCAGGACGGGGAGGCGATGGAATAGGCGCGCAGCAGCGGCTTTTGCTTCCCGGTCTTCGGATCGGGGTCTCCCATCAGGCCGATCATCACGAACTCGCCCGACCGGAAGCGCAGGCTGGCGGGACGGGTGGTGCGAAAGCTGAACAGCCAGTCCGTCCAGTGGGTCACCTGAGTGACGGTCTGCGCATCGGGCAGAACGGGGTTCGGCGTCGCGTTGACGGGCTGGGCGGCTTGGGTCACGGGGCTCTGCTCGGTCATGTCTTTCATGGGCGCCGGATCGCACCCCTCCGGTTACGTAGTCGTTGATCTCGATCAGGGGAACCCGTCAGGCGCGACGGCGGC
Organism: Jannaschia aquimarina; assembly: GCF_000877395.1. Taxonomy (GTDB): domain Bacteria; phylum Pseudomonadota; class Alphaproteobacteria; order Rhodobacterales; family Rhodobacteraceae; genus Jannaschia; species Jannaschia aquimarina. The sequence goes on along the minus strand of NZ_JYFE01000005.1, from coordinate 29,765 downwards.
CGAGACGGGATTGATAGTCGTGGGCCCGCCAGTCCGCGCGTGCGAACCATTGCGGCTCGGGTTGGCGCGCGGCGAGGGCGTCGTCGATTTCCACTTCGTCGAAGCCGGCGCGGCGGGCCATGGCGTACTGGTCCGCGATGACGTGGCCGCGGGCGCGCAGGCGTCCGGCAAAGCCCGCCTGACGCAATTGCCGGGCGATGGTGAAGCCGCGGCCATCCGCGAAGCTGGGGAAATCGACGCGAACGGCGTCGACCTGCGGCAGACGGTCCAGCAGGGGCGCGAGGTCCGCATCCGACGGGACATCGACCGAAAGGGGCCCGTTGGCTGGCAGATCGGCCAGCGGCACGAACCCCCGGCTCCAGTCGTCGGCGTGAAAGCCGTCATCCTTTACGATGGGCATCGGATCACCCCTTGTTCGCGATGGTGCCGTCGGGGCGCACGACGACGCCCCCGGCGAAATGGATGCCGCACTCGGTCTTCTCGCGCCCCCGCCAGCGACCGGAACGGGGATCTTCGCCCGGTGCGACCTTCGAGGTGCAGGGGGCGCAGCCGATGGAAGGATAGCCCTGCGCCACCAGCGGGTGGCGGGGCAGGGCATGGGTGTCCATGTAGGCGGCCAGATCGGATCCGCTCCAGGCGGCGAGGGGGTTCGCCTTGATGCGTCCGCCTTCCACCTCGAAGATCGGCAAGCCCGCGCGTGCCGCGCCCTGGACGCGCTTTCGCCCCGTCACCCATGCGTCGAAGCCTTGCAAGGCGAGTTCGAGCGGGCGCACCTTGCGCAGGGTGCAGCAAAGGTCGGGGTCGCGGCCGTGCAGATCGCCTTCGGGATCGTGCAGGAACAGGTCCTCCGGAGAGGGCCGTATCAGCCGCACTTCCGTCAGACCCAGTGTCTCGGCCACCTCGCGCTGATAGGTCAGCGTCTCGGCGAACAGCATGCCGGTTTCCAGGAACAGCACCGGAACCGAAGGGTCGATGGCCGCAGCCATATGCAGAAGCACAACAGAATCCGCCCCGAAGGACGACACCAGCGCCGTATCACCCAGATCGAGGGTGGCGCGGAGCACATCCTCGGCTGGAGCGTGAGCGAAACGACCATTCAGTTCCGCCGCCTGCGCGGTCCGGAGAGCGTGGAGATCAAGCGGCATTCGCAGCCTCCCTCGTCGCGGCCGTTTCGTAGAGCGCGGCCTTGAATGGCGCCATGCCGACCCGGCGATAGGCTTGGAGGAACGTCTCGTCCTCCCCCTCGCGCAGCGAGAGATAGGCCAGGATCAGGCGTTCCACCGCGGGGACGATCTGGTCGTAGGCGAAGCCCGGACCCGTCCGCTCGCCGATGGCGGCCGTCTCGCTGCCGTCGCCGCCCAGCGTGATCTGGTAATTCTCGACCCCCGCGCGGTCCAGGCCGAGGATCCCGATATGGCCGACATGGTGATGACCGCAGGCATTGATGCAGCCGGAGATCTTGATCTTCAGGTGACCCACATCGTGCTCCACCTTCAGCGCGTCGAGACGGGTCGCGATGCCCTGAGCGACCGGGATGCTGCGGGCGGTGGCCAGGGCGCAGTAATCCATGCCGGGGCAGGCGATGATGTCGCTCGCCAGGCCCACATTCGCCGTGCCCAGCCCGGCGGCCCCAAGCGCCATGTGAAGCGCGGGCAGGGCGTCGCGGGGAACGTGGGGCAGGATCACGTTCTGCTCATGGCTGATGCGGAGCTCGCCATAGGCATGGGCGTCGGCCAGATCCGCCATCAGACGCATCTGATCCGCCGTGGCGTCACCCGGCGTCGCGCCATGCGCCTTGAGCGAGATCGTCACGATGGCATGGTCGTCGCGCTTGTGCGGGACGGTGTTCGTCTCGATCCAGGATCGCAGAACGGGGTCCGTTACCGCTGGTGCGTGCCCATCCCGATATTCGGGCGCGGCGAACATGGAGCGGATCCGCCCAAGCTGTGCCTGGTCGACGCCGTCGAAGAGGGGGCGCAACTCCGCGAACCGCTCTTCGACCCGCGCCTGCATCTCGTCCAACCCGTTCTCATGGACGGTGATCTTGATGCGCGCCTTGTACTTGTTGTCGCGCCGGCCGAGGCGGTTGTAGACGCTGACGATCGCCTCGCAGTAAGGCAGCAGGTCTGCTTCGGGCAGGAAGTCGCGGATCGTCTTGCCGATCATCGGCGTGCGGCCCAGCCCGCCTCCGATAATGACCTCGAAGCCCAGTTCCCCACCGCGTTCCTTCAGCACGAGACCGATGTCGTGGGCGCGGGTCACCGCGCGGTCATTGGGGCTGCCAGTGACGGCGATCTTGAACTTGCGCGGCAGGAACTGGAATTCCGGATGGTCGGTGGACCATTGGCGCAGCAATTCGGCATAGGGGCGGGGGTCGGCGATCTCGTCGGCGGCGGCGCCCGCGAAATGGTCCGCGGTCACGTTGCGGATCGTGTTCCCACTGGTCTGGATCGCATGCAGGTTCACATCGCCCAGGCGGTCCAGCATGTCGGGAATGTCCGCCAGGCGCGGCCAATTGTACTGGATGTTCTGGCGGGTTGTGAAATGGCCGTAGCCCTTGTCCCACCGCTCGGCCAGTTCGGCCAGGACCCTCATCTGGTCCGACGACAGCGTCCCGTAGGGAATGGCCACGCGCAGCATGTAGGCGTGCAATTGAAGATAGACGCCGTTCATCAGACGCAGCGGCTTGAATTCGTCCTCGGTGAGGCTGCCGTCGAGGCGGCGGGCCACCTGAGCGCGGAACTGGGCGTTGCGCTCGGCCAGAAAGGCCCGGTCGAAATCGTCGTAGAGGTACATTTCACGCCTCCGAGCTTGGCTGCGGTCCGGGCCGCTGCCCGTGCGCCTTGCCATGGGGGTAGTTGGTGGGGCCGCCCGCGCGGAACGCCTCGCGGAAATGGGCGGGCGCGCCGTCGGGGGTGACATCTGCGAGATAGGCGCCCACGACGATGCCGGGCTGATCCTCTGCGAAGCTGAGGCGGAGATCGGCATAGGCCTCGTTCTCGATCACCTCGGCCTGAGCCAGGTCTCGGCACCACTCGTCGTCGGCGGTCAGGTAGACGACATCGCCTTCGATCAGGTGATTTGCGGTGACGACTTTGGGGGTAAATGGCTTCGGCATCAAAGGGCCTCCTCGAAGGCGGGGGTCTGGACCTGCGCCGCGCGGGGGGCGAGGCCGAACAGGATCAGGGCGGGGCCAGCGACGTCATCGGTCGCGGCGGCCAAGTCGGCCAGTGTCGCCGTGTGGATGCGCTGGTCCGGACGCGACGCGTTCTCGACCAGCGTGACAGGCGTGGATGGGGCGGCCCCGTGCATCAGCAACCGGCCCTGCATCCAGCGCGCGGCGCGCTTGCCCATATAGATCGCCGCGACTTCGCCGGGTCGGGACAGCGCGTGCCAATCCTGGTCGGCAAACCCCTTGACGTCGTGCCCGGTCAGCAAGCGGACGGAGCCGTTGCGCCCGCGTTTCGTCAGGCTCTGCGCGATGGCGGCGACGCTCGCGGAGGCCGCGGTGATGCCGGGGACGACTGCATAGGACACGCCAGCCGCTTCGAGCGCCTCGATCTCTTCGTCCAGACGACCGAAGATCGTCGGATCGCCGCCCTTGAGGCGGACGACATGAGCGCCCGCACGGGCATGCTCGACGATCAGCGCGTCGATCTCGGCCTGTGACGTCGAAGGGCCGAAGCCGCGCTTGCCTACCGAGAGGATAACCGCCTCGCGCCGGGCCAGTTCGAGGACCGCATCGGGGACGAGCGCGTCGTGGATGACGACGTCGGCACGGTCCAGCGCCTTGCGTGCCTTCAGCGTCAGCAGTTCGGGATCGCCGGGACCGGCCCCGACGAGGTCGACATGGCCGGGCCGCGCCTCGGCGGCGAGATGGGTGTCGAGCAGGCCATGCAACGTGGCTTCCACATCCTCGCCCGCTTCGACGGCGCGCGGGCCGGCCGTTTCGTAATACTCCGCCCAGAACGCCCGGCGCTTTGCACCCATCGGCAGGGCTTCTGCAATTCTGCGGAAACCTTTGGCGATGCGCGCGAGCTTGCCCGTGGACGCGGGAAGCCGCTCCTCGAGGTCGGCCTTGATCTTCCGTGCGAGAACGGGCGCCGCCCCCTCGGTTCCGATCGCGACGGTGACCGGATCGCGATCCACGATGGCGGGGGTGATGAACTGGCTGTTGGCAAGATCGTCCACCACGTTCACGAGCGCGCCGTCCGCCGCCGCCATACGGAGCGCGGCGGCGTCGCGCGCGGGGTCCTCGTGGCAGGCATAGGCGATCGGGCAGCAGAGCGCGTCGCCGGGAGACTGCTCGCGACGATGGAGCGTGAGGTGACCTTCCGCGGCCCAGGCGAGGATTTCGGGGGCCGGATCGGAGGCCACGACGTTGATGTGGCCCGTGCTCTTCAGCAGAAGGCGAAGCTTCGCGACGGCGGCGTCGCCTCCTCCGATGACGAGGACGCGGCGGCCTTCTAGGGCTAGGAAGATCGGGAAATGGTTCATTGGGCGCTCCGCGGTCGTCCTCGATACTTAGGACATTTTCCCGTTGGAATGGCACCCCGGGGCCGCTAACAAGGACGTGTGGCGGGAAATCAGTCCCAAAACAAGACAGCGTTCCGATATGCGGGGAGAAAGCGGATGGCCGCCCGTCTCGACGACCTGGACCGGAAGATCCTCCGAGAGCTGCAGCGCGATGCGGGGCAGTCGCTTGACGCGATGGCGCGGATCGTGGGCTCTTCGAAGACCCCGGTCTGGAACCGGATCCGCAAGATGCGCGAGGCCGGGATCATCGGGCCGAATACGGTGATCGTGGATCCCGACGCGCTGGGCCTGGAAGCGTGCTTCTTCGTCCTGATCCGCACGTCTGAGCATGAGGCGGAGTGGCAGTCCAAGTTCCTGGAAACGCTGCGCAATCGCCCCGAAGTGCAGGAGGCGCACCGCTTGGCCGGAGAGATCGACTACATTCTCAAGGTCCGCGTCGCCAATGCCCGCGCCTATGACGAATTCTACCAGGCGATGATCTCGGAAGTGCGGGTCTTCAACGTCACCGCGCTGCTCTCGATGGAGGAGATCAAGAGCGAGACCGCGCTCCCCGTCTGATCCGCCGCGCCTGGCCGGGGCGGCTCGATTCGACCTTGTGGAGACGGGCAGAGCGGACGGAACATCCTCCCTCATCGACGACCGCGCGATGGGGGCAACCCCCGTGCACCCCCTGTGCACCCCCCGTGCAGACAGAGGACATACGCGACCGATGCACAGATCCGGAGCGAACTGTGCGCCCGTTCGCTTGACCGGGGCCGTGTTCCGAGATCGGGCCCTTGTTCGGCGGCGCCGGGTCGCAGATGCGCCACCGGGATCCGCGTCCGTTCGGGGCCGTGTCTGCTTGCAGGTCTGCAAATACACTTGCAAGACAGAAACTGCCATGCAAGAAGAAATGCAATTCAGGTCGGAGAATCCGTGTCCCTCATCGAGAAGATCGCAGATCGAGCCCAGAGCCTGACGCCCAGCGAGCGGCGTCTGGTGAAGACGGTCATCGAGAGTCCGACCGCCGCGGCGCTCGGGACGGCCGGAGAGCTGGCGCGATCGGTCGGCGTTCACGAGGCGACGGCGTCCCGGCTGGCGAAGAAGCTGGGATTTGACGGATACGCCGCTTTCCGCGACGCCCTGCGCGACGAATTCATCGCCACGCGCGAGACGGCCACGCGCTTCGAGAAGACCATCGCGGACAGCACGTCCGATACGATCCTAGGCAAGCTGGCGCAGGACGAGGCTCAGGCCCTCGGCCGCATCGAGGAATTCATCCGGCCCGACCAGGTCGTGGAGGCCGCTGCCGTCCTGATGGGGGCGGGGCGCATCTTCATCTACGGCTATGGCAATGCCGAAGTTCTTGCGCTGATGATGGTCAAGCGCTTCCGCCGTTTCGGCAAGGAGGTCCAGCAACTCGGAAACGATCCGCGCGCGCTTGCCGAGCAGATGCTCGGACTGGAGGCGGGCGACGTGGTGCTGAGCTTCGCGTTCCGCCGGGCGCCGCGCGGACATGCCGCCCTGATCGAGACGGCGCGCGAGGTGGGGGCCACAACGGTCATGGTTTCGGGCAATTCCGGTGCGTTTCTGGCGCCTCGGCCGGATCACCTGCTGACGGCGCCGCGCTCGGGCGATCCGGATGCATTCCAGACGCTGACCGTGCCGATGACCATCTGTAACGCCATCGTCATAGCCGCGGGTCTTACTGCGAAGGAGGAGTCGCTCAGGAAGCTGGACCGCCTGGGACAGCTGATCGAGCGGTTCGAATAAAGAGGGTCTCAAGGGAGGACCAAATGACTGCACTGACAGCGACGCGCTTCGGCGCGATAGGTATTGTGTTGTCTTCGGCCGCGATGGCCGACGGGCACGTCAACGAGATGTCGCCGGACGAATTGCTGCCGCTCGCCCAGGAAGAGGGCACGGTGACCGTCTATTCGTTCACCAGCCGGATCGGACGGGTGGAGACGGCCTTCGAGGAGGCCTATCCCGGCATCGACCTGCAAGGGTTCGACATCTCGTCGACCGAGCAGATCGCGCGACTGCGCGCCGAGGCGCAGGCCGGTGTGACCAATGCGGACGTGATCTACATCTCCGACACGCCGGTCGTGCTGACCGAACTTCTGGAGACGGGCATCATCGCGCCGTACGTGCCGCCCCGCGTGGCCGACCGGGTGCCCGAGCAATACAAGGACCCGCTTCTGGCGCAGCGCCTCTCGACGAAGGTGCTGATGTATAACGAGGAAGCCAATCCCGACGGCGCGCCGGTCGACAGCCTCTGGGATCTGACGCGCGAGGAATGGGTTGGCCGGGTCGTGATGGTCGATCCGCTGCAGCGGGGCGATTACCTCGATCTGATGACCGAGATCGTGCTGCGCTCGGACGAGATGGCCGAGGCGTACGAAGCGGAGTTCGGAGAGGCCATCGACCTCGACGGTGCCGCGAATGCGGGCGAGAAGTTCATCATCGACCTCTTCGCCAACGATGTGATCCTCGTGGGGTCGACGGATGACGTGAACGTCGCGGTCGGTGCGATGGGTCAGGACAATCCTCCTGTCGGGTTCACCAGCTATTCGGACCGCCGCGACAACGAGGACGAAGGCTGGGCGTTGCAGGTCGCAAACGACGTCGCGCCCGCGCCGGGCATCATCTTCCCCGCGATCCTCGCGCTTTCGGCCGAGCCGCAGAACCCCGCGGCAGCCCGTCTGGTCATCGACTTCCTGATGGGGGACGAGACCGAAACCGGCGGGCCGGGACTGGCCCCGTTCTATGTGGCGGGCGACTACGTCACCCGGACCGACATCCCGCCGCATCCCGATGCGGTGCCGCTGGACGACTTCACCGCGTGGCGGATCGACCCGGCCGAGACGGCGACCATCCGGGCCGAGATCGGCGACCTGATCCTGACGCTGCAATAGGCGCGCTCGGGGCGGGCAGATGGATTGCCCGCCCCCCCTGTTTTTCACTCCTGAAGGAATGTCTCGATGGCGGATGCGGCCATGACAGGGCACGGACGGCGCGTGTGGTTCCGCCAGGGCACCCCGCTCAAGATCGCCGTGCTGGCGATCCTGATCGCGCTGATCGTTCTGCCACTGGTTCGGACGGTGCTGTTCACGCTGCAGCCGGAGACGATCCGGGCGTGGTCGGACGTCCTGACGGGACGATTGTCGACGAACCTGTTCTACAAGCCGCTTGGCAACACGCTCCTGATCGGCGCGGTCGTGTCGACGGGTTGCGTCCTGCTGGGCGGATTCCTGGCATGGCTTGTCGTGATGACCAATGTCCCGTTCCGACGGACGATCGGCGTGATGGCGACGCTGCCCTTCATGATCCCGTCCTTCGCGGCGGCGCTGGCCTGGGGGGCGCTCTTCCGCAACGACCGCGTTGGGGGTCAGGTCGGGTGGCTTCAGGGCCTGGGGCTGGACATCCCCGATTGGCTGGCCTGGGGCATGGTGCCGACGCTGATCGTGCTGACCCTGCATTACTTCAGCCTGGCCTTCACGATCATCGCCGCGGCGTTGGCGACGGTGAACTCGGACTTAGTGGAGGCGGCGCAGATCGCGGGTGCGAAGGGGCGGCGCATCCTGATGGGGATCATCCTGCCGGTCACGACGCCGGCGCTGGTGGCGGCGGGGTCGCTCTGCTTCGCGGGGGCGGTGTCGAACTTCGCCACGCCGGCGCTGCTGGGCCTGCCGGTGCGGATGCAGACCCTCTCGACCCGCCTGTTCGGGATGATCGAGGTCGGGCAGGTCGGGCGCGGCTATGTGATCGGCATTCTGCTCGTGCTGATCTCCGGCGCCTTCCTCTGGGCCGGGAACCGGATCGTGTCGGGCCGCCGGTCCTATACGACGATCACGGGCAAGGGCGGGCGGGCCAAGCGGTTCGATCTGCGTGGCGCGCGCTGGCCGCTCTTTGCCGTGGCGATGGTCGTCATGCTGAGCTCCACCGTGGTGCCGGTCATCGTGCTGACCGCGTCGAGCCTCGCGCCGTCCTCGGCCAACCTCTTCTCGGACTGGACGCTGCATTACTGGATCGGCCAGAGCGATCCGTCTTTCGCGCAGGGCATTCCCGGCATTGCCTACAACGAGGATATCGTGCGGGCGCTGACGGTCACGCTGGGCCTGGGCCTCGCGGTGGCCTTCACCGGCATGTTCGTTGGGCTCCTGGCCTCCTACACCACGGCCCGCTTCCGCGAAGGCTGGATGTCGGCGGCCATCACCCAGATCAGCTTCCTGCCACTGCTCGTGCCCGGCATCGCCTTCGGCGCGGCCTATATCGCCTATCTCGGCGCGCCAATCGGGCCGTTCCCGGCGCTCTACGGCACCTTCGCCCTGCTCGTCATCGCGGCCACCGCCTATCTGCTGCCCTTCTCGGTGCAGACGGGGCGCGCGGTGATCCAGCAGGTCGGCGGCGAGCTGGAGGAGAGCGCGCGCATAACCGGAGCCGGCTTCGCGCGGCGGCTTGCCGCGATCACGGTGCCGCTCGCGATCCGGGGGCTTGCGGCGGGCGGCATCCTGATCTTCGTCAAGATCATCCGCGATCTGTCGCTTGTGGTGCTGCTCTTCACGCCGACGATGCCGGTCCTGTCGGTCCTGGCCTATCGCTACGCCTCCGAAGGCTTCGGCCAGTTCGCCAACGCGATCACCGTGGTGATCCTGTTCCTGTCCATCGCCGCGACGCTGATTGCCAGCCGGTTGCAGGCCAAGTCGCAGCCGTGGCTGCAGAGCTGAGGGAGTTCGATGCTCGAGATCCGAAATCTGACCAAGCGGTTCGGCGCGGTCGAGGCCGTGAAGGACGTCTCGATCGCGGTCCCCGACGGCGCGTTCCTCGTGCTGCTCGGGCCGTCGGGCTGCGGCAAGACCACGCTCTTGCGGATGCTGGCCGGGCTGGAACTGCCGAGCGAGGGGCAGATCGTCTTCGACGGCCAGACCGTCTCGGATGGCGATCGCGACTGGGCCGTCGATCCCGCGAAGCGCAATTCGGGGCTGGTATTTCAGTCCTACGCGCTCTGGCCGCACATGTCGGTGCGCGGGAACGTGGACTGGCCTCTGAAGGTCATGAAGATGCCCAAGGCCGAGAGGGCCGCGCGCGTGGATGAGGTGCTGAAGCTGCTGGAGATCGGACAACTCGCCGACCGCTACCCGAACGAGATCTCCGGTGGACAGCAGCAGCGCGTGGCCATCGCGCGCACGATCGCCCCGAAGCCGTCGGTCCTGCTGTTCGACGAGCCCCTATCAAACCTCGATGCAAAGCTGCGGGTCGAGATGCGGACGGAGCTGATGCGCCTGCACCGCGCCACTGGCGCGACCACGGTCTACGTCACCCACGACCAGATCGAGGCTATGACGATGGCCACCCATGTCGCCGTGATGAACGAGGGCCGCGTCCAGCAATTCGGCCCGCCCGCCGACCTGATCGAGCGGCCCAAGACGGCCTTTGTGGCGACCTTCGTGGGGACGCCGCCCAACAACATGGTGCCCGTGGTCAAGAACGGCACCGGCTACAAGGTCGGTGGGCGGCACATGCCGCTGAGCCCGCCCGCAGAGGAGTGCATGGCCATGTACCGCGCCGAAACGATGGCCCTCGCCGAGACGGAGGGCGAGACGACCCTGCCGATGGAGCTGGTCGAGATCAGCGCCATCGCCGGACGCACCATGGTCACCGGCCTGCGCGACGGGCTTCGCCTCACCGCCATCGTGGATCGTCCGCCCGCTAAGCGGATTGGCGAGACGGTGCAGTTCCGCCTGCCGTCCGAACCCGATAGCTGGTTCGGCCCCGATGGCGAGAGGATCGTCTGATGCGGCTGCTTCTGGTCCGCCACGGGCAATCCGAATGGAACGCCGCGCGCCGCCTTCAGGGTCAGGCCGATATCGGCTTGTCCGAGCTCGGCCGCGCGCAGGCCGATGCGCTCAGGCCGGTGATCCAAAGCATCGGTCCCTGTCGCACCGTATCTTCGGATTTGGAGCGCGTGCGCGAGACGGCCCGGCGCGTGGGCGCCGACGCCCCCCGCCTGACGGAAGGTTTGCGAGAGATCGACGTGGGCGACTGGACCGGTCGCGCCGTCGACGACATCCGCGCCGAGAGCGAAGAAGCCTGGCTGGGCTGGCGGGCCGGAACCCACTCTCCGCCCGGTGGCGAGAGCTGGGAGACTTTCGCGTCCCGCGTGGAGGCCGCAATCGAAGAGGAACGGCGCGATCCCTGCGACAACCTGTTGGTGACCTGCCATGGCGGCGTCATCCGCGCGATCCTGCAACGCTATATCGGGCTCGATCCCGCCCGCATCATTCCGGTGGCCCCCGCCAGCCTGAGCGCGATCCGGGTGGCGGCGGGCAAGCCGCCGCGCCTCGAACTTCTCAATTACCTGCCCGACGACCTGGAGTTCGGAGCGCCGGACTGATGCTTCTCGAGACCGCCTTTCTGGCCGCCGGATGCGGCCTGCTTTTTCTTGGCGGCGACTGGCTCGTGGACGGGATCGCGGGACTGGCGGGGCATCTTCGGGTCCCGCCCGTGATCGTCGCCTTCGTCGTGATGGGGTTCGGCACCTCCGCGCCCGAACTGTTCGTGGCCATCAACGCCATGTCCGTCCCCTCGCCGGATGTCGCGATGGGAAACATCGTAGGCAGCAATATCGCCAACCTGTTGCTCGTGCTGGCGATCACCGCGCTGATCGCGCCGCTTTCCATCGACCGGGACGTCCTGCGCATCGACGGGACTGCCATGTTGGTCGGTGCGCTTGCCCTCGCATTCGTGTGCTCTGACGGAGTGGTTTCGGTCGGCGATGCGGTGGGGCTGGTCGCGGGGATGCTCTGCTATCTGGCGCTGCGCTGGCGGAGCCTGCCCGACACCGACGAAGCCGAAGATCCCGGGGCGCATCGCCTCTGGGCCGCGGCAGCCGTGTGCCTTGCCGCGCTTGTGGCCCTTCCGCTCGGCGCGAATCTCTTCATCGGCGCCGCGATCGACATCGCGGGCCGCCTCGGCGTGTCCGAAGCTATGATCGGCCTGACGGTCGTCGCCTTGGGCACCTCGCTCCCGGAGCTTGCCGCCTGCGTGGCCGCGGTCCTGCGCCGGCACTCCGGCATGATCCTCGGCGGCATCCTCGGGAGCAACGTCTTCAACGGCACGATCGTGCTGGCCGGGGCGGCCATCGTGGCGCCGGTCGGGGTCGGAGACGCCTTCCTGACGTTCTGGATCCCGGTGATGGTCGGCGCTTCGGTCGTCACGCTGGCCTTCCTGCGGACGGGATACATCCTCTGCCGACGCGAGGCGGCGGTCATGCTGGTCGCCTATGCGGCCCTCTTCGTGCCGCTCTAGATCTTCGTCAGACGCGACGGCGCCGATGATCGGAGGTTCGACCGGATCCGTCCCGGGCCGCGCATGTCCGATCCGTCTGTGGACCCGCTCGGCGATCTACCCAACGCCACCCTGCATCGCTACGCTCTTCCGCAGCACATGACGGAAGGGATTCGCGATGCGTATCGTCTCGGTTCTGATGATCTGCCTTGGCCTCGCGGCCTGTTTCGGGCCGGACGCGCCGCCGGAGCCGGATCCGATCATCATTCCCCCGATGGAGTGAGCGGAGGCGCCCCGCGCGCCTAGCTCTGGCGGACGCCCATCAACGCGGCAGCGCGCTGCTCTCGCGTCAGGACCTGAGGCGGGACGGCGGGCGCGCCCTCGTCGTCGAAGAAGGGCGTCTCGCGCCATTGCCCGTTCAGGTTCTTGGCCGCCATGCGCGTCGCCATCCGCCCGACCATCCTGAGGGCGCCCTTGTGACGGTGGCCCGATCCGGTCGGCACGAAGCCTTCGGCCCGGACGGGGCCCAGATCGCCGTCCACCCGGTCCGCATTCACGCCGACATGGACCAGCCGCGCCTTGAGCGGGGTGTAGAAGAGCGGCGTGTCGCAGCAGGTCGCGTACCAGCGCAGTGCGCCCTTGGCGGTGTGGCGAAAGACCCGCAGGTTCTCTCCGCCTTCGTCGATATGGACCTGATCCTGACTGGTCTGAACGATGCCCACCTTCTCGGGGTCGGCCATCCCCAGATGGGTGTAGGCGGCCCGGCAATCGTCACAATGGCAGACGATGTGGGTGTAGGCGGACGGATCCATGTCCGACAGGTGACCGCGCAGGCGGCCGCAGCGGCAGGCGAAGGGCAGGTCGGGCATGGCGACGCTCCGGCTGGAAAGGCGGCGACAGGGTTGCGGGCCGGGGACGAGGTGTCAACGGCGGATGGGGGCATCCGGATCGGGCCGGTCGGGGATCACGGTGATCCGGAGGCCTTTGCCCTCGAGCAAGCCCTCGGGGCCGACCGACGCTGACATCGAGACGCGTCCTCTGGGGCGTGCCGGTCATGTCGAGAAGGGCGAGCATAGCCAAGCCGCTGTCGAGACATCGCAGGTCGACCCGGCAGAGCCGCTCGACGTCAAAGCGGACGACGGCATGACGCTCGGTGCGTGGAAGCCGTCGGCACCCACCTCGTCCGTCATGGTCCAAGCGTGCAGGTCGCGCCGCGCGCCCCCTCGGTCGGACAGGTCCAATGCGCGGATTTCGGCGTCGTGGAACCTGTCGCCCGTCGCGAACCGGCTGATGATCTCCGCGCCGCGGGGCAGACCCCGGAGCAGGCATCCGGCCATCCGCTGCGCGCTGCTCGCCTCTAGACGGGGAAGGCGTGCACGTTCTCGCCGCCCGGCGCTTCGGGTCCCTGGCGCTTGGAGCCGCGGCGCTTGGGCACCGGCCTGCCCGCATTGGCGTCGATGAAGTCGAGCACCAGGGGGCGGATGTTCTTGCGCCACGATCGGCCCGCGAAGATCCCGTAATGGCCGGCCTCGGGTTCGAGATAGCTGGCCTTCTTGGCGTCGGGCAGGCCGGTCAGCAGGTCCAGCGCGGCGACGCATTGGCCCGGCGCAGAGATGTCGTCGCGCCCGCCTTCGACCGTCTTGACGGCGACGTCGGTGATCGACCCGATGTCGATCATGTGTCCCGCCACGGTGAAACGGTTCTGCGCCACTTCGAGACCCTTGAAGATCCGTTCGACCGTCGAGAGGTAGAATTCCGCCGGCATGTCCATGACCGCGAGATATTCGTCGTAGAACCGGTTGTGCTTGTCGTGATCCGAGGCCGAGCCGTTGGCGACGGCCATGATCTGGTTCCAGAAGGCGGTCCCGTGCGTTTCGGCATTCATGGACATGAACGAGGCCAGTTGCAGCAGGCCCGGATAGACCATCCGTCCCGCACCCGCATGCTGGAAGCCGACGCGCTGGACCATGGATTGCTCCAGCTGGCCCATGGTCACGCGGCGGCCGAAATCGGTCACCTCGGTGCGGGCGGCGTCGGGGTCGATGGGGCCGCCGATCAGGGTCAACGTGCTGGGCTGCGCCTTCGGCTCCTGCTCCGCCAGAAGCGCGGTGGCCGCCAGGGTCAGCGGCGCCGGCTGGCAGACGGCGATCACGTTCACGTCCGGGCCCAGATGGCGCATGAAGTCGGTCAGGTAGAGGGTGTAATCCTCGACATCGAACTTGCCGCAGCTCACGGGGATGTCGCGGGCATTGTGCCAGTCGGTCACCCAGACATCCGCATCCGGCAGAAGCGAGGCCACCGTCGACCGGCAGAGCGTGGCATAGTGGCCCGACATGGGTGCGACGAGAAGGATCCGCCGCTCCATCGGAGCGCGGCCTTGGACCTCGAACCGGACCAGATCGCCGAAGGGGCGCGGCATCTCGATCCGGGGTGTGACGACATGGTCCTGATCGTCGGCGCCGGGGATCGGCAGGATGTTCCAGTCCGGCTTGACCACCATGCGCTGGAAGGTTCGTTCCGTCACCTCGCCCCAGGCGGCCATCAGGCGGAAGGCGGGGTGGGGCGCGAGCGCGAGGGCCGGGTAGCTGCCCATCGTGCGCGCCGTCGCGCCGAGCCAGGCATTCGTGTTGCGGGCGGTTTCCATGAAGTCGTAGGCAGCCATGAAGCGCATGTCGGCTCCTCCTGCTGAGGTGGCGCCCGGCTCGCGTGCGGTGCAAAGTCGGGAATGAGTCGAGTGTCTAACCGATTGTGCTATAGCGGCGACATTGCCAGAAGGTTGCATTCGACTGGGGGGATGGCAAGCGATGACGGAACGTGGCCGGGACAGCGGGTCCCAGAGTGACCTCGCCGACGCAGAGGGGTTGGAGCGTCTGAACGCCAACCTCGCGCGGATGGACGAGTTGACCAAGCGGCTGGTCGCCGCGCTGGCTCAGAGAGAGGGGCATGACCCCGGATTGCAGGGGCCGGGACCCGAACTCTATGCCAAGGCCATGGCGGCCTATTGGTCCGAGATGGCCAACAACCCCGCCAAGATCATCGAGAAGCAGGTCTCTTACTGGGGGGATGCGCTGACCGCCGCGGTGAAGGCGCAGCAGGCAGCCCTGCGCGGCGAGGCGGCGCGCGATGACCTTCCCCGGGACAAGCGGTTCAAGGATCCGATCTGGCGTGACCATCCTTGGTTCAGCTACCTGCGGCAGCAATATCAGATCAGCGCCGATGCGATTCGCGACACGGTGCAGGAACTTGACGGGCTGGACCGCTCCGACAAGCGCCGGGTGGAATTCTTCAGCCAGCAGATCCTGGACCTGTTCAGTCCGACCAACTTTCTGGCCACCAATCCCGAAGCCATGAAGCGCGCCGTGGAGACCGAGGGCGAAAGCCTGGTCAAGGGGCTGGAGAACCTCGTCCGCGATATCGAGCGCAACGAAGGCGACTGGCTGGTCACCCTGTCGGACCCGGATGCCTTCGCTCTGGGCGAGAACATCGCCACCACCGAAGGCTCGGTCGTCTACCGCAACCGGATGTTCGAGCTGATCCAGTACGCGCCCACCACCGAGAAGGTCGCGCGCAAGCCGCTGCTGCTGTTCCCGCCCTGGATCAACAAGTTCTACATCCTCGACCTCAAGCCCCAGAACAGCCTGGTGAGGTGGATCGTGGATCAGGGTTTCACGCTCTTCGTCGTCTCCTGGGTGAACCCGGACGAGAGCTATGCCGACGTGCGCATGGAGGATTACGTCCGCGACGGCTATCTGGAGGCGGTCGCTCAGGTGAAGGCGATCACCCGTCAGAAGAAGATCGACGCCATCGGCTACTGCATTGCGGGGACCACGCTGGCCGCCACGCTGGGCTACATGGAGAAGATCGGCGACGACAGCATCGACACGGCCACCTTCTTCACCACGCTTACCGATTTCAGCGATCCCGGCGAGATGGGCGTCTTCCTGGACGACGATTTCGTCAAGGGAATCGAGCGGGAGGCCTCGGCCAAGGGCTATCTCGACAAGTTCTTCATGGGTCGGACGTTCAGCTACCTGCGGTCGAACGATCTGGTCTACGGGCCCGCGGTCCGGTCCTACATGCTGGGCGAGGCGCCACCCGCCTTCGATCTGCTGCACTGGAACGGCGACGGCACCAACCTGCCGGGGCCGATGGTGACGGGCTATCTGCGCGACCTGTGCTTGGGCAACAAGCTGGTCGGCTCGGGCTATGAGCTCATGGGCGAGCGGGTGACGCTGGCGGACGTGAAGGTGCCGCTCTGCGCCATCGCCTGCGAGACGGATCACATCGCCCAGTGGAAGGGCAGCTTCGAGGGCGTCAAGGCGATGGGGTCGGACGACAAGACCTTCATCCTGTCCGAAAGCGGGCACATCGCCGGCATCGTGAACCCGCCGTCCAAGAAGAAGTACGGCCATTACACGCGCGGCGGCGCCGTCGAGGGCACGCCCGAGGAATGGCAGGCCGCGGCCGCCTTCACCGAAGGGTCGTGGTGGCCGCGCTGGGCCGAATGGCTTCGCGATCATGCCAGCGGAGCCGAGGTCAAGGCGCGCACGCCCGGCGACAAGGCTCATCCCGCTCTGACCGACGCGCCGGGCACCTATGTCCGCCAGGAGGGCGCGGCCGCCTGACGATCGCGCCGCGTGCTTGGGCGACGGCGGATCAAGGGGTTCGCCCGCGTCCGGGCTGCCCTTGCGTCAATGCAATTGCGGGTTGCGACAAAAAATAGGACCGATCCGGATGCTGCAGTGCAGAAAGTACTTGCATTGCCGCAGTGCAGCACGTAGATACCTCGCATCCGCAGCAAAGACTGCGAGAGGCGCCAGGCGGTGCCGAACCACCGGAACGAACGCGAAAGCGAAAGGATTTTCAAGATGACCAAGTCGACCGACTTCACCAAGTACATGACCGACATGATGGGCATGATGCCCGTCGACACCTCTGCCATGCAGGACGCCTTCAAGACGCAGGCCGCCTTTGCCGAGAAGATGTCGAAGGTCGCGCTGGACGCCGCCGAGCAGTCCGCCGAGATCAGCCACAAGTGGACCCGCGAGACGCTGTCGAAGATGGGCCCCGTCGCGACCGTCAAGGAAGACGCGTCCGACTACGCCAAGGCCATGACCGACTTCGCGTCGGCCTATGCCGAAGTCTCGGCCGAGAACATGGCAGCCTTCGCCGAAGTCGCCAAGAAGGTCCAGATGGACACGATGGAACTCCTGATGGCGGCCGGCAAGGAAGCCCAGGAAGATGCGACCGTCGCCGTCAAGAAGGCGACCGCGCAGGCCTCGACGGCCACCAAGAAGGCCGCTGCCGCCGCGAAGTGATCGCAGCTGACGGTTTAGGAACGGGGCGCCTTCGGGCGCCCTTTTTCATGCGCGCGACATGAGGAGCGCGAGCAGGTCGAAATCCGGGTGGTCGATGACGCGTGGCCCGGTCGTCCACCGGATCGAGAGCGCGCATTTCGCCGCCGCCCACCGCGCGAGACGGATGCGAGGCACGCCCATCGCCTGCGCCCAAAGCGTCGTCATCGCGTCGATCCGCCCCGGGGTCCTGATGATCTCCGCCGCCCCACGCGGGTTCCGCAACGCATTCGCCATCTCGTAGGCCGGATCGCCTCGGACTCCCTTCGCATCGAAGGCGCACCAGCCTCGCGCGCCCCGTCGGGCATTGTCATGATGCAGATCGCCATGGAGCGGGCGCCATTCGGTCGTAGTGGCCAGCATTTCCCGCGCCAGTGCCGCGGCGCGGCGCATCAGGTCGGGGGCGGGGCAAGCGGGCGAGAAGTGCATCCCGTCGAAGGATGCGAACCACGTGCCGAGATCGGGTAGGTCCATGGGGCGAGGCGGCGCGCCATGCAGCCTCCGCGCCACGCGCGCCAACCGCCGGCCGGCCGCATCGTCGCAGCCCGCCCGGACCAGATCGCCCAGCGACGGGCCGTCGAGCCATTCGATCAGCGCCGCGTGGCCATAGGCGGCCAGGATCCGCGCGCAGGCACGCCCATCCGTCGCACGCATCCAGTCGAAGCCCGCCGCTTCGTTCCCCATGTCTCTGCGGCGGTAGAGCTTCAGTGCCGCAGACCCCCCGTCGGTGCGGACGCGCCAGACGCGTGCCGCTGCCGTTTCGGCGACGAGGTGGGGCTCGCGGGCGCCGAAGCGCCGCATCAGATCGGCCGGCGGATGCATGTCCTGATGCTGCGCCGCCGATCGCCGAATGACCAGATCGAAGCAACCGCACCCGCGCCCCGGACCGCGGCGACGCAGCGGCAGGCGCTTTTCGCTTGGAGATTCCGTTCCGCGGGTCCATCGTCGCTGCGACTGCGAAGGGGAGACCGGGATGGCGGACGACACGAAACCGCTGCTGATAAAACGCTATGCGAGCCGCAGGCTCTACAACACCGAAACCAGCGACTACGTCACGCTCGAGGATATCGCGAGCTTCATTCGCGCCGGGCGCGAGGTTCAGATCGTGGATCTGAAGTCGGGTGACGACCTGACGCGCGCCTATCTTCTCCAGATCATTGCCGAGCACGAGGCCAAGGGCGACGCCGTCCTGCCTATCGGGGTGCTGACGGATCTGGTCCGGTCCTATACCGGCGCGACGCAATCGGTGGTGCCCGACTTCCTGGCAGCCAGCTTCGAGATGCTGCGCTCCGGCCAGTCGAAGATGATGGAGAACATGGCCGCAATGAACCCGATGGCGCAGATGCCGGGGTTCAAGGCGATGCAGGACGGGCAGGCTGCCTTTCTCAAGGCGATGTCCGGCGGCGTCAGCGGCGGGGGGTCCGCGCCCGAACCCGAGGATCTGGCGCCGTCCGAGCCATCGGCGGACGCGTCCAAGGAAGAACTGGACGCGATCCGCAAGCAACTCGCCGACATGCAGGCGATGCTGGCGAAGATGAACAAGTGATCAGCGGCCCAGCGCCGCGCGGATGATTGGCCCCTTGGCTTCGGCATAGTCACCGCGCGGGACGCGCCGGGCCAGATCGGTCTTGAGCGCCGCGTAGGCATCTCGCAAAGTCCTGTCGGCGCGCAAACGGTCCCGAAAGGCGATCTGTTCGCCAAGCTCCGGCGCGTCGGGGCTATAGACATGGAGATTGTGAGTCCGCCGCCCGTTTCGGGTCTTTATGAACAGCAGGCCGCTTCGTTCTCCGCGCGCCGCGTAGCCTGATCGCTCCAACCCGACGGAGAGGGCGGCGTGATGCTCCGGTCGGGCGACCAGCGCGAGATCGAGGATTGGCTTGGCGGCCAGATCCGGGACGGACGCGCTCCCGATATGGTGCAACCAGGCCTCCGGAGGCATCACCTTCGCAAGCCGGCGCGTTTCCGTCTCGAAAGCCCGCGCCCAGCGGGGATCGTGCGGCATGAGGTCGACGCGGCCGGGCGCTTGACCCAGACCGTCGTCGCTCATTGTGCGGGGACGAAGCGCTCGGCCAAGAGCCGGATCTCTCCGCTTGGATCGTCGCCCCGGGCACGCACCCCGATCGTGTAGCGGCCCGGCGCCGCGCGATAGGCGACGAAGCTGTCGAAACTGCCGAAACTGTCGTCGCCATGGGCGACCTCGCGGCCCGCGCGGTCGAAGATGCGAAGCTCGGGATCGGCATCGGTCGCGACCGCTTCCAGTACCATCAGCCCGCCCTGCGGCAGGTCCATCGTGAACCAGATCGCATCCTGCGACGACGGCGCGGTCGCCACGAGTTCGGTCTGCAGCTCGCCCAGATGTTCCGGCTGGACCGGGTCGTCGGGGCCCGGCGCGAAATCCATACGGGCGAGCCGGCGCAGACGCTCTGCCACCGGATCGAAGGCGCCCAGCGTCACCGTGATCGGCGTCCCGCCATCGTCCAGATCCTCGACCTCGACGCAATAGACGCCCAGTCCCGGCGGATCGCGCAGGTCGATCCGGGCGTTCAGCCCGTCGAAATCGTCATTCTCCTCGAGAATCTCGCCCGACGGGCCGCGCAGGCGGATGAGCGGATCGCCCGTCTCGCTGACGGCGGTGATCGTCATGGCGAGATCTTCCTGCGCGAGTGCGAATTGCAGGGCCGGCTGCGCCGCCGCGGGTGCCGTCATTGCGATGGGCGTCTCCAGCGTCGCGGCGTCGACGGGCGTCTCGCTGAAGAGCGCCACATCGTCCGCGCCGCAGCCGCCGGTTTCGGGCGCAACGACCCGGGTCGGCGGAAGCAGATCGCCATACTCGAAGAGATCCGCCGGACCCAGCAGCACCGATACGTCCAGAATCGACGTCTCGTAGCTGCGCGAGGCCAGGCAGTAGGTCCCCGCGGGCAGATCCGCGACGATCCGCGCGCCGAGGTCTCCGCCGCTATCGTCGTCCGAGGCGACCTCGTTTCCGGTCTCGTCGTAGATCGCCGCGTAGGGATCGCCGTCGGGCACGGCGCGGATATCGGCGCGGACGGTGCCCGGCTCCGACAGGCTGAAGAGGTGCACGGCATGACCTGCGATGGGCACCCGCGCGGCCAGGTCGACCAGTTGGTCGGCGCCGGTCAGGTCCGACGTCTCGGACGCGCCGCCGACCCAGCTTCCGACGAGGCTGATCCCGCCGCAGAAGGGGGCCTCCTCGGCGGCGGCCGGCAAGGCGGCACAGGTCGCGAGGACGGTCAGGACGAGGCGCATGGTCGGTACTCCGCTGGCAGGGTGGCGCAAGGGTAAGCGCCGGACGCGCCGTGCGAAAGGTCCGGACCCGATGCCGACGCGACCTTTCCGCATCACTGCGGCCCCAAAAATGAGGCGCGGACGGGCCGCGTGGTTTTCCGGACGGCCCGGCCCCGCCATTCTGCGGGCGGGGAGACTGCTCATGTCCGACGCCTTCTTCGGTGCCATTGCCGACGACTTCACCGGCGCGACCGATCTGGCCGCGATGCTGGCACGTGGCGGCGTGCCGGTGCGCCTTCATATCGGCGTGCCCGAAGGCGGCGCGGCCGGTCCGTTCGAGGTCATCGCGCTTAAGATCCGCACGATCCCCGCGGAGGACGCCGTGGCCGAAGCGCGGCTGGCGGCGAAATGGCTGCGCCACCAGGGCGTGCGGCGGCTGTTCTGGAAGTATTGCTCCACCTTCGATTCGACCCCGCGCGGCAATATCGGTCCCGTTGCCGATGCCCTGATGGCCGAGCTCGGCGCAGAGCGGACGGTGCATTGCCCCGCCTTTCCCGAGAACGGGCGCCGCGTCTTCATGGGCAACCTCTTCGTGGGCGAACAACCGCTCGACGAGAGCCCGATGAAGGATCACCCGCTGACGCCGATGCGCGACGCGTCGCTCGTGCGGTTGCTTGCGGCTCAGGCGCAGCGCGACGTGGGACTGGTGGCGTTTCCGACGGTGCGCGGCGGAGCCGACGCGACGCGCGACGCGATCGAGCGGTTGCGCGGGCACATCGTGCTCGACGCCGTTGAGGATGCGGATCTGGACGTTCTGGCTCAGGCCGCTTCGCATCTGCCGCTGATTTGCGGGGGTTCGGCCCTCGCGGCTCCTCTGCCGGCCCTCTGGATGGAGTCCGGCGTGGTGGCGCAGGGCGGCGCCTCCGCCTTCGACGCACCAAGCGGCGGGCGGCTCGTCCTCTCCGGCTCCTGCTCCGAGATGACGCGCCGGCAGGTCGGGGCCTATCTCGACCACGCCGCGGGCTACCGGCTGGACCCCATGGAACTGGCGCAGGGCGGGCTGGCCGACGCGCGCGCCTGGCTGGCCCAGCGCGACCCTCAGGCCGACACCATCGTCTATGCCACCGCCGAGCCGAAATCCGTCGCTGCCGCACAGGAAAAGCTGGGCGTCTCCCGCGCGGGCGCCCTGGTCGAGGACGCGCTCGCGACGCTGGCCACCGACGCCGTCGGGCGCGGCATCGGCCGCATCGTCGTCGCGGGCGGCGAGACGTCGGGCGCCGTGACGCGCGCGCTGGGCGTGCGCAGCCTGACGATCGGGCCGGAAATCGCGCCCGGCGTGCCATGGTGCCTTGCCGATACCGGCCCGGCGCTGGCGTTGAAATCCGGCAATTTCGGTGGTCCCGACTTCTTCGCCGACGCCTTCGCGCTGCTCGAGGGCGGGGCGCTGGCCTCGGCCTCCTGAACCGCGCATGGCAGCCGACCTCCGCTCCTGCCCCAATTGCGGCGGCGCGCTGCCCCGGCTGCTGGCCCATGCGCGCATGGTCGATTGCGAATTCTGCGGATCGTCCATCGTGGTCGACGATCAGGTCGTCGCCAAGGCGGGCGAGGCGGGCGAGATGCTGGACGCCCCCGAACTCATCGGCCTGGGCCGCGCCGTTCAGTTGGGGGATTTCGGGATCTTCACCGCGACGGGCCATGTCCGCTACGATTACGGGCGTGGCCACTGGGACGAATATCACGGCTCCTTCCTGACCGGCGATCTGGTCTGGGTCTCGGTGGACGAGGGCGACGTGGCCATGCAGACGCCGCTGCCGAAATCCGAATGGCCGCACGCGCGCGACGCCTTCCGCCTGGGCGGAGAGGTGACCGTGCGCAATATCAACTGGCGGGTCAGCGAAGTGGAGAACGCGACCTGCGTGGCCTTCCGCGGCCAGCTTCCCGAACCGGTCGCCGTCGGCGACGTGCATATGTATGCCAACCTCTCGGCGCCGGGCGGCCTGATCCTCTCTGGTGAGAGATGGGACGGTGGCATGGCCTGGTTCGCGGGCCAGTGGATCGACCCGTTCGAGGTGCGGCCCGCATGACCCGGTCCGGCGACACGCGCGCGATCAACTGCACCAATTGCGGGGCGGGTCTGCCCGTCCTCGGTGGCGGGCGCGTGGTGACGCAGGTCTGCTCCTATTGCGGGGCGCAGCTCGACGCGAACGACGCCTACAAGGTGCTCGCCGTCTTCGCGGGGATGGAGCGGCCCGAGACGCCGTTCGCGCTGGGCCAGACCGGGCATCTGAAGGGCGCGGACTGGACCATCGTCGGCACCATCGGGATGGTCGAGCGTTACAAGAGCCGGGAATGGCGCTGGACGGACCATCAGCTCTATTCCCCAACCCACGGCTATGCCTGGCTGACGGTCGAGGATGGGCATCTCCTCTTTACCCGCAAAGTGCGTGACTGGCCTGCCGGCAGCTGGCTCACCTCCGCAGCGGTCGAGCGGTCGGAAAGCCCGCCGTCGCGCAATTGGCGCGGCCGGCCCTATCGCTACTACGCCACATCCGACTGGGTCTGCGATTTTGTCGAGGGAGAGTTCACCTACAGGCCGGAAAAGGGGGACAGAGGCCGGACGATCTCCTTGATGCCTTTTGGCAATGCCCACGACATGCTGGCCTATGTCTCCTCTGGCCAGCGCGAGAACGAGGTCGAGGTCACGACCTATGCTCCCGAGGCGGCAGAGGCTTTCGGCGTCGAAGCACCGCGCCCCCAGGGCGTCCATCCGTTGCAGCCGTTCGAGGCCAAGCCCGGATCGCGCTTCTACCCGCTCTGGTTCGGAGGCATGGCGGCGGCGGCCTTCGCGTCGATCTTCGTGATGCTCGCCATGCGCGGCGATTACGTCGATCTGGGCGAGGGCCCGCTCGACGCGCTGCCCATCGAGGCGGAGTTCGAGGTCGCCAATGCCGCCCGACCGGTGCAATTGCGTCTGAACACCGACAGTTCCAACAACTGGGCCGCCTTCGAGATCGCGATCACCGGTCCCGACGGCACGCCCGTCGCCGAGACCTTCCGCGAGGTGGATTACTACCATGGCCGTTCCGGCGGAGAGAGCTGGTCCGAAGGCAGCCGCCGCGCCACGCTGGGTTTCCAGCCCGTCGCGGCCGGACCCCACCGCGTCACCGTGGATCTCGAAGAGCTGGGCCGCGACCAGGGCACCGTCAGCCGGATCGAGGTGCAGATGCGCGAGGGTCTGACTACGATCCGCTGGGTGTTGGGTGCCTTCGTGGTCTTCGCGATCGCGCTGGCGTTTACCGCATCGGCGCGGCTGCGCCACCGGATGCGCCGCTGGGCCGGGTCCGACTGGACCGAGGAGGATTGAGAGATGATGCGCCTGATCGTCGTGGTCGCTTCGCTGGCCGTGCTGGGGGCCGCCGTGAACGCTTCCTGGCGCGGGGTGGGCGGCGTGTCCACGGATGTCGCCCGCAGCGTGCGCACCGGCTCGGCCGGGGGCGTCGGATATGTGAGAGTCAAATAGGAGAAACGCCATGGCCGCCTTCGACGGCATTCTGTTTTCCGAGATCGTCGCGACGATCTTCTACAGCTTCTTCGGCCTCAGCCTGCTTCTGGCTTGCTGGTGGCTGGTGGAGCTGTTCACGCCCTTCTCGCTGCGCAAGGAGCTGGAGGAAGACCAGAACATCGCCATCGCCATCGTCATGGGGGCGATGTTCGTGGCGCTCGCGGTGATCATCTCCTCCGTCATCCGGGCGTGAGCACGGGCGGAGAGGGTCGGGGGGACAGCCCCCCGGATCCCCCCCCGAACCCCACGGAGTTCTTGAGCCGAGAGGAAGAAGGCGCGTTCGACCGCCGCGGCGCCGTCCTCTGGCTTCTGTCCGCCACGCTGGTCGTCTCGGTCGCGGGGCTGATCTACGAGCTGATCGCGGCCACCGTCTCGGCCTATCTGCTGGGCGACACGATCCGGCAGTTCAGCTTCGTGATCGGCATCTTCCTCGCGTCGATGGGCGTGGGTGCCTGGGCCTCGCGCTTCGTCGTCGATCCGGTGGCCGGCTTCGTGCGCGCGCAGGTCGGGCTGGGCGTGATCGGCGGCGTGGCCGCGCTGGCTACGTTCTTCGCCTACGCCACGGTGGGCGCGGTGGCGCTGCCGCTCTACGGGGCGCTGGTCGCGGTGGGGCTCTTGTCGGGAATGGAGATCCCGCTGCTGGCCCGCGTCCTCAAGGAGATCGGCGCCGCGCGCTTCCGGTTCGAGAACGTGCTCTCGGTCGACTATCTGGGCGCGCTGGTGGCCAGCCTGTCCTTTCCGGTGCTGATCGTGCCCAACCTGTCGCTGATCTCGGCGGGGCTGGCCTTCGGGCTTCTGAACCTCGCGGTGGCGGGGGGCACGCTGTGGCTCTTCCGGGACCGGCTGGGCTGGGCGGACCGCGGCGCCTGGGGCGGGGCCTTCGCACTCGTCGCGGGGCTTCTGGCCTTCGCCGTACCGCTGGGCGCCGCCATCGACGCGCGCCTCTACGAAGATGAGATCGTCTATTCCGACCGCTCCGCCCACCAGCAGGTCACCGTCACCCGCCACCGGGGCCGCACGCGCCTCTATCTCGACGGGGCGGTGCAGTTCGATACCGCCGACGAGGCGCGCTACCACGAATTCCTGGTCCATCCCGCGATGTCCGTCGCCCCGCGCCGCGCCCGCGTGCTGATCCTCGGGGGCGGCGACGGCATGGCCGTGCGCGAGGTCCTGCGCTGGGACCCCGAAGAGGTCGTGCTCGTCGATCTGGACCCCGCCGTCGTCGCGCTGTTCCGCGACCGGGACGACCTGTCGGCGTTGAACGGCGACGCCCTGCGCGACGGCCGTTTGCGGATCGTCCATGCCGACGCGTTTACCTGGATCCGCGAGGGGGAGGATGCCTTCGACGTCGCCATCCTCGACCTGCCGGACCCGCGCAATCTGTCGCTCTCGCGGCTCTATTCGGTCGAGTTCTACCGGCTGCTCCGCCGCCGGCTGTCGGCGCAGGGCGTGGTGGTGACGCAGGCCGGCTCGCCCATGTTCGCATCGGACGCGTTCTGGATGGTGGCGCGCACGATGGAGACCGAATGGGACGTGACGGCCTATGCGAACTATGTGCCGTCCTTCGGGCTTTGGGGCTTCGCGCTGGGTGTGCCGCCGGGATTGCGCTCCGACCTGCGCGACCTGCCCGAAGGGCTGGACGTGCTGACGCCAGAGGCCTTCGCGGCAGCACAGGTCTTCGACGCCCAGATCGGCCCGCGCGACGGACCGGTCAACCGGCTCTCCGATCACGCGCTGCCACGGGCCTACGAGGCAGGCTGGTCGGAATGGTTCGAGTAGGAAACCCGCGCCGCGCCGACGCACGGGCGGCCGGGCGCTACCGCTCGATCGGGATCGTCACCGGCCCGTCATTCACGAGGCTCACCGCCATGTCGGCGCCGAACCGGCCGGTTTCCACGCCCACGCCCTCGGCGCGCAGGCCGGCCACGAACCGCTCGTAAAGCCGCTCTCCGTCGTCCGGCGCGGCGGCGGCGGAAAAGCCGGGCCGGTTGCCGCGTGACGTGTCCGCCGCCAGCGTGAACTGGCTCACCACCAGGGCACCGCCTCCCGTATCCAGCAGCGAGCGGTTCATCCGCCCCTCCGCGTCGCGGAAGATGCGCAGCTTGGAGATCCGGCCCGCCAGCGCGTCGGCATTCGCCTCCGTGTCGCCCTGGACGGCGCAGACGAGGATCATCAGGCCGGGACCACAGCGGCCCACGACCTCTCCGCCGATGGCGACCTGCGCCTCGGACACCCGCTGAACGATGGCTTTCATGGGCGCGTGATCGGGCGCGGGCCGGCCTGCGTCAAGGGGCGGATGCGGCCGCCGTCCGACGAGATAGCTATTGTTCGCGCGCAAACGAAAGTCTAGATGTTCGCTCATGTTCGGATCGGGGGCAGAGATGCGCGAATCCTACGACCTCTTCGTGATCGGCGGCGGAATCAATGGCTGCGGCATCGCGCGCGACGCCTCGGGTCGGGGCCTCAGCGTCGGACTGGCCGAGATGGGCGATCTGGCCGGGGCCACCTCTTCGGCCTCGACCAAGCTTTTCCATGGTGGCCTGCGCTATCTCGAATATTGGGAAGTGCGCCTCGTCCGAGAGGCGTTGCAGGAACGCGATGTCCTGCTTCGGAACATGCCGCATATCTCCTGGCCCATGCGCTTCGTGCTGCCGCTCTCGCCCGAAATGCGGTTCGAGGGCGGAACCCCGACCTCCAAGCTTCTGGGCACGGTGATGCCATGGCTCAAGGGCCGCCGGCCCGATTGGCTGATCCGCACCGGCCTTCTAATGTACGACACGCTGGGCAAGTCGAAGATCATGCCCGGCACGGCCACGATCTCTCTGGACGGCACCCCCGAAGGCGGACCATTGGAGGATCGCTTCCACAAGGCGTTCGAGTATTCCGACGCCTGGGTCGAAGACAGCCGCCTCGTCGTGCTGAATGCCCGCGACGCCGCCGCCCGCGGCGCCGAGATCCACGTCCGCACCCGCGTCGTCAGCGCCGTGAGGGAGGGCGACGAATGGCTCGTGACGCTGGAAGGTGAACGCTCGGGACAGGTTCGTGCGAAGATGCTGGTGAACGCCGCCGGGCCCTGGGTCGGCTCGGTCATCCACGGGGTCGTGCGGTCAAATGCCCGCGAAGGCGTCCGGCTGGTGCGCGGTAGCCACGTCATCACCAAGCGGCTCTGGGACCACGACAAGTGCTACTTCTTCCAGGGCGAGGACGGGCGGATCATCTTCGCGATCCCCTACGAATACGACTACACGCTGATCGGCACGACCGATGCCGAGCACGAGGATCCCGACAAGCGCCCCACTTGCACGCCCGAGGAGCGCGACTACCTGATCGCCTTCGCCAACCGCTACCTGAAGGCCGACATCACCACGGACGATGTCGTCCACACCTATTCCGGCGTGCGCCCGCTCTATGACGACGGGGCCAAGTCGGCCACGGCGGCGACCCGCGACTACGTGCTCAAGGTGGAGGATTCGGGCGCGCCGGTGCTGAACGTCTTCGGAGGCAAGATCACCACCTATCGCCGCCTCGCCGAACACGCCGTCGAAAAGATCGGCCAGCACCTGAAGCTGACCGGCGGCGGCTGGACCCATTACGTGCCGTTGCCGGGGGGCGACTTCCCGGTGGACGGGCAACACGGGCAGGCTACGGCGCTCAAGGCGGCCTATCCGTTCCTGACCGACCATTGGGCCATCCGCCTCGTGCGGGCTTACGGGACGCAGGCGCCCGAGGTTTTGGGTGCGGCCAAGACCGCCGCGGATCTGGGCGAGGATTTCGGCGCCACGCTGACGGCGGCCGAGGTCGCCTGGCAGATGGACGAGGAATGGGCCCGCAAAGCCGAGGATGTGGCTTGGCGCCGCACCAAGCTGGGCCTGCGCCTCGACGAGGCGCAGATGTCCCGGCTCGACGCCTGGATGGCCGACCGGCGCGCATCCTCGCAAGCGGCGGAATGACGCCGATCCGCCGGGCGGGCGATTTTTGATGCCTGCCTTTGCCGACCCGTGTTAGCCTTGCGGATAGGTTAACGCGTCGAACGGTCCGTCAGAGCATTCAGATCGTCCGGCGTGTCTTCGTTTGGGAGGCGACGAATGACCGATTTCTTCATCCTCGCGGTCGCGGTGTTCGCGGCTGTCGTCCTTGTCCGGCTGCTGACATCCGGATGGGAACCCGTCGAGGAGGAGGAGCGCGAGGAGGTCTGACCTCCGCTCCCGTCGACGCGCGGCATCGACGGACGCCCTATCCGGTCCGCCCCAGATGCGCCTCGCCCCGGCGCTCCGCCAGCGCCATCTGGCGCGTCCGCTCGCGGAAGCGCGCCCGGTCCTCTTCCGAGAATTCGCCGATGCACAGATGGCAGGACACGCCGTCTTCCCAGTCGGGGCGCCGGGTATCCGCCGCCTCTACCGGCCTGCGGCAGGCCCGGCAGAGCACGTGGTCCGTCCCGGCCAGCCCCGGACCCAACGCCACCCGCTCGTCATAGACGAAGCAGCCGCCGCGCCACGCGCCGCCATCCGGCCGCTGCGCCAGATAGGCCAGGATCCCGCCGTCGAGCTGCGCGACGTCCACCCCCTGCTCGGCCAGAAAGGCGCCCGCCTTTTCGCAGCGGATGCCGCCGGTGCAGAAGGTCGCCAGCCGCTTGCCCGCAAGGGCCGCGCGGTTGGCCTCCCACCAGGCGGGGAAGTCGCGGAAGGTCTCGGTGCCGGGCACCAATGCGCCGTCGAACGTGCCGATGGCGCTCTCGTAGCCGTTGCGCACGTCGATCACCGCCACGTCGTCCGCGGCGATCAGCGCGTCCCAGTCCCCGGGCGCGACCCGGCGCGCGGTCGGTCCCAGCGGACCGGGCCGCCCCATGCTGACGATCTCCCGCTTCAGGCGCACCTTCAGCCGCCCGAACGGCGGCGCGTCGGCCCGCGACAGACGCGGCGCGAGGTCGGCGCAGCCGGGCAGGGCGCGCAGCAGGCCGACCGCCTCCGCCACCGCGTCGTCCGTCCCGGCGATCGTGCCGTTCACGCCCTCTTCGGCCAGCAGGACAGAGCCCTTGATCCCCAGCCGGCAGAACGGCCCCGCGAGCGCCGCGCGCGCAGCCACGGGATCCAGCGGCGTGAATCGGTAGAAGCCGGCGACGGTCCAATCCATGCCCGCCCGCTATCCGATTGCGCCCGCGCCGCCAAGGCGGCACCCTGCGGCCCGGAGGTGCGCCCATGTCCGACACGACCGACACGAAACAGGCCCTGATCGTCATCGACGTGCAGAACGGCTTCTGCCCCGGCGGCAACCTCGCCGTTCCCGACGGCGACACGATCGTTCCCGGCATCAACGCCCTGATGGACGACTTCCCGCTGATCGTCCTGACCCAGGACTGGCACCCGGCGGGGCATTCGTCCTTTGCCTCCTCCCATCCCGGTCGCGCGCCCTACGACATGGTGGACATGCCCTACGGCCCCCAAGTGCTCTGGCCCGACCATTGCGTGCAGGGCACCGAGGATGCCGCCTTCCACGCCGATCTCGCCATCGACCGCGCCCATGTGGTGATCCGCAAGGGCTGGAACCCGGCCATCGACAGCTATTCCGCTTTCTTCGAGAACGACCGCGCCACGCCCACCGGGCTGGGCGGATATCTGGCCGAGCGTGGGGTCACGGCCGTGACGCTGGTCGGCCTCGCCACCGATTTCTGCGTCAACTATTCCGCCCTCGATGCGGCGAAGCTGGGCCTCGACGTCACCGTGCGAGAGGATCTGACCCGCGCCATCGACCTCGACGGCAGCCTGAATGCGGCGCGCGATGCGATGCGCGGGGCGGGGGTC
>NZ_JYFE01000004.1 GCF_000877395.1 Jannaschia aquimarina | reverse complement strand
GTTCAGGCAGCGCTTTGGAGGGCGGAGGACGAACAGGTGCAGATTTAATCCAATAAGATGAAGGCCATGCTATGCTAGGAGGGGGGGCGGAAAGCGGTCGTTCGCTGCAACGGGTCGTTCGCGATCTCCGTCTGGTCGGAGTGGCTGGGCCGCCGCGCCTAGAAGGCAGCGTTCGGATGGAAGGGACATTCAGCCACGGGGAAGTAAAAACCGCTGGACTGATCTCTTCGAATCTATGCGATAATTGATGCGACATGATCTACGCGCATTCTCTTGCCGACAAACCCGCATCTGAATGGGAAACGCTCGAGGCGCACGCCTTGCAGGTCGCGGCGGCAGCTCGCGCCCGGGCCGAGCCGTTCGGAGCCGGCGAACTGGCCGAGGTACTCGGGCTGCTGCATGACCTCGGCAAAATCAAGGCGGGCTTTCAGCGCAAGCTTTCGGGCGAGATCAACGACACAGCCCATTCCGGCGAGGGGGCGAAAGTCTTGTGGGGCGGGGCAGCGCGCCCTCTTGCCGCGGCCATTGCCGGGCATCACGGTCGATTGCCCGACCCCGACAGGCTCCGCGTCCGCATTGCTGCCGCCGAAGCGGTCACGCTTCCGAAGTGGTGCCGCCTGCCAGACTGGGAGTGGCCCGCCAGATTGCGCGAGGACAAGTCCCTCGGTTCCTACCGGCTGCAATTCCTGGTGCGCATGCTTTTTGGCGCCCTTTGCGACGCGGACGACCGCGAGACGGCGGCGTTCTACGCGGGTATCCCCGACCGTTCCCCGGGGGTGGTGACGGAGGCGATGTGCGCCGCGTTCGATGTCCACATGGCCGGGATAGGCGGCGAGGGGTCCGTCAACGACCTGCGGCGCCGCGTCTTGTCCCATGGGCGAGACGTCGCATCCGAGACGCCGGGCCTTTTCACGCTGACGGTGCCGACAGGGGGCGGCAAGACACTGACCTCGCTGGGTTTCGGGCTCGACCATGCGCTAGCGCACGGATTGCGGCGGCTAATCTACGTGATCCCCTACACTTCGATCATCGAGCAGACGGTAGATGTGTTCCGCCGCGTGCTGGGGACGGATGCGGTACTGGAGCATCACTCGAATGCCGATTGGGACGGCGAGGACGAGGCCGAGGCGGAGCAGCGGCGAGTGTCGGGGGCGTCTTGGGACGTGCCGGTCGTGGTGACCACAGCGGTGCAGTTCTTCGAGAGCTTGCACGCCGCCCGCAAGAAGCGCTGCCGCAAGCTCCCGAGCCTCGCCCGGTCGGTCATCGTGCTGGACGAGGCGCAGACGATGCCCTTGCCCCTGTTGCGACCTTGCTTGGCCGCCTTGCGGGAGCTGATGGAGGGCTACGGGGCGAGCGTCGTGCTCTCGACGGCAACGCAGCCCGCGCTGACGAAGGCGGGGGGATTCCCGGCGGGCGAGGCATTGGAGGGCGCGCGCGAGATCGCGCCGGAGCCTGCAGCGTTGTTTGCGGCGCTGAAACGGGTGGAGGTGCGCGACGTCGGGTCGATGGACGACGCGGCGCTGGCCAACCGGCTGCGGGCGGAGCGGCGCGCGCTCTGCATCGTCGACAACCGGATGCAGGCCCGGGCGCTGTTCGACGCGGTGCGGGATGCCGACGGCGCGGCCCATCTGTCGACGCTGATGGTTCCGGCGCACCGGCGCGCGGTGCTGGCAGAGGTGCGCGCGCGACTGAGGCAAGGGGCGCCAGTGCGACTGGTGTCCACCTCGCTGATCGAGGCGGGGGTGGACGTGGATTTCCCGGTCGTGCTGCGGGCGGCGGCGGGCATCGACTCGGTCGCGCAGGCGGCGGGGCGCTGCAACCGCGAAGGGCGGCTTGATCGGGGCTTGGTCGAGGTCTTCCGGTCCGAGCATCCTGCGCCGCCGGCAGTGGAGCAGTTCGCCGCGATTGGTCGGGCGGTTCTAGCCGAGGGGCACGAGGATCCGATCGGCGAGGACGCGGTGGCGTCGTACTTCCGGCGGCTGTGGGGGGAGTATGGTGAGGACGCGCTGGACGCCGCGGAGGTGCACGGCGTCCGGGGCCTGCTGGCGGCCATCGCGCGCACCCCCGGCGCCTGCCCCTACGAGCAGGTGGAGGCGGCGTTCCGCATTATCCCCGGCGGCGAGCGGACTGTCATCGTGCTGGACGGGCCGTGGGGCGTCGGGTCGAATGCGCTTGAGGCGGCGCGGTTCGGTTCGGCCGGGTCGGTCGCGAAGCTGGTGCAGTCCCATGCCGTCAACGTTCCCTGGGCGATGTGGTCGTCGATGTGGGAGGCGGGGCAGATCGCCTGGTGGGCGCCGGATTGGTTCGAGGAGCAGTTCGCGGTGCTGCAAACGAGCGATCTGTACGACGCGGAGGCCGGGCTGAGCGGGGTCGGCGAGGGCGCATGGGTCGTGTGAAGGGTTAATTTTCCGTTAACCATTAGGCCGTTGACGGCCCGTGCGAGATCAGCAAGTTTCCGCCCATGTACGCCTCCCTGTCAGACTGTCCGGCATGACCGCCCCCGGAATCAAGTTGCTGGTCCGCGGCCGCAACGCCTGCTTCACGCGCCCCGAGATGAAGGTGGAGCGGGTCTCCTACGATGTGATGACGCCCTCGGCGGCGCGCGGCATCCTGGAGGCGATCCATTGGAAGCCCGCGATCCGCTGGGTGGTCGACCGCATCCACGTGCTGCGCCCCATCCGGTTCGAGACGATCCGGCGCAACGAGGTCGCCTCGAAGATTCCGGCGGGCAAGGCGCGATCCGCCATGAAGGCGGGGGATCTGGGCGGGCTGGCGCTGGCCGTCGACGAGGACCGGCAGCAGCGCGCGATGCTGTGCCTGGTCGGCGTGGCCTACGGGATCGAGGCGCATTTCGAGATGACCGGCCGGGCGGGGCCCGGCGACAATCCGGGTAAGCATGCCGAGATGTTCCGGCGCCGGGCCGCAAAGGGCCAGTGCTTCCACCAGCCCTGCCTCGGCGTGCGCGAGTTCCCCGCGGATTTCGAGCTGGTCGAGGGGTTCGAGCCTGCGATCCCCGAGACGCGCGACCTGGGCTGGATGCTGCACGACATCGACTATGCGAACGGGCGCGCCTCGGTCTTCTACCGCGCGCGGATGGAGGCGGGCGTCATCGACGTGGGCGCCTGCCTGGCAGAGGGGCGGGGGCGGTGACGATCCTGCAGGAGTTGGCGGCGCTCTATGATGCGCGGGCGGTGGAGAAGAAGTGGCCGCGTCCGGGGTTCTCGACCGAGAAGATCGGCGCGGTGGTGGTGCTGGCCGGGGACGGATCGGTGAGCGAGATCCGTCGGCTGGGGAGCTTCGAGAAGAACAAGTTCGTCCCTAGGAGGATGACGGTCCCTGCTGCGATCAAGCGTGCCAGCGGGATCAAACCCAACACCTTCTGGGACAAGACGGCTTACGCGCTGGGCGTCACCGAGACGCCGGACGGCCCCGGCCAGGGCAAGCGGACGGCGGCCGAGCATGCGGCCTGGGTCGCGGCCCATCTGGAATTGCTGGAGGGGGCCACGGACCCCGCTTTGATCGCGTTGCACCGGTTCTGCGAGACGTGGGAGTCGGAGCGGTTCGCCGACCATCCGGACGCGGCGGGGCTAGTGGATCAGAACGTGGTGTTCCGCCTGGGCGACGGCGGGCTCGTCCACGATCTGCCCGCAGCGCAGGCCCTGCTGACTGGCGCGGGGGAGGGGGATGCGATCTGCCTCGTCTCGGGTCGCGCGGGTCCGGTGGCGCGGCTGCACCCGTCGATCAAGGGGGTGATGGGCGCGCAGACGGCGGGGGCCTCGCTGGTATCGTTCAACGACGCCGCCTACGAATCCCACGGCAAGAAGCAGGGCGACAACGCGCCCGTCTCGGAGGCCGCGGCCTTCGCCTACGGGACCGCCCTGAACGCGCTGCTGGCCAAGGGGTCGGGGAACCACCTGCGGATCGGCGGGGACACCGTGGCATTCTGGGCCGAGGAGCCGGAGGCGGAGAACTGGTTCGACGCGATGCTCGCGGGCGCGGGCGACCCGGCCGCCGAGCCCGAGTTGGCGGGCAGGCTGCGCGCCATGGCCGAGGGGCGGCGGCGCGACGACGTGGCGCTGAACCCGGACGCACGGCTCTTCGTCCTGGGATTGGCGCCGAACGCGGCGCGGCTGGCGGTGCGGTACTGGCATCCGGGCACGCTGGGCGATTTTGCCCGCGCGGTGACGCGGTTCTGGGACGACATGGCGATCGCGCCGTCCCCCTTCGCCAAAGACGGGGCCCTGATGCCGCCGAAGCCCTGGGCGCTGCTCTACGACGTGGCCGCCCAGCGGGACGCGGGCAATATCCCGGCCACCCTGGGCGGCGAGTTGATGCGCGCGATCATGACGGGCGGGCGCTATCCGGCGACGTGGCTGGCCGCGCTTATGGGGCGGCTGCGGATCGAGGGAGAGCCGGACGCCAAGGCCGGCAAGGTCGACGGCCGGAGGGCGGCGGCGATCGCCGCGATCCTTCGGCGCAACCATGGACAGGAGGTGCCGATGGCGCTGGATGAAGGGGCGCGCGATGTCGCGTATCTGCTGGGGCGGCTCTTCGGGGCGTATGTCTACGCCGAGAAGAGCTATCAGGAGCGTGGCGCGGGCCTGCGGCAAAAATACATGGGCGCGGCCTCGGCCACGCCCGCGCGGGTCTTTCCGGTGCTGATGCGCGGCTACGAGCACAACCTGTCGTCGCTGCGCAAGGCGGGCGGCATGAAGGCCGGTTCGGGTGCCCGCGCCGACCGCGCCGTCGCCGCCATCATCGACGCGCTGGAGGGCGAGATGCCTGCCACCTTGCCGCTGGAAGCGCAGGGGCGCTTCTTCATCGGCTTCTACCACCAGATCTCGGCCTTCTATGCCAAGCCCGAAGAGGCGGCGGACGCGCTGATCGACGACACCGACGCGGAAGGAGACGCGGCATGAACGAGCAGGCCACCATGGAGCTGGACCGGACGGGTGCCAGCCTGACCAATCGGTACGACTTCGTGCTGTTCCTCGACGTCGAGAACGGGAACCCCAACGGCGACCCGGACGCGGGCAACATGCCGCGGATGGACCCGGAGACGAACCGCGGCCTGATGTCGGACGTCTCGGTCAAGCGGAAGCTTCGGAACTACGTGGCGATGGCGCATGGCAACCGCGCGCCGCACCGCATCTACTTCACCGAGCGGGCCGTGTTGAACGAGGCCCATGGCGAGGCGTGGGACGCGGTGCTGCCCGACGTGGCCGCGAAGGATCGCGCGAAGCTGCCCAAGAAGGACGAGGAGGCGCGCGCGCTGACCGACTGGATGTGCGCCAATTTCTGGGACGTCCGCACCTTCGGCGCCGTCATGTCCACCGGCGTGAACGCGGGCCAGGTTCGGGGGCCGGTGCAGCTGTCCTTCGCCCGCTCGGAAGAGGCGATCATGCCGCTGGAGGTGTCAATCACCCGCTCGTCGGTGACCAACGAGAAGGACCGCGACAAGGAGCGGACGATGGGCCGCAAGGCGGTGGTGCCCTACGGCCTCTACCGCGTGTACGGCTTCGTCAACGCGAAACTGGCGCAGCGCACCGGGTTCGGGGAGGACGACCTGACGCTGCTGTGGACGGGGCTTCGCGACATGCTGGACCTCGAGCGGTCCGCCGCGCGCGGGATGATGGCCGCTCGCCGCCTCGTCGTATTCAAGCATGACAGCGACCTGGGCAACGCGCAGGCGCACCGGCTGTTCGAGCGCGTGACCGTGAGCCGCGTCGATGGTGGGGATGCCGTACCGGTGGGGGACCCGCGCAGCCACAACTGGCCGCCGGCGCGCGCCTTCTCGGACTACCGCATTGATGTCGACACGGCCGACCTGCCTGCGGGGGTGGAGGTCGTGGAGCCCTGGTAGGTGGACAGCCTGCCGCTCTCGGCGCTGCAGCACTGGCTGTTCTGCCCCCGGCAATGCGCGCTGATCCACGTGGAGCGCTTGTGGGAGGAGAACCGCCTGACCGCCGAGGGCCGCGTCCTGCACGAGCGCGCCGACGAGGGCCTGCCCGAAAGCCGCGAGGGGATGCGGGTGCTGCGCGCGGTCCACGTCGCGTCCGAGCGGCTGGGTGTGCACGGGGTGGCCGACGTGGTCGAGATGCAGGGAGGCATCCCGTTCCCGGTCGAGTACAAGCGCGGCCGGCCCAAGGCGCACCGCGCCGACGAGGTACAGCTTTGCGCCCAAGCCATGTGCCTGCAGGAGATGACGGGCCGGGAGGTGCCCGAAGGCGCGCTGTTCTACGGGGCCCGGCGGCGGCGGCAGGCGGTGGCGTTCGACTCGGACCTGCGCGACCTGACGGAACGGGTCGCGGCCGAAGCGCGGTCGGCGATGGCGCAGGGCACGCTACCTTCGCCGGTCTACGAGGCCGGGCGGTGCGAAGGCTGCTCGCTGAACGGATTGTGCCGTCCCGAGGCGCCGCGCGCCGCCGCGGGATGGCTGGCCCGGCGGCTGGCGCGGGCGGGGGTGCCGGAATGAAGCGGCTTCTCAACACGCTCTACGTCACGACCGAGGGCGCGCGGCTGCGCAAGGACGGCGAGACCATCGCCGTGGAGATCGACGGTCGCGTGGCCAAGCGCAGCCCGGCCCACCTGCTGGGGCAGATCGTCCTGTTTGGCGAGACCTCGGCCTCGCCGGACGTGATGCACTTCGCGGCGGCATCCGGCATCTCGATGGCCTGCCTGGGCTGGTCCGGCAAGCTGATGGCGCGGATTGAGGGGCCGCAATCGGGCAACGTCCTGCTACGGCGCGCGCAGCACCGGGCGACCGCGGATCCCGCCGCCGCCCTGCCGGTGGCCCGCGCGATCGTCGCGGCCAAGGTCGCCAACCAACGCGCCGTGCTGCGACGGCACCTGCGCGACTACGGGGACGCGCCCGGCACCGCGGCCGTGGACGCGGCGCAGAGGCGGCTGGCCGACGCGGCGCGGCTGGCGCTGGACGCCCCGGACCTCGACGCCCTGCGTGGACAGGAGGGCGAGGCCGGGCATGCCTACTGGTCGGTCTTCGGGCGTCTGATCCGGGTGGACGACCCGGCCTTCGCCTTCGCGGGCCGCAACCGCCGGCCGCCGCGCGACGCGGTCAACGCGGTGCTGTCATTCCTCTACGCGCTGGTCGCGCTGGACACGCGGGCGGCCTGCGAGGCACATGGGCTGGATCCGCAGATGGGGTTCCTGCACCGCGACCGGCCGGGTCGGATGTCGCTGGCGCTGGACCTCATGGAGGAGTTGCGCGCGCCCCTGGCCGACCGCGTGGCATTGTCGCTGATCAACCGGCGGCAGTTGGCTGCGCGGGACGTCCAGGTTCAGGAGACGGGCGCGGTGCTCTTGACCGAGGACGGGCGGCGCACGGTCCTGCAAGCCTATCATGATCGCAAGCGGGTGGAGTTGCGCCATGCCTGGCTGGACGAACGGCTGCCCCTCGGCCTCGTGCCGCAGGTCCAGGCGCAACTGCTGGCGCGGCTCCTGCGCGGCGACCTCGATGCCTATCCGGCCTGGGTGTGGTAGGTGTTGGTTCTGGTGACCTACGATGTGGCCAGCGGGCCGGGCGGCGCGCGGCGATTGCGCCGCGTGGCTCGGATCTGCGAAGATCATGGCCAGCGCGTCCAGTACTCGGTCTTTGAATGCGAGGTCGACCCGGCACGCTGGACGGCGATGCGCGCTCGGCTCGTCGAGGCGATCGACCCCGCCACCGACAGCCTGCGGTTCTACTTTCTGGGGCGGGAATGGCGCAGGCGGGTCGAGCATGTCGGCGCGCGCCCGTCCGAGGACCCCGACGATCTGATAATTGTGTGATGCGAACCCCAAGCGGCCGTTCGGCGCTTGAGAGGTTCGCGGGCCTTGTAGACATCTGTTTTGCAAGTCATCGAGGCTTTCTCCGAGGCCGTCAGGAGCCGACCGCACGGAGATTCGCAGATCGCCCGACATTTCCTGTCCGAAAAGAGCATGATAGCCAGACGGAGTCGCCCCCTTCGCGGGGGCGTGGATCGAAACATGCCATGCCGGAAGGCACGGGAAAGCCCCGAAAGTCGCCCCCTTCGCGGGGGCGTGGATCGAAACCAACACCAAGCTGCGGAAGAAAAATATCCGATGGTCGCCCCCTTCGCGGGGGCGTGGATCGAAACGTGGGCTTCGGCTCCGACGCGATCTGGTCTTCCGTCGCCCCCTTCGCGGGGGCGTGGATCGAAACATCATTCAGGTCGGCGACGGCGCGGACCCGGAAGGTCGCCCCCTTCGCGGGGGCGTGGATCGAAACAAGGTTCGCGTCAGGTCTTCGAAGTATACGCGCAGTCGCCCCCTTCGCGGGGGCGTGGATCGAAACTTCTCGTCAGTCATCAGACGGCCTCCTCCAGAAAGTCGCCCCCTTCGCGGGGGCGTGGATCGAAACCGTTCGCTCGACCGTGCCTCCGGTCGCGTTAGAAGTCGCCCCCTTCGCGGGGGCGTGGATCGAAACTGCTCGTGCGTTTCCTCCGTGTCGCGGAAGATCGGTCGCCCCCTTCGCGGGGGCGTGGATCGAAACAAATTCACAAAGACAGGTTATGTCGGGGAAGGATGTCGCCCCCTTCGCGGGGGCGTGGATCGAAACGGGTGCCCTCGTATTTGTCCTTCACCGCACTCAGGTCGCCCCCTTCGCGGGGGCGTGGATCGAAACTGGCGTACAAGGCGACCCGCTCCGGCGGGAAGGTGTCGCCCCCTTCGCGGGGGCGTGGATCGAAACCGGTCGCGACAGGTCTGCCCAACGTGCCGGGGCAGGTCGCCCCCTTCGCGGGGGCGTGGATCGAAACCTCGGCGTCGCGGAAGATCGCACCCGTGATCGACTGTCGCCCCCTTCGCGGGGGCGTGGATCGAAACCAAGCCGCCACGGTGGACAACTCGCCCTTGGCCAGTCGCCCCCTTCGCGGGGGCGTGGATCGAAACGGTAGCGTGATGCCAAGCCACGCAACCGAGAGAGGTCGCCCCCTTCGCGGGGGCGTGGATCGAAACGGCTGCGGGTAGTTCGGGAGCGGCCCCGCCGAACGTCGCCCCCTTCGCGGGGGCGTGGATCGAAACGTGTGCGGGACGGTGTTCCGGGGACTTTCCAGTCGTCGCCCCCTTCGCGGGGGCGTGGATCGAAACACGAATCCATCGACGACCATGTTGGTCATATCATGTCGCCCCCTTCGCGGGGGCGTGGATCGAAACTTTGTCTGCATATGCCCAATTCCAGCCGCCAGCGGTCGCCCCCTTCGCGGGGGCGTGGATCGAAACACCTTTCGGAAAAATGGCGCCCCCTATGGGGCGCGTCGCCCCCTTCGCGGGGGCGTGGATCGAAACCGGTCGAAGCTGCGCGCGACCTCTCCCGGCTGCTGTCGCCCCCTTCGCGGGGGCGTGGATCGAAACAGGCCAGCCTCGCGTCGCTCCAGCGCGAGGTCAAGTCGCCCCCTTCGCGGGGGCGTGGATCGAAACTCACCGAAAATGACCCGCGTCACCGGTTCAACGGGTCGCCCCCTTCGCGGGGGCGTGGATCGAAACGATGCCAGCGGCCTTGATGCAGTGCGCAAACTCGTCGCCCCCTTCGCGGGGGCGTGGATCGAAACTTACGCGCACCTCCGAAAGGCCAGCAGCGGCGTGGTCGCCCCCTTCGCGGGGGCGTGGATCGAAACGTCGGCACGTTTTTCGGTTACCTCTGTGTCGGATGTCGCCCCCTTCGCGGGGGCGTGGATCGAAACAACATTGGCGTTTTGGTCTGCGGTGCGGATCACGTCGCCCCCTTCGCGGGGGCGTGGATCGAAACTATAGCGGGGGCGGCGAGGCGCCCGAGGGCGAAAGTCGCCCCCTTCGCGGGGGCGTGGATCGAAACATCTTCGGCGCGCGTGAATTGGCGGGACTTACGTGTCGCCCCCTTCGCGGGGGCGTGGATCGAAACACCGTGGACGGCAGGCTCGCGAGAGAGAGAACCTGTCGCCCCCTTCGCGGGGGCGTGGATCGAAACTTCGGCAATGCGCTTATTAAAGGCTAGGCAAAGAGTCGCCCCCTTCGCGGGGGCGTGGATCGAAACAGGGCAACGCAGAGTCATGTTTTCGCAATCCCAGGTCGCCCCCTTCGCGGGGGCGTGGATCGAAACGGTCCGGCAGCGGGCAACGGAGCATCGTTGTCCTGTCGCCCCCTTCGCGGGGGCGTGGATCGAAACAGGATGTGAATGGCAACACCACTCGAGCATCCGTGTCGCCCCCTTCGCGGGGGCGTGGATCGAAACTTGCGGCCTGCGACGGGGTCAGGCGTGTCGCGCGTCGCCCCCTTCGCGGGGGCGTGGATCGAAACTCACCGTACAGCACCCGCGCGCCTTCCGACGCGGTCGCCCCCTTCGCGGGGGCGTGGATCGAAACCCCAGCGACGAGGATATCGAGCAGGCGGCACCCAGTCGCCCCCTTCGCGGGGGCGTGGATCGAAACGGGAGCGCGCTGAACAAGCGAAACGAAAGTAGCGGTCGCCCCCTTCGCGGGGGCGTGGATCGAAACATCTGATGGTTCTACTGACGGTTCCCCGGACACTGTCGCCCCCTTCGCGGGGGCGTGGATCGAAACTTCCACCAAGCGCATTGGCAATGACCGTCTCGGAGTCGCCCCCTTCGCGGGGGCGTGGATCGAAACTACTCCGACAACGCCGGCACATTCGACGCCAACGGTCGCCCCCTTCGCGGGGGCGTGGATCGAAACCATCCGTTGATGAGGAGAAAAGTCGAGCCGGTAAAGTCGCCCCCTTCGCGGGGGCGTGGATCGAAACAAGATGCGTGTGATCGAGACGGAGTTGGCTTGGGTCGCCCCCTTCGCGGGGGCGTGGATCGAAACACGTCGCAGGTGCTCGGGCTGTTGGGATTGCCGTGTCGCCCCCTTCGCGGGGGCGTGGATCGAAACGATTAGGTCGTAATGAGAAATCACTATGACGTGAGTCGCCCCCTTCGCGGGGGCGTGGATCGAAACTCGGCGCAATCGTCTTGAGGTCCGCAAAGTCCGTGTCGCCCCCTTCGCGGGGGCGTGGATCGAAACATCTGTTTCTCCTCGGGACACTGCGGCATCAAGGGTCGCCCCCTTCGCGGGGGCGTGGATCGAAACCGGTGTGCCGTGTCTCTATTTGAATCCAGCGGCGTCGCCCCCTTCGCGGGGGCGTGGATCGAAACTCGGTCACCGAAGATGCTGGCGGGCAACCGGACCGTCGCCCCCTTCGCGGGGGCGTGGATCGAAACAACGGCGG
This sequence comes from Jannaschia aquimarina, assembly GCF_000877395.1. Classification (GTDB taxonomy): domain Bacteria; phylum Pseudomonadota; class Alphaproteobacteria; order Rhodobacterales; family Rhodobacteraceae; genus Jannaschia; species Jannaschia aquimarina. The sequence continues at coordinate 34,943 of NZ_JYFE01000004.1, read as the reverse complement.
AGGATCTGGCAAACCTATGGCTCCAGGTCGCCCCCTTCGCGGGGGCGTGGATCGAAACAATCCGAGCGCCGATACCAATCCAGGTATCGTGTGTCGCCCCCTTCGCGGGGGCGTGGATCGAAACCTCGCCAAAAGCACTGATGGCCTGACCGCGCCTCGTCGCCCCCTTCGCGGGGGCGTGGATCGAAACAACTCAGCTTTTAGCAGGTTTCCCGCTCGGCCCTCGTCGCCCCCTTCGCGGGGGCGTGGATCGAAACACAACTCCGTCGCGCCCCTGCGCACCGTCCAGGCGTCGCCCCCTTCGCGGGGGCGTGGATCGAAACATTGGTCCCTCCTGACAGGCCAACCGGGCCGAGCGTCGCCCCCTTCGCGGGGGCGTGGATCGAAACCCCGCATCACGGCCACCGGGACATGGCGATCGATAGTCGCCCCCTTCGCGGGGGCGTGGATCGAAACCCTTACTACGGCTCCAAGTGGAATATCGCTAGGGTCGCCCCCTTCGCGGGGGCGTGGATCGAAACGCCTGCCCTTTCGTTGTACATCTCGACGGCTGTCGTCGCCCCCTTCGCGGGGGCGTGGATCGAAACACGTGCCCGGAAACCGTGATGCGCGCAATACCCTGTCGCCCCCTTCGCGGGGGCGTGGATCGAAACCATCAGGACAGCTACCACTCGTGGCCATTCCGCTGTCGCCCCCTTCGCGGGGGCGTGGATCGAAACCATCGCGGCGACTTTCTTGGCGAGTTCCTGCACCGTCGCCCCCTTCGCGGGGGCGTGGATCGAAACTTCCCGGATCCGGCGAGGCTGCCTTGGCCGACGGTCGCCCCCTTCGCGGGGGCGTGGATCGAAACCACATCGCATACCAAATTGTCCCGGCGAGCGCCGTCGCCCCCTTCGCGGGGGCGTGGATCGAAACATGGAAGCCACTTGGCGCCCCAACCCCAGATGTGTCGCCCCCTTCGCGGGGGCGTGGATCGAAACGCTGCCGAAAGCAGACATGGTGCGCGAAGAATGGGTCGCCCCCTTCGCGGGGGCGTGGATCGAAACGGTGCGTAAGTTTGCCAAGCGCCACGGCATTACGGTCGCCCCCTTCGCGGGGGCGTGGATCGAAACCGTCTGACAAGGCCAAGTTGCACAAGGGGCGGCCGTTGCCCCCTTCGCGGGGGCGTGGATCGAAACAGTTGTGTATGAGACGGGCGGCTTTAGTGTCCCTGTCGCCCCCTTCGCGGGGGCGTGGATCGAAACGCCGGTACCCTCGCCATCACCTGTCCCGCCAGTTGTCGCCCCCTTCGCGGGGGCGTGGATCGAAACAATCCAATGACACCGCCTGTGCGGCGCCCCCCCGGTCGCCCCCTTCGCGGGGGCGTGGATCGAAACGCCTGCTTCGCCTTCGAGGTGCCGGTTGCAGAGGCGTCGCCCCCTTCGCGGGGGCGTGGATCGAAACCGCAGATACGATCACCTGCCCACCAGAGACCGTCGTCGCCCCCTTCGCGGGGGCGTGGATCGAAACTTGACTACGGCTTCGATCTGGCGCCGGTCCTGGCGTCGCCCCCTTCGCGGGGGCGTGGATCGAAACCGGACGTAGAGCTTGGTGACGCCCTTCGGGACGTGTCGCCCCCTTCGCGGGGGCGTGGATCGAAACCTGGGCAAGATGTTGAAGGACCTGATGGGCTCCGGTCGCCCCCTTCGCGGGGGCGTGGATCGACACACACGCCCGAGGGATTGTTCGACTTCATGGCCGCGTTGCCCCCTTTCGAGGGCGAACATGGCCAATTCTGGAGCGATCGGAAAGACGAAGCGATCACCGTCATGCTGAGCCTGCGCGGAAAGCACAGCGCCATCGTCTGCGGCGGATGAGACAGCGGCAATCGGCACGCTGCTCCGCAGCGACCGCACCTCGCGCGAATGTCCGCTCCGGGTCATGGGCCGTCATCCGAAGATACGGCGGCCACGGCCTTCGACGACCGGTCCCCCTGCCCGTCTGCGGTCAGCACCCGCCAGACCGTCGATCGGCTGACCTTAAGTTCCGCCGCGATCGCCACCGGCCCCAGCCCTTGGGCATGCAACTCGTGCACCTTCGCAGCGTCCACCATGGGTTTGCGCCCCTTGTAGACCCCCCGGGCCTTGGCCTTCGCGATTCCCTCCATCTGCCGCTCGCGGCGCAGGTTGGTCTCGAACTCGGCGAACACGCCCAACATGTCGAGGAACGCTTTGCCGGCGGCGGTGGAGGTGTCGATGGGCTGTTCGGTCGCGACGAGAGCCACCTCCTTCGTGCGCAGCTCCCGGACGATGTCCTGCAGATCCCCGATGGAGCGCGCGAGCCGGTCCACCCGGGTCACGACCAGTTCGTCGTCGGGCCGGAGGAACTCCAGCAACGTCCGCAACTCCTCCCGGCCCTGGCGCGAAGTGCCCGAGACCTTCTCCTCTCGGATCACAGTGCAGCCCGCGCGCATCAATGCCTCGCGCTGGACGGTGAGGTCCTGGTCAGTCGTGGAGACGCGGGCGTAGCCGTAGCGGGGCATGGAAGGGGTCTGAGCCTCCGGTGTCGCGGTAGGGTCTAGACCTGCAACTGTAGACGTCGCATAGCCGCGATGGCAACCCTACTGCGACGTTGATCCGTTCGGCCGGCACGTTTCATCAATATGTCGCATATGGGTGCACTCATCCGCTACGTTTGCTCGGTTAGAGCCGCCCAGGCGTCGTGCTGGCTGAGGAAGACGCGGCCGGTGAGGTCGGCGAGCAGGTGGGAGCGCTCCAGCCGGTCCATCACGGGGCCTTTCACTTCCGAAAAGTGCAGGCGCACGCCCATGTCGCGGAGCCGGGCATTGATCGCCTCGAGGCTCTCCAAAGCGGAGAAGTCGATCTCGTTGACCGCACTCATCATCAGCACGATGTCAGTGATGCCGGAGCCCTCGGTGACGCGGGCCTGCACGAGATCCTCAAGGAAGCGGGCGTTGGCGAAGTAGAGACTCTCGTCGACGCGCAGGGTCACGAGGTGGGGCACGGTCTCGACCTCGTGGCGGAGGACGTTGCGAAAGTGCTCGGTGCCCGGGACGCGGCCCACCTCGGCGACATGGGGAAGAGATGTCTTCCATAGGTGAAGCAGGATCGACAGGATCACGCCGGAGGCCACGCCAGCCTCGACGCCCAAGCCAAGGGTCAGCAGGATCGTCGCGGCCACGGCGGCGAAATCGGCGCGGCTGTAGTCCCAGGTGCGGCGCAGGATCGATAGGTCCACCAGCGAAAGCACCGCCACCACAATGGTCGCCGCCAGCGTGGCCGTCGGCAGATAGAAGATCAGCGGCGTCAGCGCGAGCGCCGCGACTGCGAGGCCAAGGGCGGTGTAGGCGCCCGCCGCCGGCGTCTCGGCGCCCGCGTCGTGGTTCACGACCGACCGGGCAAAGCCGCCGGTGACCGGGTAGCCCCCCGTGAAGGCCGCGCCGATGTTGGCGGCGCCCAAGCCGATGAGTTCCTGGTCGGGGTCGATGCGCTGGCGCTTCTTGGCAGCGAGGGTCTGAGCGACCGAGACGGATTCGACGAAGCCGATGATGGAGATGAGGACCGCGGGCAGGGCGAGTTGCGCGATCAGGTCGGGGGCGAAGGACGGCAGTGTAAGGGGCGGCAGGCCCTGGGGCACCGCGCCGACGATGGCGACGCCCCGCTCTTCGAGCGACAGACCCCAGACGAGTAGCGTCGTGGCCACCACCGCCGCCACCGGCCCGGCCTTGGCCGCGACGTCGGCCGCGAGCGGCGGCAGGCCGATGCGGCGCAGCGCGGGCTTCATGCCCCGGCGGACCCAGAAGAGGAAGGCCGTCGCCGCTGAGCCAATGGCGAGTGTGATCCAGTTGGTCTGGCTCAGGTGCGAAAGCAGCGAGGCCACGATCTCGATCAACGTGTGCCCATGGGCGTCGATGCCCAGCAAGTGCTTGAGTTGGCTTGCGGCGATCAGGATGCCCGATGCGGTGATGAAGCCCGCGATGACCGGGTGGCTGAGGAAGTTGGCGACGAAGCCGAGCCGCAGGAGGCCGAGCAGGACGAGGAACGTGCCCGACAGTCCCGCGAGTGTCAGCGCGGCCACGGCGTAGCCTGCAGTTCCCTGCGCGGCGACCTCGCCCACGGCCGAGGCCGTCAGCAGCGAGACGACCGCGACGGGTCCGACGGCCAGCGACCGCGAGGTGCCGAACACCGCATAGAGGAGGATCGGTACGATGGAGGCATAGATCCCCGCCTCGGGCGGCAGGCCGGCCAGCATGGCATAGGCCAGCGACTGCGGCACCAGCATGATCGTCACGATCACCGCCGCCAGCAGGTCCGACCCGAAGGCCGCGCGATCGTAGCGCCGCCCCCAGTCGAGGATCGGGATCAGACGGGCCGCTCGCATGCGTCGGGTCAGCCTTCCGTCGGCAGGCCCGCTTCCTTCCAGCCCGCGATCCCGCCCTCGATGACGCGGGCGCGATAGCCCATGCGACGCAGCGTGTCGGCGGCGAGCGCCGCGCGTCCGCCCGAAGCGCAGAGCACGTCCACCGTTCCGCTTTCACGGACCTCGGTCAGGCGTGCCTCGGCCATCGGGCTCTCGGGATCGGCGCGGGTCTCGAGCACGCCGCGCGGGATCGCGAGCGCGTCCGCGACCCGGCCTGCCTGGTCCAACTCGTCGGGCTCGCGCACGTCTAGGATGAGGCCGTCGGCCTCCGCCGGGGCGACAATGTCGACCCGTTCGCGCGCTTCAGCGACAAGGTCCTTGAAGCTCAAATTCATGGCAGCGTCCTTTCAGAAGCGATTTAGCGGCATTTTCAGATAGCGGTGACCGTCGGCTTCCGCCTCGGGCAGTCGCCCGGCGCGCAGATTGACCTGAAGTGCCGCGAGCATACGGTCGGGCAGCGCGAGCGTGGCGTCGCGCTCTTCGCGCTTGGCGATCCACGCATCGCGGTCGGCGCCCGCATGGACATGCTTGTTGCGATCGAGATGGTCGGCGACGGTTGCCTCCCACATCGGATCCTCGCGGCCCTCGGCGCCGTAATCGTGGCCGACGAAGAGGCGTGTGGGCCCGGGCAGCGCGAGGATCGCCTGCACGCTGTCCCAAAGCTCGGCGGCCGAGCCCCCTGGGAAGTCACATCGCGATGTTCCCATGTCCGGGTACATCAAGGTGTCGTGGACGAAGGCCACGTCTTCGCCCACCACGAAGCTGATTGAGCCCAGCGTGTGCCCCGGGCTCAGCATCACGCGGACGGGTAGATCGCCGATGGAGAATGTATCGCCGTCCGCGAGCAGGCGGTCGAAGTCCCGGTTGGGATCGAAGGCGTCCGGCAGATGGTAGAGGTCGCGCCAGAGCGCGGCGATCTCACGAACCTTGGCGCCGATGGCGTTGGGCGCGCCGGTCGCCTCGCGCAAGCGTGCGGAGGCCATCAGGTGGTCGGCATGGGGGTGGGTGTCGAGGATGTGCTCGACGACCAGTTTCTCGTGCCCGACGAGGTCGAGGACTGCGTCCATGCTACGCGTGTTCGTGGCGAAGGATCTCGGATCGAAGCCCAGCACCACGTCGATCAGCGCAGCCTTGCGGGTCACGGGGCAAGCCGCGACATATTGCACCGAGCCGGTCGGCTCGTCGTATACGCCCCAGACGTCCGGGCTGCTCGGGCCTCTCGATGGGGAATGGCGGATCAGCGGCTCGGTCATGCAGAGGCTCCGGCGAAGAGGGGAGAGGCCTTGGCCCGCCCGCCGAGCCACAGGCCGAACAGCATCGCGGGCAGGAAGGCGAGGGTGCCCGGCGCCATCAGCGGCAGGGCGGTCCAGGCGGGGCCGGGGCAGAAGCCGCCGATGCCCCAACCCAGGCCGAACAGCGCGGCCCCCGTCAGCAGCGGGCGATCGACGGCGGTGGAGGAGGGGACGTCGAAGTCGTCCATTAGCACGGGCGCGGACCTGCGCCAGGCGAGGCGGTAGCCAACAAAGGCCGTAACACTCGCTCCGCCCATCACGAAGGCAAGGCTCGGATCCCAGGTGGTGGTCCAATTGGCGACGTCGAGAAAGTTCAGCACCTTCGCCGGGTCCGACATGCCAGAGACCACGAGACCCACGCCGAACAGGAGCCCGGCAGCAAAACCCAGAACCACCCGCATCAGACCGGGCTCCCGATCAGGTGGCGTAGGACGAAGACCGTCGAGGCGGCCACGGCCATGAAGGTCGACACGGCGGCCAGCGAGCGGACTGATAGCCGCGCCAGGCCGCAGACCCCGTGGCCGGACGTGCAGCCCGAGCCGAGCGCGACACCCGTGCCCACCAGAAGGCCCGCGACCGCCATCATCGGCAGATTGGCAGAGACGGTCTGCTCCACCGGCCTGACGACGGTTCCAACCAGGACCGGCGCAGCGATCAACCCGGCTATGAAACTCAATCGCCACCCCCAGTCGCCGCCCCCTGACATGCCCACAGCCCCACGCGTGATCCCGGCGATTCCGGCGATGCGACCGAAGAGCACCATCACCATCACGGCCGACATGCCGATCAGGATGCCACCCGTGAGGGAAGCGAGGGGCGTGGATCCGGTAGGTGTGATGGGTGGCATGTCTTTCTCCTCGGATCGGCCGACCTTGCTAGGACGCCCTTTACCCGATACATATAAGAGATGTCTTTATCAGTCAAATCTAATATACAGGATATCGCCTTGCCCGAGTCGCCTTCCCTGTCCGAGCTGGAAGCGAAGGCCGGCCACGTCGCCGCCCGCCTCGCCGAGGCTGGCAACCCCAAGCGGCTATTGATCCTCTGCCACCTCGCCAAGCTGGAGCATGAGGGCACCGGCGAGGCTTCGGTTGGCGCGCTCCAGCGCGAGATCGGCCTGTCCCAGTCCGCATTGTCCCAGCATCTCGCCCGTTTGCGCGCCTCCGGCATGGTCGCCACGCGCCGGGAGAGCCAGACGATCCATTATCGCCTGGCTGACGCCGAGACGCGGGCGCTGATGGCCGCGCTCTACGCCGTGTTCTGCGCGCCGCAGTGACCGATCTCGCCCGCCTCGTCTCGGCTCACGGCCGAAGGATATCGGCCGCGGATGGAACGCGTCTCTTCGCGCCGGGTGACGAGGGGCAGGCCTATCTCGTCCCGCTCTCCGGGTCCGTTCGCGTGGAACAGACTGCACTCTCGGGACGTGTCGTCGTGCTCTATCGGCTCGGACCGGGGGAGGGATGCGTGATGACGACGACGTGCCTTCTGACCGGGCGACCATATGGCGCATGGGGCTATGCGGAAGGGGCCCTCGAAGCCGTCGCTATTCCCGCCGAAGCTTTCCATCGGCTCCTCGACTCGGACCAGTCGTTCCGCGCGGCGGTGATGTCGGCGTTTTCCTCTCGTATGCCCATGAGGACCACCTACCTTAGAGGGATTGCGCTTCCTGTCTTCACGCGGCTGACCACGATGGACGCGCGGTAGTGGCGGACGTGGGGGTCTTCGAAGAAGCGCGCTGTGAACGCCTCGTAATCCTCCATGTCGCGTAGGACGGCGATGACGACGAAGTCGGTATCGCCGGCCACGCAGTAGCATTGCTGCACCTGATTCTCGGCTATGGCCCGCCGCTTGAATGCATCCACGCGGTCGGGACCGTCGCGTTCCAGTTCCACGGCGATGAGCGCGGTAAGGCCGAAGCCCGCGCGTTTCGGCTCGACCACCGCGACCTCGGACATGATCGTGCCGTCTTCGCGCAATCGCTTTAGGCGGCGCTGCACCGAGGCGGTGGATGCACCAGCTTTGTCAGCGAGCTCGCGGATGGACGTGCGCGCATCTCGTTGCATCAGTGCTAGAAGCTTGCGGTCGATGGTATCCATGATCTCGATACGCCCTCCGCGCCGCTTTCCTGATGTATCATCATCACCGCAGACGTATTCTCGATACAACGTCATCGTTCGCCCCGGCTATAGGTCTCGATATGTGGCGCGGCGCAACCCTTATCCTCCCTCTCGGCATCGGAGCAGCCGTCTACGGCTTCGCCTTCGGCGTGCTGGCGGCTCAGGTCGGCTTTCCGGCATGGGGGGTCGGGCTGATGAGTGTCGGCGTTTTCGCCGGATCGTCTCAGATCGCCGCGGTGGATCAGTTCGCGGCGAATGGCGCGGTTGCGGGCGCGGTGGTGGCGGGGATGGCGCTGAACCTGCGATGTCTCGGGATCATGGCGTCCCTGTCGGAGGTCCTACGTGCGACGCCATTGATGAAGAAGCTGCTCGCCGTTCACGTCACCGCCGACGAGAACTGGGCGCTGACCATGTCCGAGCGTGCCCGCGATCCGAGTGTCGACGCGGATTTCCTGATCGGCTCGGGTCTGATGGTCGTCGCCATGTGGACCGGCTCCACCGTGCTGGGCGCATGGATCGGGGCGGGCGTCCCCGATCTTACGGGCTACGGCATCGGCTTCGCTTTCACGGCTGCCTTCATCGCCATGGCGCGCGGCCTGTGGCGCGGTCGTCGCGACCTCCTGCCGTTCGCATCGAGCTTTGCGGCGACGGCCGTGTTGGTTCGGTTCGAGGTGGAAGGCGCGTTCGCGATCCTCGGGGGGGCTGCGGTGGGCGTCATCGTTTCGGGCGCGATGCGTCTGGCGGCGGCCGGTCGCGCGGGCACCGCGCCGGAGCGCCCGTCATGACCGAGGCGCAATGGCTGCTGATCGGTCTGCTCGTAGCGGGCACGTTCGCGATCCGTCTGACCGGCCTGTTCATCGGCGACGCGGTCGAGCGCCGTCCAGCCCTGCGCGCTGTTCTGCATGACTTGCCAGGCTGCCTAGTCGTGGCGCTCGTGGCTTCGTCCCTGGCGGGTGCATCACCTCAAGCGTGGCTTGCGGCTGCCGTCGCGGTCGCGGTCGCCGCATGGTCGAACCACGTGATCCTCACCATGGCCATCGGAGTAGGTGCTTTCATCGCGATTGGCAGCCTGCTCCCGATCTAATTACAGGCGTCCCGGCAAACCGTGTTGCTGGCGTATGATCCGGTGACGAGGTGGATCTGTTTCGGGAGGGTCTGCTCCGGCCGCGTCACGCGATGACACTCGTTCGGAACGGCTGCGAGTGCGTCGCCGAAGTGCACTTCCCTGAAACGAGCGACTTCGCCAGAGCAAGGTATGCGGCTCTGCGCAGGATGCTGTATGCTTCGATCTAGCTGCTCAGTTTATTCTTAAGACGACATCTCACGATCGATCGCCCGAGAGAATGCATTCGCTTCGTCGGCGATCCGGTTCAATTGTTCGAACGCAAGAAGCTCGTCCCGTCGATGATGCCAACGACCGCCATTGACACCTAATCGTCGGGCCAGAAAACCCAGTTCGGTCCATGCCTGATCGACGAACGGCTCGATGTCGGACTCGACCGACAAAGAGCGGATGGTGTCTCCCAACAGCAACGTATAGCGCATTGCACGATGAACTGACGGAGGATGTTGCCCGTGGTAGCTTACGGCTGACTGCTCTGCATCCAGATCTAGAGCAAGAAAGGTCACGGGGCCCGCCAGGAGCCGAAGAAAAAGCTCGCTGGTGAGGTGGTCTGGTTCCAGTGCGCTCGATCCCTCGCCCCGTTCCGCGCGAAACCACGAGGTAGCGTTCAAGCACATCTCAAGCGCCGTCGCGTCGGCATCGAACTCCAAAAGCTGCAATAGCTTCGAACCCACCACGGCCTCTGAGGCCATTCCGAAGGCCTCATCGATAAAGTCGTGACCGGACGCATCGCGGTAGCGCCGAACATGACGCCGACGGAGATGCGCGATCTCATGGAAAATGACGAACTCTACTGCTCGCCCAAAGGCCTCCAAAAAGTAGGCCGACCTTTTGTCGTTCGCCACGACCCATGGCCCGCCGGGGACGTCCGCATCGGGTCCCGGCCGTTTCCACGCAAAACGGCTCGCCAAAAAGACCGATCCCGCAACAACGCGCGCCAGTGCATCCCAGAGTCTTGTCAGCAGTCCGCCATGTATGAACACGGCGCCCACCGCACCAAGATCGAACGCGCGGGCGTTGGCTTTCAGGGAACTCGGCAATAGCCAAATCTCGAAGTCCGGCCCGCCCAGCTTGTGCCTAGCGATGAAGGAACGGTTCTGCTCAAGAGCCTGAGCGGCTACCGAGAAAGCAGGGCACCCATGGTCAGTCTGATCGATAAGGCTCACTGCGCCGCCCGCTGCCAGCGCGTATGGGTGTTCCTTCCAACCCATGCCGGATCGCCTCCTTCTGTTACCTAGTTCGATGGCCCGTTCAGCCGAACACGTGGTGCGAAGGAGGTCTCCTCGAAGACCTTCAACTCAGACCGACCAAGTTGGATCAGTTCGCTTAAGCGCCCCGCATCTCCCTCGGCGACTTTGCCGTCGGTCGTCAGAACTGACAGTAGCGACAGGATCTGTGGGTTTTGGATATGTGGCAGAAGGCGTTCGATCCGCCGGGCCAACTCAACCATGGTTCCCTTCGGCAGGTGACCACGGCGCTCGAAGGTCGAAAGCAGGCCGCGTGCCGAGGCGATCCTTCGGCTGGGCCAAGGGTGAGAGGTTTCGCTTGCATGCGTCAACGCACTGCGGCGACCTTCTATTGCGGCCAAAGCGATAAATGCCCCTTCCGCAGCCTGTGCCACACGGTAGGGGGGATCAAGGTTACCGTCGGCGCAAATACCAAATCGCGGTCGTCCGGCGACCGTCAGACAGAAGTTCGTTAGTGCCGCACCGTCGGCATCGAGTTCCATTGCCTGAAGCACTTCATGATAAAAGGGATCGTTGGCCGTCAGGCTCAACTCGTCCATGTCGAGCCCTAGAATATCGCGAGCGAAATCGACATGGCCTATCAGCGTGTGAAAGGCTTCGTGCATCCAGACAAACCCGACCGAAAAAAAGGTCATCGAACGCGACCATGCTAGTGCCTGCGGATCTGCGGCTTCCATGATCACCGCCTCGAAACCCTCCGGGTCCTCGGCGGAGGGCGGTGCAGAAAGCAGATAATCGATAGCCGTTGTCCGAGGTTCGAACGCTTCGTCATGCGCCAGCAGCAAAGTTGCGTTCGCGAGGCGCAGAGGAACGCCAAGAGTCATTCCGAACAGATAGCCGGACGACCGGCGCGACGCTGCACCGTTCACCTCCATGTTCTCGAAAAGCCCGCTTTCCGCGGCGTAGGCCTCCCCTCGCCCATTCCGGTCACCCACATAGGAGCGCGTCAGTGTCTCCAGTCCACCGAGGATTTCACCAATCCAACGTTGCGGCGAAGATGGGTGGTCGAAAGCGCGCAGATCGAAGACTCCACCATAGCGTTTTGCAAATGCTTTGAAGTCCTCGGCTGCCTGATCCTGCATCACGACGCGCCGATCGCTCGGCATGCTGATTCCTTCCCGACCTTCATTGACCACGCAAAGAAAAGCGCCACGTAGGGTGACAACAAACCAGCTTCCACGCCGATTTCCGATCCTACGAATACCGCGATCGCGGACAGCAGCGGAACTTGAGACTTCTTCGTGTGGCGTGCAGCTGCTTCTCTCAAAGCTTTGTACTTGGCGTCGTCGGTACAGACTAGAAGGTACATTTCTGATTTGAACGCCTGCCACAGGTCTCCCGGCGCCAAGCCAAGGCTATCTCCCATCATCTCAGATGCAAAACGGTCGGCAATAGCGGGTAAATCAGCATCGATTAAGTCGGGCATGCTTTCATTAATGGTCACTTTCAATGAGCTCTCATCAAAATATTCCTCGACGATCATGCGTTGATCTCCAGTGCGGGTGTTAGCGTTTAGCCGTGCTACAAACTACTTTTCCGACCAGCTCACAGCAGGCCGAGATGAGACGGTAGCGGATCATCCCGTAGGCAGGTCAATGCTTGTTTTGCGATGATGCCGTCCGGCTCTGCAGCGGTGCGCGCGAAGTATTGATCAACTTCGCGCCTAAGGTCCGAAGACTCCGACCCGTCGGCAATGTCCCGGAAGATGTCGATTTCCGGGAAAGCTGGTTCAAACGGAGCCAAGAGTTCGAAGCCGGGTGTGAGAACGTCCTCGAAGTAGTTGCCGCTTGGATTTTCTTTGATCCAGCGTGCTTGGTGACCGACGCCATGGATGATCAGACGGAATTGCGGCGACGGATATCGTACGCTGCTCCCGACGAGTTCCTTAGCTTGCCGCTCCTGCCCGGCGACGAAAAGCGCATAGCCGACAAACTCAGCAAACAGGTTTTCCTTCCCAGTCATGTGTCGCCAACGGCCCAGATGGGATGATCGCGCGAAGGCAAACTCGCTGGAAAGGCTGGCACCGAAGATGTCGGCATCCACTTCGACATCGCGCAAGGGGAAGGCCTTCGACGTCTCTCCAACGCGGCGTACCATCAACTCATCCAAAACGCACAGACCCGCTTGCGACCGATATCGTCGGAGCAATGGCAAATGACCGCGCACGACATGGGAGCATTCATGGAACAGGACAGGCAAATAGACGGACTCGAAGAAGAACAAGAAGCTACCTTCGATCTCCCGGGGAATCTCTGGAATTGCTCCGTTCAAAATCTCTTGCGCACCAAGCGTTTTGAGATCTTCCTCGAACTCCTTGAAAGACAGGGTGAGGCGTCGTTCGGTCCGAAACTCCGAACGAACAAGATGAGCTAGATAGCCGGCCACGATAACCGCCCAAAGCAAGTACCCGGTCGTAAACTCGACTCGATAGTGCCCGGTATCAGGATCGTAGCGAGCGCGTGCATTCAAGGCACCTTCTTCCGACAGCCCTAGCTCAACGATTGCATCTCGCGGAAAATCGTACATCTTCTTGATCTCGGTAAGCGCCGCGGCCGCCGACATCCGGAAGTTGGCGACAGCCAGTCGCAGCGCATCGGACCGGACGTCCGCAAACACGGAAGTCGCAAAATCCGACTGGAAGATACTGACAAAACGCCCTTTGTTGTCAGCCTTCGACATCTACTGCTCTAATGATCCCTTGGTTACTCAAATCAGAGGCTCAGTGACCCTGCGGGCACGCCGGACAGCTTCCGGTGGCACCGAACCCGCCTGCTGCAGAATGTTGCCCAGGAACGCCACCATACGTCGCGTGAGCCGATCAATCCGGCGATTGTCGTCTTCCGTGAAAGACGCGCCCTTGGCGATGCTCTGCGCTTGGTGAGTGGCCATTGCCTCGAATGTCGCGCGCATCCGGGCTTCGGATTCCTGGCGTCTGGTCTCCAGGCTCGCCAGATCGAACCCCGGTTCGACTCCGGCCTTCAGGCATGCCGCCGCCAGACCCGACAGTGCGCCCGCATACCAGCGTTCAAAGATGGCGAAGCCAAGCGGGCCTAGCATGATCCGCGCAAGTTGGCCCAAGGGCGCATCATCCATCAACTCGTCACGCCAGCCCCAGCTCGTGGTGAAGAGATGAAACCCAACTCGGTCGGCATGAATCTCCGCCGCAACACGTGCATCCAGATCAGCAAGCCGCGTTACGCCGCGATGATCAAGCAGACGGTGGCCCAGCTCATGGGCCAGTGCGTAGTCGACCAACGACATGGTCAGATGATCCCTAAGTGGGCCGGGCGCTCCTTCAACCTCCTCGGCATCGGCGAACCACGCCACCTCGCGCTTGACCACGTCCATGGGCGGCTCTCCGGGCACTGACGGATGAAAGCCGTCGGTCGTCAACATGCGCAGGAGTAGATGCTTGAGATAAGACGAGATACGCGTTCCATCGCCTGAACCGTCACCCTCTTCGAGGGCTGCCCATCCTACGCTTTGGCCGCCGATCGTCTCAAGGAAGGCCGCGAAGAGCAGCATCAACGTCTCGTTGAAAACGAAAGGCACAGTGATGAAGTGCAGCCCGTCATGCTCGAGATGAAACGGCGATGCGGTCAGCGCATCGGTCTGAAACGCATAGCGCACGACCACCTTGTCGAGCTGCCAGGCAGGGTCTCGAAAGGGAGATCGATGGAGCATCGAGAGATGTTGGAACGATCTGGATTGGTAGTTGGCCTCGAGACTCTTCTGCCAAACTGCAGGTCCGAAGGCCCAATCATAGTCATGAGCGTCGAAGAAGGCCGGCGTCTTTTCCCGCACGATCTCCATGGCCGCTAGGGTTGCCGGCAAACTCTCCAGGTCGTAGGGCTGCCGGAACAGCGCCGCGCTCGCGCGCCGGTCGTTCACCACAGGGTCGAGGCCATACTTTGCGGCGGCCTCCGCCCAAACCCGTTCGATGCGCTCAGGGGTCAATCGGGTCATAGCCGTCGCAGAACTTCCGGATACCGATCCGCACGACCAAGGCGGCAATGAGCATCTTGTTGATGCCTGAGCCGATGACGGTCGGCACTTCAGCCGCGACCAGCGCCGCTAGGGCAACCATGTCGTTCACGTTGTCGGTTCCGGCCACCGCCGGGTGGCTGGCGATCCGGTCCTTCCCGCAAATCGCCCCCTGCAGTTGCGACCGCCAGCTCATGAGCATCGCCTTGCCCTGCCGCACTTGATCGCCGGGAAACGCATTGGACTGCGGATTTTCGGCGGCAAGACGACGCAGCAACTCATCGGTATCAGTAACTGCTGGATCGACCAAATCCCGGAGCACTCTTTCTTCCGCCATCTACACTACAGGATTGTTCGGATAACTTGATGGACACCCTGACATTAAAGCTCCCTTCGTCGTGGGAAAGCAAGGAAGACTAGGTAGCAGGTCCACCAACCCGGCGCAGCGGCATCAGATCGTTAAACGCGAACGTCGCAGCCGGGTATGCCCGCAAGACAGGTCAGCCCTGTTTCGTCAGGGTCGGTTCGGTCGGCGTCACCCGATGAGACCCGTCCGGAACGGCAGCGAGCGCGTTCAAGATCTGCACCCTATCAAACGGTTGGCAGGTCAACGAATAGGTAGTCCATGACGTTCGCACGCCCCGCCCGCTCGGCCGTGCGGCGGGAGGCGACGTTCAGAACGTCGATCGTGCCGACGAGAAGTGCGGTCGGATCATTGCCTGGCAGGGTGGCGAACGCGGCTTGGGCGGACGCCGCGTAGCCATGCCCCGCGTGCTCGACCGTGACGACCTCCTCCATCACCTCGTCACCGTCAATCCAGTCCACCCCACCCGGTGCGACGGCGAGGAGGCCAACGGGGGCACCGAGGTTCTCTTCCGCTTCGCCACTCGCTCGTCCGAGCGCGGCCGAAACGATCGCATGAACACGGCCCTCCCCGTGCAGCTCGGTCAGGTAGTCCGGCTCGATGGGGGAGACGTTGCGCCGAAGGGCGGGCTCGTCCCGCTCCATAACAGTGAAGCGCTCGCGCACCATCGCCATGGCCTCGTCCGGGTCCGCGAATGCGGTCAGTCGCACGCGGCCGTCGGGGGGCGCCATGTCGCTGTAGCGGGCGACGAACACATGCGTGTCGATGTGAGCGTTCGGGGGAACGGGCGCATCGGGAGGAACGCGAAGGCGCATGTGGAGGGGACCGAACGCGGACCACTCGGACGCGACCGCGTCCGCCAGCTTTGCAAGGCTTTCGGGCCCCAAGCGCGTTGCCCCACCTTCCGAGCCAGCGAAGTCGTGCGCGATCACCTCCACGAACGGGCGCTCGATGTCGTGCCCGTAGAAGCGGATGCCCCCGATCAGAGAGCGCCCTCCCACCCGCACGTGGCGGTGCGCGTAGTCAAACGGTGCAACGCCCGGCAGGTCGATGTGGTCCGAAAACAGCCGCGCGAACTCCGCGCTGCCGATGCGCCCAACCTGCGTACCGAGCCAATCCTCGACCCGCCGCCGACCGAGCGAACCGTAGAGGCGTTCGGCCAGCGCCAGTTGATGAGCGAACGAAGGCCACGCGCTTGGATCGGAGGGGGCGGGGGACATGCGCCAGCCATAGCACGACGAGTGACGGGCGGAACGTCCCACCGCCTATCCCCAAAGGCCCTTTCCAAGCGTCGATCTGCCGGAGAGGGGAGTTCGATCTGTCGGCCGCTCTTCGGTACAGTCCGTGGACTATCTTGTTCGTTTGCGAACCGCGACGCTGACCAATGTTTCGCACTTGGGAGATTGCGTCGTGGAAATACAAAAGATCATGGATGTGACATCGGTCGACGTCGGAGAGATCGCCGGGAGGCTCACGAAGACATTCGCGAAAAGAGCAGCCGAGAGCGACGAGAACGACAGGTTTGTCGAGGCCAACTATGCAGATCTCAAGAATGTCGGCCTGATTTCCGCTGGCGTGCCCCGGGAGCTCGGCGGTGGCGGCGCCGATGTCCGAGCGCTTTGCAAGATGTTGCGTGTCATTTCGGGGGCATGCGGCTCAACCGGGCTCGCCCTGTCGATGCACACCCACCAAGTCGCGATACCGGCCTGGCGCTGGCACCAGCAGCCTACGGCCCGCCCGGTGGTCGAGCCGCTCCTGCGCCGCGTGGCGGACGAGAACATCGTTCTCCTGAGCTCCGGCGGATCGGACTGGATCGACGGGTCGGGAACGGCTGAAAGGATCGAGGGCGGCTACCGGATCACGGCGCACAAGGCCTTCGCATCGGGAGCGCCGGCCGGCGATCTTCTGGTGACTGGAGCGATCCTCGAGGAGGACGGCGACCACACCGTGCTACATTTCGCGGTGCCGCTCGCCGCGCCCGAAGTCACCGTGCTGGACACTTGGCGGACCATGGGGATGCGCGGGACCGGATCGCACGACATCCAGATCGACGGGTTTTTCGTCGCAGACGACAAGATCGCGCTGAAGCGCAAAGCCGGCGAGTGGCATCTCGCGTTCCAGATGATCGCCACAATTGCCTTTCCGCTGATCTATTCCGTCTATTTGGGCATCGCTGAGAGTGCCCGGGAGATCGCGATTGGCCTCGCTGGAATGAAGCCGGTGTCGCACCGCAGACAGTCGATCGCCGGAAGAATGGATACGGCGTTGACCGCAGCGCGCTTGGCTCATGAGCATATGATCGCGACCGTCGAGCGCGACTCGCCATCGGCCGAGACGATAAACGATGTGATGATCGGTCGCCGCCTCGTCGAAGAGAACGCGATCCGTGTCGTGGAGCTGTCCATGGAACTGGCGGGGGGTGTCGGCTTCTACCGAAAGAGCGAACTCGAACGCAAATTTCGAGACATTCAAGCTGCGCGCTACCACCCGCTCCAGAAAGAGGTTCAGGCCGAGTATGCAGGCGCCATGGCACTGGGCCAGCCCATCGAGCGAATATTCTAGCAGCCCGCGCCGCCGGGTGGACGAGCTCCAAGGCATTGCGCGTCGGGCCGAGTGGGTGCGCCACGGGCGGCTTCTCATCGGGGCGGAACGGCGTTTCCGGTAGGCGACACCACTCAAGCGCCATCCGCTGATTCCGACGCGCTCCGGGCAAAGGCCGCCATGCCCTTGGTGGCCGATAATCCCGCGAACTGAGCGATCGGCGACAACATCCATCGGGGAAAGTGACGCGACATGGCTTGCAATATCACGATCGACGGCGTTTTCGGACTAGGAGACCCCCTTTCCGGCATTCGGATCACAGGGACGGCCGAGGATTGCCCCCCCGACCAGATCGAGGGCGGAAGTCCGGTCATCGTCGGCGTGTCGTGCCGTTCGGCCGACGGGCCGTTCACCGAGATTGGTGCCGAAATGCAATCGGACGGCACATGGGAAGCCATCTTTCCCGCGCCGCCCGATGGATGCGGCTGCGATGAGACGGTCTTCGTGAACGGCCGCTGCGCGACCGTCGAAGGATGTCGCGCCAATCCGGTCGAGCGGGTGCTCAATTGTTTTTGCTGTCCGACCATCGATTTCCGTGCGGACGACGCATCGCCCAACAAGATCTCTACAAGCTGTGATCCACAAGGACGTCGGCTGGTCAGCATCAAGGTTTTTATGTCGAACCAATGCGACACCGGCGTCATGGTGGACGTCGATTGCGGTCCCGGTGGCACGAAGGTGGATGGTGCGTCCATCGGGCTGCTTGGAGGCGCGAGCGCGTCCGAGACCTACGTTTGCCGCTACGATCCGATGGTTACACCGAACCCTAACGCCCGGGTGAAGTTCCTCACGCTGATCGATTTTCAACCCCACGGCTGCCCGCCTGTCCCAATTCCGGTCGGCACATTGGATGTCTGCGGAGATTGCGCGACGGCGCTTGAATTTGAAGTGAGCCGCGACGGGCAGGTCGTTGATCCCGAAAGCGTTGTTTGCCTTCCATCCGGGGACTACGACATCAAGATCACGGCCCCCGCGACCCAAGGAGCGAATATCGGATGGTCAGTCGACGGGCAGTCGGAACCTGAAACGTCCGATACGCTGACGGTCACCCTAGCGGCAGGCCAGGCGGTGGACGTGACAGCGGCGATGGTCGTGCAAGGCTGCCCGCTTCTCTCGGGGTCCGTCGATCTCGAGGCCTGTCTGGACTCTTGTCCGGAAGGTCTCGACCTCGTCGTCCAGGCGGCAGGGGGCGCGGCGGTAGATTTGAGTACCGGATGCCTTCCTCCCGGCACCTATACGGTCGTCGTCACCAATCCGGTGCCGCCACCATGGACCTATGTCTGGACCATAAACGGGATCATCGACACGACCACGAATGGCCCGGCCCACACGGTCGACGTGCCTGCTGGCGCGACGGCGAGCGTGCGTGTCGAGGCCTCCGCGCCCGGATGTCAGACGGTCTCGAACGCCATCGGCCTCGAAGGCTGCACCAGCGGCGGTGGCGGTGGAGGCTTCGGCTGTGACGGGCTTCTGATCGCAGCGATCACCGCGCTCATTATCGGAGGTATTCTGATCGTCGTCGGCGTGTGCACGGGCAATGGGATCGTGACAGGTTTGGGGATTGCATCCGCTGTCGTCGGTCTGGTCCTCTTGGCGCTCTGGGTCATTTTCTGCCGCACGAGCACGTCATGCAGCGTGCTGGCTTCGTTACGATGTCTCTTGAACTGGCTGGTCATCCTCGCGTTGTTCGTGAGCGTTCTCATGGCGATCTTCGGTAGTCTGCCATGCGCGGCGACTGCGGCGCTAACGGGCGTAAGCTGGGGCAGCCTCAGCGTGTTGCTGACCGATGTGATGGTTTCGGCCGGGTGCAAGATCGGCACATGCCTGTTGCCGAGTTCGACGGGTACGGTGACCCGGAGGTCGTCCGCAGACCGGCGCGGCAGGGGGCAGATGTTCCGGGACTGAATTTGCGAGTGTCACCGGATGCTATCACAGCCGCCCCGTAGGCTCGTGCATGGTATCCGGCCTGCGCTTTGCGTGGGGCGCGAAATGGCTGCCGCGGAGCCAAACGCCCAAGTGTCCAGCCATCGCCCTGCTGCCGTCCACGGTGACTGAGCCGCAATCGACCGCGCGGGAGAACCTGTCTTGGCCGAGCCAGATCGCCGTCATCGTCCGAAGGTCGGTCGAAACGTAGAGGTCCACGCCGAATCCAGGCTCGTCGGAGCAAAGATCGATCGTCCCGTCCGGCTCGATCACCAGCCACCAGTATCGGTCGTGGAGGGAGAGTTCGGGGTATTCGAACGCGATCACGCGCCGTGCGGCGCTCAGCGGGTCTGGCACGACGGTGCGGTGCATGTCCCACATCAGGAGCCGAGGATCGGCATTGTCGAGGCTTGGCTCGGTCTCGATCCAGTGCTGCCCCCACACGCCCAAGGCCTCGACAACAGGGGCGAGATCGCGGCCCGATTGGGTCAGCCCGTAGCGCGAGGACAGGCCCTCTCCAGTATGGAGGACGATGCCGGAGGCCTCCAGTTCGCGCAGGCGCTTGGACAGGAGCGCGGGCGACATGCGCGGCACGCCGCGGCGCAGTTCGCCGAAATGGGTTGAACCCACCATCAATTCACGCAGGAGGAGCACGGTCCAGCGCGTGCATACGATCTCGGCCGCCATCGCGACTGGGCAGAACTGCCCGTAGCTACCTCGCATGTGAAGAACCTCCGGACCGGAGCCTACACGCCGAAGAGCCATTCCCATAGTTCAGTTTGTGAACCCCAAGGTTCAGTCGCTGTACTGGACGTGGACGGCGCAGGGCAACCAGAATGCATGGCTGGGGACGATGCCGGAACCCTGTGCGATGCCGGCGCTGCGTGGAGGTTGAAGCAATGAAACGGGAACGAATTACCACGATGCGCCGCCTGCGTGAGATCGTCGGCGAGCCCAGCCATCGCGTGACCGGTAAGGAGATCGATCACATCGATGGTATCTGCGAGCGCTTCATCGCCGCCTCGTCTTACCTGCTTGTCGGCTCGCGGGGCGCCGACGGCAGGATGGACGTATCCCCGCGCGGCGATCCGGCTGGGTTCGTCCAAGTGCTTGACCCGAAGACGCTCGCGATTCCCGACCGGCCGGGTAACAAGCGAATCGACACGTTCGAGAATTTGCTGACCGATCCGGAGGTCGGCTTGTTATTCCTCATACCCGGTTATGCCTTAACGCTGCGGGTGAGCGGTACGGCTTCCATCGTTCGCGATCCCGACCTTCAATCTTCCATGGCGGTGAACGGGCGAGAGCCGCATCTCGTTATGCTCGCCACCGTCTCGAAAGCCTTCATGCACTGCGCGAAGTCGATCGCGCGGGGCGGCATGTGGACACCGGATCAATGGTCCGACACCAGCGACGTGCCAAGCCTCGCGGAGGCCATGGTCGCGCATGCGGAACTGTCCGAGAGTACGTCGCGGATGCAAGCGATCATTGATGACGACTTCGAAGAACGGATGTATTAACAGGCAGCTCGCAAAAAAACCCTCTTGCGAGCCCTGAACCGCCCCGGGTTTGTCGGAGGCGATTTCGTTTGAGTTACGCTGCGTTGGCCATGTCGTCCATCTGCGCGTCGTAGTTTGCCTCGGCTTCGGCCGGCGGGATGTTCCCGATGGGCTCGAGCAGGCGTCGGTGGTTGAACCAGTCCACCCATTCGAGCGTGGCCAGTTCGACCGCCTCCAGGGATCGCCAGGGCCCGCGGCGCCGGATGAGCTCGGTCTTGAAGAGACCGATCACGGTCTCGGCGAGCGCGTTGTCGTAGGAATCTCCCACGCTGCCCACCGAGGGCTCGATGCCGACCTCGGCGAGGCGCTCGGTGTACTTGATGCTCAGATACTGGCTTCCGCGGTCGCTGTGGTGGACTAGGCCGCTCGGCTTGGCAGGCCGACGCGCGTGGAGCGCTTGCTACAGGGCATCGAGGACGAAGCCAGCGGTCGCAGAACTACTGACGCGCCATCCCACGATCCGACGGGCGTAGGCGTCGATGACGAAGGCAACGTAGACGAAGCCGCGCCAGGTGGCGACGTAGCTGAAATCGCTGACCCACAGCCGGTTCGGGGCGGGCGCGCTGAAGACGCGGTTCACCTTGTCTCTGGGGCACGGCTGCGCCGGGTCGGGTACCGTGGTGCGCACCGTCTTGCCGCGCACCGCGCCCTGCAAGCCCATGGCACGCATCAAGCGTTCCACCGTGCACCGGGCCACCTCGAAGCCCTCGCGCCGCAGCTGGCGCCAGACCTTCCGCGCGCCGTAGACCCCGAAGTTCTCGGCATAGACGCGGGCGATCTCAGGGCGCAGCGTCTCGTCCCGCTTGGTGCGGGCCGATCTCTTCGAAGGGTCGCGTCGCGCAGCGACATGCGCATGACACGTCGACGGGGCGATCGGCAGTTGCCGGCAGATCGGCTCGACCCCGTAGAGCCCGCGGTGAGCGTCGATGAACGCGATCATGTCTTCGATCGGCGGTCGAGCTCCGCCGCCGCGAAATACGCAGATGCCTTCCTGAGGATCTCGTTGGCCTGCCGAAGCTCGCGGACCTCGCGCTCCAGAGCCCTCAGACGCGCTCGTTCCTCGGCCATCTGCTGCGCGTCCGCCTGCTCGGCCTTACCCACCCAACCTTGCAAGGTCTGTGCCGTGCAGCCGATCTTCTCCGCCACCGAACGCACCGCCGACCAGCGCGAGGGGTGATCGGGCAGAGCCTCCCGCACCATCCGAACCGCGCGCCCGCGCAGTTCAGCCGAATACTGCGGCCGGCGCCGCTTCCCCGTTCCGTCCGTCATAGCCCCATCCTCTCAAGATCAGGAGCCTCCGACAAACCCGGGGCGGTTCACCCCTCGCGCCCTTGCTCGGACGTAGTTTACTGATTGAGCGGTTTGCGGGCAGCGTTTCTCCCCAACGTGTCAAATGAGTATGCACGCGTGACGCTGGGGTCCTGCTTTAGGGGATCGGATCGGGCCGCGTCACGCGATGAAACTCATACAGAACAGACCCATTCGTGCCGGATACATGCACTTCGGGAACGCGCTCGCGGCCGTTCTCTATGAGCCTTACCGGGTAACAGCGCCGGAGGGGCTCATTGGAAACAGATTCCCGTCACGCGGGCATGCCCAGATGGAATCCGTATGATATGCAGCGCCTTGATCATGCCAGCGGGGTCTAGAGCATCAGACCAGAGTACTGGATCGACAGCATGGTCCCGTCCAAGACTAGCGTATTATCGAGACCGGAAGACGGCCTTCTCGGCTGACGTGGCGAGGGTCGTTCGGAGCGGCCGCGCCCGGGATCGGTCTCATGCCAAGACCGCATGGACGAGGCGGCCGATATCGGTGTCGCGCGTCCCGTCGTCCTCTACCGCGTTTGCGATCCCTTGGGTGGCGGCGAAAAGAAGGCGGGCCGTGTCGAGTGCACCCGGGCGATCGAGCGTCGTCGCGATCGCGGCCTCGAGTCGCGCGTCCAGTGCGGCGAAGACGGCCCCGGCCGTACGGTCCTTCGCAGCGAAGAGTTCCGCGGCGTGGATCGAGTCGCGCACCGTGCGCGCGACCAGGGCGTGCTTGGCGACGAGCGCGGCAGCGACGCGGTCCGGCACGGTCCCATCCGTATCCAGCGCCGCATCGAACGCCGCCTCGATCTCCTCCGCCACCGCCCGCGCCACCGCAAGGAAGACGGCGTCCTTGTCAGGGAAGTAGCCATACACCGTGACCTTCGACATGCCCACGGTCGCGGCGACGGCTTCCATCGTCGTGGCGCGGAAGCCGCGTTCTACGAACAGATCCCGCGCCGCCGCGACGATCTTGGCGCGCCGGGCGCGCTTGACGGGCGACAGGAATGTCTCGGGGTGGTCGTCCATGTCGGTATCGGCTCGTCCTCTTGCGCAATTATGAACGTAAAGATATCTAGTCGTTCATATCGTATCAATGGGACCGTTCCGCCATGTCGCCGTCTGCCGCACCGCTCACCGTGCTCGTCACAGGGGCCAATGGCTTCATCGCATCCCACGTCGTCGAGCGCCTGCTCCGGGCCGGCCACTCGGTCACCGGTACAGTGCGCGACCCCGCCGACAAGTCCAAGACCGCGCATCTGCGCGCGATGGAGGGCGCGGGCGAGCGGCTGACGCTCGTGGCCGCCGACTTGACGGACCCCGACCCGTTCTCGGCGCATATGGACGTGAACGTCGTGATGCACATGGCGAGCCCCTATGCGGTGGACGTGGATGATCCGCAGCGGGACCTCGTCGACCCGGCAGTGAAGGGCACGCGTTCCGCCCTGGAGGCTGCGGCCAAGTCGCCGCGCGTGCGCCGCGTAGTCCTGACCTCCTCCATGGCGGCGATCAGCGACGAGCCGGACGGGCGCGTGCTGACCGAAGGCGACTGGAACGGCGCATCTTCGCTGACGCGCAACCCGTACTACTACTCCAAGACCCTGGCCGAGCGGGCGGCCTGGGCGTTCCTGGAGCAGAAGACGCCCGGCTTCGACTTGTCGGTTATCAACCCGTTCCTGGTGGTGGGGCCGTCACACACCAAGGCGATCAACGCGTCGAACCAGATCCTCGTGGACATCCTGAACGGGGTCTATCCGGCGGTGATGGACCTCGACTGGGGCTTCGTCGATGTGCGCGATGTCGCCGACGCCCATGTCGCCGCGATGGACCCGGCCGTGCCGCAGGGGCGGTACATCGCCGCCTCGGGCAACATGACCATGGCCGAAGTCGTCGCCCTGATGCGGGCCGAGGGCTATAGCCACGCGAAGCTGCCCCGCCTGTCACTGGCCAACAGCATCGGCAGCGCGGTGATGAAGCTGGCCAGCTACACCCAGCCCAAGGGCGTCGGTTCCTACCTGCGCACCCATCTCGGCCGGCACCCCCGCTTCGACAACACCCGCGCCCGCGACGTGCTGGGCATCGACTTCCGCCCGCCCACCGAGAGCGTCCGAGACACGCTCGCGGATCTCACCCGCTGGGGCCACGTCCCGCAGCCGCGCAAAGAGGCCGCGTGATGCTGCGCATTCTGAAGTGGGTCGCGGGGCTGATTGTCGTCGCGCTGGTCGTCGGCCTTGTCGCCATGAAGATCGTCTACGGCAGGGGCACGCCCTTCCCGAACGTCGCGACCGAACCATCATTCCCTGCGGACTCGGTCGAGATCGCCATCGAGACGGAGCTGCCGCCCGGCATGGTCAGCGTCTCGCCGCAGGGGCGGGTATTCTTCACTCTCCATCCGTTCCACCGACCCCAGGACCATGTCGAGCACCTCGTCTTCGAATGGGCGGACGGCGCCGCGCGCCCGGTCGCACCTGGCCTGGCCGACCGGCTCCACGGCGTGTTCGGCATCACGGCCGACGCGCAGGGCCGTCTCTGGGCCGTCAGGCCGGGCGCCATGGAGGGCCGTCCGACCGAGGTGCTGGCCCTCGACCCGGACGCGGGCGAAATCGTCTACGCGTTCGAGTTCCCCGAGGGCACCGCGGGCTTTGCGCAAGACCTGCGCGTCTCGGCGGACGGGCGCTACGTGTTCCTCGCCGATACCGGCCTGCTGCGCTTCACCGCCGCCGCGCTCCTCGTCCTCGACACCGAGGGCGACCGTTGGCGGCAGGTGCTGACGGACCACGAGACCACGGCCCCGCAGGACTGGGTTATGCGCCGCACCGACGGGCGGCCCTACAGGCTGGGCTACGGGCTGGTGACGTTCCAGGTCGGCGTGGACGGGATCGCCCTCTCGGCGGATGGCGACTGGCTGACCTACGCGACGATGACGCATGACGGCGTGTTCCGGGTGCCCACAGCGCTGCTAGCGGATTTCGAGACGACCGACGCCGAAATCGCCGCCGCGGTCGAGCGCGTCGGCCCCGGGCCCACGAGCGACGGGATCGAGACCATGCCGGATGGCGGCACCGTCATCACCGATGTCGAGAATGGCGGCCTCGCGGTGCTCGGCCCGGACGGGGCGCTGCGCACCCTCGTCGCCCGGGGCGACGTCGACTGGGCCGACAGCGTCTCGGTTGGCCCGGACGGGGCCGTGTGGTTCACCGACAGCGAGCTGACCGCCCTGCTCGGCCCATTCGGCGAACCCGCGAGCCTGGAGGAGATGCGGGCGGCCGGGCCCTTCGCGATCTACCGGATCCCCAGGGAGTCGCGATGAAACACGCAGGCTTGGTGCCTAGGTCTGAACGATCCCGGTCCACTGCTTATGCCGGTCTCCTTCCGGCTCCGGCATGGCGCATCCTCATCCCGCATGTCCGATGTCGGGCGACCCACGACGACCGGTCTCCCCCAGTTGTTTTTGCATGGCCCCGGGTGAACGTACCTATCGGCTATGATCGGGTGACGCCGCTGATCCGTTCCGGGAGGGTCATTCCGGTCGGTGTAATCCGATGACACCCGTCCGGGACGGTCGTGATCGCGTCCCAGATGTGCGGCCTGCAACGACGATTTGATCACGGTGAGAAATCGCTAGATTACGATGAGAACGAGGTCCGCGCCTCCTTCGGCGTCGTCCCGAACCGCGCCTTGAACGCCCGGCCCATATGCGCCTGATGGGCGAAGCCGCAAGCGGCGGCGACCTGCGCGAGCGGCAGGCGCCGCTCGGCGATCAGCAGGCGCGCCCGCTCGCAGCGGCGCGCCATCACGTAGGCGTGGACCGGTTGGCCGATCTGGTCCTTGAAGCAGGCGGCGAACCACGAGGGTGACATGGCCGCCTCGCTGGCGATGAGGGCCACGGAGAGGTCGTCGCTCAGATGCGCCTCGATGTAGTCCACGGCGCGCGCAATGCGGGCGTCCGTCCCGCCGGTCGGCGCGCAGGGGCCGCGCTTCGTCGCGAGGCCGACGGCCCGTGCAGTCAGCGCGATGGCGAGGCCCTCGACATAGAGCCGGTCCGGATCGCCCCGGCGCAGGTGGTCGAGGGCGAGCCGACTCAGTTGCAGGGCGACGGGATCCATGAGGGAGGCCATGTCGAACGTATCCTCCAAGCGGTCGTCCCAATCCTCGGCCGCGAGCGCCGGCAGGCGGCCATCGTCCACCTGAATGAGGAGTTCCCAGTCGGAGTTGGCGGCCACGATCTCGTGATGGCTGCCGCCCGCGTAGACGTCGAGCGCGGGGCGCCGAGGAAGATGAGATCGGTGACGAATATCTCGTCCATTGAGGTTCAGGCGGTGCAGCGCACTCGGCTGGACGGAGGGGGCCACGTTGATGAAGAATGGAACGTCGCGCATGTCGAGTTCGACCGGCCCCGGCGGGAGGGCGACGACCGACATGCCGCTGATCGTGCAGACATGCGCTCGGGGCGAGGTATACGGGGTAAACGACCCCGTTTGGCCGAGGGCGCGGAACGCGTGGTCGTCCTTTGCTCTTCCTTGTTCCATGGCGGTCAGGGTTTTCATGACAGGGCGATATCGTCGTCCCACTGCACCTTAGCACGATCCGGCCGCGCGATGTCGGTATCCGGGCGCTTCCGTCGGATCAGGCAAGGTTTCAGTCGATCGAGACTATGAAGCTGGCTGTCGTCCGAAGGATGCGCCTGCCTGGGCGAACTTGCGGCGACCAGCCTCATGGGTGCGATGCGTGGGCGGCGCCGCATCGCCGCCGCTAAAAGATGACGGTTCTGGCCCGGGCAGGTGTCACGCCGAAGCGTCGCTTGAAGGCCCGTCCCATATGGGCCTGGTGCGCGAAGCCGCATTCGACAGCGATCTGCGCGAGCGACAGGCGCTGCTCCGCAATCAGTAGACGGGCCCGCTCGCACCGGCGCTCCATGACATAGGCGTGGACCGACCGTCCCATCTGTCCGCGGAAAGACGCGGCGAACCAGGACGGCGACATCGCGGCATTCCGCGCGATGCCGGCCACGGACAGGTCATCCGCGATATGCGCCTCGATGAAGTCGACCGCACGTGCGATCCGCTTGTCGGTTCCGCCAGTGGGCGGCGTGTCCCCGCGCCCGGTCAGGAGCCCCACGGCGCGCGCCGTCAGCGCAATCGACAAGCCCTCGACATAGAGCCGGTCGGCGGCGCCTTGTCTGAGATGGTCGAGTGCGAGGCGGCCGAGTTGAACCGCGACGGGGTCCGCCGAGGACACCATGCCGACATCCAATCTGTCCCGGTCGTCCCACGCCTCCGGAACGATGTCGGGCAGGGTGCCCTTCGGCACCTCGACCATCAGGTGCCAACCGCGGTTCGAGGCGGACACTTCGTGCTCGCTTCCGCCCGTAAAGAGATCGAAGGCGGGCTGACTCTTAACCAGCGAGCGATCCCGCAGATCCTGCCCGTCGAGCGTAAGACGGTCGATCCGCGGCCGGTGCGGGGTCGGGGCGACGGTCATGAAGAACGGCACGTCGTGCATCCGGACCTTTACCCGACCCGGCGGCAGCGCGGTCACGGTCATCCGCGTCACGGGGCAGACATGCGCGCGTGGGGACGCGTGCGGAGCGAAGGCTTCGGCGCCGTCAGGGACGTTCAGGGCGTAGTCGTCCATCCGTGCATTCCTCCGCAGCCGACCGGCGAGGTGGTCCAGGCGCATGCTCGCTTGTTCAAATAGCACGAAACGACTTCGATTGCTCCCATTGCGATGGGGTCAATCGCTACGGGCAAAGCTTCCATCGGTTCGCGCAAAAGAGCGTCCTACGAAGTGTACCCGACGCCTCTACCGTTAGGGCCGATCACGATCCGATGGAGAGGACCCCATGAAAAACCACCCTTTTGCTTTGCTGCGCACCGCGTTTGCGGCCGCCGCGCTCGCTTTCGCCGCAGTGCCTGCGGCTCTTGCCCAGAATGCCCCTGTCGAGGAGCTCGGCCAGCGCCTCCTCGACCGCGACGATACGGTATTCCTGATGCTCGACCATCAGGCCGGGCTGATGCAAATCGTCAACGACATCGATCCCACCCAGCTGCGCCGCAACGTGGCGGCCAAGGGCAAGGTGGCCGAGTTCTTCGGCATTCCCGTCATCGCCTCGACCTCCGTGCCCGAGGGGCCGAACGGCCCGCTCATCCCCGAGGTGCTGGAGAACGCACCCTCGGCGGAGGTGATCGATCGCGCCGGCCCAATCAACGCTTGGGACGACGCGCGCATCCGCACGGCCGTGGAGGCGACGGGGCGCAACACCATCGTCATCTCGGGTATCCTGACGAGCGTCTGCGTGGCCTTCCCCGCCATTGAGATGGCGGCCGAGGGATACCACGTCATCGCCGCGATCGACGCGTCGGGCGACTATTCCGACCTCGCCTCGCAGACGACCATCGCGCGCCTTCAGCAAGCCGGCGTGGTGGTCGAGAGCACGTTCTCGATCCTCAGCCAGATCCACGACACCTGGGATGAAGAGAACACGCCGCTGATGGCCGAGGCCTATTCTTTGGTCACGCCCGAATACGGTGCCGTGCTGGAGAGTTACTTCGCGACCGCCCAGCCGTCGAACTGAGACCGTGGCGTGGACGGACTTCGTCCGCGCCCGTACCTCCTGCCCGCGGGACTGATCCTATCGGTGCCGTACCCCGCGGGCGGGCTGGCCCGGCGGCCCTCTCCCCGCCGCCGGGCCCGATCTGAGGCCCAAACCTGCAGGAGTAATCCATGACCCAAGCCCCCGCCCGCCCCGCTCCGCGCTTCGCGCTCGACCGCCGGTCCTTCCTGTCCGCCTCCGCAGCGCTCGGCGCCGCGACAGCCGCCGGTCCCGCCCGCGCCCAAAGCGGCGAGGCGCCCGCCGAGATCGTCGTCGTGAACGCGCGCATCACTACGATGGACCCGGACCGCCCCGAGGCCACCGCGCTTGCCGCCCGCGACGGCGTGTTCGTCGCCGTCGGGACGGAAGCCGATGTCGCGCCCTTTCGCGGCGCCTTCACCACCGTGATCGACGCGGGCGGCCGCCGCCTGATCCCCGGGTTGAACGACAGCCACACCCATTCGATCCGGGGCGGGGTGAATTACACCTACGAGGTCCGCTGGGACGACGTGGACAGCCTCGAGGAAGGCCTGCACCGTCTGCGCGAGCAGGTCGCCCGCACCCCCGAGGGCCAGTTCGTCCGCGTCGTCGGCGGCTTCTCGGAGCATCAGTTCAAGGAGAAGCGCCTGCCCACCGTGGCCGAGCTGAACGCCATCGCGCCCGACACGCCCATCCTTGTTCATCACCTCTACAAGCTGACGCTGATCAACGACGCCGCCATCCGCTATTTCGGCTACGATCAGCCCGGCCACCCGACCTATCCGGGCGGCACCATCGAGAAGGTGGACGGCGACCCGACCGGCCGGTTGCTGGCGACACCCTCCGGCCTCCTGATGTACCGCACGCTGGTGGCCGCCCCGAAGCTCAGCATCGACGAGCAGGTCAACTCCTCGATCCAGTACATGGATGAGCTGAACGCGCTCGGCATCACCTCCGTCTCGGATGCGGGCGGGGGCGGCATGGAGTTCCCCGACGCCGATGCCTACGCCGTGACCCACTGGCTGCACGAGCGCGGGTTGATGACTGTGCGCACCGGCTACCACACCTTCCCGCAGATCAAGGGTGAGGAATACGACGACTACGATCGGTGGACGCGAGAATGGACGCCGCAGCAGGGCGACGACATGCTTAAGCTGGTGGGCGGGGGCGAGAACCTGTCCTGGGCGTCTTACGACTTCGAGATCTTCGGCGAGCCGATCCCCGACATCGACTCGGACGCCGAGGAGATCCAGCACCGGATCATGACCCTGCTGGGCGAGCGGCAATGGCCCTTCCGCCAGCACATCACCTATGGCCAGACCGCCGACCGGCTGCTCAACGTCTATGAGGACGTGGCCGCGGGGGCGGGTCTGACCGAAGGCTGGTTCATCGACCATGTCGAGACCTTCACGCCCGCGCATCTGGAGCGGATCGCGGCCCTGGGCGGCGGCATCAACATCCAGAATCGGCTGCAATTCCAGGCCGAGGATTTCGTCGAACAGCACGGGATGGATGAGTTGCAGCGCACCCCGAACTTCCGCGCGATCCTCGACCTGGGCGTGCCGGTGGGCCTCGGGACGGATGCCACCCGGGTCGCCAGCTACAACCCCTGGTTCGCGCTGCAATGGCTGTCGACAGGGCTCAGCCGCGGCGGGATGCGCATGTATGGCGATGACAATCTGCTGGACCGCGAGGAGGCGTTGCGCCTCATGACGGTGGGATCGGCCTGGTTCACCGGCGATGCGGGTCGGAAGGGCGCCATCGTGCCGGGGCAGATGGCGGATTTCGCCATTCTGGACCGCGACGTCTTCGCCGTCACCGATGCCGAGATCGCCAAGATCACCGCCGACCTGACGGCCGTGGGCGGCACGGTCGTCCACGCCAAGGGCGCGTTCGCCGCCCGCGACCTGCGCCACGTGCCCCCCATCGCGCCGGACTGGTCGCCGGTGGTCGATTATTCGGAGATGGGGCGGGGATGAAAGGCTTCGGCGATCGCGCGTTGGTCGCGCGACCACCAACCAGGGACGCGATGACAGGATACGCGACGCATCCGCTGTACTCTGGCAGACCCGTCAGCCTTCCGTCGGTCCCGTGGCGGCCGAGACGCAGCATCAGCATAGAACCCGTGCGCAACCGCGCGGAGCCGGAGGCTGCTTCTGCGCGTCATCGGTCCGACACCTGCGACCCGACCGGAAGGAGCTTCCGATGACCCCGACCCGCCGCCACGTCCTTGCCGCCCTAGGCGCCGCCGTCGCCACAACCGTCCTGCCACGCGCCGCCGCCGCGCATCACGGCACGCTGATTCCGGCCCTGCGCGAGGGCGGGCACGTCGTCTACTTCCGCCACGCCGCGACGCAGTGGTCGGGCATCGACCGCATCGAATGGCCCCGCGAGCGGCAGCGCCTGCTCTCGGCCGAGGGCGAGCGGCAGGCGCGGGTGATCGGGGCGGCTTGGGACGAACGCGGCATCGTGGCCGGGGAGGTCTGGGCCTCGCCCTTCGCCCGCTGCGCCGACCACGCACGGATCAGCTTCGGGCATGCGACCGAGGACATGCGCCTCATCGGCCTGCTATCGGACGATGACGGCCGGGGGGAGCGGGTCGCCTTCCTGCGCGACTTGGTCACGGCCCCGCCCGCGCCCGGAACGAACCGCGTGATTGTCTCGCATCGCTCGAACATCAACGCGGTGGCGGGCGTGACCTTGGCGGAAGGCGAAGGCGTGGTGCTGACCCCCGACGGTGCGGGAGGCTTCGCCACGCGCGGCACATTCATGCCGGACGAATGGGCCGGGTGAAACGTCACGCCAAGTATGGTCGAGAGACGAGGGCGTTCTGTTTCGCAAGGGTCGGACCCGGTCGCGTCGCGTGATGAGACACGTAGAGAACGATGGCGGACCGTCTCCAACCTGCACTCGACTGAAGCGCTTCCGAATGCGTTGCGCATCTTCATGACGAGGGGCGGTGCGTAGGCACCGCCCCTTGTGTCCTCAATACGGCAGCTTCACCCGCCGGTCATCACGGTGATGTCGCCTTCGGCCCAGATGTTGTCGATCACCATGCGGTCGATCAGCCAGCGGCGGCCGGTTTCGTCCGCGGTGTCGCGGCTGAGATCGAGGTGGTAATCGTTCATCATCTTGAAGTTGCGATCCCGGACACCTTCGGGAAAGTGCTGCGCCTCGACGATGGCATAGAGGGACGCGCTGTCTCCATCCACATCGACGCGGACGTTGGTGACGGAATGCGACGTCGTGTAGGCGCCGGCGAAGGGGACGAGGCCGCCGACGAGGTTCTCACGCCCCTCGATGATCGGGAACTGCATGCCGACCTTGGCGGCCGCCGGGGTGAAGTCGACCAGAGCGGCGTCGGCGAAGGCGGACCCGATCAGGGCGCCGTCGTCGGTATCCATTCCGTTGACGAAGCGGAGCAGGGCGTCGGCGACGTTTGCCGAAATATCGGCCGGCGCAGTGGCCGTTGTCGCGGCGTCCTGGGCGAAGACGTTCGACGGGACGAGGACGGGAGCCGCGATCAGGGCGGCGGCGAAGAGGGTCTTGAGGATCATGGTCTTGCTCCTTGTGATGCGGCCGACGGTGGTCGACCGGCTTCGAGTACGGGATCGGTGGTCTCAGCCTCGGAGGGTGAGGCCGCCGTCCGGATAGATCGTGGACCCGGTCATGGAACGGTTCCGCATCAGCATAACGAAGGTCTCGGCGATGTCCTCGGGTTGAGCGACGCGTTGCGCTGGCAGGCCGCGCGCCGTGTCGGCGTAGAGGTCATCGGTCCCGTCGCCGAAGAGCCCACGGATCAGCGGCGTGTCGGTCAGGCCCGGCGACACCGCGTTGACCCGGACCGGCCCGACCTCGACGGCCAGCGCCCGGGCGAGACCTTCCAGGCCCGATTGGATCGCAGCGAGCGTCGAGGCGCCCGGGATGGGCCGTTGTGAGAACGCCCCCGACATGAAGGTCAGCGACGCGTCCGATCCGCCGCTCGCCGTCTCGACCAGCCGGGCGACGGCCTGTCGGGCGATCCGGTACTGACCCCAGAACTTGGCGTCGAAGTCGGCACGGACCTGTTCTATGTCGGCCTCTGTGAAGGGATAGAACCCCGGCCCCGGCCCGGTGATCCCGACATGGTCGACCGACCGCCCGTCGAAGAGAGCGGCGATGCCGGCCTCGTCGGCGAGGTCAAGCTGGATCGCCTCGGCTCCGCCCAACGCGACGGCGGCGCGGTTCAGCTTGTCCGTATCCCGGCCCGTGATCGTCACATGGGCCCCGTCTTCCATGGCCAACCGGGCGGTGGCCAGTCCGATACCGGAGGACCCTCCGATGACCAGGACATGTCTGTCTTTGAGATGTGCCATTGATTTGGCCTCCATTGCGTTCGTGTCGCAAGGAGAGATGGCAGACTGGCGGGCTGCCGATAATCGGCGTATCCGAAGAGCCACCATCAACGATATCGTTGCAATAGGGGGAAGGGATTGGACCAACTCGACGACCTCGCCGTCTTCGTGGCCGTCGCCGAGACGGGCGGCTTCAGCGCCGCGGCCCGCCGATTGGGCGCCACGACGGCCGGCACCTCGAAGAGCGTCGGTCGTCTGGAGGACCGCCTCGGCGTCCGGCTGTTTACCCGCACCACACGTCGCGTCGTCCTGACCGAGGAGGGCACGCGGTTCTACGAGCGCGCCCGCGACATCACCGAAGCGATGGCCGATGCCGAGGAGGAGGTGCGCAGCGCGTCCCGGGGCCTGAGGGGCCGGATCCGCATCGACCTGCCCGTGGTCTTCGGCCGTCGCCACGCGGTCCCGCTCCTGCTGGACTTCGCCCGGCGCCACCCCGAGGTCGCGCTCGACATGCGGTTCGACGATCGCCCCTCGGATCTGATCGGGACGGGGCGCGACCTGGCCATCCGCTTCGGCGATCTGACCGATAGCGGCCTGCGCGCGCGCCGCGTCGGCACGGCCCGCACGGTTACGGTCGCCTCGCCCGACTACATCGCCGCGCATGGGCGACCGGGCGCGATCGAGGACCTCGATGCGCATGTCTGCGCCACCTTCGTCTTCAAGGGGTCGGGCCGCGCCTATCGCTGGCGGTTCGAGGTCGACGGCGAGGCGGTGTCCTTCGACACGGCCCAAACTCTGTGCGTCGATGACGGCGAAGCGCATCGCAGCGTCGCCCTGTCCGGCCTGGCGATCGTGCAGGATCTGCGGTTCCACTTCCAAGAAGATCTCCGAGACGGCACCCTGGTCGAAGTACTGTCGCATGCGGCCGGGGCGGGCATGCCCATCCAGGTCGTCCATCCCGAGGGCCGGCACCTTCCCGCGCGGGTGCGGGCCTTGATCGATCATCTCGTGGATGGTCTGGATGGCTTCGAGACCTGATCTCGCGCGGCTGCTGGAATTAAGGACTGTTCGTTGAAGGTGATTGTCCGATCCGACCGATTATCGCGCAGCACATGCCGGTGCATGTCCAAAGCTTCGATATAGGAGACCGGACATGACAGCTCATGCCACGACCACCATGACGAAATCCCCCGCGACGAACCCGACCCCCTGGCCTGCGACGGATCCGGGAAAGCTGCAGCTCTTCACCGAACACACGCCTAACGGGGCGAAGGTGTCGATCGCGCTCGAGGAGTTCGGCCTGCCCTACGAGGTCCACCACGTACGCCTCGCCGACAAGCAACAGAAACATCCGGCCTTCGTCGCTCTGGCCCCGAACGGCAAGATCCCCGCGCTGATCGATCCGGACGGACCGGACGGCGCCCCGATCGCTCTGTCTGAGAGCGGCGCGATCCTCCTCTACCTCGCCGAGAAAACCGGACGCCTCATGCCCACGGATGCCCGCGGGCGGTTCGAGGTGACGCAATGGCTTATGTTCCAGATGGCCTCGGTCGGCCCGATGTTCGGGCAGTTCGGCCACTTCCACCACGTCATGGCCGGCAAGTCGGACGACCCGTATCCTGCGGAGAAATACGCCGAAGAAGCCCGTCGCCTTTACGGCGTCATCGACAATCGCCTCGACGGCCGACCCTGGATCGCCGGCGACGCCTTCGGCATCGCCGATATCGCGCTCGCCCCTTGGATCTGGTGCCTGGAGGAGATCTATCGCGGCGGTGACAGGATCGGCGCGGATGGGTTCGCCAACCTGCGGGCCTGGTACGACCGCATTACCGCACGACCATCGTGGAAGCGTGGACTCTACGCGGCGAAACCGCACGGACGATGACAGTCCTCGCAGAGGTTTCACTCGTGTATGCGGCGGTTACGGGCGGGATCTGTTTCGCAGGGGTCGGATCGGGCCGCGTCACGCGGTGACACCCGGCTGCAACCATGCCGAGCGCCACGCGAGGCTGCACTCGATTGGAGCATCGAGGAGCCGCCGGGGATAGTTCGGACGTCAAGGCGCCGGATGGACGCTCGATGGATAAGACCCTCGAGATTAT
>NZ_JYFE01000003.1 GCF_000877395.1 Jannaschia aquimarina | reverse complement strand
AGTTCGGTGTCGGCCGGACGCTTGGATCTGCGCCGACAGACACGCGGATCTATGCCGGCCAGGGCACAGGCCCGCCGCTGTGAGCAGCTCTTCTCCGTCATGGCCCAGTCCACGGCATTCCTCCTCGAACCGGGCCTCAGAAGTTTTTTCCAGGCATCTCTTTCAGCGTGGCCACATCCATCATCTGCTCGGCCAGCATCTTCTTCAGCTTCGCATTCTCAGCTTCCAGTGCCTTCAGCCGCTTCGCATCGGCGACCTCCATGCCGCCGTACTTGCGGCGCCAGTTGTAGAAGGTCGCATCGCTGATCCCATGCTTGCGGCACAGGTCCGGCGTGCTCATGCCCGCTGCATGCTCCTTCAGGATGCCAATGATCTGCGCTTCGCTGAAACGGCTTCTCTTCATCTCCTGTCTCCTCAGTTGGAGAACAGCCTAACCTCAAATCGAGGACGTTTCAGGGGAGCAGGTCATCTGGTGCTTCCTGTTCGAAGTCTGCATGCTGTCCCGTGGGTTGCTCGGTCGTCGAAATTCCAAAAAGGCTACTGTAAATCCCACTCTGGGCGGCCACCGTTTCTGGCGGCAACCGTCCCTGTGATGAGATATCCCCTGCCTCGAACAGACCGCCGATCAAATCATCGACTCCCGTTCCGGTTCTCTTGTTCCACTCCGGCGGCACGTAGGAGATGCCAGGTCTGAGCGACCCATCTTCAGCGTATTCAAGATACGTCTTAATTACGAGACCACTTTCTGGATCTACGTGCCGCACAAACGGAACCTGCGATCCATCCGGGAGCACTTCAGTTCCGATAATGCGAACATTTGTCGGATTATCGCCACCCTTCGTCAGAAGATCTGCGATAGCTTATATGCCACTTTCCCCGAGGCCTCCACCTAAAAGCGCGCCACTCAATCCACCGACAAATGCTCCGAGTGGACCATAAGTGCTTCCTGCCTTTGCAAAGAGCGTACCAAGGGTAGCAGCACCTCCCAATGTCCCGGCAATCCCCGATGCTTCAATAAGTGCTTGGCGGTAATTCTCGTCGCCTAGCTCGTCTGCCACGTCAATTGCGCCAAGTGTAACCGTGACCGCCGTACCACCTCTCTTCCCGAATCCTCGCAGGATATCGTCGTCTAGCTCTCTCGCGACATGGTCGACCCCTTCGAAAACAATCGTTGCGCCATAGCCGAGCAGCTCTATTTCCTCGTCCGATGCGTTGACCTCTGCCATTTCTATTTCTTTCTTCTCACCTGACCGGGAAGTTTGATCAGGATAACAGCGCCCGCACTGAAGATGTAACCGACGAGGCATAGCGTGAATACGACAGGCGGGAAGTTAAAAAATCTCGCAGTAATTAATGGGTTACCGCTGGCGCCAATAGGGACAAAAAAAAGGAAACCCAAAAAAGAACGAGGACAAAGGTTGGGAATAAAAAATATATAGATAGCCACTCTATCTTTGGTCCTGGTATCACTGATTTCGTCGATACAAACAAGCCCAAGGCGATATATATCGCAGAAGCGGCAGGCAGAACCGCTAGTGCGGCCATATAATAGGGTATGGTCTCTGGATCGTAGTTCTCGTAATATTCAAGTCTTGCGTCCGCAGTGCTTCTGATAGGCTCCGCAAGAGCGATGATGGCTTCTTGCGATCCGAGCCAGAATATCAAAAGGCTCGAAGCCAATGTATAGGCGATGAAGTTATGACGCTCGATTAGGCGGAACACCGGACGCTCCCTCGGTGGATTTCATTTGCAGGCTTACGGCCCCTCGGAAGCCGCTTCTTTTCGATCAGACGAAACAAGCTTGGTCGGGACCTGCTTTCAAGCCAGGGCGAAATACAATAGATAATTCGGCGTCTATTCTTCATTGTGTTGAGGGGGTCACAATCGGTCAGGCGATTTATTTGCACCAGCTCTGTTGCGCAAATCGCCTGACGGCCGGATTTCCCCTTTCTCCATCTGACGTCAGCCGACGGGCCGCGTGACGGGGATGCCGAGTGTAGTGAAGCGGTTGAGGATGGCGATGCGGACTTGGAGTTCGGCGGTCTGACGGTCGAAGTCTCGTGACGTGAGCTTCTGACCGAGAATTTTCATGCAGTTCATCTTCGTCTCGGCGCGGCTTCTGCGTAAGCGTCCGGCGTTCCTGCCCTGCCTGAGCGGTTAGCGTGGGCTTAGTGTCCATTAGCGATAGTGGACACTACGGGGCGGGTTTGGATGGCGAAGCGGGCGCGGAAGCGGCGCATCTGGGCGGATGACGAGAAGCGGATGATTTGCCGCCAGGCGCGGCTTCCCGGGATCTCGGTGAGCCAGGTGGCGCGGCGCTATGACGTGAACGCGAACCTGGTCTTTACGTGGTTGCGGGATGCGCGGTTCGCGCCGGAGGAGGCGGCGCCGCCGATCGAGGCGCTGGCCGCCCGGGCGGACGAGACGGTGGACGGCGCGACGACGGCCTTCTTGCCCGTGGAGCTGGTCTCGGATGCGGATGCGACGCCGCCACCGGACGGGCCGTCCGGGCCCCTCCCGGCGGGCGTGATGGAGATCGCGCTGGCGGGCGGGCACCGGCTGCGGGTGGAGGGGGCCTACGACCCGGACGCGCTTGCGCGCTTCCTGCGGGCGCTGTCGGAGCCTGCTCCATGATCCCGATCCCCGCCGGCGCGCGGGTCTGGCTGGCGGCGGGCGTGACGGACATGCGGCGCGGCTTCGCGACGCTGGCCGCTCAGGCCGAAGCGACGATGAAGGAGGACCCGTATGCCGGGCATCTCTTCGTCTTCCGCGGCCGGCGCGGCGATCTGATCAAGATGATCTGGTGGGACGGGCAAGGCGCGTGCCTGTTCTCCAAGCGGCTCGAGAAGGGCGTTCGGCGGGGTATCGGTCCACTGGACCGATCCCTGATCCGCCTCACCGTCTGGCCCGCGGCGAAGGACGGCAAGGTCGCGCTGACACCCGCGCAGTTGGCGATGCTCTTGGAGGGCATCGACTGGCGGACCCCGCAGAGGACCTGGCGACCGCTGCGGACGGGATAGAGGATTCCCAGGGGGATCAGGGCGCTGTAGCATTTGGACCATGCTCGACGAGGCCACCGCCCTCCCGGACGATCCCGACGATCTGCGCTCGCTCGCGGAGCGCCTGATCGCCGAGGTGAAGGCCCAGGCGGTCCTGATCGAGAAGCTGCGCCATCAATTGGCCGGGCACCGGGCGCACCGGTTCGGTGCCTCCGCGGAGACGGCCGAGCAGTTGCAACTGGCGCTCGAGACGAGCGAGCTCGCGGCGGCCGCGATGACCGCCAAGCTACGCCTGCCGGAGCCCGCCGAGGAGAAGGGCAAGCCCAAGCGCCGGCCCATCCCCGACCACGTGCCACGGACGGAGATCGAGCTGCTGCCCGCGCAGGACGAGTGCGCCGCCTGCGGCGGGCGGCTGCGGCAGGTCGGCGAGGATGTCACCGAAGAACTCGAGTATGTCCCGGGTCGCTTCGTGGTGAACCGCATCACGCGCCCGCGCTTCGCCTGCTCTGGCTGCGACGGCTTCACCCAGGTGGCTCTGCCATCGCGCCCCATCGAGCGCGGGCGTCCGGGACCCGGGCTCTTAGCTCATGTCCTCGTATCCAAATACGCCGACCACCTTCCGCTCTACCGCCAGTCCCAGGTCTACGCCCGCGAAGGGATCGACCTCGACCGCTCGACGCTGGCGGACTGGGTGGGCAAGTCCACCGCGCTGCTGGAGCCGCTCGCCGAGGCGATCGGCCGCCACGTGCTGGCCGGCCATGCGATCCATGCGGATGACACCCCGGTTCGGATGCTCGCGCCCGGCACCGGCAAGACGCAGACGGCGCGGCTCTGGACCTATGTGCGCGACGAGCGGCCGTGGTCCGGGCCCGCCCCGCCGGCCGCGCTCTACCGCTTCTCGGAAGATCGGAAGGGCAGCCACCCGGCGAAGCACCTCGCGGGCTTCAAGGGTTGGATGCATGCCGACGGCTATGCGGGCTTCGAGGAACTCTATCGCGGCGGGGACATCCGCGAGGTGGCGTGCCTGGCCCATGTGCGGCGCAAGTTCGTCGACGTGCATCGTTCCCAGAGCTCCGCCATCGCCGAGGAGACGATCGCCCGCATCGCGGACCTCTACGCCGTCGAGAAGTCCGTCCGCGGCGCGCCGCCCGAAGAGCGTGTCCAGACCCGTCAGGAGCACGCCGCCCCCGTCTTCGACGCGCTCGAGGTCTGGCTCGCCGAGCAGCTGCCCAGCCTGTCGGGAAAGACCCCGCTCGCGGTGGCGATCCGCTATGCGCTCAACCGCCTGCCGCGGCTCAGGCCATACCTGTCGGACGGACGCCTCGCGCCGGACAACAACGCCGCCGAACGCGCCATGCGCGGCTGCGCCCTCGGTCGCAAGAACTGGCTCTTCGCGGGATCGGCCGCCGGCGGCAAGGCCCTCGCCATCGCCGCCACCCTCATCGAGACCGCCAAGCTCAACGACGTTGACCCCCACGCCTGGCTCGCCGACACGCTCGCCCGCATCCCAGACTACAAGATCACACGCGTCGAAGAGCTCATGCCCTGGAACTACGCCAGGTAGCAGTCAGGCCGGACGCTTACAGATGCGGGAGTGCGCCTTGACGTCTCGAACCAACCGCAGATTGCGGCCGAACTCGGGGTAACACCTTGGCCTATCGACGAACTCCGGCACGTGCGAAACTTCATCGCGCACAAATCTAAGAGGTCGGCGCTTGCTGTCCGGGCAACGGGCATTGTTGGTGCCTCTGCCAACATCGACGTGCTTGAAACCGCGCTTCAATACGGCAACGCCGGCGCCAAGCGCTATATCGAGTGGATCAACTTTTCGAAAGGCGCAGCGGCGCGTCTGGTGGCATGATACTCTACGAGCACGTTAAGGCGGCGGTTCAGGGATAGGTCGGCTTCGAGCCAATCACTCCCGTCGTCCACGGATCAGGTACCGGGAGTTTGAAGAGGCCGCTTCTTTGCGCAGAGCTGCCGTTCCTATAAGTCGCAGCGAACGACCACACCCCGCGATCCAACTTCCTACTCCACCCCATACACCCCCTTCACCCGCTCCACCGCGGCCTCGGGGGAGACCTCCTCGCTCTCGCCCGTCCGGCGGCTCGTCAGCTCCACCTTGCCGGACTGCAGGCCGCGGGGACCGACGGTGATGCGCCAGGGGAGGCCGATCAGGTCCATGGTGGCGAACTTGGCGCCCGCGCGCTCGGAGCGGTCGTCGTAGAGCGGCTCCAGCCCCGCATCGACCAGTTGGCGGTAGATGCCCTCGCAGGCGCTATCCGTAGCGGCGTCTCCCTGCTTGAGATTGACGATGCCGGCGTGGAAGGGGGTCACGCCCTCGGGCCAGATGATGCCGTTCTCATCGTGGCTGGCCTCGATGATGGCGCCGACGAGGCGGCTGACGCCGATCCCGTGGGAGCCCATATGCACCGGCACGGGCTTGCCGTCGGGTCCCTGCACGGTGGCGCCCATCGGCTCGGAATACTTGGTGCCGAAATAGAAGATCTGCCCCACCTCGATGCCGCGTGCGCTGCGGCGGCGATCCTCGGGCACCTGCGCGAAGACGGCTTCGTCGTGGGTCTCGTCGGTGCGCGCGTAGCGGGAGGTGAACTCCTCCAGGATGCCCTGGCACTGGGCCACGTCGTCATAGTCGATGGCCCGGTCGCCGAAGCGCAGGTCGGTGATCTCGCTGTCGTAGAAGACCTCGGATTCCCCGGTCTCGGCGAGGACCAGGAATTCGTGCGTGTCCTCGCCGCCGATGGGCCCGCTGTCGGCGCGCATGGGGATCGCCTGGAGGCCCAGCCGCTCGTAGGTGCGCAGGTAGGTCACCAGGTGGCGGTTGTAGGCGTGGCGGGCGGCGGCCTCGTCGAGATCGAAGTTGTAGCCGTCCTTCATCAGGAACTCGCGCCCGCGCATGACGCCGAAGCGGGGGCGCATCTCGTCGCGGAACTTCCACTGGATGTGGTAGAGCGTCAGCGGCAGGTCCCGGTAGCTGCTCACATGGGAGCGGAAGATGTCGGTGATCATCTCCTCGTTGGTGGGACCGTAGAGCATGTCGCGGTCCTGACGGTCGCGGATGCGCAGCATCTCGGGGCCGTAGGCGTCGTAGCGGCCGCTTTCGCGCCAGAGGTCGGCGGGCTGGAGCGTCGGCATCAGCATGGGATGGTGGCCGGCGCGCTGCTGTTCCTCGTGGACGATCCGTTCGATCCGGCGGAGCACCTTCCAGCCGAGCGGGAGCCAGGAATAGATGCCGGCGGAGGATTGCTTGATCATGCCCGCGCGCAGCATCAGGCGGTGAGACGCGATCTGCGCCTCGGCGGGCGTCTCCTTGAGGACGGGCAGGAAGTAGCGGCTCAGGCGCATCGCGGGGCTCCGGGCGGATCGAGGTGCCTGCGCGGTAGCAATCGCGGCGGGCAGGGGCAAGTTCGCCCGGCCGATCACGTCGGCGTTATCCGGGCATCCGGACCGGTGCGCTTGGCGTTGAAGACGACTACAGCACCCGTTCCCGGTCGGCCTCGCCGTCCCGCAACCTCATCGAACGGATCGAGCGGAGGACCACGATGACCCATCTCAAGGCAGCGGCGTTCGCCGTGATCGCGGCGGCGCCGGCCGGCGCCTCGTCGGTCATCGAGGTCGCGCGAGCGTATGCCCGCCTCGGCACGCTGGTCACCGCGATCGAGGCGGCGGATCTGGCGGACATGCTGGCCGGGCCCGGACCGTTCACCTTGTACGCCCCCACCGACGACGCCTTTGCGGACCTGCCCGCGGGATCGGTCGAGGCGCTGCTCGATCCCGCGAATGGGGACAGTCTGAACCGCATCGTGCTCTACCATGTCGACGACAGGGCCCTGCGATCGACGGACCTGCCGGGCGGAACGATTCGCGTGCGCACGATGCTGGAAAGCGCGCGTCTCTGCGTGACGAACGATCGCGACGGGGTCCGGCTGGCGGATTCCACGCAGCAGGAGGCGCGCGTAGTCGAGGCGGATGTTCAAGCCGATAACGGCGTGATCCACGTGATCGACAAGGTCCTGGTCCCGGGCGGGCTGCTCGATTGCGAGTCCCGCGAATGGGTCATTCGTCCACAGGCCCGCGGAGCGCCTTGACCTCGGCCCGGCGCTTCTTGGCGGCGAGCCGCCGCCGGATGCTGCCCCGCGTCGGTTTGATCGGAACGCGCCGCTTTGGCTTTTCCTGCGCCTTCACCAGTAACTGGACCAGACGGTCGCGCGCGATTTCGCGGTTCTGGGCCTGACTGCGGGCCTCTTGGGCAAAGATCACCACGGCCCCATCCTGCGTCCAGCGCCGTCCGGCCAGCCGGCGCAGACGGGACTTCACCGGACCGGGCAGGTTCGGGGACCGGTCGGCCTCAAACCGCAATTCGACGGCGGAATTGACCTTGTTGACGTTCTGCCCGCCGGGGCCTGAGGCGCGGACGAACTGCTCCGTCAGCTCCCAGTCCTCGATTTCGAGCGCGCCGGCACGCAGGCTCATGAGGCGCGCTGGGTGCGCACCCGGCCTTCGGCGCCCAGCGAGGAGGCGAGGGACCGGAACCGCGCTTCGGCCACTTCCCCGAACAGGGCCTCGCCGTCGCCCGACGGCAGGATCAGTTCCAGTTCCTGCTTTTTGGGATAGAGCTTGAGCGTCCCCATGAGCGCGGGATCCTGGGCCGCGAACATCGCCCCGAAGCGCATGGCCTTGCCGACGATCTCTGCCTGGAGGATGTCCTCTTCGGTCATGAGGTCGGCGAGCGTCTCGAAGGACGTCCCCTCGCGCCGGTTGCGGTAGCGATGGAGCAGGGCCAGCCCGAGGAAGACCCGTTCGGAATGGGTCAGGCCGCCGAGATTGGCCCGCGTCGCGTTGTCGAAACAGACTTCGGCCCGGTAGTCGGGATGGGCGCGCCAACTGACGTCGTGCAGCAGGCAGCAGGCCCGGATCAGGCGCCGGCGGCGGTCGGAGGCCCGCGAGAAGAGCGGTTTGACGAAGTGGTAGAGAACCCGCCCGAAGCCGGGCACGCGGGCATCCTTGGCCTCGGCGAAGCGGCAGCTTTCGATCAGGGGGTCGCGGGCACGCAGGACGTCGGGCATCCGCTCGTAGAGCAGACCCTCCCGGATCCCGTAGGAGGAGACGGCGATATCCTTGGGGCGCAACGTCCGCAGGACGCGGCCCAGAACCTCGGCCGCCACGGGGACCAGCGACATCCGGGCCGAGGACGTGCGCGTGCGCTTGCCCAGATCCGACATGTCGGCCCCGTCGATGAAGTCGAGGGTCGCGCGCAGATCCTTGGGCGTCATGGTATATTCGTGCAGGACCTGGAGGGGATATCCCCGCCGCTCCATGTCGATGCGGGCGATGGCCCGCCAGGAGCCGCCGACGAGGTAGAGATGGTCGGTCCGGTCGCGGCCCAGCTTGGCCGTCATGGCGGCCAGCCCCTCGTCGATGGCGGCCTTGCGCTTGGCGCGCGACTTCAGGTCCTGCAGCTTGAGCGGCCCCAGCTTGCCCGAGACAGCGTTGCCGACATGGCCCCCCGACAGATGCGCCAGTTCCATCGACGAGCCGCCGATATCGCACATCACCCCCTCGGCCTCGGGCCATCCCAGCAGGACGCCCTGCCCCGACAGGCGCGCCTCTTCCGCGCCGTCGACGACCCACAGCCTGAGGCCGGTCGTCGCCTCGACCTCGGCAGCGAAGGCCGGGCCGTCACTGGCCTCGCGGATGGCGGCGGTGGCGGCGGCCGTCAGCGAATTCACCTCGAACCCCCGAGCAAGGATCGCGAAGCGCCGCAACGCGGCCAGCGCCCGCTCCCGGCCCTCAGGGTTGAGGAGGCCGGTTTCGCCCAGCCCCGCGCCGAGGCCGCAGAGGATCTTCTCGTTGAAGAAATAGGCCGGCGAGCGGGCCGCGCCGTCGAAGATGACCAGCCGGACGGAGTTCGACCCCACGTCGATCACCCCGACCCGACGCAGCGAGCGCGCCTCTGGGCCGTCGAAGAGCGGTGCGCCGAACGGGCCGTAGCCAGCCAGATCCTCGGTGTCATCCTTCATGCGTCCCCCCGCCGCTCGATGCGACGACTGGCATGGCCGCGCGGCACAGGTCAACGCGGACGACGTGGCCCGGCCGGAAACGACGTCGCCGGATCGCGTCCGCCGTGGAGCCGCCGGAACCGGCGGATCGGCCGCGGTCGCCCTTCGCATTCCGGCGCGTTCCCGAGCGGAACGTGAACATCAGATTAAATTTTCAGAAATTTTCGCCAAATCGGCACCAATCCGCTTGTCGCGCCGGGGGAAGATTGGCAAATCTCCGCCTGCCCGTGCGGGACGGGTTCACCAGTACCCACGAAACAGGGCGCTTCGCCCGGAAGGACGGTTTTTGATGAGCATCATCCAGGGAAACAATGTCGGCCCCACGAACGACGCCTCCACGATCAGCGGAACGTCGGGCGACGACCGGCTGCTGGGCGGTGGACGGGACGACACCATCGCGGGCAATGACGGCGACGACTTCATCGATGGCGGTCGCGGGCGCGACTTCCTGCTGGGCAACGAAGGTAATGACATCGTCTTCGGTCAGGCCGGCCGGGACGTCGTGCTGGG
The DNA here is from genome assembly GCF_000877395.1 of Jannaschia aquimarina. Classification (GTDB taxonomy): domain Bacteria; phylum Pseudomonadota; class Alphaproteobacteria; order Rhodobacterales; family Rhodobacteraceae; genus Jannaschia; species Jannaschia aquimarina. The sequence continues at coordinate 33,003 of NZ_JYFE01000003.1, read as the reverse complement.
CGGCCGTGGCGACGACCTCGTTCGCGGTGGCACCGGCTTCGACACGGTCGAGGGCGGCTTTGGCACCGATATCCTCGAAGGCGGCGCCGATGACGACGTCTTCGTGTTCTTCGCGCGCACGGCCGGGTTCGCCGATGACGACGCCGAGGCCGGCAGCGCCATCGACACGATCATCGACTTCGAGGAAGGCGACAGCATCGCCTTGGCCAAGTTCGGCGAGATCGACGTGATCGTGACCCAAGTCGGCGGCGACGTCGTGATCTCGGTCGACGTGGACGGCGAAGGCGGCGAGGACGCCTACAATATCGCGATCGTCGAGAACACGACGGCGCAGGAAGTCGAGTCCGCGATCGTGTTCGACGACTCGCCGTTCTGAGGTCTCTCGACCGACGACGCGGATTGCGGGCGCCCCCTTGGGCGCCCGTTTTCGTCGGGCCTGCCGCGGATCAGGCTGCCCAGGCGAGCTTGTAGGAATGGATCTCGAAGGTCGGGTGCATTTCCGACCCGGCGAGACCGGCCACGTGGTGGCGGTAGGTCGACCGCCAATAGGGCTGAATGATCACGCCCTCGTCGCGGAGGATCTGCTCCAGCCGCTCCATCAGGACGCGCCGTTCGTCGGCATCGGCGATCGAGAGGGCCTGGGCCAGCGTCTCGTCGAATTCGGCGTTCGAGAAGCCGGTCTCGTTCCAGGGCTCGCCGGACCTGTAGGCCAGTGCGAGGACCTGCACGCCCAGCGGCCGCTGGGCCCAGTCGGTGGTCGAGAACGGATATTTGGACCAGTCGTTCCAGAAGGTCGATCCGGGCAGGACGGTGCGGCGAATGGCGATCCCCGCATCCCGAAGCTGGCCCGCGACGGCATCCGCCGTAGGACGCCGCCAATCGTCGTCGATGGAGACGAGTTCGTGCTCGTACTCCTCGAAGCCCGCCTCGGCGAGCAGGGCAAGCGCCGCCTCCGGATCGTGTTCCGGGGCGGGAAGTTCCGCATATTCGGGATGCAGCGGAGAGACGTGATGGTTTTCCGCGACGATGCCGCGCCCGCTATATCCGAGTTCGAGAAGGACGGAATTATCCACGGCGAGGGCGAGGGCCCGGCGGACCCGCGCATCGGCATAGGGCGTCACGCCGTCGATCTCGGCCTGCTGGTTGGTCCGGATCACCAGCGTGTTGGCCGTGATCGCTTCGGAGATCTCCCAGCCGATGCCGTCCAGCACCTCGATGAAGTCGCCCAGCGACTCGTAGACCATGTCCACCTCGCCGGCATCCGCGGCGGCCACGACCGACGCCTGATCCGTCCCGAAATCCACGAACTCGATCCGCTCCATCCGGGCGGGACCGAAGACCTCCGTGCCCCACCATGGGTGGTCCGGGTTCCGCACGAGAACGGCGCGCACGCCCACATCGAGGCTTTCGGGCAGATACGGGCCGGTGCCCTTGGGGTTCTCCATCGGATCGCCGGAAAAGCCTTGGGGAACGATCGCGGCCGGATAGTCGGAGAAGCTGGCGATGAGGGTGATATCCGGTCGGGCCAGCGACAGCGTCACGGTCCGCTCATCCGTCACCGCGATCGCCCCATCGCGCGCGACGCCGGTTTCCTCGTCGATGAGCGAGGCCATCCGGCCGGCCATCGAGTTGCCTTCGACATCACGCTCGCACCAGCGGGCGACGTTGTAGGCGACATCCTCGGCCGTGAAGGGCGTCCCGTCGTTCCAGGTGACCCCAGGCCGGACGTTGAGGACGTACTCGGTCGCGTCCTCGTTGACGGACCACCCTTCCAGAAGCATCGGGCCGATCGAGCCGTCACGGTCGTATTCCACGAGATATTCGAGCCACCCGCGCGAGAAGTTCGACATCTGCGGCCAGTCATAGGTCCGCGGATCGCGGAGTGCCTTGACCGTGCTTTCGATGCGGACGGTTCCACCATCGCTCAGATGCGCGTCGGCGCGGGCGGGTCGCGGCACGCCGATCAGGGCGTAGGCCGCCGCCGCGGACACGCCGAGCGACGTCGCCCGCGTCAGGAACTCGCGTCGCGACAGCGTCCCCTCGGCGACCTCTCGGGCATGGGCGATAGCGGCGGGATGGAGTTCGGTCTTGTTCAGCATGGGCTGCCTCATGGAAAGCACATCACGTGCCGGCCACGGCGCACGCAATCTGGAAATGTCGGGTGAGTGGGTCAGCCCTCCGCGTGGCGGCGCGCAACGTCATGTCGGCCTCAGGCTGCGTGATCGAGTGAACCAGACGAGGGCCGCGATTGCAAATGCCTGCGCGGTCAGCCCCGCGAATGGGTCAGTTCCGGAACATCCGCCGCGCCCGCACTGCCGCGCCCCGAAAGCGACGGGTTCTCCATGAAGAACCGATGGCAACTGAACGGCGTCTCGGTCGCCGACAGGTCGGGGCGGTGCCATTCGCCCTCTGGCTGCAAGACCCAGCTCTGGGCCACGTCGGCCAGGTTCGCCGCCATGATCTGCTCGACGATCTGTGCCTTCACCGTCGGGTTCACGCATTCGACCAGCGTCTCGACCCGGCGGTTCAGGTTGCGGCCCATCCAATCGGCCGAGCTGATATAGACCCGCGCCTTCTTGCCGGGCAGACCGGTGCCGTTGCCGAAGCAGACGATGCGCGAATGCTCCAGGAAGCGGCCGACGACCGACTTGACACGGATCGTTTCGGACAGGTCCTTCACGCCGGGCCGCACGCCGCAGATGCCCCGGATCACGAGGTCGATGGGAACGCCGGCGCGCGAGGCGGAATAGAGCGCGTCGATCACGTCCGGCTCGATCAGCGAGTTCATCTTGGCCCAGATCGCCGCCGGGCGACCGGCTTGCGCATGGGCGATCTCTGCCTCGATGCCGGCGAGCAGCGTGTCCTTCAGCGAGGTCGGCGAAATCGAGAGGTTCTCCAACCCGTCCGGCGGGGCGTAGCCCGAGATGTAGTTGAACACCTTGGTCGCGTCGCGTCCCAGAGCCGGGTTGCAGGTAAACAGGCTGAGATCGGTATAGATGCGCGCCGTGATCGGGTGGTAGTTGCCGGTGCCGAAATGGGAATAGGTGACCAGCTTGCCGCCCTCGCGGCGCACCACGGTGCTGATCTTGGCGTGGGTCTTGTAGTTGGTGAAGCCGTAGACGACGTGGGCGCCCGCCCGTTCCAGCCGGCGGGACTGGCGGATATTTGCGGCCTCGTCGAACCGGGCCTTGAGTTCGACCAGAGCGGTGACCTGCTTGCCCGCCTCCGCCGCCTCGCAGAGGGCCGCGACGATGGGCGAATTGCGCGAGGTCCGGTAGAGCGTCTGCTTGATCGCCACCACGTCCGGGTCGGTCGCCGCCTGTTCGAGGAAGCGGATGACCATGTCGAAGGTCTCGTAGGGGTGATGCAGCAGCATGTCCTTCTGGCGGATCGCCGCGAACATGTCGCCGTCATGGTCCTGCACCCGTTCGGGGACGCGCGGGCTGAAGCTCGGCCAGAGCAGGTCGGGGCGGCTGTCGACCACAAGCTCCTTGAGGCTGGCCAGACCGATCAGGCCGTCCACTTCGATGATCTCGCCATCCTCGACGCCGATCTCGTCGAGGATCTCGTCGCGTAGTCCGGTCGGCGCGTCGGCGGTCATCTTCATGCGCACGATGTCGCCGCGGCGGCGGCGCTTGAGCGCGGTCTCGAACTCGCGGACCAGGTCTTCGGCCTCCTCCTCGACCTCCAGGTCGCTGTCGCGGAGGACCCGGAAGGCGAGATGTCCCACGAGGCGGTAGCCGGGGAAGAGCCGCTCGATCTGCATCAGAAGCAATTCCTCGAGTGGCAGGAAGCGGATGCAGTCGCCTTTGTCGGGCAGGCGAATGAAGCGGTCGATCTGGTTCGGGACGGGCAGAAGGGCGCGCAAGGTTCGCTTGTCGGTCCGACGCTCAAGCTCCACCGCCAACGCGAACCCTTCGTTCGGGATGAACGGAAACGGGTGCGCCGGGTCGATGGCGAGGGGCGAAAGGACGGGAAAGACCTGCCGGAGAAAGTGATCGGCCATCGCCTCCCGCTCGGCCTTGCCGATATCCGCAGAGGACAGAAGACAAATGTCCTCTTCCTCCATCTGCTTGCGCAGCGCCTTCCAGACGTCCTGCTGACGCTCCAGCAGGCGGCCCGCATTCTCGTCGATGAGGATGAGCTGTTCGGCAGGCGTCCGTCCGTCCGCGGCGGGCGTCGTGTTGCCCGCGCGGGCCAATTCGCGCAGGCCGGCGACGCGGACGGTGTAGAATTCATCCAGATTGGCCGCCGAGATCGAGAGGAAGCGCAGACGCTCCAGCAGTGGGACGCGGGGGTTCTCGGCCTCTTCGAGAACGCGCCAGTTGAAGGCCAGCCACGAAAGCTCCCGGTTGAAGACCCGGCCGGGGCCGGTGATGCGCGCGTCGTCCAGCGCCACCGGCTCCGGATGCGGGGCGCGCAGGAAGTCCGCGGCGGGCGGAACGGGGGCGGCTGTGTCCGGCATGGGGCAGCGTCCGTCGGCTATCTGTGAGGGTCGCGTGACAGTAGAAATGCCAGCCCGACTTGTCCAGTTGGCGTCAGTCCGGGCCGAGGACCGAGCGGGCGAGCGCCAGATCGAGCGCGACGCCCTGGGCCAGCGCCTCCCTGTCCAGACGTTCGACGGTCGCGATGGCCGCGGCATGGCTGCGCTCGATCCGGCGGAGAAGCCAGCCGATGAGCGCCGGCCTGACGGAAAGCTGCCGGTCGGCGAAGAGCTTGACGAGGATCATCGACAGGAGCGCGTCGTCGGGTGCCTCGATCGTGACGGGCACGAGCGAGGCGAGGCGCGACGCGAGATCTGGCAGCGCCACATTCCATTCGGACGGCGGCCGGCGCCCCGTCAGCAGCAGCGGCAGACCGGCCTGCGCGGTCGCGTTCCAGAGGTGGAACAGGGCCTCTTCATCCACGCCCCGGTCGGCGTCTTCGACGCAAAGCGGCCCGCCGGCAAGCGAGGGCGCATCCTCGGCGCGCAGCTTGGCGGCTGGCAAGACGGCCGCACCGGCCTCGGCAGCCCAGATGCGGACCAGATGGCTCTTGCCCGATCCTTCGGGACCGATGAGCGCGAGGCGCGCCTGCGGCCAGTCCCGCCAGCCATCCACGGCGGTGGCCGCAGCCGCGTTGGAGGTGGAAACCATGAAGTCCTCGCGCCCGGTCGCGACGCGAACGGGGAGGGGAATGCTCAACTGCATCGGATCACTCCGCGGCGTCGTGCCGTGCTTCGGTCTGCTCTTCCGGGCCCGGATCGGCGACCGTCGGGGGTGGCGGTCCGTCGTCGGGGTTGGCGCCCGTATAGAGCCGGCTCGCCTTGTACTCCGAGACGAGGAACCGCGCCAGCACGCCCAACGCCGCCGCGACCGGCACGGCGACCAGCATTCCGACAAAGCCGTAGATCGTCCCGAAGGCCGAGAGCGCAAAGAGAAGCCAGACCGGGTGCAGGCCGACGCTTTCGCCCACCAGCTTGGGCGTGAGGATGTTGCCTTCGAGGAACTGCCCGGCCGCGAAGATGGCCGCGACCAGCCCGATCGAAGTCCATTCACCCCAAAATTGGAACAGGGCGAGGCCGATGGCGAGGCCCCCGCCGACCAGCGCGCCGACATAGGGAATGAAGGTGATCAGCCCCGCAATGGCGCCGACCACGAGCCCGAATTGCAGCCCAACCAGCATCAGCCCGACACTATAGAACGTGCCGAGGATCAGGCAGACGGTCAGTTGGCCCCGCACGAAGCTGGCCAGCGTGCGGTCGATCTCCGAGGCCAGGCGGCGGATCGTCCCGACATGTTCGCGCGGAAGCAATTCGTCGATGCGGGCCACCATCCGGTCCCAGTCGAGCAGCATGTAGAAGGCCACCACCGGGACAACGACGATGAAGACGAGCGCGTTTACGACGCCGAAGACGCCCGCGACAAGCTGACGGGCGAGGACGCCGCCCCGTTCGCGCGCCATCTCGCCCAGATCCGTCAGGCCGCGGCGGAGCAGACCTTCCTCTTCCATGATGTCCGGGAAACGGATCGTCAGCCAGTCGCGCAGCGCCTCGAACAGGCCGGGCGCGGCCTGTGCCAACGCGGTGCCCTGGCGTATCAGGGACGGGATGATGATCCCGACCGCCAACAGCAGTCCGAGAAGACCCACCAGCGTGATGATGGCCGTCGCGCCCACACGGGGCAGGCCCAGCGCCTCCAGCCGGTCGGCCAGGGGATCGAGGATATAGGCGATCGCCCCACCCACGATGAAGGGCAGCATGACCTCGCCCAGATACCAGAGCAGGATCAGGAAGACGACGGCGGCCAAGCCCCAATAGGTCACCTGCTGTCGTGCCGGCAGCGCCATGCGAGTCCCTCCGATGAACGCAAGGTAGATGACCTTCGCCCGGTCCGGGCGCAAGACTTGGGCGGGATGCGGGCGGCGCCTGTTGCAGCGCAAGCATCGTCGGAGGACCGTGACGTCGAGGCGGCACGCCGCGCATCAGGCGGACCCCTCAATGCGCGGTCTCGTCCACCTCACCGACGGTGAAGAAGAAGCCGGGCGCAGGATCGCCGAACGCCACCTCGTCCGGGACGGCGTCCGGCCCGGCGAGAAAGACATTCGCGCCGAAATGGCGGTGGAGCCGGGACAGTCGCTTCATCCGCTCGCCCGTCACCTCCGAGTAGAAGCGCGCGAAGGCGGGGGCCGCGCGCAACTCGGCGATCCGCGCGCGATGGGCGGCGATGCAGGCGTCATGGGTAGCGCGGATGCCGGGCAAGGCCAGGAGGCGCCCCATCTCGGCTTCGAGCGCGGGAAGGTGGCGCAGGATCGACCGATCCTCCTCGGCGTTGTTGTTCATGCGAAACCAGTAGCCCAGGCCCTGATCCCGCTCGACATGGTTTACCCGGCCACGGTCGCGCTTGACGAGAAAGCTCTCGGCGTCGCGTACGGCATAGTGGTTCAGCGTCACCAGATCGTAGCCGACGGTCGACGTGGTGGAGCGCCAGCCGTTGCGCAGCATCTCCTTCGGCATGGGGCGACCGGAGCCGTTGACCCATGCGATGTCCTCCCACAGCTCGGGGCGCAGGCCCTTGGGCCGGTGGACGCCCATCTTCTTGTAGATGTCCATGTTCCGGAAGAGCGTCTTGAAGCCCCAGGCCTGATGCGGCTTGCGCGTCATCCTGGGCGCGCAACGCAGAAACCGCGCGGAGGTGGGGGTCGTGTCGAAAGTGTCGAGGTCCGCGTTCCCAAACAGCCGCCAGGTCATCGAGATCATGTTGGCGCCGCCCACGGCCGCATAGAGGTCGCTGAGGTGACCCGAACCCACATGGACGTCGATGAACTCGTCCACATCCATGCAGATGCCCCATCCGGCGCGGGCCATCACCGGCTCCGCCTCGGCGGCGGCGAGGGCGGCATGCTGGGGCTTCATATCCTCGTAGCCCGGCTCGCGGAACGGGTTCTGACGGTGTTGGACGATGCCCTGGGATTGCAGCTGGTCCAGCAGCGTGTCCGTCCCGTCGGTGCAATCGTTGGTGTAGATCAGGAAGTCGTCCACGCCGATGGCCCGGTGATGGGCCAGCCATTCGAGGATGAACGGCCCCTCGTTCTTCATGCAGGTCACGATGGCCGTGCGACCCGGCATCGCCGCAGGCAGGGCGCCGGGCCGGGCCGTGGCGCGGGCGGGCGGGAGGACGGGCTTGTGACCCACCTCCCGCGCCAGTGCGACGAGCGCGTCATCGGCCGTCAGCGAGGATTTCGGCGCGAGCGGCAGGCCGCCCCCCTCGGTCACGCGCAGGGCCATCGCCCGCAGGAACGGCTCGGTGTCGTCGGCGTCAGAGGGGACGCCGCCGATCCGCACGAGCCGCCAGGGCTGATCCTCGGGGATGCGGCCGGGCACGCAGACCCAGCGGCGGTTGCCGCGATCCTCGTCGAAGCGGTCGCAGATGTGATCGAAGAGCGTAGGATCGGCGCCCTTGCGGATGCGCCACGGGAAAACGCGGCGCCCCACAAGCGGCGCGACCCCGGTTTCGGCGCCGCGCGCCGTCTCGAAGGCATCGGCATCCGGCGCGAGGTAGTCATGCACGTCCAGACTGGCCACCGCAGCTGCGCGCGACAGGAAGCGCCAGCGCAGCGCCTCGTAGAGACCGATCTGCCCCAGCGGCGCCGTCCAGCGGTCTACCGGTCGCGGGTCCATCCGGTCCTTGCCGGGGGCATCGGGCGCGGTGATCGGATGGCGCTCGCTCGGCAGGTTCTGTCCAAGCGGGACCGGAGCGTGCAAGAGGACGACGCGAACGAGGCCGGGTATGTCCAACCCGTCAAGGTCGAGGGGCGCCTCGTCAGGACGGTGCCTGTCGACGATGAGGGCGGCCTGCACGCCATGGCGTTCGGCGTGCCAGTGAAGCCAGGTTTCCACGTTGTCCCAGCTCTCTCCGTTGCGTGTGCCCATCAGGACGTCGAGACCGGCGAAGAGGCCGGTCTCCGCCTCGCTCAGGGACACGGGCCCGGCGCCGCAGGGCAAGGGCCCCTGCCCGGCCCATGTCAGATGCGCCACCGGACAGCCGCCGACGACGCGGACCGCCGCATCCCGGAGACCGGGCACGGCCTCCAGCCCCAGCCTGCGTGCGTCCGCCCCGGATGCGAGGACGACGTGGATGCGGCTCCGGTCGCGCACGGCTTCGAGCACCGGCAGACCGCCGGGCGTGGAGGTCGTCATCGCGCGGGTCAGGATCTCGGTCATTCCGGATCTCTCGCATGGCCGTCCCCGGATTTGGAGCCATGCGTGGCCCGGGTCAGCGCGAGCAGCCGCCCGAGTTGGTCCGGCGGCGGAACCACACTCGACGGGGCCATGGCGAGCCGGCCCGCGAGGCGCACCCCCTCCTCCGTGGACAGGATGCGGCCGAGTTCAGCCTGATGCCAGGCGCGGCTCGCCGCTTCGGCTTCGGCCACGCCGGGAAGTGCCCGCAGACGCGCCGTCTCCGCCTCGAGCGCGGGGAGGTGGGGATCGAAGCTGCTGTCTTCGACCGTGTTGAAGTTCCGCTCGACCCAATAAGTCAGGTCGATCGCCTTGGAGGTCCGGTTCGGCAGACCGCGCACCGACTTGACGAGAAACTCTTCGACAGAGCGCACGGAATAGTGGTTGAGCTGGACCCGACGCCCCTGCGCCGCGCGCCCGCCGCGCCAGAGCAGGATGCGGCCCGGCCGGCCGGCCAGATCGTCGCGGCGCGCGCCGGTCTCGTCATGGAAGACCGGCGGTCCGGCCTGACGCGGGCGATGGACGCCGAAGCCCGTGAACGGTCCGCGCAAATCGAACAGCGTCTTGAAGAAGCTGGCGAGGACGGGATAGGCAACGGCCTCGGGCGCGGCGCGGCGGAAGCGCGCGGGCGTGGCCCCTTGCCCGGCCTCGAACCGGCCCGAATTCCCGAAGAGCCGCCATGGCAGCGCGATGGCCTGCGCGCCGGGCATGCCCGCGATCAGGTCGGGAAGGCTGCCGCCGACCTGGCAGACATATTCGTCGGTATCGATGGCAAGCGCCCAGTCGCAGGCCGCGCGCAGCGGGTGGTCCCATGCCGCGGCCAGTGCGCGCCATTGCGGCGTCGGTCCGTCCCGCCCCCGGATCGCGCCCTGAGGGACATGCACAAGCCCGGCGGGCGACAGAGCATCGGCCAGCGCCTCCGTCCCGTCGCGGCAATCGTTGGTGAAGGCCAGCACATCGGTGACGCCGATCGCCCGGTGATGGGCGAGCCAGTCGAGAAGGAACGGTCCTTCGTCGCGCAGGGTCGTCACAGCCAGGATGCGCATCTTGGTTTCCATTCGCGAGACAAGTCGGGCGAGATGTGTAGAATTGGTTCCCTCTCATCGACAGATGAGCACCATTTTAGGCAAGACAGGGACAGACTCATGGCGAGACCGGTGCCATATTAGCCACGATTTCCGCGCATTTGCGGAATCGGTTCGACGAGGGTCATCCATCTGAGGGTTTCATGCATCACGACGCGAATTCCGGCGAAGAAACCTTGAGGGCGCTTCTGACCGACGGCCTGCGTCTCGGCGGCTGGGTCCGGGACATCGGACCCGAGCATATCGCGTGCCTCCAACCGGGGATCGGCGAAGGGGCGGCGACCCTGCTGGTCTCGTTCGAGATGATGGACGCCACGCTGGCGCGCGGTCGCGTCTGGCCGGAGCGTCTGGCCGAACGGCGGGGCTGGTCGACCCTGACGATCCTGTCGCGCGGACGCAGCTTCTATCGCGACCCCGCCCTGGCCCATCTCTTCGACGAGATGACCGACGAAGGCGACTTCGACGATTACGACCAGGTGATCTTCATGGGTGGCGGAACGGGCGGCTACGCCGCGGCGGCCTATTCCGTGGCGGCCCCCGGCGCGATGGTGATCGCGATCGCCCCGCTTGCGACCCTCGACCGGTCGGTCGCCCCTTGGGAACGGCGTTTCCGGTCGGCCTGGTCGCTCGACTGGACCACCCGGTACGGGTTCGCGCCGGATATGATCGACGCCGCAAGTCAGGTCTTCGTGATCTCCGACCCGACCGAGGCGTTCGACTCGATGCATGCGTCGCTGTTCCGCGGCTCGCATGTCGCTCACCTCCGCGCGACACATGCCGGTCCCGACCTCGCCGAACGGCTGGAAGCGATCGGCATTCTCGACCGGCTGGTCGCCGGGGCCGCAAGCGGGTCTTTGACGCCTCTGCGCTTCGCACAGCTCTGGCGCGGGCGGCGACGGGACCGGGTCTGGCTTGCACGTGTCATGCGCAAGCTCGATCGTCTGGACCGGCCTTGGCTCAGCGCGCTGTTCGCGCGCCATGTCACCGAACGCCACGATCTTCCTGCTTTCCGGCGGCGCCTCGCGACCGCACGAGCGCAACTGCTGGCCGAGGGCCGCGACTTGCCCGAGCGGGCAGAGGCGCGCCGGGCCGGTTGAGGCGGCGCCGAGACGGGTCAGGCCAGCGCGGCCCGCTCTAGCGCCGGATACCTGAGACCCAGAGTGACGCCCCGCGCGACGAACGAGATCATGAGCGCGGCCCACAGGCCGTGGTTCCCGAACGGCGGGACCAGCAGCAGCGCCGCCACGAGGTAGGTGGCAGCAGAGACGGCCATCATGTTCCGCATGTCCGCCGTCCGGGTCGCGCCGATGAAGACCCCGTCGAGCATCCACGCGGCGACACCCAGGAACGGCGCGGCGATCATCCAGGGAAGGAAGGTCCTCGCCGCTTGTCGCGTTTCGGGGTCGGTGGCCATCAGGTCGATCAGGGCCGGGCCGCCCAAGGCGAAGGCGAGCGCCAGGACCGTGACCGTCGCCAGCGCCCATTGGGAACAGATCGTCACGGACCGCCGCAACAAGGGCCGGTCTCCGGCCCCGAAGTAACGTCCGACCAGCGCCTCGACGGCGAAGGCGAAGCCGTCCATCGCGAAGGCGGTGATATAGAGGAACTGCAAAAGGACCTGATTGGCGGCGAGCGTCACGTCTCCGAAGGCGCCTCCGTAAAGCAGAAAGCTGGTGAAGGTCGCCTGGAGCAGAAGCGTTCGGATCAGAATGTCGCCGTTCACCGCCACCATCCGCTTGAGGCGTGCCGGGTCGGCGACGCGCGCCCGATCGCGCCAGGCCGGGTTGCGGAACGCGTCGCGGCAGAACCAGACCCCGAGCGCCGCGCCCGACCACTCGGCCAAAAAGGTGGCCCAGGCGACGCCGGTCACGCCCCAGTCGAGGCCCAGCACGAACCACAGGTCCAGCACGATATTCATCCCGTTCATGCCGATCTGTATGAACAGGACGGCGTCGGTCCGCTCCTGCGCGATGAGCCAGCCGGTCAGGCCGTAGACCGCGATGGCGGCAGGGGCGGACCAGATGCGGATCGCCATGTAGTCGCGGGCCATCCCCTCGACCTCCGGCGTCGCGGGCGAGACCGCGAAAGCGCCCGCGAAGAGTGCGGCTTGTCCAAGGATCAGCGCCGCCCCCGCAGCCCCCGCGATCAGCAGGGCGCGGGTAAGCAGGGCAGCGACCTCTTCGTCCTCATCCTTTCCCAATGCCTGCGCGACCAGGCCGGTCGTACCCATCCGCAGAAAACCGAAGATCCAGTAGACCGAGGTCAGGATGATCGCGCCGACGCCGACCGCGGCGATGGGCGCGGCCTCCCCCATCTGCCCCACGACGCCCGTATCGACGGCGCCCAGGATCGGAACGGTGGCGTTCGACAGGACGATAGGCAGGGCGATGCGCAGGACGCGCCGATGGGATGGCGCCCCCTTGGGGACGGCCTCGTTCACCCCGGACGCTCCGACCCGCCGGGCATAAGGAAATGCGCGGTGCCCTGCGCGAAGAGACGGGCGCGGTTGTCCTGCCATGCCTCGACATGGACGGAGGCATAGCGGCGCCCCGACCGATTGATGCGCGCGCGGGCATAGGCATCGCGCGGCAGGCCCGAACGCAGGTAGTCCACCGTGAAGTCGATCGTCTTGGGCAGCCGTGGCATGGCGTCCGGGGTCAGGTCCTCCGGCCGCAGGCGCCCCTCTTCCAGATCGTCCCAGAGCATCGACCAGGACAGGGTGACGATGGCGGTCACTTCGAGAAAGGCCGCCGTCACGCCGCCGTGGATCGCGGGCAGGGCGGGATTGCCGATGATCTTGGGGTCGAAGTTCAGCACGCCGGTCAGCTCGTCCCCCCGGCGGTCGAAGGTGATGCCGAGAAAGCGGATATAGGGAACGCCTTCGACAAGGGCCGCAAGCGCGGCATCCCGGCGGCGCTTGATCTCCTGAACGGGCTCGGGCGGCATCACGGGCCCACCGTGAAGGCGCCGTTCGCGACGGCGACGAGGCCGTCCTCGTCGCTGGCCTCGGCGCGCACGAAGGCTGCCGAGCGAGTGACGTGAAAGCAGGTCGCCGTGGCCGTGACGCGCGAACGCGGCTTGGCGGCACGCATGTAGTCGATCCGCAGGTCAATCGTCGCCGTCATCGCGGGCGCATCGGGATGGCAGAGGACGGCCGCGCCGCCGCAGGTATCCATCAGCGCGCTGACCGCGCCGCCATGGATGACGCCGGTGCGGGGGTCGCCCACGAGCTGTTCGGCCCAGGGCATCGACAGGACGGCGACGCCCTCCCCCGCGCGGTCGACCCGCATGCCCAGCGCCCGGCAATGGGGCAGCGCCTCGATGAATTGCCGCGCGGCGCGGGCGCGGGGGTCGTCTTCGCTCATGCTCAAGTCATGCCCGCGACGCGCCGCCGCGGCAAGCGCGCCCGATGGACAGATCCGCCGGCAGCGTGGCAGGATGCCGCAGGGAGGACTTGCATGACCGAACGGTTGGACTTCAAGCAGATGTGCGCGCGGTTCGACGTCACGCCACGCACGCTGCGCCATTACGAGTATATCGAGTTGCTGCGCCCCGAACGCGAGGGGCGCGCGAGGTTCTACGGTCCCCGCGAGATCGCGCGAATGACGCTGATCCTGCGCGGGCGGAAGTTCGGCTTCTCGCTGGAGGAGATCCGGCAATGGCTGGAGCTCTACGATGCCGACCCCGAGGGACGGACCCAGATGGAGACCTGGGTGCGCCTGGCGGACCGCCAACTCGCCGAGCTGGACGAACGCCGCAGGCATCTGGACGAAGCGATCGCCGAGCTGCGCGCGTTGCGGGACGACGTCGCGTCGAACCTAACAAAATAAAGGGGAAACGCGCCTCAGGCTTCCCCGCCAAACCGCTTTGGACGCGACAATTCGTGTCCCAAAACTTGCCGGAATGTTTGCGATCCTTACGTCAATCGCGAAGTGACGCAGCGTCCGGCTTACGTTAACGTCAATTGCGCTTGTATGGTGCGGTCGCGGTCAGCAAATCGGCGTCTCGTTGATGAGGACTGACCAGGAGAAACGAGGATGTCCGATACCTTGATGACGATTCGCGAGATGTGCGACGCCTTCCAAGTGACGCCCCGCACCCTGCGCTTCTACGAAGCGAAGGAGTTGCTCTTTCCAAAGCGGGAGGGACAGAAGCGTCTGTTCACCCGCCGCGACCGCGCCCGCCTCAAGCTGATCCTGCGCGGCAAGCGCTTTGGCTTCAGCCTGGAGGAGATCCGCCAGCTGCTCGATCTCTACGATCTGGGCGACGGCCAGTTCACCCAGTTCGCCCGCACGATCGAGATCGGCCGCGAACGTCTGGCCGGCATGATCCGCCAACGCGACGAACTCAACGAGGCGATCGCCGACCTCGAAGAGCAATTGCGCTGGGGCGAGCAGCAGCTCGAAGACATCGCGCCAACCCGGCGCGCCAGCTGAACCAGACACGCGACAGACGTCGCATATCTACGACCGGAGGAGACGAGAATGCCCACCTACACCGCCCCCACCAAGGACATGCAATTCGTCCTGCACGATGTGTTGGGCATCTCGTCGCAAGACATTCCGGGCTACGAGGATCTCGATCGCGACTTCACGGGCGCGATCCTGGAAGAGGCGGGGAAGATCGCATCGGAAGTGCTCTTCCCGCTCAACGAGGTGGGCGACCGTCAGGGCTGCACCCTGGAGAACGGCGTCGTCCGCACACCCGAAGGGTTCAAGGAAGGCTTCGACCAGCTGCGTGACGGGGGCTGGACGTCGCTCGACTGCGATCCGGAATATGGCGGCCAGGGGCTGCCCTACATCATGTATACCTGCGTGGGCGAAGTGCTGTCGGCGTCGAACATGGCCTTCAACATGTATTACGGCCTGACCCACGGCGCCTATTCCGCGATCCACGTACACGGAACCGACGAGCAGAAGCAGAAGTGGCTTCCCAAGATGGTCACCTGCGAATGGACCGGCACCATGAACCTGACGGAGCCTCATGCCGGCACCGATCTGGGCATGATGCGCACCAAAGCCGTCCCGCAAGAGGATGGCAGCTACAAGATTTCGGGGCAGAAGATCTTCATCTCCGCCGGCGATCACGACATGTCCGAGAATGTCATCCACCTGGTCCTGGCCAAGATCCAGGGCGGGCCGGACGGCATCAAGGGCGTGTCCCTGTTCATCGTGCCGAAGTTCAAGGTGAACGACGATGGCAGCCTCGGGCCCCGCAACGGTGTCTCGGTCGGCAAGATCGAAGAGAAGATGGGCATCCACGGCAACTCGACCTGCGTCATGAACTACGACGAGGCAGAGGGCTATCTGCTCGGAACCGAGCACAAGGGCATGCGCGCGATGTTCACGATGATGAACGAGGCGCGGCTCGGCGTCGGCCTGCAAGGCTATGCCCAGGCCGAGGTGGCCTACCAGAACGCGCTGGCTTATGCCGTCGATCGACTGCAGGGCCGCGACGTGACGGGCGCGAAGAACCCCGACGGCCCCGCGGATCCGCTGATCGTGCATCCCGACATTCGCCGGAACCTGATGGATCAGAAGGCCTTCGTCGAAGGCGCGCGGGCCTTCGTTTTCTGGGGCGCCACGATGATCGACCGGGCAATGCGGGCCGAGGACAAGGATGCGGACGGCCTGATCTCTTTGCTGACGCCGGTCATCAAGGGCTTCCTGACCGACAAGGGCTACGAGATGGCGACCAACGCCCAGCAGGTCTATGGCGGCCATGGCTACATCGAGGAATGGGGCATGTCGCAATATGTCCGCGACGCCCGCATCGCCATGATCTACGAGGGCGCCAACGGCGTCCAGGCGCTGGATCTGGTCGGCCGGAAGCTGGCTCAGGACGGCGGCAAGCACGTCATGGCCTTCTTCGAGATGATCAAGTCGTTCTGCACCGAGCACAAGGACGACGAGGACATGGCCGGCTTCGTCGGCCCGCTGAAGGAGGCGTCCAAGGATCTGCAGGCGGCCGGCATGTACTTCATGCAGGAAGGCATGAAGAACCCGAATGCCGCGCTGTCGGGCAGCTACGACTTCATGCATATGATGGGTCATGTCTGCCTTGGTCTGATGTGGGCCCGGATGGCCAAGACCGCGCAGGACGCGCTCAAGCAGGACGGTGCGGATCGCGACTTCCTGGAGGCCAAGATCGCCACGGCACGCTACTACATGGCGCGTCAGCTTCCGGCGACGAAGATGCATCTGGGCCGAATCCAGACCGGGCCGGAGACGGTGATGGCGCTGGAATCGACGGCGTTTTGATACCTGGGATGGGGGGCGGCTGCGTCTCTCATCCTGCCTGAAATATCCCGGGGGTCCGGGGGCAGGGCCCCCGGTCCTTCCGGTCCGACTGGGAGGATCGGATGGCGATCGAGCTTCACTGCTTCGGAGAGAGCGGGAACTCCTACAAGGCGGCGCTGGCTTTGGAACTGGCCGGTCTCGACTGGGTGCCTGTCAAGGTCGACTTCTTCGCCGGAGAGGCCCGCAGCCCGGAATGGCGCGCGCAGAACCCCATGGGCGAGGCGCCGGTCCTGGTGGACGGCGACTTCCGTTTGTCCCAGTCCGGGGCGATCCAGCAATGGGTCGCCGACCGGACCGGCAAGTTCGGGGGCGAAGGCGACGACCGGTATCAGGTCCTGCGCTGGGTCCTCTGGGACAATCACAAGCTTTCGTCGCAGGCGGGGATGACCCGATTCCTGATGAACTTCCTGCCACCGGAAAAGCGGCCCCAACCGGTCGTCGACTTCATGCAGGGCCGTCTGCGCGCGACCTATGACGTCCTCGAAAGCCATCTCGCGGGCCGCGACTGGATCGTGGGCGACGGTGTGACCAATGCCGACCTCAGCTGCTGCGGCTACCTCTTCTACCCGGAGCCCTTCGGGTTCGACCGCGCGGACTGGCCGAATATCGACCGCTGGTTGTCGAACATCGAAGCGCTCGACGGGTGGAAGCATCCCTACGACCTGATGCCGAGAGCCCTGCCCTCGAAATGACAAACCCGTCTGCATACCGGATGCCCGGAACGGAGGCGTCATGCTGGGACGGATCGCCTTGGGCGGCATCTGGGCGTATCAACGCTGGCTCAGCCCCCGAAAGGGCTGGCGGTGCGCATACTCGGTCGCGCATGGCGGGACCGGATGCTCCGGCTATGTCAAGCACGCCATCCGCGAGCACGGGCTGTGGCGGGCGATCCCGCTGGCCCGCGTGCGGTTCCGCGAGTGCAAGCAGGCCGCCCTGGCTTTCGCAGCGCAGCCCGCGCGCGACGGAGCGCGTACCGAACCCCGCAAGCGCAACGACAAAACACGCAGGCGGTGCAACAACGCCTGCGACTGCGGCACCGGGGCGTTCGATGGCTGTGCCTTTCTGCCCTCGTCCTGCGCCGTTCCTGCGCGGGCGGCGGGCACGTCCAAGGCATGCGATATCATGCCTTGCGACGGCGATATCGGCTGCGGCGCCTGCCAGATCGACGTCTGCTCCTGCGGCTGACCCCTATTTCCGCGCCTGCCCGGCGCGTCCCGATCACTCCCGGAGGATCCGATGACCGAAGCCTATATCTACGATTCCGTGCGCACGCCCCGCGGCAAGGGCCGCAAGGACGGCTCCTTGCACGAAGTCACGAGCGTCCGCCTGTCGGCCAATGTCCTGGACGAGTTGGCGACCCGCAACGGGCTGGATGGACACGCCGTCGAGGACGTCATCTGGGGGAATGCCACGCAGGTCATGGAACAGGGCGGCTGCCTCGCCCGAACGGCGGTGATGGCCTCCAAGCTGGACGAGTCGATCCCCGGCCTCTCGATCAACCGCTTCTGCGCCAGCGGAATGGAGGCGGTGAACCTCGCCGCGAACCAGATCCGCGGCGGAGCGGGCGACGGCTATATCGCGGGTGGCGTCGAATGCATGAGCCGGGTGCCCATGGGCAGCGACGGGGCCGCCGTTGCCGTCGACCCCTCGGTCGCGATGAACGAGTACTTCGTGCCCCAAGGCATCAGCGCCGACATCATCGCCACCGAATACGGCTTCAGCCGCGATGACGTCGATGCCTACGCCGTCGAGAGCCAGAAGCGCGCCGCCGCCGCCTGGAAGGACGGGCGCTTCGACAAGTCGGTCTTCACCGTGCGGGACATCAACGGCCTGCCGATCCTGGACCATGACGAATACATCCGCGAAGGCACCGACATGCAGTCGCTGGGCGGGCTCAAGGCCGCCTTCAAGGACCAGGGTGAGGTGATGCCGGGCTTCGACCAGATCGCGCTGATGAAGTATCCCCATCTCGAAAAGATCGAGCATGTCCACACCGCCGGCAATTCGTCGGGCATCGTGGACGGTGCGGCCGGCATCCTGATCGGCAGCAAGGAATTCGGAGAGAAGTGGGGCCTCAAGCCCCGCGCGCGCATCCGCGCCACCGCCAAGATCGGCAACGATCCCACGATCATGCTGATCGGCCCGGTTCCGGCGACGAACAAGATCCTGACGGAAAACGGCATGTCCATCGGGGACATCGACCTCTTCGAGGTGAACGAGGCGTTCTCGTCCGTCGTGCTGCGCTTCATGCAGGCCTTCGATGTGGATCACGACGTGGTCAACGTGAACGGGGGCGCCATCGCGATGGGTCACCCGCTGGGCGCGTCGGGCGCGATCATCATCGGCACCCTGCTCGACGAACTGGAGCGGGCGGACAAGGAAGTCGGGCTGGCCACGCTCTGCGTTGCAAGCGGGATGGGCGCCGCCACGATCATCGAGCGGGTCTGATGGACGACGCGCGGGAGATCTTCCAGGAGCATCTCGACCGGGTCTCCCAAGCCGTGTGGGATCGCGACTACGACGCCGTCGCGGCCGCGATCTCCTATCCTCACCGCATCGGGATGCCGGAGGGGCCGGGCTATATCGCCCCCGACGCCGAGGCGATGAAGGGACATGCGAAGGCGTTCCGCGAGAGCCTTTCCAGCATGGGTGCGACAGCCTACCACCGCATCTGCCGGGACGCCGCTTTCATGGCGAACGACCGGATCGAGGGGCGCCATGTCACCTATATCCTGAGCGGCGGCACCTACCTCGTCGATCCGTATCCGGCCAGCATGACCCTGATCCTCAAGAACGGGGTCTGGCTTTCCTCGGAGGTCGCCATCGGCGTGCGCTACAGCGTTCTCCTCTATGGGAGCGTGCTCGACCGCGGCGATGACAGCCTGCCCAGAGAGGACGACAAGCCATCTCCCGGAGAGAGCTCATGACGACGGACCCACGCGAGATCTACCAGGACTGGCTGGACCGGTGTGCCGTGCTGCTCTGGGAGGAGGACTTTGAACGCGCGGCCGATCTGATGGTCTATCCACATCGGATCGACACGTCCGAGCGGGGCCAGATGATCGAGAGCCGCGAGGATCTGATCCAATGCGCGGCCAGTCTGCGTCAGAACCTGCATTCGCTGATGGCGACCTCGTATTTCAGGGTCTGCCGGGAGGCGCGTTACGTCGCGCCCGACCGGATCGAGGGCCACCATACGACCTACATCCTCCGGGGGGCCACACCCGTGACGCGGCCCTTCGAGAACGAAATGACGCTTCGCCTGGAAGACGGCGAATGGAAGGGCGCCGGGCTTATTGCACAAGTCCGCAACGCCGACCTGCGCATCAACACGATTGCCCGCCCGAGCGGGACGCATCAGGACGACCGGAAGGAAACGCGATGACCGATTTCACAATGGAGAAGGGCGCCGACGGCGTCGCCGTGATCACCTGGGATGTGCCCGGCAAATCCATGAACGTCATGTCGATGGAGGCGTGGCCGGAATTCGAGGCGCTGATCGACGACGCCCTAGCGGACGAAGCCGTCAAGGGGATCGTGGTCACCTCCGGCAAGCCGGACAGCTTTGCCGGCGGCATGGACCTGAACGTCATCGCCAAGATGAAGGAAAGCGCGGGCGACGATCCGGCACGCGGCCTGTTCGAGGGTCTGATGGGCGCCCATGGCATCCTCCGCAAGCTGGAGCGCGCGGGCATGGATCCGAAGACGTCGAAGGGCGGCAAGCCCGTCGCCGCCGCCCTGCCCGGCACCGCGCTGGGCATCGGGCTCGAAATACCGCTGGCCTGCCATCGCATCTTCTGCGCCGACAATCCGAAGGCGAAGATCGGCCTCCCCGAGATCATGGTCGGCATCTTCCCCGGCATGGGCGGCACCACGCGGCTTGTGCGCAAGATGGGCGCCATGGCCGCCTCGCCCTACCTGCTGGAGGGCAAGATGATGGCACCGGCCAAGGCCAAATCGGCCGGCCTGATCGACGAGGTCGTGGACGACCCGCTGGCCGCCGCCAAGGAATGGGTCCTGTCCGAGCCCAAGATCGTGAAGCCCTGGGACGAGAAAGGCTACAAAATGCCCGGCGGCGCGCCCTACCATCCGTCGGGCTTCCTGACCTTCGTCGGTGCGAGCGCCATGGTGAACGGCAAGACCAAGGGTGTCTATCCGGCCGCCAAGGCGTTGCTATCCGCGGTCTACGAAGGCGCGCTCGTGCCCTTCGACACCGCCCTGAAGGTCGAGGCCCGCTGGTTCACGCATGTGCTGATGAACCCGTCCTCGGCCGCGATGATCCGCTCGCTCTTCATCAACAAGGAAGCGCTGGAAAAGGGCGCGAACCGGCCCGAGGCGCCGGACCAGAAGGTGCGGAAGGTCGGGATCCTGGGTGCGGGCATGATGGGCGCGGGCATCGCTTATGTCAGCGCGAATGCCGGGATCGAAGTCGTCCTGATCGACCGCGAGCAGGCGGCCGCCAACAAGGGCAAGAGCTATTCCGAGGGCCTGCTCGACAAGGGCATCAGCCGCAAGAAGGTGACCGAAGAGAAGAAGGCCGAGGTCTTGGGCCGGATCACGGCGACCACCGATCTGGGTGCTTTGGAGGGTTGCGACCTGATCGTCGAGGCCGTCTTCGAGGACGTCGGCGTGAAGGCCGAGATGACCAAGAAGGTCGAGGCCGTCGTCGGCGAGGATTGCATCTTCGCAACCAATACCTCGACCCTGCCGATCACCGAGCTGGCCAAGGCGTCCGAGCGGCCGGAGCAGTTCATCGGCATCCACTTCTTCAGCCCCGTCGACAAGATGCTGCTGGTCGAGATCATCAAGGGTGCGAAGACCGGCGACCGGGCGGTGGCCAAGGCGCTCGACTTCGTGCGCCAGATCCGCAAGACGCCGATCGTCGTGAACGACGCACGCTTCTTCTACGCCAACCGCTGCATCATCCCCTACATCAACGAGGGCATCCGGATGGTGAAGGAGGGGGTCGAGCCCGCCCTGATCGAGAATGCCGCCAAGTTGCTGGGGATGCCCCTTGGCCCGCTGCAACTGACCGACGAGACCAGCGTCGATCTGGGTGTGAAGATCGCCAAGGCGACGAAGGCCGCGATGGGCGATGCCTACGACGACACGACCGACGAAGTGCTGTTCTTCATGGAAGAGCAGGGTCGCCTCGGCCGCAAGTCGAATGCTGGCTTCTACGAGTACGACGAGAAGGGGAAGCGTCAGCTTCTCTGGGATGGCTTGTCCGAGCGTTTCCCGGTCGCAGACACTCAGCCGGACCTGCACGAGGTGCAGAACCGCCTGATGTTCGCGCAAGTACTGGAAGCGGTTCGCGCGCTGGAGGAGGACGTCTTGCTCGACATCCGCGAGGGCGATGTCGGGGCGATCCTCGGCTGGGGATTTGCGCCCTGGTCGGGCGGGCCGTTCGGCTGGCTGGACATCGTCGGCGCGGCATGGGCCGTCGACAAGACGGCAGAGCTGACCGAGAAGTTCGGAGCCCGTTTCGAGACGCCCAAGACGTTGACCGAGATGGCCAAGAGCGGCGCGACCTTCTACGGCGACGCGGCGCGCGCGGCGGCCTGATCCCTTCGGCCCGGCACCACGATGCCGGGCCGTCCGATCATGCTGCGTGAAGATCAGCCGCGATGAGACCGGCCTCGTAACCGGCGAGCAGCGGCCTTGCCGGGTGACGACGCTGCGCGGCTTCGTCCAGGAGCGGACAACCGGCATCGCCGCGCAACAACGTCTCGACCCATTGACCGTCCGCTCGGACGATCTGATGACGGGCGCATGTGAAGTGGATGTACCGGATCCCGGTCTTCGGCGTGATGCTGCGTCCCAGGAACCGCGCCTCTACCAGCGCTTCGGCCAGACCGGTCAGCAGCGAAAGCGCCGGTCCGCTTCGCAGGACGCGGTGCAGCGGCGACAAGGCCAGGCCGCCGGGCAAACGGATCGGCCGCCAATCGGGGCGGCGAAGCAATTCATCCCGGCTGACGACGCGTTCGCCGACCCATGTGATCTCCTGCGGACCGTCATCCGCCGTCAGGACATGGTCGCCCGGCCGCAACGCCTCGACCAGACGTGATCCGGACGGTGTGTCGAGCCGTGTTCCCGGCACGAAGCAGGGGATATCCGCATAGGCAATGTCACCTGCATTCTGTCCTCCGGACGTCGTGCCGAAGGTCGTTCCCGGCGGAATCGCACCGCCCACCACGGCGTAGGCAGCCGTGATCAGGTTCGGCTCCCCCGGCTGACCGGCGAGCGGATTGGCGATGCGGATCGCGACGATTGTCGGGCCATTGGAGAAATCCTGCTGGAACTCGGCCTGGACCTGGCTGCCGGCCGGAAAGGTGCGCGTGACGACCGATCCGTTCAGCTCGAAGGTGACGGTCACGTCCTCGCCCAGGACCTGCCGCGCACCGGTCCCGTCGTCGAAATCGTCGATGGCGTCATTCGCCTGGTTCGGAGCCGTGGTGTTGAAATCGTCCACGATGGTGACGCGCTGGGCCGTCTCGCCCCCGCTGGTGAACGTCCCGCTGCGCGCGGCCGTGTCGGTATCGCTGAAGGAAAAGACCTGATCGCCCGCCCCGTTCAGCAGGTTCTGCGCCGAGTAGAGATTGATCGTGTAGCTGACCGCCATGCCGAACCGCCCGCGTTCAGGATGACAGCTTCGACGGGACGCCCCGTTGGGCGGTCACGCGATCGAAACAATGCCACCCAACAAAACGAATTGTGCGGTAACCATACTATGTGGCGAGATCGTGGCGAAGTCCCCGGCCGGGACACGGGCTTTTCGAGTGGCGATCTGCCGGACACCGGCCGATCAACGCCGGCCTCACTCGAGCAGCGGACGTCCCGACATGGAGGCGAACGCGATCCGCGCCGCGCCGCGTTCCGCCTCGGGCCGGACCAGTCGGGGCCCGGCCGGCGCCGTCTCGCAATATGCGCCCTCGACCGAAAGGAGGGCATGGTCCGGAAGGCTGAGCTGGAAATACCGGATATCCGACAATGGCCGGTCACGCGCGATACCTCCGATCCCGACAAGGTCGCGGATCGCCACGAGGACTTCGCCGCCGCATCGCTCCGACACGGCGGGCCCCTGCAAGAGAACCCGCATACCCGGCGACAGTCGAAGCGGCGCCGTGTTGCCGAGCGCGCCGACGGGCACCCGGATCGGCCAGGTCGGGGCACGATATGCCCAATCGGGTCGGGAAATGACGAAGCGCTCGACATTCGTGAGCGTGGCTTCCTGACCGCCGTGAAGGACCACACGTTGGCCGGCCTTCAGAACCTCCACGAGGACGGCACCGTCCGGCGTCTGCACCCGGACGCCGGCATGGAGGCAGGGCAACGCCTCCGGCCCGGCATCGAGCGCGGGCACCCGCCTCGGCGCGGGCTCGACGTCTGGCGAAACCCGCTTCGGGCGCGGGGCCACATCCGTTTCCGGGTTTGCGGACGGGGCCGCGAAGATACGGGGCTGACTCATATGCTCGGGGCCTTCTTGGCGGGCGTTCCGGTTGGGCGGCAGGTTGCCGCAGATCGTGCGGGCAGTGATCCGCCGATCCGGGATGACGGGGCGGTCGGCGACTTCATGCCGAATCGCCCGGATCGAAGCGGTAGGAAAAGGCCGAGATGTCGGCGGCGCAGATCTCGGCCACGCGCCGTGTCGTTCGCGCATCATAGAGGGCCCGCCAATCGTCGGGTCGGTCGCTCTCGTTTGCGCGCGGCACGTCGAGCCGGAACCCCAGCAGATCCTCGAAGGGGGCGAGGTCGGCGGCCAAGTGTTCTAGCCGGACAAAGAGCGGATCGCGCCCGCCTTCCACGTAGGAGGTGTAGGGATTGGCCCTGAAACTCGCCGCCGTCGCATCGTCGAGGACGAAATCGCCAAAAGGGACCGCCCTGGCCAGCCTGACCGCGGGATGATCGAAGGTCTGATCGCGCAGCCAGTGATAGTAGCTGATCATCCGGTCCCACGGGTTGCGGACCAGCGTGACCGGGCGCAGGCCATCCAGCGTCGCATCGGGCAGCAATCCGCGGATGTCGCGCAGCTTGGAGTGTTTCCACAAGCGACCCGCAGTCGTTACGCCGGCGATCCGCCGTCGTCGCGCCTTCGCCTTGGGCGTGTCGCCCACGATGATGTCGTCGCGATGGGCCCGCGCCTCCAGCGCCAGCGTGAGTGCGGTGCCGCCGGTCTTGGGCGCGTGGACGAACACGTAGCCACGCCCGGGCGAAACGATCATGCCGGACGTCCCCGCAAGGCGACCACCGCGCCCGCTCCTGCGATCAAGGCCAGGCCTATAAGGCCCAAGGGCCCGGTCACCTGGTTCCAGACCAGCCAGCCGAACAGGGCCGAAAAGCCGAGGACCGAATATTCGAAGATGCTGGCCAGCGACGCTTCGGCCAATTGGTAGCCTCGCGTCAGCAGGATCACCGCTCCGAGGCTGCCGATGGCCTGAATGGCGATCCAGAACCAGACCTCCGCGTCCGGCGTGACCCAGCCGCGCGTCAGAAAGCCGTCTCCGGGTCCGACCAGCCACGCGGTGACGACACCGAACAGGCCCCAGAGGCCCAGTGCGACGAAGGAACTGGTCGCCAGGGTCAATGTGCTCTCGGCCCCGCACCACTCGCGTGTGGCGATCGCGGCGACCGCGTAGAAGGCGCCCGCGACCAGTGGCACGAAGCTGCCTGCCGACAGATCCGACGGGTCTGGCGAAAGTACCAGCAACACTCCGGCAAAGCCCGCCAGCGCCGCCAGTGCGCGCACCGGCCCGATCCGCAGGCCGAACAATCCGACCGAAAAGATCATCACCCAGAGCGGCGCCGTGAAGAGGCCCGCCGCCGCCTGCGCCACCGGGAGAAAACCCAGCGCGCCGAAATAGACGATCATGGCGAGCGACAGGAACGCCGCCCGCCCGGCAACGCCGCGCCACGACACGACGGAAAGCCGCCGTCCCGCGACGAGGAGCCACAACGCGACCAACCCCACCATCATCGTCGAGCGCAGCAGGTGGAACGTCCAGAGGCTGCTGCTTTCGGCGATGACCTGGACGAATTGGTCGATGAGACCGATGACGGCCATCGCGCTCAGGATCGAGGCGGCCGAAGCAAGAGGGGCATTCGTCATCTGGCACTTGTCCTGCGGCGGTCGCGCTGGGACTATCGGGCGCGTTCGAAGGTATCGCAATGGGGGGGTCGCGATGGGATGGATGGCTGACGAGACGGGTCTGGACAAGGGCCCAGCGAACCACGTTGCGCTCACCCCGTTGAGCCACCTCGCCCGCGCGGCGGCGATCTGGCCCGACCGGGAGGCGCTGGTCTACGGCACTGTCCGGCGCTCCTACTCGGATTACCAAGCCCGCGTCTCGCGCCTCGCCTCCGCGCTCGCAGCGCGCGGGGTCACGCCCGGCGACGTGGTGGCGCCCTTGTTGCCGAACGTGCCCGCGCAGGTCGAAGCCGGGTTCGGTGTGCCCGCCTGCGGCGCGGTGTTGAACACGATCAACACCCGGCTCGACCTGGAAACGGTTCAGTATATTCTCGGCCATGGTGGGGCGAAGGTCCTGCTTGTGGACAGCGCCCTGATCGAACTGGCCGAAGAGGCCGCCGCGGTACAGAAGACGCCCCCCCTGATCATCGAGGTTCCCGATCCGGTGGCCGGGATCGAAGCGACCGGCCGGCATCTGACATACGAAGACTTGGTGGCCGAGGGAGACCCTGCCTTCCGCTGGATCATGCCCGAGGACGAGTGGGAAAGCCTTGCGCTGAACTACACCTCCGGCACGACGGGACGGCCCAAGGGCGTCGTGTACCACCACCGGGGCGCCTACCTCATCACTTTCGGCACGGTCGTCTCCTGGCGGATGGTCCTGCATCCGCGCCTGCTGACGGTGGTGCCATTGTTTCACTGCAACGGCTGGTGTCACTTCTGGATGATGCCCCTAGTGGGTGGCACGGTCGTCTGCCTGCGGGAGGTGACCGCCAAGGGCATCTTCGACGCCATCGCCGACGAGGGCGTGACCCATTTCGGCGGCGCGCCCATCGTGCTGAACACGCTGGCCAATGCCGGCGACGACGAGCGTCGCCCCCTGCCCCATGTGGTCGAGGTCTATACAGCCGGCGCCCCGCCCCCCGCCGCCACCCTGGCCAAGGCGGAAGCTCTGGGTCTGAACGTCACGCATTGCTACGGTCTGACCGAAACCTATGGCCACGTCGTCGAGAACGTGTGGCAGGACAAGTGGGATGGCAGCGCGCCGGACGAACGCGCGGCGCTGAAGGCGCGGCAGGGGGTCGCCTATCCGATGATGGAGGGCGTCGGCGTCTTCGATGCCGACGGCTCGCCCGTCCCTCTTGACGGCGAAACCCAGGGCGAGGTTGGGATGCGCGGCAACGCCGTCATGAAGGGCTACTACCGGAACCCGGAGGCCACGGCCGAGGCCTTCGAAGGCGGATGGTTCCGGTCCGGCGACATCGCGGTCGTGCATCCCGACGGCTACCTGCAGATCAAGGATCGCGCGAAGGACATCATCATCTCGGGCGGCGAGAATGTCTCTTCGGTCGAGGTCGAAGGCGTGCTGATGCACCACCCGGCCGTCGACCTTTGCGCCGTCGTCGCGCAGCCGGACGAGAAATGGGGCGAGGTCCCCTGTGCCTTCGTGGAGACCCGCGGCGAGGTCACGGAGGAAGAGCTGATCGCCTTCGCCCGCGAACGGCTCGCCGGGTTCAAGACACCCAAGCGGGTGGTCTTCGGTGAATTGCCGAAGACATCCACCGGCAAGATCCAGAAGTTCGAGTTGCGCAACCGCGCGAAGGACGGCGCATGACGGCAATCGACGGGCTCGAACGTCTCGAGTCACCGGCCATCTGGCACCCCGCCGAAGGCGAACAGCGCCGCGACGTCTATGTCTCGGTCGGCGAGGCGGAGCTGGTCATCTTCGGGACGGATGAAGCACCCCTGTCGCACTGGTCTCTGCCCGCCATGCGGCGTCTCAATCCCGGGGCCATGCCCGCGCGCTATGCCCCTGGCCAACGCGCGGACGAGGAATTGGAGATCGAGGAGACCGAGATGGTCGCCGTCCTCGAACGTGTCCTGGACGCGGTGGAGCGCGGCCGCCCCAAACGCGGGCGTCTTCGCTTCGTGCTGAGTTCAGCCCTGACGGCGGCGGCGATCCTTGGCCTGCTCGCCTGGCTTCCGGGGGCGATCCGGGATCATGCGATCGCGGTGCTGCCCCCCGCCAAACAGGCCGAGATCGGGGACCGCCTTCTGGTCGAACTCGGGGCGCTGACGGGGCCGCCCTGCACCGGTCCGCTGGGGGACGAGGCGTTGACGCGGCTGCGGCTGCGTCTGTTTCCGAACACGCCCGTTCGCATGCGGGTCGTCCAGGATCTGCCCGCGCCCGCGCTGGCCTTGCCGGGCGGATTACTGATCCTCTCGAACGAGGTGCTGGTGGCGCGCGACGACCCGGAGGTGGCGGCGGGACACTTCGTGGCCGCCCGGGCGACGGCGCATGGCGACGGCCCGCTGGGGCGGTTCATCGATGGGCTCGGGACCTGGGGTACCGCACGCCTCCTGATGTCCGGTGACGTGCGCCAGCAGGACGTGGCCGAGGCCGTGGAACGCCTGATCCTGACGCCACCGCCCCTTCCCGCCGACGAGGCGTTGCGCGGCGCCTTCGCAGAGGCTGGCCTGGCCTGGGCGCCCTGGGCGCAGGCGACGGGGCGGCCGGTTCGGGCCGCCGCCTCGGGGCTGGAGCCCGCCCTTGACGATGCCGGCTGGCAGAGCCTGCGCGGCATCTGCGAAAGCTGAGCGCCTAGTGCCCCAGATCGCGCGCCGTCAGCGGGCGCGTGGTCTGGACCGTGCCGCGCAGCCGGCGGGGTACCGTATCGGTCCAGATCGCACGGGTCTGAAGATCGCCTTTCAGCGTCCGCTCCCCCCGGTACGGGTTCAGCCGGTCATCGGTCCAGGCGGCGCGATATCCCGGCGGCGGCGGGGCGACCGCGAACGATCCGGGCGCGCCGGTCACGACGATGGGCCCGCTATCGGACGAAACCGTCGCGCGGGGCACCACGACCTGATCGGTCCGCAGAATGCGCTGTCCCCGCTGTCCCCGCGCGTCGCGCACACCGAACCCGGCCTGACGCAAGGCGGCCACGCAGGCCGGTGTGGCCCGCACCACCCCATCGCCGAGATGGCGTGCCTCGGCACAGATCGGCGGGAAGTCACGCGCAAGCACCGTGTCGGCGCGGGCGGGGCCAGTCAGCATCGTGGCAGCGATACCGACGGCCAAGAGCAGTTTGGGCGTCATAACGGATCTCCAGAGCAGCCGCCCCCAAGCGGTGATCCTATCTGACCGGCGGATGCCGCGGCTGTAAAGGCCGAAGCGGGGTCGCGGTCACTTCGTGCCGAACATCCGGTCGCCCGCATCGCCCAGACCCGGGACGATATATCCCTTCTCGTTGAGCTTCTCATCGACGGCCGCCGTCACGATGGGAACGTCGGGATGGGCGGCCTTCATGCGCTCGACCCCTTCGGGCGCGGCCAGCAGGCAGAGAAACCGAATGTCCGTCGCCCCGGCGTCCTTGAGGAGGTCGATGGCCGCCGCCGACGAATTGCCCGTGGCCAGCATGGGGTCCACCGCGATGACCAGCCGCTCGCCGAGGTTCTCGGGCGCCTTGAAGTAATACTGCACGGGTTCCAGCGTCTCCTCGTCGCGATAGAGGCCGACGAAGCCCACCCGCGCCGAAGGGATCAGCTCGAGGATGCCGTCCAGTAGCCCGTTCCCCGCCCGCAGGATCGACACGAGCGCCATCTTCCGTCCCGCAAGCACCGGCGCGTCCATCGGCGCGACGGGCGTTTCGATGCGCTTCATCTCCATCGGCAGCTCGCGGGTGATCTCGTAGGCGAGAAGCTGGCTGATCTCGCGCAGAAGCTGACGGAAGACGGCGGTCGGCGTTTCCTGCTCTCGCATAAGGGTCAGCTTGTGCTGGACAAGGGGGTGTTTGACGACGGTCAGATGCTCCATCATTGCAGCCTTTCGAGCAGGGTCTTTCGGGTATCGGCGTCGCAGAACGCGGCGCGGGCGGCGGTGCGGGCGATCTCGGCGAAGAGGCTCTCGTCCCAATCGAACGCATCGGACAGCGCGTCGTATTCGGCACTCATGTCGGTGTGGAAGAAGGGCGGATCGTCGGTGGAAATCGTGACCGGCACGCCGCGCGCGCGCAGCCGCTCGACCGGATGGCGGCGGATGTCGGGATAAAGGCCGAGCGCCACGTTCGAGCCGGGGCAGACTTCCAGCACGATGCCATCCTCGGCCAGCCGGTCCACCAGCGCGTCGTCTTCGATGCTGCGAACGCCATGGCCGATCCGCGACGGGCGCAGACGCAGAGCGTCGCGTACGCTGTCAGGGCCGCCGAACTCTCCGGCGTGGCAGGTGATCCCGAGCCCCGCCTCGCGGGCGCAGTCGAACGCCCAGGCGAAATCGGTGGCCTTGCCCATCCGTTCGTCCCCGCCCATGCCCCAGCCGGTGACGAAATCGCCCGCCGTCTCGGCCGCGCAGATGGCCGTCTCCCTCGCCTTCTCCGGCCCTTCGTGGCGGATGCAGGTGACGATGCCGCGCATCGAGATCCCGTCCACGCGGCGTGCGGCCTCCCGGATTGCGGCGAGGTAGTCACGCCAGGCCGACAGGTCACGGCCGCCGCAGAAGTCGGGGGACAGGAAGATCTCGGTGTAGATGACGCCGTGGTCGCGCTGACGTTCCAGCACCTCGGCGGTCAGGCGCGCGAAGTCTTCGGGCGTCTGCAGGACCGAGGTCGCGGCCTCGTAGCAGCGCAGGAACCCGGTGAAGTCGTCGTAAGCATAGGCGCCATCGGTATCGAAGATACGGGAAAGATCGACATGCTTCTCGTCTGCGAGACGGCGGATGAATTCGGGCGGGGCGGCGCCTTCGAGGTGCAGGTGCAGCTCGACCTTCGGGATCATGCGAAGGGCTTCCCCGGTCCGACGGAGGGGACGCCAAGCCATTTGCATACGTATGCAGCCACATCGGCGAAAGCGATCAGCCCGGCCTCGCCCCGTGCTCCGGCGCAGATCACGGGCACCCGTTCGCGCGTGTGGTCTGTGCCGCGGAAGGTCGGATCGTTGCCATGATCCGCGGTGAAGACCATCAGATCCTCCCCGCGCATGTCCGCGAGGATCGGCCCGATGGCTGCATCGAACCATTCGAGATGTCCGGCATAGCCTTCGGGGTCGCGGCGATGACCGTAGAGACTGTCGAACTCCACGAAGTTGGCGAAGGTCAGAGACCCGTCCGGCATGTCGCGCACGGCGTCCGCCAGATGGTCCATCAGCATCGCATCCGGCCCTTTGGCCACGGTGTCGATCCCGCGCATCGAGAAGATATCACCGATCTTGCCGATCGCGTGGACCCGGCGCCCGGCCCCCTGGACCACATCGCAGAGCGTGGGTCCCGGTGGCTCGATTGCGTAGTCCTTGCGGTTGGCTGTCCGCTGCCACGGCCCATCCCCGATGAAGGGCCGAGCGATGACCCGGCCGACGCGCATGTCGTGCAGCGTGGGCGCCAGCGCCTCGCAGAGCGTATAGAGACGGTCGAGACCAAACCATTCCTCGTGTGCAGCGATCTGGAAGACGCTGTCCACGGAGGTGTAGCATATGGGCCAGCCCGACGACCGGTGGGCCTCGGCTTCCTCCTCGATGATCAGCGTGCCCGAGGCGTGGCGATTGCCGAGGATCCCGTCGGTGCCCGCCTTTTCCTTCACGAGATCGACCAGATCCGGCGGGAAACAGGGGTCGGTGTCGGGGAAGTAATGCCAGTCCCAGGGCACGGGCAGACCGGCCAGTTCCCAATGCCCCGACGGCGTGTCTTTCCCCGGAGAGACTTCGGTCGCCGCCCCCCAGAGCCCTTCGGGCGCGGCACCCAGCCCCGGTGCCGTGGCGCCGGAGGCCAGCTTGACGGCGGCCCCCAGGCCGAGCCTGTCGAGATGCGGCATCTGCAGAGGCCCTGCCTGGCGTTTGGAGGCGCACCATTCGGCGATATGGGCAAGCGTGTTCGCGCCCTCGTCCCCGAACGCGGCGGCATCGGGGGCGCCCCCGCACCCGACCGAGTCGAGCACGACCAGAAATACGCGGCTCATCGGATCACCTCGCGGATCAGGGGGGCCGGCGTGACAGCGCCCGGCACCAGCGTCATGGCCGCGGCCACACGCTCCGCGGCCTCTTCGGCGGCATCGGCATCGGCGGCGTGGACACGGGCCAGCGGCGTTCCTTCGGTGACGACCGCGCCGAGCGCGACCAGATGCGACACGCCCACCGTCGGATCGATGCGATCGTCCTCGCGCCGCCGCCCGCCGCCCAGATCGACCACGGCCTCGCCCAGGGCCCGGGTGTCAATCGCGCCCATGACACCGGGCGTGTCGGCGCGCAGTTCAGCCACGACGGGGGCGGCCGGCAGGCGATCGCGCCAGCGTTCCAGGAAATCGGACGGGCCGCCCTGAGCCGCGATCATCTGTCCGAACCGTTCGGCGGCCGCCCCGGACTCGAGCGCGCTGGCCACGCGGACCGCGCCGTCCTCGGCATCGGCGGCAAGCCCCGCCAACGCCAACACCTCTCCACCGAGGGCCTTGGTCAGCGCGACCAGACGGTCGCTTCCCCGCGAAGTGGGGTCCGCCAGCGCCTCCATCGCGGCGATCACCTCCAGCGCGTTGCCCGCGCAGGTGGCGACGGGCTGATCCATCGAAGTCAACAGCGCAGAGGTCATGACGCCATTCGCCTGCGCCGTCTCGACCAGCGCGCGGGCCAGTCTGCGGGCATCGTCTTCGTCCGGCATCAGCGCGCCGGAGCCGGTCTTGACGTCGAGGACCAACGCCTCGGGTCCCTCGGCGAGTTTCTTGGAGAGGATCGACGAGACGATCAGATCCAGACTTTCGACGGTGCCCGTGACGTCGCGCACCGCATAGAGGCGCCGATCGGCGGGGGCGATATCGCCGGTCGCACCGCAGATCACGCAGCCCACTTCGCGGACGATGCGCTGCATCTCACCGGTAGTCAGATCCGCGCGAAACCCCGGGATCGCGGCTAGCTTGTCGAGCGTGCCGCCCGTATGCCCCAGCCCCCGGCCCGAAATCATCGGCACGAAGGCCCCGCAAGCCGCCAGCGCCGGAGCGAGGACCAGCGACACGCAATCGCCGACGCCGCCGGTCGAGTGCTTGTCGACGACCGGACCGTCGAGATCCCAGCTCAGGACGTCTCCGCCATCGCGCATCGCACGCGTAAGCGCCGCCCGCCCCTCGCGTGACAGCGGCGTGCGGCAGACCCCCATGGCAAAGGCTCCGGCCTGCGCATCCGACACGGACCCATCGGCAAGGCCCGCGGCGAAGGCGGACACGTCCTTGGCGTCAGGGGCCTTACCCGCCCGCAGGTTCGAGAGGGTACTTCGGACGCTCACGCCATGTGATCCGCATCGAAGGCGCCGGGCAGCAGATCGGCGATCGTGGTAAGCTGCTCGTGGCCCGAAGTGGTGGCGAGGGTGACGGAAACCTCGCCCGCCCCGAACTCCGCCAGTTTCTGGCGGCACCCGCCGCAGGGCGGAACCGGACTGGGAGAGCCGGCGACGACGTAGGCTTCGGTCAGGACGGTCTCTCCGGCGGCGACCATGGCGGCGATGGCGCCCGCCTCGGCGCAGGTCCCTTCCGGGTAGGCGACATTCTCGACGTTGCAGCCGGCGTAGACCGCACCGGAGGCGCCCCGGATCGCGGCGCCGACCTTGAAGCCGGAATAGGGGGCATAGGCATGGTCGCGCACCTGGAGCGCGGCATCTCTGAGATCGGTCATCGGCATGCCTCCTGCTCTCGGTGCTAGGCCGGTCGGAGAGCGGGGGCAAGCGGTGGGGCGGGAATGGCCGCGCCGGGGCAT
>NZ_JYFE01000002.1 GCF_000877395.1 Jannaschia aquimarina | reverse complement strand
CGGCGGCGCTTCGCCCGCCGCGAGAAAGGATTGGATCATCGTGTGCGCGATCAGCCGGCCCGCATCCAGCAACGTGCCATCGACGTCGAAGAGGACGAGGGGCATTTCCCGACGGACCTGCCGTTCGGCCACGCGGTGCGGAGGCGCCGTGAGGCGCCGCACCGAAATGCGGCGCGATCGCGCACCGCCCTCGGACCGATGTCCGGTGATCATCTGACACTCCCCTTCTCGGACCATATGGGGCACGGGCGCCCGGTTCGGGACAAGCCCAAACAGTTGGATGGCTGCGAAATCCGGGCGGTATGTGCACGTTCAGCGGGCCGGTGCCCGCTTGTCGCTCAACCGCAGCGAGACGATCAGGTACCGGTTATCGCGGCGAAAGATCTCGGAATTGCGGATGTCTCCGCGAAGCCGGGCGGCGATGCGCAGGCGGGACTTGCGGCGCAGAACCAGCGAGAGCGCGCGCCGGATCATCCACCGCGCGGCGGGACGTTTCTGTGCGAGTTCGGCATCGACCCGCTCCAATGCCGCGCCGATCGTCGCGTAGAAGCCCTGTTCGAGGTCGATCGACGGGGCAACGCCGTCGGTGATATCCTCCTGCGCCAGGATCTCGACGGGCAGCGTGTCGAGCATCCGGCGAACATCCTCCACGGGATGGCCGCCCCCGGGAGAGCGGATCGGCCCGCCGCGGCGGAACGCCTCCGACCGAAAGCAATCGGCGATCAGGATGCGGCCCCCTGCCCCGGTCAGCGCGACGGCCTTCCCGAGCGCGGTTTCCAGCGGGATATATTGAAGGCTTTCGGAGAACAGGCAGAGGTCGAACCGGGCGTCGGTCTCGAACTCCTGAAGGGTGGTGCAATGGACCTGCGCGTCGGGTGCGTTCGCTCGGCACCGGTCTGCGAGGTAGGCGGACGGGACGACGATTTCCACCCGGTGCCCCAACGCGACGAGCCGCTTGGCCGTTTCTCCGGCACCGCCGCCTATGTCGAGGATCGACAGCGGGCCGTCCGGAAGATGGCTCAACAGACGGTCGGTGAAGGCGGTCTGCGCCGCCCCCAGATTTCCCGCATTCACATCGAGACCGGTCCAGAGGCCGTAATGCAGGTTCTCGGCGCCGGTGAGCCAGCGCGCAAAGCGGACGCCGATATCGAGGCCGATCGACCTCGTATCGAGGCGGCGTTTCACGGCCGCCAAGCCATTCGCGTCAGTCGAGCGGAGACCATGGCTCTGACCGGGGGGCGGCCGTCTCGACGGTCTGTGCTTCGGTCTTCGGTGCGAGCGCGGGAAACTCTCGCGCGAAGGCGGCGGCCTGGTCGTCCGTCCAGGATACGGTGACGTGCCAGGCCTCGTCCTGCTGGGCCTCGCTGTCGATCACGTCCGCATCGTGAAGCCATGCGCGGGCGGCGCCTTCGGAATAGGGCACGGTCAGAATGGCCGGGCGGCGCAGGCCTGACAGATGCTCGGCGATCGCGGCCATCAACGGGTCGAGCCCCTCGCCCGTCAGCGCCGAGCCGAGAAAGATCGTTTCCGACCGCGCGGCCCGGTTGGTGGCCGTCTCGCGGGCCTCCGCGTCGAGAGTGTCGGCCTTGTTCCAAAGCTCCAGCACCGGAACCTCGTCGCGAACGCCAAGGTCTTCGAGAATGGCGGCCACGTCGCCGGCCTGCGCCTCGGTCTCGGGGTGCGAGATGTCGCGCACATGCAGGATCAGGTTGGCGGCGAGCACCTCTTCCAGTGTGGCGCGGAACGCGGCGACAAGCTGGGTAGGCAGGTCGGAAATGAAGCCCACAGTGTCCGACAGGATCGTCTCGGGCCCGCCGCCGGGCAGGCGGACGGCGCGCATGGTGGGGTCGAGCGTGGCGAAGAGCATGTCTTTCGCCATGACCTCGGCGCCGGTGAGGCGGTTGAAGAGGGTGGACTTGCCAGCGTTCGTGTAGCCCACGAAGGCGACAATCGGATAGGGCACCTTGGCGCGGGCGGCCCGGTGAAGCTCTCGGGTCTTGGTGACCTTTTCGAGTTGCTTGCGGATGCGGACGATCTGTTCGTCGATGGCGCGGCGGTCGGCCTCGATCTGGGTTTCGCCGGGGCCGCCCACGAAGCCGAGCCCGCCACGCTGGCGTTCCAGATGGGTCCAGGCCCGCACGAGGCGGGTGCGCTGGTAGCTGAGCGCGGCGAGTTCGACCTGAAGCACGCCCTCGCGGGTGGCGGCGCGGTCGGCGAAGATTTCGAGGATCAGCGAAGTCCGGTCGAGCAGCTTGACCTTCCACGCGCGTTCGAGATTGCGCTGCTGGACGGGAGTGACGGGGCCGTCGATGAGAATCAGCTCAATCTCGTCGGCCTCGATCCGGGCTCGCAGTTCCTCAACCTTGCCGGAGCCGAACAGCATGCCGGGATGGGGGCGCGGCAGGCGCACGACGTCGGAACCGACCACTTTCAGGCCGGGCAGCGCGGCGGCGAGCGACACGGCCTCGGCCAGCGCATCGGCGGGCTCTCGCCCCGAGCGGTCGCCGGCGCGGGTATCGGGATGCAGGACCAGCGCGCGGGTCGGGCGCGCCTCGGTCGAGTGCGGCTCAGGCTTCGCCAGCGGCCGCCTCCTCGCCATCGCCTTGGTAGAGGTTGATCGGTTGGGCCGGCATCACCGTCGAAATGGCGTGCTTGTAGACCAGTTGGGACTGACCGTCCCTGCGCAGAAGAACGCAGAAATTGTCGAACCACGTGATGACGCCCTGGAGCTTGACGCCGTTGATCAGAAAGATCGTCACGGGCACCTTCGTCTTGCGGACGTGATTGAGAAACGCGTCCTGGAGGTTCTGCTTGTCGGAAGCCATTAATGTCGGTCCCTGCAATTCTGCGGCCGTTCAAGGGCCGTCGTTCATGATGCGCGAAGTTATGCTGCCCTTTCGGACAGGTTTCCACCCCGGAAACGAAAGAATGATGCGCTGGTGCAACTAAGAGAGGTGTGCGGCCACGCACGGGCGTCCCTGCTAGGTCCTGCCGATGTGGCAAATACCGGGCGAACAGGTGCGTTTCTGAGCCATGGCAACCTCCCGGAAGCCTCAGCGACGCCAGAAATCCGGGTTGAAAAGGGCGATCAGCGCCAGCGCCTCCAGCCGTCCGACGACCATCGCCGCGACGAAGACCAGTTTCGCTGTATCCGTCAGGCGGGCGACCCCGCCTTCCATCGCTACGTCTGCAAGCGGTCCCGTGGTCGTGAGCGCGGCGGACGCGAGCACCACCGCCTCGCGGAATTCCAACCCTGTCGCGCCAAGCGCCAGCGTCGTCACCGCGATCGAGGTCGCGAAAAGCATGAAGAACACCCAGGCCGCCTCGGTTCCCTTGACCGGCAAGCGCATCGCATCGGGGCTGTGGCTGCCCACGGAATGGGGATGGATCAGCAGCGACATCTCGCGCCGGCCATGGGCGTATAGCGCATAGACGCGCAGCAGCTTGACCCCGCCCGCCGTCGTGGCGACCCCGCCCCCGAACATGGCGAGGCCCACCAGCAGGACGCCCGGCTGTTCCAGCCCCGACCATGTGCGCGCCTCCGACCAACTCTGGCTTTCGAACCCCGTGGTCGTCAGGAACGAGAGCGTCGTGAATGCCGCGCCCCAGAGCGCCTCCAGCCCGGCGGTGAAGGGCTGCTCCGCGGTCAGGTCGTAGATGCCGATCCAGTGGCGGCCGAAGAGGACCAGCGTCACCGCGCTGACCAGCATGAACGCCATCCGCAATTCCCGGTCGCGGGCCAGCCGAGCGACCTGCTCCCGGTGGAGGTCGCCGGCGAAAGTCAGGCGCGAGACCGCGAAGAGAAGGAAGGCGAAGATGGCGATCTCGCCCCAGAACCCCGGCGCATCGCCCTGCCCCACGATCCCCGATGTGGACATGGTGGACATGGCGCGGATCGCGGCCTCTGTCTGGCCGCTGCCGCCGAAGGCCAAGAGCATCCAGAGCGCGAGTGTCAGCCCCACATAGACCGGTGTCAGCGTTCGGGCATAGCGCCACAGCCGTTCGCCCGGTGCCCGGCGCTGATCGGCGATCGAAAGCCGCGCGGATTGGCCGGCGCGGTCGGACCAGGTGACCTCGAAGCCGCCCAACCGCAAGGGCGCCAGAACGGCGACGGCGGCGATCCAGACCATCAGCCCCCCCTGCCACGCGACCATCGCGCGCCAGAGGTGCACGCTTTGAGACAGACGGTCGGGATCGTAGAGGCTGCCGCCGGTCGTGGTCGCCGCGGCGACCATCTCCGTATAGAGGTTGATCGCGCTGGTATCGCGGACGATCTCGGTCACGGGCATCATTGCCATCAACGGCAGACCCGCGAAGGCGCCCACCAGCGCGACCAGATGGCTGCGGGCGAGATTTGCCGAAAGCGGCCGCCGCGCGACGACGGCGACCCCGGTGACGAGGGCGAGGAAGATTGCGCTCCAATAGAAGAATGCGCGCGCCTCGGCATGGGCGTCGCGCGTCAGCGCGTGCAGCGCGGGCACCTGCATCGAGAGCGCCAGCACGCCGGCCAGCACGACCAGGAGCGGCAGGCGTCCGAGCGCCCCGCCCATCTCAGAAGAAGTCCACCTGAACCTGCAACAGCCGCTCGACCTCGGGCACCTCTTCGGACAGGGCGAAGATCGCGACGCTGTCGCCTTCCGAGATCACCGTGCTGCCTGTGGGCCGGATCACGTCGCCGCCCTTCTTGCGGATCGCGCCGACGAGCGCGCCCTCGGGGAAGCCGACATCCGCCAGTCGTTTGCCTGCCAGAGGCGAGGTCGAGAGGACGACGGCCTCGATGATCTCGGCCTCGGCGTCGCCGACGGAATACACGTTGCGCACCCGGCCATGGCGCACGTGACGCAAAATCGAGGAGACGGTCGTCTGGCGCGGATTGATGAAGGCGTCGATGTTCAGCGGCCCCATGAGCGGCACGAGCGTCGGATCGTTGATGAGCGCGATCGACTTGGTGCAGCCGGATGTCTTCGCCCGAACGGCGGCGAGCATGTTGGTCTTGTCGTCGTCGGTGACGCAAAGCACGGCATCTGCGCGGTCGATATTCGCCTCGCGCAGAAGCTCCATGTCCAGGCCGTCGCCCTGCAGGACGATGGTCCGCTCCAGCGCCTCGGCGGCGCGTTCGGCGCAGGTGCGGTTCTTCTCGACGATCTTGGCGCGAATGCGCTCTGGCGCCGCTTCGAGCGCGCGGGCCACGGCGAGCCCCACATTGCCACCGCCGATGAGGACCACCCGTTCCTGCCTGCGGACCTTCTTGCCGAAGATCTCCTGGGTGCGGACGAGATCGTCCTCGTGGCACATCACGTAGATCATGTCCCCGGCGTAGAGCTGATCGCCGGGTTCCGGCGCGAAGAGGCGCCCCCTGGGCCGGCGGACGCCGACCACGACCGCGCGCAGAGTGCTGAAAAGCTCGGAAAGCTGGCGCAGCGGCGTGTCCAGGACCGGGCAATCCGCGTCGAGAGCCAGTCCGATGAGGCGCGCTCGGCCCTCCATGAATTCCTCGGTGTCGAAGGATTCGGGGGCCCGCAAGCGGCGGAGCGCGGCCTCGGCCACCTCGCGTTCGGGCGAGATGACGACGTCGATGGGCATGTGGTCGCGGCGGTAGAGGTCGGCCCGCAGCGCCGAGAGATAGGATTGTGCCCGCAGGCGGGCGATCTTGCGCGGGACGGTGAAGACGGAATGGGCCACCTGACAGGTGACCATGTTGACCTCGTCGGAAGACGTGGCCGCGATCAGCATGTCCGCATCCTCGGCGCCCGCGCGCTCCAGCACGTCCGGGTAGGAGGCGAAGCCGGTGATGCCCTGCACGTCCAGGCTGTCGGTGGCCCGGTTCACGAGGTCCCGGTTGCTGTCGACCACGGTGACGTCGTTGCGTTCGCCCGAAAGGTGGCGCGCGATCTGCCAGCCGACCTGTCCCGCGCCTGCGATGATGACCTTCATACGAGCGGCCTTCGCGCCGTTTCCCTGAAGGTGAACGGTTAGGCGCGGGCGGCGGGGTGGTCAACGCCGTGCCGAACGGGTCGTGGGGTCGCGTGACTTGTCAGGGGGATCGCGGCTGCTACCGTGAGGGCATGCGGATCGTACTGCCCCTCCTCCTGTTCCTTGTCGCCTGCGGCACAACCCTCGTCCCGGTTTACCTAAAGCCGGGCACGCCGACCGCGCAGGTCACGCAGGATCTGGCCGCCTGCCGGATCGAGGCGCGAAATGCCGCGCCCGAACGGCCCCGGATCACGACCGCACCGCGGATCACGATCGGCGTCGGGCGCTGCATCGACAATGTCTGCATCGGTGCCTCGCAGGGGGACGTGTTCGACTACGACACCAATGCGGAAGCACGCGGCCGGGTCGAAGGGACCTGCATGGGGCGCAAGGGATATCGGCTCGTGGAGCTGCCGACCTGCCGGGGCGCCGCTCAGGCGCTCGAAAGCCAGCCTTTCGACCTGCGCGGCACCTGTGTTGCGAACGGAGTGATTGCGGCGCCTCTTTGAGGCGCCGCCGATGTCGCCCTAGCTGTCCACCTTGGCCACCCGCGCGCCCCCGCGGGAGGCGGTGACGACGCCCAGCGACTTGAGCTTGCGGTGCAACGCGCTGCGTTCCATGCCCACGAAGGCGGCCGTCCGGCTGATATTGCCACCGAAACGGTTGATCTGGGTCATGAGGTACTGGCGTTCGAACAGCTCCCGCGCCTCTCGCAGAGGCAGCCCGGCCAGCGACCCGGACAGCGTCATCTCGCCCTGATCGCCGCCGCCCTCGGAGGCGCTTGGCAGTTCCGATGGCTCGATCGGACCCGTTCCCTCTCCAAGGATCAGAACACGTTCGATCACGTTGCGAAGCTGACGGACATTGCCGGGCCATTGCATCGTCTGGAGCAGCGCCTTCGTCTCTTCCGAGAGTTCCCGCAACGGCAGGCCCTGTGCCTTGTTGAGCGACTGGATGAAGTAATCCGCCAGGACGGGGATATCCTCGCGCCGTTCTTCCAGCGCGGGCACCTCGATCGGGACGACGTTCAGGCGATGGAACAACTCCTCGCGGAAGCGGCCAGCGCGGATCTCCTGTTGCAGATCCCGGTTCGTCGAAGAGATCACGCGAAGGTCGACGCGGACTTTCTCGGTCCCGCCGACGCGCTGGAACGCCTGTTCCACCAGCACGCGCAGGATCTTGCCCTGGGTCGCCAGCGGCATGTCCGCCACCTCGTCGAGATAGAGCACCCCCTCATGCGCCTGCTCCAGCAGGCCGGGCTCGACACCGCGTTCGGGATCCTCGCGGCCAAAGAGAACCGTTTCCATCCGTTCCGGCTCGATCGAGGCGGACGAAACGGTGACGAACGGGGCCCCCGCGCGGTTCGAGTTCGAATGGATCCAGCGGGCGGCCACCTCCTTGCCGGCGCCCGCCGGCCCGGTCAGCATGACCCGGCCGTTGGAATTGGTCACCTTCTTGAGCTGGGAGGTCATCCCCCGATAGGCGGGCGACTGGCCGATCATCTCGGCGGACGCGGCATCCTTGCGGCGCAGATCGGCATTCTCGCGGCGCAGCTTGGCCGTCTCCATCGCGCGGCCGACCACGACCATCAGCTGGTCGATGTTGAACGGCTTTTCGATGTAATCGTAGGCGCCCTGCTTGATCGCGGCGACGGCGATCTCGATGTTGCCGTGCCCGGAAATGATGATCACCGGAACATCGGGATGGTCGCGGCGCACATGCTTCAGGATGTCGATCCCGTCCATGTCGCTGTCCTTGAGCCAGATATCGAGGATCATGGCCGCCGGGACCTCCTCGTTGATGGACTTCATG
Source organism: Jannaschia aquimarina (assembly GCF_000877395.1). Classification (GTDB taxonomy): domain Bacteria; phylum Pseudomonadota; class Alphaproteobacteria; order Rhodobacterales; family Rhodobacteraceae; genus Jannaschia; species Jannaschia aquimarina. Next base: position 26,789 of record NZ_JYFE01000002.1, on the reverse strand, counting down.
CAGCCTTCGGCCGTGCCCGCCGTACGGGTCCGGTATCCCTCGTCTTCGAGGATGTCCGAGATCAGGCTTCGAATATCCGCCTCGTCGTCGGTGATCAGAATGTCGCTCATACCTCTGCTCCCTTCATCTGTACGGGGAGGCAAAGCACCGCTTGCGCCCCCCGATGTCCTGTTTCGTCCGGTGCGGAATCTTCCAGCACCAGGGTGCCGCCGTGTTCTTCGGCGATCTTCTTGACGATGGGCAGGCCGAGGCCGGTGCCCTTGTCGCGGGTGGTCACGTATGGCTCGAAGAGCCGGCTGCGATCTTGCGGCAGGCCGATGCCGGTATCCGCGATGCGGATCGTGGCGGTGTCGTCCTCGACCTTGAGCGAGACATGGATCGTCCGGGGGCCGCCGTCGCGCGCCTCGACTGCCTCGCCCGCATTCTTGATGAGGTTCGTGAAGGCCTGCCCGATCATCGTCGGATCGAACTCGGCGACGACCGGCTCGGCGGGGATGTCGGCGGTCAGGCCGATCGGCTCCAACGCGGCGGATTGCAACGTCACCGCCTCACGCAGCAGCGCGGCCAGATCGCCCTGCCGCCGCTCCGGCTGCGGCATGCGGGCGAATTTCGAGAATTCGTCGACGATGCGGCGCAGATCCTCGGTCTTGCGGACGATGGTATCGGTCAATTCGCCGAGCTTCTCGGCGCTTTCCTCGGGCAATTCGCGGCCGAAGCGGCGTTTGACCCGTTCGGCCGAAAGCTGGATCGGTGTCAGCGGGTTCTTGATCTCGTGCGCGATGCGGCGGGCCACGTCGCCCCATGCGGCCATGCGCTGCGCGCTGACCAGATCCGACACGTCGTCGAAGGCGACCACGTAGCCTTCGGTCTGGCCCTCGACCGTCTGGCGCGTCGCGATGCGAACGAGAAGCGTTTCCAGCCGCCCGCCCCGCACGAGCCGCGTCTCTTCCTGAACCGTTGGTTGATTGCTTTCACGAAGCCGCTCGAAGAGGTCGGAATACTCGGGCACCACGTCCGCCAGCGGCCGGCCATAGGGGGCCATGCCCAGATCCAGCAGCTTGAGCGCCGAGCGGTTCATGAAATCGACCCGGCCTTCGGCGTCGAGCCCGATCACGCCAGCCGTAACCGAAGATAGCACCGAGTCAAAGAGACGCCGGCGCCGCTCGGTCTGCTGGTTGGTTTCGACGAGGGCGTCGCGCTGGCCTTTCAGCTGGCGGGTCATCTGGTTGAAGATGCGGCCCAGCATGGCGATCTCGTCGTCGCCCGCTTCCTCGCGGACGCGAATGTCGAGATCCCCCTGCCCCACGCGTTGCGCCGCACCCGCGAGGCGTCCGACCGGCCGGGACAGGCGTTCCGAGACCTGCAGGCCGAACCACGTCGCGCCGAGGATCAGGATCAGACCGAAGCCCAGATAGAGCAGGCCGAACTCGAACAGTCGGCGGCCCCGTTCCTCTTCGAGCTGCTGATAGAGCTGCACGGTCGAGGTCGTCTCGTCGAGCTGCGCGAGGATGCCGCCATCCACCTCGCGCGTCACGTAGAGATATCGGTCCGGAAAAGCCGTGAGGCGCATCAGCGCGCGAAATTCGTTGGCGGTCTGGTCCTCGATCAGGACGACCTCTCCGGTGTCGGCCCGCGCGAGATCCTCGCTCTCCACCGGCTCGAAATCGAAGAGGTAGGACCGGTCGCCGCGGGCGCGGATCTCTCCGGAGCCGTCGATCACGAAGGCCTCGGCCAAGCCGCGCTGCACGAGGTCCTGCCCCTGCGAGAGGATCTGCCGAAGGTCCCCGTCGGTCATGAAGATCGCGGCGCGTTTCGCGGCGTTCAGGTAGCCAGCCAGCGCGCGGCTGTCTTCGGACAGGTCATCGCGGAGCTCCTGCGTATAGGCTTCGGCGGCGGCGACGGAGTTGCCGAGCGCGTTGCGCACCCGGTCGGAGAACCAGCCTTCGAGGCCCATGTTCAGCGTGACCGTGGCGAAGACCGCCGTCAGGACCGTGGGGATCAGCGCGATGCCCACGAAGATGCCCGTGAGCCGAAGGTGAAGACGCGAGCCCGCGGATTGCGCGCGACGGGCCGCCACCATATTCACCACGCGCCGCGCGATGAGCGAGGCGACCGTCAGGATGTAGACGGCGTCCGCCAGAAGGATCGTGCGCAGAAGATCGAGATCGGCGCCGACGCCACGGGTGCCGAGGACGGCGAAGGTCGCCGTCACGAGCACGGGCCCAAGCGCGACCAGCGCCAGGGTCAGGGCCATGCTCAGCCAACGCCGACTGCCCCAGAGGAGGCGCGACGGGAACGCGTCTGATGTGTCCGGGAGCTGCAATCCCGCCTCTCGAATGTCTCTCGCCAGGCTGAGGTCTCGCCGGGGTTGTGCCCGATCCGCCACGCCTGTTGCCCGTCTACATCAATTTGCGGCGCCTTGTCACGGAGATTTCGAGGTCGGTGATCTTCTTTCGCAGAGTATTCCTGTTGATGCCCATCAGATCGGCACAGCGGGCCTGATTGCCCCCCGTTGCGTCCAACGCGATCTCGATGAGCGGGCGCTCGATCTCGCGGAGGACGCGCTGATAGAGGCCCGGGGGCGGGAGCTGCCCCTCTTGCAGGTCGAAATAACGGCGCAGATGGCGGGCCACGGCCTCGGACAGGCCTTCGCCCGGGAGATCCTGGCGCGGACCCACCACGTCGGACGGCCCGAGGATCGAATCCACCTCGGCGACGGTGATCTCTTCAGCCGGAGAGGTGGCCACGAGGCGCCGGACCGCATTTTCGAGCTGACGGACATTGCCTGGCCAGGGATAGCTGCGAATGCGCGCCATGGCCGGATCGCCGAAGCGGCGCAGCGGCCCGCCCTCGCGTTCGGCGCGGGTCAGGAAATGCGAGGCCAAGAGCGGGATGTCGTCCACACGCTCGCGCAGGGAGGGCACGTCGAGCGTGGCCCCGGCGAGACGGTAGAACAGATCCGAGCGCATCCCGCCCTCGTCGCCGACGGACCGGCCGAGATCGCGCTGGGACGTGGCGAGGACGCGGGGGCCGTCGCCCTCTACTTGATCGAGCAAGCGGACCACGCGGGCCTGAGCGTCGGCGTCCAGATCCCCAACCTCATCGAAGAGGATGGTGCCGCCCTGGGCGCGTTTGACGAGGTCCGACGGGCCGTCGAACCCGGTCAGGTCGGCCCCGGTCGCGACCACGAAGGGCAGCGACCGGCGGTCGCCGAAATCGTGGATCGCGCGGGCGATCAGCGACTTGCCCGTCCCGCTCTCGCCCTGAATCAGGACCGGAAGGTCGGTATTCATGACCCGCGCCACGAGCCGATAGAGTGTCTGCATCCGGGGCGTCCGGCCGACGAGCGGGAGGTCGTCGCCTTCCTGCGGCGCGGCGTCCGGCTCGGACGGGGCGGACGGCGCGCGCCTGCGTTCGCTGAGCGCGCGCGCCGCGCGTTTCATCAGGTCCGGCAGATCGAAGGGTTTCGGCAGATAATCGTAGGCTTCGCGCTCGGCGGCCTGGATCGCGGTCATGATCGTGTTCTGCGCGGAGATCACGATGACGGGCATGTTGGGCCGCCGCTCCGTGATCTTGGGCAGCGTCTCGAGCCCGTTGCCATCGGGCATGACCACATCCGAGATGACCAAGTCGCCCTTGCCCTCTTCGACCCACCGCATGAGCGTCACGAGGCTGGCCGTCGCATGGACCTTGCAGCCGGCGCGCGTCAGCGCCTGCGTGAGGACCGTCCGAATGGTGCGATCGTCATCGGCGACGAGAATTGTGCCGTCCATGGGGCCTCCACTTGAAGTTCGAAATGCAAGTCATTGTTTTGCCTTAACCAGAGCCATGGGCAGCGAAACACGGAACGCGGTACGGCCCGGCTCGCTGTCGACGCCGATCCAGCCGTCGTGATCGGCCACGATCTTGGCCACCAACGCGAGACCGAGGCCGGTTCCATTCTCCCGCCCTGAAACGAAGGGCTGCCAGAGGGTGCGGGTGATATCGGGCGGTATGCCCGGCCCGTCATCGACGATTTCGATCTGGAGCGGCACGGGTCGGCCGGACCCGTCATCCTTTCGGGTCCGCATGCCGCCTTCGTAGAATGTCCGCAGGGTGATCGTGCCGCCCTGCTTGCCCGCCTGCGCCGCATTGCGGAGCAGGTTCAGGACGACCTGCAGAAGTTGATCCGAATCCGCCCAGGCATGGGGGAGCGACGGATCATACTGCTCTTTGATGGTCATGTGCGCCGCGAAGCCGACCATCGCCGACCGCCGCGCGCGGTCGAGAACGTCGTGCAGGTTGACAGCCCTGCGCTGCGGGGGCGAGACATTGCCGAATTGCTCCACCTGCTCCAGCAGCTTCACGATCCGGCGGGATTCGGTGACGATCAGATCGGTCAGCTCGCGATCCTCGGCCTCGAGGTTCATGCTCAGAAGCTGTGCGGCTCCGGTGATCCCGGCGAGGGGGTTCTTGATCTCGTGGGCCAGCATCTCGGCCATGCCGATCGCGGACCGGGCCGCGCTGCGGGTCGAGCGCTGCCGTTCCAGCCGATCGACGATCGTTTGCGGCGCGACGAGGATCAGGACGGCCTCCTCCCCGACCGGCGTGAAGTAGAGGTCGGCACGCTTGGCCGGGCCGCCATTGGCGTAGAGCATGGTATCATGCAGCGTCAGCGGCGTTCCGGCGCGGCGTGCGCGGGCCAGCGGCGCGTCGAGTCCGCCTTCTGGCCGAAGCAGCTTGACCACGTCGGCCCCCAGCAGCGCCTTTGCGGACCGGTTGGCGAAAAGCTCCATCGGGCCGTTGGCCTGCGCGATGCGGTCCTCGGCATCCACCACGAGGGCCGGGAGCGGCAATGCATTCCAGAGCGTATCGACCTCGATCATGCGGCGCGCGCTTCCGGCGATAATGCTTGCGAGAGCAATCCGGGGACGGCCTCAGGCGGCGCGGTGAGGACCTGCCGCCGGCTCGCCGCCGGCGTGCCTGCCGCGTCCATGTACCAGCCCAGATGCTTGCGCGCGACGCGAGCCCCCAGATCCCTGCCGTAGAACGACAGGATGGCCTCGTAGTGTTCGAGGGCGATATCGCAGAGGTTCCACGGCCGCACCGGATCCCGGCCGTCCGCGATCGCGCCGCAGGCCGAGGGCGCGCCGCAGGCCCCGCGCCCGACCATGACCCCTGCTGCCCCCGAAGCGGACAAAGCCTCCCGGGCCGAAGACAGATCGACGATATCGCCGTTGGCGAGCACGGGGATCGTCACCGCATCGACGATTCCGGCGATGGCGCTCCAATCCGCCCGGCCCTTGTAGAACTGGCATCTCGTGCGCCCGTGGATCGACAGCATGCGGATCCCGGCGGCCTCGGCCCGGCGGGCCAGCGCGGCCGTGTTCCGGCTGTCGTCGTCCCATCCGAGCCGCGTCTTCAGCGTGACGGGCACGGAGACGGCAGCGACCACCGCCTCGATCAGGGAGAGCGCATGATCGTGGTCGCGCAGAAGGGCGGAGCCGGACAGGCCGCCCGTCACCTTCTTGGCCGGGCACCCCATGTTGATGTCGATCATCCGCGCGCCGCGATCTTCGAGCAACCGGGCGGATTCGGCCATCCAGTAGGCTTCGCGCCCGGCGATCTGGACCGAGGTGCCTTCGACCCGCGCACCGATCTCTGCGCGGTCGCGGACGGAACGCTTGGCCTGAACCATCTCCCGGCTGGCCACCATTTCGGACACGACGAGGCCCGCGCCAAACGAGGTCACCAGATCGCGGAACGGCCGATCCGTGATGCCGGCCATCGGCGCCAGCGCGACCGGCGAGGTCAGGCCGAGCGCCTTGAGGCGGGGGTCGAGTGGCGCGAGTTCGGGCATCTGCTGAATTCCTGGGCGGGTGACTAGGGCATAGGGCGGCCGCGCATCGTCGGGGAGGCTCGCCGCGTCCTATCGAGTTCGCGGTCCAGTGTATGCACAAAAAACAGGCATTTGCAGTGCCGGCTGCCCGATCCGAGGTCGCCGTGCGGCCGTTGTCCTCTGCGCGGTCGCGGTCTAGGACCGTGGCGGAACCGCGGCAGGAGGACTCGAATGGATGTGCGTGTGGGCAACGGCTTCGACGTCCATCGGTTCGGACCGGGCGATCACGTAACCCTTTGCGGGGTGAGGATTCCCTTCGGGCGTGGCCTGCAGGGTCATTCGGATGCGGATGTCGGATTGCACGTCCTGTGCGACGCGATCTACGGCGCATTGGCCGAGGGCGATATCGGGCGCCACTTCCCCCCATCGGAGGCCGAGTGGAAGGATACCGACAGCGCCGTCTTCCTGCGCCATGCGGTCGGTCTGGCCGCAGAGCGGGGCTACCGTGTCAATGCGTTCGACTGCACCCTGATCTGCGAAGAGCCGAAGATCGGACCCCATGCCGACGCGATGCGGGAGCGGGTGGCGGAAATCTCTGGGGTTGCTGTCGACCGGATCAGCGTGAAGGCCACGACGACGGAGCGGCTGGGTTTCGCCGGACGAGCCGAAGGGATCGCGGCGCTGGCCACCGCGACGCTGATCGCATGAGCGCGCGAGCCATCGCCACATTGGGAGGGGTAGGTCTGTTGCGTCCCGCACCGGGCACTTGGGGCTCGCTGGCGGCGCTGCCGCTCGCATGGCTTGTCATGCAGGGTGGAGCGATTGTGTTCTCGCTGGCCTGCCTCGCGCTCGTGCCCCTCGGGCTCTGGGCGGTCGCCGCCGCCACGAAAGGGGCAGTCGATCATGATCCGTCCGAGATCGTGATCGACGAGGTCGCGGGACAGTGGATCGCGCTCTTGCCGGTCGCGTGGGGCGCGGCGGCGGCGGGCGTTCCGGTCGGGGCGCTGTGGCCGGGCTGGATCGCGGCCTTTGTCCTTTTTCGCCTGTTCGACGTGTTGAAGCCCGGGCCGGTCGGCTGGGCGGACCGTCGTGCAGACGCAGTTGGGGTGATGCTGGACGATTTGGTGGCCGGCTTGCTGGCCGCCGTGGGCGTTCTGATCCTGGCCGGTATGGCCCACACGCTATGACGCTGCTTGAGGATGCGACCCGCAAGGGCCTGACCATCGCCACCGCCGAAAGCTGCACCGGCGGCATGGTCGCGGCAGCGCTGTCAGACCCCGCGGGCGCGTCCGCGATGTTCCTCTGGGGCGTCGTGACCTATTCCAACGCGGCCAAGGTCGATCTTCTCGGCGTGCGGCCGGAAACGCTGGAGCGCGTTGGGGCGGTTTCCGAGGAGGTCGCGGAAGAAATGGCGCGAGGTGCGCGCGGGCGATCCGGAGCGGACATCGCGGTGGCGATCACCGGGATCGCCGGGCCGGGCGGATCGGACCACAAGCCCGAGGGCCGGGTCTGCTTCGGTCTGGCCACACGCGACGGGTGTACGAAGGAAACCGTCGAGTTCGGGGCTCTGGGGCGTGCGCTTGTCCGGGCGGCGGCGCGCGATCACGCGCTTTCGCTATTGAGCCGTGCCGTGACTTCGGCACAATAGGCCTGCAGGTCGCCGCACTCGACGGCGCCCCCGATGCGGCCCGCCGTCTCCTCTCCGACCAGCTTTCCAACCTTGGACCGGATCCGGCCGGACAACTCGTCCAAGGGCATGGGGTCAGCCAGATCGTGGGCCGCCACCGTGCCGTCGACATTCACGCGCGCGGCCGTGTCGGCGAGGCTATCGTCCGTCTCGACGCAGACCCGGTCGCGCATTGCCACGACCCCGGCATCCCGGGTCAGCGCATCGGAGAAGCTCTCCGGATCGGAGGTGTCGTGGCCGCTGGCGGCCAGGGCCAGCGCATGCCGATAGCTGAACTTCGCGCCCAGCCCGGTCGTGGGCGCGGGCTGATTGCAGACGGACAGCCAGCGCGGATGTGTCGTCACGACGATAGAGGACAGGTCGTCCGGTGAGAGGGATCTGTACGCTTCGAGCGCGGCATGGAGGCCGTGGCAGCAGGCGTGCAGCTTGTGACGGACCGCATGGAAGCGCGGGCCGGAGGGCGGGGTGGCCCCCTGCCCCGCATGGGTCGCCCCGTAGGATTCGATGGCTTCGGCCGGAGCCGTCGCGCCGGCAGCGCCCAGATGGGCGCAGTCTATCCCGGCCTGAGCGGCAAAACCTGCATTCAGGGGCTTTCCATCTGTGCCGAATTGCGCCTTCAGCCCGGCGGCCCGACTGGCACAGAGGGCGAGCGCGTTCGCTGTCGCAGACGTGTCCAATTCCATTGCGCGGGCTGCGGCCAAGGTCGCGCCGAACGCGCCAGCGGTCGCCGTCTGGTGAAAGCCCGCCGCGTAATGACCCCGCCCGAGCCAGACACCCATCCGGATCGCCGCCTCGGCCCCTGCGAGCGTGGCGCGTTCCAGCGTTGGCCAATCCCGCGCGACCGAGAGCGCCGCGGGCAGGACCACGGTCGTGACATGGCCGATATGGTCGAAATGCGTGTCGTCGTAATCGAGCGCATGGCCCGCCGTCGCCCAGAGCGCAGCCTCGGATGCAAGAGAGCGGGCTGCGATGGCCGATGGCTCCCGTCGACCGGCGAGCGCGCAGGCCGCCCAGTCCAGCATCGAGAGGCGCAGCATCGCCAGCCCTGCCGGATCGTCATCCGGAGCTGACAGAAGCGCGTTCAGGATCACGCCGCTCGCGCGCCGTAGAGATCCTTTGCCCGCCTCTCGAACGCGGCGACGACACGCTGCATGGCCTGGTTGAAAACGGTGCCGATGACGCGTTGCAAGATCGCGTTCCGGAACTCGAACTCGACCCAGAAATGCACCTTGCAGCCGCCTTCCGGCCGATCCTCGAACGTCCATTCGGATTGGAGATGGCGGAACGGTCCGTCGATATACTCGGTCTCGATGCGTTTCTGTTCGGGCCACAGCACGACACGGCTGCCGAAACGCTCCCGGAAGACCTTGAACGAGATCACCAGATCCGCCTCCATGACCTCGTGGTCGCCCTTGTCCTCGCGTGTGCGGATACGGGCGGCGGCGGTCCAGGGGAGGAACTTCGGATACTGCTCAACGTCGGCGACCAGATCGTACATCTGTTGCGCGGTATACGGCAGTTCCCGGCTTTCGGAATGTCGCGGCATGTAGGGCTCCTGCGGTCAGGTCGCGGGGACAACGCAGGGGGTAGCCGATCGGGTCCGCCCGGAAAAGACCGGCCGGACCCGTTTCGCTTGTATCAGGCCATCCGTGCGTTGCGCAGCTGGCGCAACTCGGATGCCGAGAGGGTCAGGATCGGCCGGCCCTCCAGATCGTAGCGCAGACCCGCAGCATGACGCGCCAGCGGGAAGAGCACCGCGAGAAGAGCCGTCGCGCCGGTCGCGACCTGGATGCCCCAGGTGACCTGCTCGACCGTCAGGCTCAGGACTTCCGGCGGTAGCGCGAAGAGCGATGTCAGCACCGACAGTGCGGCCACCGGCCAGAGCACCGCGGCGGCGTTGACGATCGCGATGCCGAAGAGGACGACGACGACCGCTTTGGTGACGCCCTGAACCGGTGTGCGCGGCTGGCGGATGAAGACCGGCAGGAAGAGCGGCATCAGGACCAGGACGCCGACCGCGCCGTAAGCATAGAGCGCGACCTCGGGCGGTTGTCCGAAGCTGAGCGCCTGAACCAATCCGCCCTCGCCCTGCTGGATCAGAACATAGAGGCAGTAGGCGATCAGGCAGGACATCAGGCCGGCGGCGCGCAGGGCAAGCCAATCGGCGAGGACGTAGAGCTTGTAGACCGGACCGGCGAGCAGCCGCTTGGAGATCATGCGCGGCCCGGACTGCGGCTCGGGCACGGCGATGAGCGCAAGCGCCGTCAGCAGGATCGGCGTGGCGAGGATCAGGGCCTGCTCGACCGAGAATGTCACGAAGCCCGGCACGAGCTGCTGCATCAGGAGCTGCGCCTGCGGAAGCGCGGCGAAGTTCACCTGGAGCGCCGCCCATGGGACGACGGCGGCCAGGAAGATCGACGGGACGATATCCCGCACACGGCTCGGACGGCCCAGGATCCGGGGGACGCGTGGCTGAAGCGCCAGGATCGCGGCGAGGATCAGCGGCACCGCCGCCAGGGCCGTTTCCCTCGGGATGGCGCGCCAATCGCTCCAATCGGCGACGGTCTGCGACATTTGCCAGAGCGTGAACAGGCACAGGAGTCCCGCGAGGCGGATCAGAACGATGTGCAGAAATGCGATGATACGGCGCATTCTAATCTCCAAGACAGACAATCTTCCTGAATATGCAGGCGAAATCGGGCACCGGCTGGGCCGGATTGTTTCCGATATATCAGTGTTCCATCCTCGCCGAGCGGATAGAGCGCAGATCGTCGTCCGAGTACCGAAGAACCTTGCGCCCCTGGTGGTCCAGTTCGGGGATGCCCGAGAGCTGCCGGAAGAACGCGATCACGACCGTCGAGAGGACCGCGATTCCCGCGACGGACTTGAAGAGTTTCGGCAGGGTGGCGTGCAGGACGCCCCTATAATCGCGATGCACATGCAGGTCGATCAGCGTCGTGAAAGCCGGAAGGATCAACAGCGCGAGGCCCAGCAGGACAGCCGCCTTGAGCCCCCCACCCACGACCGAACGCGGCCGGACGAGGCTGCGCGGCAGCAGGAAGGCCAGGATCAGCGCCATGCCCCAGCCAGCATAGACGTACTTCATTGTCTGGGGCGCGATGCCGTAAAGGATCGGGGCGAGCGGCTCCATGTAGTCGACAGGCTGGATGTGGATCATCCAGGCCATGCCCAGCAGGCAAAGACCGAAGATCTTCATGATCGTCCAGTCGGCGACGATATACATCTTCATCGCAAAACCGATATCCGGCAGCGCGTCGCCACGCTGGCGCGGTTTGGACCCCGTCGGAACGGCGGGAAGTTCCTCGTGCTGGTCGATCAGGATCTTCGTTTCCTGATCGGGATTTCTGAGTTCGGTGGGGATGGCCGCCTTCGCATCGTCCTGGACGTCGGCGTAGAAGTTCAGGCCCGCCAGAGTTACTAGCGTCACCGTCACGACGAGGCCGATCGCAAAGCCGCTCTCCGCCAGCAGGGAGGCGATGACGTTCGGCCAGCGCAGGCCGACGACCGGCATCAGGTGGTAAAGCGCCAAGCCCAGTGCGCCGAAGATCGCGACCTTGATCGGCAACATGATCACGGTCGGGTGGAAGATCGGCGATGTCCGGCGAATGGGGAGGGGCGCTGCCAGAACGGTCAGCGCCGCGAGCGCCAGCAGGAGGCCGAGCATCGGGACCTCGGGCAGAAAGAACGCCGCGGCGGGCCAGCCGGTCAGCCGCCAGAAGGTGACCGTGCCCACCAGTCCGATCAGGACCGCCGCGGAAAGCCGTAGCACCAATGCTTCGGCCACGAGCGTGGGCCGGACCGGATCGGCGATCATGCGGAGCTCTGGCGGCAGGTCCGGGTCCTCTTCCTCCTCCGGATCCGTCTGGGGGCGGACGATCGCGAAGAAGCCGGAGACCGGCAGGAGGAGCGAACACGTGTAGAGCGCCAGCAGAGCGGGGGAGATCACGACCGCCATGACGACATCGTCCAGCCTGTCTCGCATGAGCCACGCGCCTGCGGACGGGCCGATGACGAGCAGCCCCAGAAGAAGGATCGCGCCGACGACGCCGAAAATGCCGGCCGGCCGAGAGAGGACGGGCGGCGACAGGGCCGGGACCGCGAGAAAGAGCGCGGGCACCAGCAGGAGCACCACGGTCATCGCGCCGAATGGAAGAAGGACACCGTTCAGCGTGGAGACGCACAGGATGATGATCGCGGCGAAGATCTGGCCCCATCCCAGACTCCGGACGATGAAGCGATACACGCCTCCACTTCTGAACATGCCACGCTCCGGCAGATGGTAACCTGCCTTACTATGGCCCCCGGAACGGGGCGAAAGCGTGGCGCTCTAGCGATAAAGCAGCGACGTTCCGTCCTGGAAGATGTGGACCTTTGCCGGATCGGCGGTCAGCTTGACCGTGTTGCCGCGCATCCCCGGATGGATGCCGGGCAGTTTCGCGATGACCGGATCGTTCTGCCCTGCCCCGCGCTCGAAATAGAGCAGCGTCACCTCGCCGAGACGCTCCTCGACCTCGACCTTGCCGGAGAAGGCGAAATCCTCGCTGTCCGTCGCGACCGCGTCCTCGGGACGGATGCCGACCTTGACCTGCGCACCCTGATCCTCGGGCCGGGAAGGTACGTTCGATGTGATCGTGCCGGCGCCCAGCCGGGTGCGGAGCGTCGTCGTCTCTCCGGTGGCGACGATCTCTCCTTCGAGGAGGTTCATCGCCGGGGAGCCGATGAAGCGGGCGACGAACTCGCTGTTGGGGGTCTCGTAAAGCTCCAGTGGCGTGCCGACCTGTGCGATGGAATACTTGTAGCCGTTGTCCTTGAGCGCATCGAGAACCACGATCCGGCTGGCGAGCGTCATCGCTTCGACCTGGTCGTGGGTCACGTAGATCATGGTCGAATCCGGCATCTGCTCCTTGAGTTGCGCGATCTCGATTCGGGTGGCGACACGCAGGGCGGCATCGAGGTTCGAGAGCGGCTCGTCGAAGAGGTAGACCTTCGGGTCACGCACGATCGAGCGGCCGATGGCGACCCGCTGACGCTGACCGCCGGACAGGGCCTTGGGCAACCGATCGAGATATTCCGTCAGTTGCAGCTTGTCGGCGGCGGCGCGGACTGCGCGGTCGATCTCTTCCTTCGACTTCTTCGCGATCTGGAGGGCGAAGGCCATGTTGTCGTAGACCGTCATGTGGGGATAGAGCGCGTAGCTCTGGAACACCATGGCGATGCCGCGCTCGGAGGGCGGGACGTCGTTGACGACCATCCCGTCGATTTCGAGCGTGCCGCCCGAGATCTGCTCCAGACCGGCGATCATCCGCAGAAGCGTCGACTTCCCGCAGCCCGAAGGACCGACGAAGACGATCAGCTCTCCGGTCTCGATGTCCAGGTCGATGTCCTTGAGCACCTCGACCTGGCCACCATAGACCTTTGCAACATCCTTCAGCTTCAGGTTCGCCATGGTCGTTCCTCCCTCTTAGATCGCCCGCAGCATCGTGTATCCCCACGGGCCGAGACTGATGCCTCCGCTTCCGCGCGCGGGGTCCTCCGCCCCGATGCCGGGTATCAGTTCCCACCGCCCTTCGGGGCGATGAACGGTCACGTAGTCGCCGCCCAGATTGAAAGCACAGAAGATCCGGTCGCTCTCGAGCCGGCGGGTGAAGGTCAGCACGTCGCCATGCGCCTCCAGATCGTCCTGCGCTCCCTCCTGCAGGACTTTCCAGTTGCGGCGCATCGCGATGACGGCACGGTAATGGTGCAGCATCGCACCGGGCCGGTTTTCCTGGGACCGGACCGAGTTGCCCAGATGCTCCGGCGCGACAGGTAACCAGGGCTTGCCGCCGGAGAAGCCGCCATTGATGTTGTCCGACTCCCAGACCATCGGGGTGCGGCAACCGTCGCGGCCGACGAATTCCGGCCAGAAACGAATGCCGTAGGGATCGCGCAGATCCTCGTAGGCCAACCGTGCCTCGCTGAGCCCGAGCTCCTCGCCTTGGTAGAGACAGACCGATCCGCGCAGCGCATGGACCATCGTGGCGAAGCATTTCGCGCCATGTTCGTCCAGGTTCCACCGAGTGACGTGGCGCGTGACATCGTGGTTGGAAAGGGCCCAGCACGCCCAACCGTCGGGTGCGTGCTGCTCCAATTGTTGGTACGTCTCGACGATGCTTGCGGCCGTCAGCCGGTCGCCTTGCAGGAAGTCGAAGGCATAGCACATCTGCACGCCCTGCCCGTCCCGCGTGTATTCGCCGAGCAGTTCCATTCCGCGCTGGGCGTCGCCCACCTCGCCGACGGCGCAGGCCCCGTATTCGTCTAGAAGGTCGCGGAACCGCTTCAGGAAGACCAGGTTTTCGGGCTGGTTCTTCGAGTGAATGTGATCCTGATAGTTGTACGGATTCACCGACGGTGCAATCTTGGCGTTCCGGCGCTCGGGCGCGAGCGCGGGATTATCGCGCAGATCCTTGTCCGCGAAGTAGAAATTGATCGTATCCAGGCGGAACCCGTCCACCCCCCGGTCGAGCCAGAACCGCGTCACGTCGAGCAGCGCCTCCTGTACGGGCTCGTGATGGAGGTTCAGGTCGGGCTGCGTGGTCAGAAAGTTATGCAGATAATACTGCTGACGGCGCGCGTCCCATTCCCAGCCCGCGCCGCCGAAGATGGACAGCCAGTTGTTCGGGGGCGTGCCGTCGGGCTTGGGGTCTGCCCAGACATACCAATCCGCCATCGGATTGCTGCGGGAGCACCGGCTCTCCTGGAACCAGGGATGCTCGTCCGAGGTATGAGAGAGGACGAGGTCGATCATGACCCGAACGCCAAGCTTGTGTGCAGACGCGACGAGCCGGTCGAAATCGTCCAGCGTGCCGAACATCTGATCGACGTCGCAATAGTCGCTGACGTCGTAGCCGTAATCCTTCATCGGCGATGTGAAGAAGGGACTGATCCAGATCGCGTCCACGCCCAGGCTGGCCACGTAGGGCAGCCTGGAGGTGATGCCGTTCAGATCTCCGATCCCGTCGCCGGTCGTGTCCTGATAGCTTCGGGGATAGATCTGGTAGATGACGCCGCCGCGCCACCAGTCGATGTTGTGCTGCGCGAAAGGCAGCAATTCGGCCGTCGCCGTCATCGTGGATTTCCTGCTATTTCACCGAGCCGGCCAGCAGACCGCGCACCAGGTATCGTTGCATCGTGAAGAAGACGAGAAGTGGCACCGCGATAGACACGAAGGCGGCGGATGCCAAGATGCCCCAATCCCCGCCGCGCGAGCCCAGCAGGTCGTCGGCGATCTTGCGCGTCATCACCATGGCCTGGTCCCCGTCGGGCAGGAAAACCTTGGCGACCAGCAAGTCATTCCAGGTCCACAGGAATTGGAAGATCGCAAAACTCGCGAGCGCCGGGAAGGACAGGGGAAGCACGATCTTGGTGAAGACCTGGAAATCGGTCGCACCGTCGACTTTTGCGCTCTCGATGATGTCACGAGGCAACCCGACCATGTAATTTCGCAACAGGTAGATGGCGAGCGGCAGCCCGAACCCGGTATGCGCCATCCAGACGCCGAGGAAACTTCGCCCGATTCCCCATTCGGTGTGCAACCTCAGCAGCGGCACGAGCGCCAGTTGGAGCGGCACGACCAGCAAACCCACGACGAGCGCGATGAGCAGACCCCGCATCGGGAATTGCATCCAGGCGAGCGCGTAGGCCGCGAAGGCCGCGATCAGGATCGGGATAATCGTCGCCGGTATCGTCACCGTCAGCGTGTTGATGAAGGCCTGCGCCATCCCGCCTGCGCCCAAGACCGTCTCGTAGTTCTCGAGCGTGAATTCGGGTGGCGTCTCGGCTGTGAAGTAGATCCGTTGGCCCCGCCTGCCCGGTTCTTCGGGCGTGCGGAACTCGTAGTCGCCGTTCTCGGCGATGCTCAGGCTCTCTCCATCGCCCAGATCGGCAACGGTCCCGACCGTGAATTCGCCGGGCGCGATCGACCGGACACCGAAGGCCGACAAAGTGCCGGTCGCCTCGGATTCTTCGAAGACGTTGCCGGTGACGACGAAGATGTCGCCCTCGGGTGTCGCCTCGGTCGAGGTTCGCGCGCGATAGGCCTGTTCGGCCGAGAACGGCGCGAGCCACCAGCCCGAGGCACTGATCTGGTCGCGGTCTCGGAAGGACGAGACCAGAAGACCCACCGTAGGAATGATCCAAAGCAGGACAAGGAAGATCACCGAAAGGTTCACGGCCCAGTTCAGCGAAGACTTCCGGCCAGCGATATTATCCATTTCTCATGCTCCTCTGGTCGCGGACCGGTTCAGCGCATTTCCTTGCGGGCCTGGATGATGTTCCAGACCATGACGGGCGTGACGATCAGCATGATCACGAAGGCGACCGCCGTCGCCCGGCCGTCGTCGCGGAACATGAACTCGAACATGTAGCTTGGCAGGATCTGGGTGCCGAAATTGCCCCCGGTCATCGTGTAGACGATATCGAACACCTTCAGCACGAGGATCGTGATCGTCGTCCAGACGACGACGATGGTCCCCATGATCTGCGGCACCTTGATCTTGAAGAACACCTGCAACGGGCTCGCCCCGTCGACGATGGCGGCCTCGACCGTTTCCTCCGGGATGCCCCGCAGCGCGGCCGACAGGATTACCATGGCAAAGCCGGTCTGGATCCAGATCAGGATGAACATCAGGAAGAAATTGTTCCAGAACGAGACCTGAAGCGGGTCGACAGAGTCCGCCCCGAACACCCATTCCCGGAAGGCGTTGACGATGCCGATATCTGCGTCGTTGGCATAGACGAATTTCCAGATCAGCGAAGCACCGACGAAGCTGATTGCCATCGGCATGAAGATGAGGGACTTGGCGATGTTCCCCCAAGACAGCCGGTCGGTGAGCTGCGCCGCGACCAGCCCGAAGAAGGTCGAGCCGGCGGGCACGACGAGGGCCCAGAGGATGTTGTTGAAGACGGCCTGCTGGAACTCGCTGTCCTGCATCAGCCAGGCGTAGTTCCCGAAGCCGATGAACGTGTCGCCCGACCGGTCGTAGAGCGACCGGATGAAGCTGCCGACGACCGGATAGGCGAGGTAGAGGCCCAATGCGGCAAAGGCCGGAAAGATGAAGAGCCAGGGCCGCACCATGTTGGCCCGGTTGATGTTCTTGCCCGCATTCGCCCCCTTGGCCGGGAAGATGACCTTGTCGAGGACGATGTTGGACGCCCAGAAATATCCGATACAGCCGCCGACGCCGAGAACGATCGTCAGGACGCCCTGCAGGATCGGACTGTTGCCCAGCATCCCTCGGACATCGGGCAGCAGCAGCGCGATCGCGGCGACCAGCAGCAGCCCTCCGATCAGCCATATGACGGCCTGACCCTGGATGAAGCTGGCCCCTTGGGTGTCTTCCTGAACAGCCATCTCGCCCCTCCCCGGCTTCGATGATGGAGCCGGCATTTACGCCGGTTCCGTCCTCCTCTTGCGACGACGGGGGCACGTCGAACGCGCCCCCGTCAAGGAAATTAGGTCCGTTTCGGCACGATTTGCGCGTCCGAGGCGATCCTCACTGGATCGCTTCCCAGCGCTCCTGGATAGCGGCGCCCACGGCCTCCGCATCCTCGCCGGTCACGTAATCGACCATACCGGTCCAGAACGCGCCCGCACCGATCTCGCCGGGCATCAGGTCCGATCCGTCGAAACGGAAGGTCGTCGCGTTGGTCAGGATCTCGTTGAGCGCCCGCTGGGTGTCCGTCGGGAACACGTCGGGGTTGACCTCGGTGTAGGGCGTCAGGAACCCCGACTGCGCCATCCAGAGCTCATGCGCGATGGGCGTCTGCAGGAAGTCGAGGAACGCGGCGGTCACGTCGCTCTCTTCGGTGCGGACGAACAGCGTGCCGGCGCCCAGAACGGGCTGGCCCAGATCCTCGCCCTCGTAGGCCGGGAAGTAGAAGAAATCGACGTCCAGACCCAGTTCGGTGCCTTCCGGGAAGAAGGTCGGGATGAAGGTCGCCTGCTTGTGCATGTAGCATTGCGGCGGCACCTCGAAGAGCCCGCCGGGGCTGTCGCGGAAGTCGGTCGAGGCCACGGCCTCGGCCCCGCCGCTGACGTAATCGTCGTTGCGGGCGAAGTAGCCGAATTCCTCGATGGCGTTGACCACCTCGGGGCTGTCGAAGGGCAGCTCGTTGGCAACCCATGCGTCGTAGGTCTCGGGCGGCTGCGTGCGCAGCATCATGTCCTCGACCCAGTCGGTCGCGGGCCAGCCGGTCGCTGCGCCCGAACCCAGGCCGATGCACCAGGGCGTGCCGCCATCGGCGACGATCTGGTCGGTCAGCTCCTTGAGGGCCTCCAGCGTCTCGGGCACCTCGTACCCGGCCTCCTCGAAGGCTTCGGGAACGTACCAGACCAGCGATTTCACGTCGATCTTGTAGGGGAAGCCATACATCGTATCGTCGACGGTCCCGAGGCTGACCCAGCTTTCACCGGCAGCGTAGTTCTCACGCAGCCAGTCGCCGGTGCCGTCGGGCAGCGCGACCAGATTACCCTGGCGGGCCATGTCGGCCATGAGACCGGGCTGGGGGAAGACGGCCATCTGCGGCGGGTTGCCGGCTTCGGCCGCGATGACGAAATCGCTCTCGAAGCTGTCGGAGCCGGAATATTCCACCTCGGCGCCGGTCGCCTCTTCGAAATAGGCGATGACGCTGTCCACCAGGTCCTTGTCTTGGCCGGTCCACGGCCCGGTGATGCTGAGCGACTGGCCGCTCAGATCATACTGCTCGGCAAAGCTGTTGTAGCTGTCCCAGTTGAAGTCGCCCTCGCCGGGCGCGAAGGCGAGGTGGCCGCCGGCATTGGCAACGCCGGCCAACAGCACGGCCATCGCCGTGGTGGACGCAAGATGCTTCATCATTTCCTCCCAGGCGGCCGTATCGACCGCATGTCTCTTTCGGTGCCGGTTTTTCCAAACCGTTTTGACACGACCTGCTTCCGACAGGAAAATACGAAAGTCAACGGGCGGAAGACGCTGCAGCGCGGCGACGAAAAGCCTTGCCAGCAGGGCCCGCGGGCTGGCACCCCTCGCCCATCCAAAGCGTTTCGGACAAGGAGGGGGCGGACGCGTGACGCTCAAGGAACTGGCAGGCCTTCTGGGTTTGTCGCCCACGACCGTCAGCCGGGCTCTGGGCGGATACCCGGAAGTCTCCGAAGAGACGCGGCGCGCCGTGCGCGAAGCTGCCGCCGCCCACGGATACCGCCCGAACCGGCGCGCTGCCGCCTTGGCTTCGGGCCGCGCCATGGCGATCGGGCATGTGATCACGACCTCCGAGACCGACGAGTTGGTCAATCCCGTCTTTGCCGATTTCCTGGCCGGGGCCGGCGAAGTCTATGCGGCCGCCGGCTATGACATGCTGATGTCCGTAGTCCCGGAAGACCGAGAGGACGCGGCCTATGCGCAGATGATCTCGGCGCGCTCGGTCGACGGGGTGATCCTCCACGGGCCCCGGCCGGGGGATCCACGCGTCGGATTGCTGCAGGAGGCGGGCCTTCCGTTCGTGGTGCATGGGCGCGCGCCCGAAACCGGGTCCCATGATTTCGTGGATGTCGCGAACACCCGCGCGTTCCGGACTGCCACGGATCACCTGCTCGATCTCGGCCATAGCCGCATCGCGCTCGTGAACGGGCCGGAAGCGTTCGACTTCGCATCCCGGCGCAGACGCGGATGGACAGAGGCGCTGGAGGCACGGCACCTGGCAGCCGACCTGGTCCGGGATGGCCCGATGTCCGAGGGAAACGGCTATGCTTTCGCCCGGCAGATGCTTCGCGACGGCGCGACCGCCTTCGCGGTGGCATCGCATCTCATGGCACTCGGCGTGCGCCGCGCCGTACAGGAGGCCGGTCTCACCCTTGGAGACGACGTCTCGGTCGTGATGTTCGACGATGAGCTCTCGTATCTGCGCAATGACGGCGATCCGCCGCCCTTTACCGCGATCCGGTCCAGCGTGCGTGCCGCCGGTCGCCGCTGCGCCGAGGTCCTGCTGGCGCGGGTCGCCGGCCCGGATGGAGCATTGATCGGGGAAGTCTGGGATTGCGATCTCGTTCTGGGCGCGTCCAGCGGCCCCTCTCGCAACTCATCGCGCCGAAAGACCTCCGCATGACCGACATCGACCTCGCCCTGACCCGCCGCGACTTTCCGCCGGGTTTCCTCTTTGCGACCGCCACCTCGGCTTACCAGATCGAAGGTCATTCCTTCGGCGGCGCCGGGCGAACCCATTGGGACGATTTCGCCGCCACGCCCGGCAAGGTCGTGCGGGGTGAGAACGGGGCCGTCGCCTGTGACCATTACCATCGCTGGCCGGAAGATCTCGACCTGATCGCAGAGGCCGGACTCGACGCCTATCGGTTCTCGATCTCCTGGGCGCGGGTCATGCCGGACGGACTCACCGCGAACCCAGAGGGTCTGGATTTCTACGACCAGCTCCTCGACGGAATGCTGTCCCGCGGCATCAAGCCTATCGCGAC
The DNA here is from genome assembly GCF_000877395.1 of Jannaschia aquimarina. Classification (GTDB taxonomy): domain Bacteria; phylum Pseudomonadota; class Alphaproteobacteria; order Rhodobacterales; family Rhodobacteraceae; genus Jannaschia; species Jannaschia aquimarina. The sequence goes on along the minus strand of NZ_JYFE01000002.1, from coordinate 6,782 downwards.
CCTCTATCACTGGGAACTCCCGTCGACGCTGGCGAAGCGGGGCGGCTGGACGTCCCGTGAGACGCCGGAACGATTCGCCGACTTCACCGACGCGGTCGCGGCCCGGTTCGGCGATCGCCTTCATGCCGTCGCCCCCATCAACGAACCATGGTGCGTGGGGTGGCTGTCGCATTTCCTCGGCCATCATGCGCCTGGTCTGACCGATCTGCGCGCCGCCGTGCGCGCCATGCACCATGTCGCCCTGGCGCATGGTCTGTCCGTTCAGCGCCTGCGCGCCGCCGGCGTCGCGAATGTGGGTGCAACCAACAACTTCGAATACTCCCTGCCCGCCAGCGAAACCGAGGCCGACCAAGCGGCCGCCCGCCTCTATGACGGGATCTATAACCGCTGGTTCGTTCAGGCGATGACCCAAGCCACCTATCCCGACGACGTGCTCGAGGGGTTCGCGCCCCACATGCCGGAGCGCTGGCAGGACGATATGGCGACGATCGCGCAGCCGCTCGATTGGTTCGGGATCAACTACTATACCTGCAAGCGCATCGCGCAGGGCCCTGGCGCATGGCCCGACCTTCGGGAACGCAACGGCCCCCTGCCGAAGACCCAGATGGAATGGGAGATCAATCCGGACGGACTGGCGCATTTTCTGCACTGGCTCCCGGCCGAGTATACGGGCGAGACCCCGCTGATCGTGACCGAGAACGGCATGGCGAACCCCGACCGCCCGGATCGGGCGGATACCGAACGGATCGCCTACCTGAATGCTCATCTGGAGGTTTGCCGGAAGGCCATCGCCGACGGCGTGCCGCTGCGCGGCTACACGATCTGGTCGCTTCTGGATAATTACGAGTGGGCGCTTGGCTACGAGAAGCGCTTCGGTCTCGTCCATGTGGACTTCGAGAGCCTCCTCCGCACGCCCAAGGCCAGCTACCACGCTCTTGCCCGCGCCCTGACCCCCGGCTAGGACCCCGCCATCATGAGCGACGACCCCCTCTTTCTCGTGGCCGATGTCGGCGGCACGAACACCCGCGTCGCGATGGCCCGGCGTGGCAAGGTGCTGCCAGAGACGGTCCGGCGCTTCCGCAACCGGGACTTCGCCAACCTCGCCCCGGTCCTGCGACGCTACCGCGAAGAACAGGGTGGCGCGACACCGGTCGGCGCCTGTGTCGCGGTGGCCGGCCCCGTGGCCGATGGGGTGGCGGAATTGACCAATCTGGATTGGTCCATAGATCCCGACCGCCTCAAGCAGGCGACCGGTGCGCAGGCGGGCGCGATCCTGAACGACCTTCAGGCGCAGGGATACGCACTCGGCCACCTTCCCGCCGACAGCCTTCGGGAGGTGATCCACGGGGAACGATCCTCCGGCGCGACCCGGTTGGTCGTGGGCGTCGGCACGGGTTTCAACGCCGCCCCGGTCCACATCACGCCCACCGGGCGCTACGTCCCGCCATCGGAGTCGGGCCATGCCAACCTGCCGATCCGAACCGAGGCCGAGTTCCGCCTCTGCCAGTTCGTCTCCACGACCCACGGGTTTCCTGCCGTCGAGGACGTGCTGTCGGGCCGCGGGCTGGAACAGGTCTATCGCTGGCTTTCTTCCGAAGCGGGCGAACACCATGAATATCTCGCCGCCGAGATCATGTCCCGGGTCGAGACCGACCCCCGCGCGCATGAGGCGATCCGCATCTTCATCAAGATTCTGGGGACCGTCGCGGGTAACCTGTCGCTGATCCACCTGCCCTTCGGCGGCGTCTTTCTGGTGGGCGGCGTTGCCCGCGCCATGGGCCCGCACCTCGCAACGACGGGCTTCGCCGATGCTTTCCGCGACAAGGGTCGCTTCGCCGGCTTCATGGGCAACTTCTCGGTCAGCCTGATCGAAGACGATTATGCCGCCCTGACCGGCTGTGCCGCCCACCTGACGGAACTGGCCGTTGGCACCTGAAGGTCGGCCCGCAAGATGCTGATCTTTTTCAGATCATGCTGTCTGGCAGCTCTTCCTTGCGCGTTGCGACATAGGCGTCCAGTGCCTCACGTACGGCCGGATCCATCGCCGGGGGTTCATAGGCAGCAAGCAGCTTCTTCACCCGCGCGGAGGCGAGCGCCCGCGTGTCACGCCCGCCTTCCTCGGCCCATGTCTCGTATGGCTTGTAGTCGAACAGTTCCGATCGCCAGAACGCGTCCTTGAATCGCGCCTGCGTATGAGCGGCGCCCAGGTAATGCCCCCCCGGCCCGACTTCGCGGATCGCGTCCAGCACTTCCGCGTCGGCGACGACACCGCGCGCCATCTTGTGCAGCGCGCCCAACTGATCGGCATCCATCACGAACTTCTCGAAATCCGCGACCAGGCCGCCTTCCAGCCAGCCGCAGGCATGCAGCATGAAGTTGACACCGGCCAGCAACGCCCCGTTCAGCGTGTTGGCCGTCTCGTAGGCGGCCTGCGCGTCGGGCAGTTTGGACCCGCAGAAGCTGCCGCCCGATCGGTAGGGCAACCCCATCCGGCGCGCCAACTGTCCCGCCCCGTAGGTGATCTGTGCCGCTTCGGGCGTTCCGAAGGTTGGCGCCCCGGACCCCATGTCGATCGACGTGACGAAGGCGCCAAAGATCACAGGCGCACCCGGTCGGACGAGCTGGGAATAGGCCACCCCCGCCATCACCTCGGCCAGCACCTGGACGAGCGTGCCCGCCACCGTGACCGGCGCCATCGCCCCGCCCACGATGAAGGGCGAGACGATGCAGGCCTGCCCGGCTTTGGCATACACCTCCAACGCGCCCATCATCGTCGCGTCGAAGGTCAGCGGCGAGTTGATGTTCACGAGGTTCGTCAGCGCGCAGCGTCCGTCCAGCCCGCCGAAGAGAATGTCGGCGAAAGCGACCGAGTCGGCCGCCCGGCTGGGTTCGGTCACCGAGCCCATGAAAGGTTTGTCGGTCAGCGTGGCGTGGGCCATCAGCATGTCGAGATGACGCTTGCTGACGGGGATATCCGTCGGCTCGCAGACGGTGCCGCCGGAATGGTGCAGCCATTTCGACATGTGCCCCAGTTTCACGAAGGTCTCGAAATCGCCCATCGTCGCATAGCGCCGCCCACCCTCGTCGCGCACGAACGGGGGGCCGTAGACGGGGGCAAGCACCAGATTGCGACCGCCGATCTCGACCGACTTGGCGGGGTTTCGGGCGATCTGGGTAAAGGAGGACGGCGCCGTCGCGCACAGCGTCCGCGCCAGCCCGCGCGGCAAGCGGACGATCTCTCCCTCGACCTCGGCGCCCGCTTCGCGCCAAAGCGCCAGCGCGGCCGGGTTTTCGACGAAAGCGACGCCAATCTCTGCCAGAACGGTCTCGGCCTGCTCCTCGATGGTCGACAGCGCCTCTTCGTCCAGAAGCTCGAAATCCGGAATGGCTCGGGTGATGACCCCCGCTGTTTCGATGTTCAGCGTCCCGCGTTCCGCGCGCCGAGCGGCCCCGCCGCCTCCACGCCGTCTCCGTGCCTGCTCCGCCATTGCCGTCTCCTGCGCCTCGCCTCGGATCGGGAATAGCGCGCCTGCCTGTCCGCCGGAGGCACGGTTTGCGTCGCGCCGCGTCCAATCCCGACATCCTCGGCGGCGCAGGCCGGTCAAGTGTCTGCGACCCGGCCCCTACCGCTCCGGTTCGCGATCGCCTCGCCCGTGGCAGGGACCTTCACGATCCGGGGGGGCCCGGCGAGCCGGCAGCCCTTGCGCGCCGTCCCGGCCTTGCCTACGGCACAGGGTCATGGACCATGCCGCCGCGACCCCCGATCCCGCCCTCCACCAGCGCCTCCTGATCGTCGATTTCGGAAGTCAGGTGACCCAACTCATCGCCCGCCGCCTGCGCGAGCTGAACGTCTATTGCGAGATCCACCCGTTCCAGAATGTCACGCGGGATTTCCTGTCCGATTTCGCCCCGCGCGCGGTCATCCTGTCAGGCGGCCCCGCCTCGGTCCCGGATGACGGGTCGCCACGCCCCCCGGCCGAGATCTTCGATCTGGGCGTCCCCGTCCTCGGTATCTGCTACGGACAGCAGGTTATGCAGCACATGCTCGGCGGAGAAGTGAAGCGCGGCGAAGGCACCGCAGAGTTCGGCCGCGCCTACGTCACGCCCAAGGCGAAGCTCGAGCTGCTGGAGGGGTGGTTCGACGGGCTGGAGGCGACGGGGCGCGAGCAGGTCTGGATGTCCCACGGCGACCATGTCAGCCGCCTCGCCCCGGGCTTCGAGGTCTATGGCACATCGCCGAACGCGCCTTATGCCATCACCGCCGACACCGAGCGCCACTTCTACGCGGTCCAGTTCCACCCGGAGGTGCACCATACCCCCAAAGGCGCCCGCCTCTACGAGAACTTCGTCCGCCTTGCGGGCTTCTCGGGCGACTGGACCATGGGCGCGTACCGCGAGCAGGCCATCGCCGCCATCCGCGAACAGGTGGGTGATGCCAAGGTGATCTGCGGTCTCTCCGGCGGTGTCGACAGCTCCGTCGCCGCCGTGCTGATCCATGAGGCCATCGGCGACCAGCTTACCTGTGTCTTCGTCGACCACGGCCTGCTGCGGCAGGGCGAGGCCGAAGAGGTCGTGACCATGTTCCGCGATCACTACAACATGCCCCTGATCCATGCCGACGAGCAGGACCTGTTCCTGTCCGCGCTCGAAGGCGTGTCCGACCCGGAGACCAAGCGTAAGACGATCGGCCGGCTCTTCATCGACGTGTTCCAGAAACACGCCGGAGAGGTCGGTGGCGCCGAGTTCCTCGCCCAAGGCACGCTCTACCCGGACGTGATCGAGTCGGTGAGCTTCAGTGGCGGCCCCTCGGTCACGATCAAATCGCATCACAATGTAGGCGGGCTGCCCGAAAAGATGGGCCTCAAGCTGGTCGAACCCCTGCGGGAGCTTTTCAAGGACGAGGTCCGCGCCTTGGGCCGTGAACTCGGTCTGCCGCGCAGCTTCATCGGCCGTCACCCCTTCCCCGGCCCCGGCCTCGCCATCCGCTGCCCCGGAGAGATCACACGCGAGAAGCTGGCCATCCTGCGAAAAGCGGATGCCGTCTATATCGACCAGATCCGGCGCCATGGCCTCTACGACGAGATCTGGCAGGCCTTCGTCGCGATCCTTCCCGTGAGGACCGTGGGCGTCATGGGCGACGGCCGGACCTACGACTACGCCTGCGCCCTGCGTGCGGTGACCAGCGTCGACGGGATGACCGCCGACTATTATCCGTTCACGCACGAGTTTCTAGGCGAGACCGCGACCCGCATCATCAACGAGGTCAAGGGCATCAACCGAGTGACCTACGACATCACGTCGAAACCGCCCGGCACGATCGAGTGGGAATGACGGAACATGGCGGCCTCCAATGGCCAGGCATGGTGCCTTTTCCGCCCGCCGAGTTTGGGGCGAATACTTAAGGCATGAGTGACGGTGTCCGTTACGGCGCTTGCACCGATGTGACCGCCTGGCCCGTATTTGAATCAAGTCCGCAGGATACGCAGCTTCGTTGAATGGGCAGATCATGTTACCCCTCATCCGATGATTATCGTCTCGAGGGGTACGAGGCCCATGTTTGCACCAGCCGAAAGCCACAACGATGCGCGGGTGCGGATGCATCGCAGTGCGCCCGGCTAGAGTGAGGATGGACGACATGGCCGCATCCGATGCAGGCAAAGCCTACTCCGCCCTCTGCGAGAATCTGGCACGGGAGGCCGATACTCTTCGGAAGTCCTTGGCCAGCCTGGAGACTGCCATCGTCACGATGCCGGATGATTTCGTCACAACGTCCTTGATTGACAAGACGCAGGCTCTCGATCGTGCGGATCAGACCCTCCGTGACCTCTCCCGGATCCTTCGTCGCCTCGGGGACGCTGGGCCGGCTTTCCCGATCGACGTCTACTCGAACATCGATCAGGAAGCCTTGCGCAGGCGTTTGAGCGGAAGCGATACGCCCCTGACAAATCTGCCTGCTGGTGGCGTCGAAATCTTCTAGCTGGATTTTCGCACTTTGTGTTTACGTGGCCGTCGCGTGAATATTATCACTGTTCCTTTGTCTGAATGAAGTTGTCCCACATTTCCGGACAGTTTTGCAGCGTTTCTAAGGTGTATCGGGTTTAGGTTTCATGCTGCTTTCTGCTCTTTCAAGCCGGACCAATATGTGTCGTCGGGCGTTTGCCGATCAAGCGCGGAATTGGGGTCGCGCGGCGTTGTAGAAGGCCATCCAGTTCTTGACGACCCTTTGGGCCTGGAAGCCGTCAATGCTCTCTTCCAGATGGATCGCCTCCTGCTTCAATGATCGCCACGAACGCTCAATGAAGATATTGTCCAGGTGACCTGCTCCCCTGAAACGTCCTCGATTTGAGGTTAGGCTGTTCTCCAACTGAGGAGACAGGAGATGAAGAGAAGCCGTTTCAGCGAAGCGCAGATCATTGGCATCCTGAAGGAGCATGCAGCGGGCATGAGCACGCCGGACCTGTGCCGCAAGCATGGGATCAGCGATGCGACCTTCTACAACTGGCGCCGCAAGTACGGCGGCATGGAGGTCGCCGATGCGAAGCGGCTGAAGGCACTGGAAGCTGAGAATGCGAAGCTGAAGAAGATGCTGGCCGAGCAGATGATGGATGTGGCCACGCTGAAAGAGATGCCTGGAAAAAACTTCTGAGGCCCGGTTCGAGGAGGAATGCCGTGGACTGGGCCATGACGGAGAAGAGCTGCTCACAGCGGCGGGCCTGTGCCCTGGCCGGCATAGATCCGCGTGTCTGTCGGCGCAGATCCAAGCGTCCGGCCGACACCGAACT
>NZ_JYFE01000001.1 GCF_000877395.1 Jannaschia aquimarina | reverse complement strand
GGGCAGCCCTCCTCGCTACCCCCGCCGCCGCGCAGGACGTCCCCGCCGCCGACTGGCTCACCTTCAACCGCACGCTGACGGGAGAGCGGACCTCGCCGCTCGCGCAGATCACAGGCGAGAACGTCGCCGGCCTGAGGGCCGTCTGCACCTACGACACCGGGCTGACGACCAGCTTCCAGACCGGCCCCATCGTCGTGGGCGGGACGATGTACTTCACCACCGAGTTCGACACCTTCGCCATCGACGCCGCCACCTGCGACGAACTCTGGCGCACGACGCTCGACTACGAGCGCGCGGGACCGTTGCGCGTGAACCGGGGCGCGGCTTATCTGGATGGACGGTTGTTCCGCGGGCTGCAGGACGGGCGCCTGATCGCGCTCGACGCTGGGACGGGCGAGATGCTGTGGGAGGTTCAGATCGGCATCACGGAGAAGGGGGAGACCATTCCCGCCGCCCCGATCGCGTGGGACGGCAAGGTCTTTGTCGGCAATGCGGGCGGCGACAATTACGGCGTGAAAGGACGGGTCTACGCCTTCGAAGCCGAGACAGGCGATCCCGTCTGGGAGACATTCCTCGTCCCTAAGGAGCAGAACGTCGGCACGCTGACGCTGGTGGACGCGCCGATCTCGAACGACGCGACGGACGGCTATGCGAGCGCGGGCGACCCGACCACCTGGGACGTGCCCGAGGGCGAGCCGATCACCGGCGGCGCGTCGTGGACGACCTACACGCTGGACCCCGCCGCCAATGACGGGCGCGGCCTACTCTACGTGCCCACGGCTAACCCCGCGCCCGACTTCGTCTCCTCGCTGCGCGAGGGCGGCAACCTGATGACGAACTCCATCACCGTGCTCGACGCGCAGGACGGCGGCTACGTGCGCCACCACCTCATGGTGCCCGAGGACTTCCACGACTGGGACGCCTCCGCCGCTCCGGCGGTGGTGACGACCGCGGACGGCACCCGCACCGTCATCGCCGCCGCCAAGGACGGCAACATGCACGTCTTCGAGGATGTCGCACCCACCAAGGCGGGCGGCATCTCCGAGACCGACGGCGTGCGCACGGCGGCCCCCGGCGGCGGCGAGGCGGCGCCGGGCGTGCCGTCCAACAAGCGCTTCACCCGCGCGATCACGACGATCCTGAACGCCGACGCGCCGCTTGGGCCCGACGGGACCTACTTCTGCCCCGGCACGACGGCGGGGGTGCTTTGGAACGGCCCGGCCTACCACGCGGGCACGAACATGGCCTACGTCAACAGCGTCGACCGCTGCACGACGGTCTCGATCCAGGATCCGGAGAACGTCGTCTCGCTGTCGCTGGGTCAGGCCTGGACCGGCGTGGGCGGCGAGATCGACGGCGAGGAGCACACCTACGGCGTGAACGACGCGCCCGAGGACTCGAAGGGTTGGCTCAACGCCATCGACGCCGACACGGGCGAGGTGAAATGGGTCTGGCAGGCGCCGACCCCAATGCTGGCGGCCGTGACGCCCACCGAGGGCGGTATCGTCCTGACCGGCGACCTGAACGGCACGCTCTACGCCTTCGACGCGGTGAACGGCGGGCAGCTCGCGACCTACTCGGTCGGCGGACCGATCGGCGGCGGCGTCATCACCTACGCGGTCGAGGACCGGCAGTTGATCGCCGTGGCGTCGGGCATGAACTCGCCCATCTGGCCTTGGAAGGGCGGGCCGGCGCGTATCACCGTGCTGGGGCTGCCCCAGTGATCGTCCTGTATGCCTGGGACACGCCCAACGGCCAGAAGCCCGCGATCCTGCTGGAGGAGCTTGGCGTGGACTACGACCTGCGCGCCGTCGACATCGGCAAGGGCGCGCAGGACGATCCCGCCTTCCGCGCGATCTCGCCCAACGGGAAGATCCCGGCGCTGGTGGACGGAGATGTCACCCTCTTCGAGTCGGGCGCGATCCTGCTGCATCTCGCGGTCAATCACGGCCGCTTCCTGCCGACGAACGGCCAGGCCCGCGCCGACGCGCTGGCCTGGACGTTCTGGCAGGTGGGCGGGCTGGGTCCCATGATCGGCCAATGGGGACATTTCCTGATGGCGGATGGCGACCATACCTACGCGCGGGAGCGCTACCTTGCCGAGACGCTCCGGCTCTACGGCGTACTGGAAGGGCGGCTTGCGAAGGCGAAGAACCTCGCCGGGCCGGACTACTCCATCGCCGATATGATGGTCTTCCCCTGGGCGAAGGGCGGCCTCGGTTTTCTGGAGAAGGCGGCCGCCGATCGCCTGCCGGACCTCCCGGCGACCCGCGCCTGGATCGAGCGGATCGCCGGGCGACCCGCTGTCGCGCAGGCGCTCGAGCGGATGGCGGCGCTTGAGGGCGGGGCGCGATGATCCTGCCCGGGACACGATCATCACGAGAGGGACGACCATGCCGATCCAGTTCTACGCCCCGGACCCGCAGCGCGTCACGGACCGCGTCACGATGCTCCCGCAGGAGGGCTCGATCTCCGGCGGCTCGAAGCGGCCCCTGAACTCCTACGCCATTCGCGTAAACGGCGGGGACGGGCCACGCACCATTCTGATGGACGCGCCCTTCTCCTGGCTGATGGACGACCTGCGCGCCCGTCACGCCGAGGCGCCGATCCTCGCGCATGTCTTGTCGCATAGCGACCTCGCGGCCTCTGGCGACGCCTTCGCCGACCAGGACGCGGCCTTCAGCGCGCCGGTGCTGCTGCACCCGGCGGACCGGAACGACGATGCCCGGGCCCTGTCCGTCGAATTGCACGATCCGATGGGCCATCCGGCACTGGCGGATGTCGAAGCGATCCACATGCCGGGCCACACGCCCGGCTCGGTGATGCTGCACCTGGCCGGCGAGCGGACGCTCCTGACCGGCGACAGCGCCGTCGGCCCCGGCCCCGAGCAAGAGGCCACGCCGCCACGCCTTCAGCGGCCCAAGATGGCCCCGGACGACGAGGCCGTGTTCTGCGACGCGATCTCCCAGCTCCTTGACCGCCTGCCGACGCTGGAAGCCGTGCTGCCGCTCCACGGCGCGTGGTACCGGCGTAACGAGATCGGCGATGCGGCCTTCGACGGGGCGCTGGAGGCGATCTCCGAGGGCGAGCCAATGGATCCGTCGAAGGCGTGAGGCGGCCGGGTGGGACGATCGAGGCGCCAAGATGGGACGAGAGGGGCGTCCTTCGCGAACGGGTAGCGCGGCGGTGCCACAGTCGCTAACGTGCCGATAGTAAGGCCGAGGACATGGATCTGACGACCGCCCCGCAGAGCTTCCTGGACCACTACCGCCACGGTCCCTACCGCGATTTCGCCCAGGAGCATCGCACGGGCGGGACGTTCGGTATCGGCATGCTCGAGGCGCGGCAGGACCCCATCGAGACCGTCGATCCTGCGATCCCACAGGTTTCATTCGTAACCACCGTCGTTCGCAGCGATCCGTTCGAGGCCGATTTCGGGGATGGTTGGGCCAGACATGTCCCGTCGGGGCGCATCATCGACGTGCAGCCGGCCGATACGGATTGCGGGCTTCGTCTACCCCACATTCATCTGAGAGCGGCACATCTCTCACCGAAGACATGGCGAGACCTGATGCTCGCGCATCGGCTTCCCGCCGATGGGCTCGCGGCGGTGAGCGGGCAGTTCCGCGCCATGCCCCGCGCCATCGCGGCGATGGACGCAATGTGGGCCGCGTCCGAGCGTGTCGACCCGGCTGCATCGCTCGATTTCGACGGCGCCTTCCTGACGATGGCCGGCGAGCTGATCGCGGCCTGCGGACACACGCTGGCACCCGCGTCCGCGCTTTCCGACCGCCGCCTCGCGCGCGCCGTGGACTACGCCGAGACCCACATCGCCGCGCCCCTGACCGTGGGCGAACTCGCGAGCGCCGCCTGCATGTCTCCGTCGGCCTTCTCGCGCGCCTTCCGGGCCGCCACGGACGAGACGCCGTGGGCCTTCGTCCGCCGCCGCCGTCTGGAACGCGCGGGCCAGCAGATGGCGCGGACCGACGACACGCTGATGCAGGTCGCCGCCGATTGCGGCTTCACCGACGCCTCCCACCTCGCCCGCTGCTGGAAGCGGGCCTACGGGACCACGCCGCGGGAGGGTGGGCGATGACCGAGGCCGTCGGATATCTCGATCATTACAGGCACGGACCCTATCGCGAATTCGCGCAGGAACACCGCAAGGGCGGGACGTTCGGGTTGAACCTCATTGACGTCCATCAGGGCGAAGGAGAATTCTCTGATCCGGCCTTCGGGACCTACAGTTTCATATTGAACATGAACGATCCCGTGTTCGAGCCTGAGTTCAACTTCGGCGAGGGCTGGTTCCACCACCATAATTCTACCGGTTGTGTGAACGTCCAGCTCCCCGACGTCGAGGCGCGCTTTCGTCTACCGCCGCTCCATCTCAGGGGTGCAATCGCACCACGCATGATCGTCGACGAACTTCTGGCCTCCCTCGACCTTCCCGAGGGTGCGATAGATGTCGCCTGCGGCCGGTTCTACAAACTGCCCCGCGTTCGAACCGCAATGAATGCGATGTGGGCCGCCGCGAACCGGACGGACCCGTCGGCGGCGCTCGATATCGATGCAGGCTTCCTGACGATGATGGGAGACATCGTCGCCGCCTGCGGCCACGGCCTTGCGCCCGCGCCCAAGCTCGACGACCACCGTCTCGCACGCGCGGTGGACTATGCCGAAACGCACATCGCCGCGCCGCTCACGGTTGGCGAACTGGCGGGCGCCGCATGCATGTCGCCCTCTGCCTTCTCGCGCGCCTTCCGGGCCGCCACGGACGAGACGCCGTGGGCCTTCGTCCGCCGCCGCCGTCTGGAACGCGCGGGCCAGCAGATGGCGCGGACCGACGACACGCTGATGCAGGTCGCCGCCGATTGCGGGTTCACCGACGCCTCCCACCTCGCGCGGTGCTGGAAGCGGGCCTACGGGACCACGCCGCGGGAGGGCGGGCGGTGACGGCGCCAGCCTCCTTTCTCGATCACTATCGGGACGGACCTTACCGCGAGTTCGCGCAGGAATATCGCGGCGGCGGCACGTTCGGCGTCGAGATCATGCAGGTCGATCAGGGCGCGATCGAATGCGTCGATCCGGCGCTGCCGCAGGTGTGCTTCGTCAGTCTCGTGGCGCCGTCTGACCCGTTCGAGACCAATTTCGGGGACGGCTGGAAGGCACACCGACCCGGCCATCGCTTCCTCGACATCCAGCCGGCCATGACAGAATGCGGCTTTCGCCTTCCTGATCTCACGCTTCGAGTCGCACTGATCCAGCAGAGCAGCTTCGAGACGTTGCTGGATCGGCATGGCCCCACGCAGGACGCCTTTTCGGGTGTAATCGAGAAATTCCGTTGCCTCCCTGGGGCGATCGCCGCACTCGACGCCATGTGGGCGGCAACGGCGCGCAGCGATCCGGCCGCCTCGCTGGACCTCGACGGCGCATTCCTCACGATGTTGGGCGAGTTGATCGCTGCTTGCGGCCACAATCTTGGGCGGGCGCCGAAGCTCTCGGATCGCCGCCTCGCCCGCGCGGTAGATTACGCCGAAACCCATATTGCCGCGCCTTTGACAGTGGGTGAATTGGCGGGGGCAGCCTGCATGTCGCCCTCCGCGTTCTCCCGTGCCTTCCGCGTCGCGACTGGAGAAACCCCTTGGGCCTTCGTGCGCCGCCGCAGGCTGGAGCGCGCGGGCGAGCGGATGGGTCGCACCGACGACACGCTGACGCAGATCGCTGCAGAATGCGGCTTCACCGATGCCTCTCACCTCGCACGCTGCTGGAAGCGAGCCTATGGAAAGACGCCGCGCGGCGCCTGAGCGCGGCATTGTCACCGCCCGATCTTGAGCACACCACGGTCGCGCAGGCTTCGGCCTTCGGAAAAGCCGTTGATCAGCCGGATCGCGGCCGGGGAGGCGGCAAGGGTCAGGTGATCGCCGCTACCCGAACGGAGCGCAGTGAGGTCGACGACGGTCAGGCCACGCGCCTCCAACAGGCGCACCTCATCGGTCGAGCCGAGGCGATCAGGCTGACGTGTCAGAAAGGCCGAGAGCCCGAGTATCCGGTCCGCCTGGTTGATGGCAACGACGAAGAAGCCCGGTCGCCCCGAGACGCGATTCAGCTGGTCGAGAAACACCGGCAGGCCGATGTCGGGTGAGACGAGGATGATCCCCGACAGACGCGCGATCGCCGAGGGATCGTCGGACGACAGGCGTGCGAGCGCCTCCATGGCGAGGAACGCGCCCATCGAATGGGCGATCAGCAACACCCGTCCCGGCGCACCGGACGTGAGGCGAGCCAGGAGCGTGGCCAGATCCGCCCGGGCGGCGAGCGTGGCGTCGCGGTCTGCCAGATAGCCCAAGGGCGAGGCGGTCGAGGGCCAGTGGAACAGGATCTGCGGTCCCTGATCGGGTCCCGCGCCGGCATAGTCGTGCGCGATCTGGGCGTGCCGGAAAACAGCTTCGGCGGTCGTGTTGTTGTAGCCGTGGACGAAGACATTGACATCCTGCCCCGGACGGCGTGCGGCGAGCGCCGTATCCGCAAGCGCGCCCGCGGAAGCGACCCCGCGCAGGCTCTCGACAGCGAAGCTGCGGGCGGGATCGCCGTCCGTCCGGTACTCGACCTCGCCAGGCCGGTGGTTCGGTGGAATCGAGACATCGACGATCGTGGCCGTCAGGGACCCGCCGCCCGCTATTCGCAGGCTCCGGATCGGTCGGTCGGCGGCGAGAAGGTGGATCCGCTGGATCGTCGATGCGGCTGGTCCGTCCGCCGAGGATTCGACGAACCGCATGCGCGGCGCGCAGGCCCCGAGGGCCAGTAGCAATGCGCCCCCGACGACGAGCTGGCGGCGCCCCAGGCATTGCTCGGCACGGGTCATCGGTAATTATCATCGGCGAGCCACTCCAAAGCTGCCTCGCGCCCCAGACGTTTCAATTCTGCCAAGAAGGCCGGATGCGCGTTGAGCTTGGCGTCGAGGCCATAGCCCACCAGCGTGTCTCCGCCCTCGATCCGATGGAGCCGTATGCGGCGCAGCTTGCCGCCCTCGCCGTCGTCGGCCGCTTCGAGACGGGCGACTTCGGACAGCATGGCCTGCTGGAAGGCGACGGAGGACATGCGCTCGGCGATGTCGTGGGCGCTGTGCGGCGGGTCGGCGATCTCGCGCGGGTTCAGGTTTACGAGCAGGACCTCGTCGGTGCCGAAGCCCTCGGCGAAGGGCATGAGCGGCGGGTTGGCGGAGAAGCCGCCGTCCCAGTAGGTCTCACCGTCGACCTCGACGGGCGGAAAGAGCGTCGGCAGGCAGGCCGAGGCCATGACGCGCGCCCGGTCGATCTCGGGCCCGTCGAAGAGCACGGCGTTCGCGTCGCGTAGGCGGGTCGCGGCGATCCTCAGCGGCAGCACGCCCTCGGGGCCGCAGGATGTACGGATGGCGGCGAAGTCGATCGGATCGAAGAGATAGTCAGCCACGCCGCCGAGCAGGCCGAGCGGATCGCGCTGCGCGGGCGCGGCGAGGGCCTGCACCGCGTCGGTCACCGCCGCTTGGGCTACCATCGCGACCCGCAGCACGGGCGTCGCCATGAGTGCGGGCGGCGTGGCCGTCGGCGATGCGAGCGCCGCGCGGCCGCATCGCGTCCAGAAGGCGTCGAGCGCGGCCCGGGCAGCGGCCGGCCGGGCGACCGGTTCGGGCGCCGTGGCGTAACCGTGTGCGAGCAGCACCGCGTTGACCGCACCTGCAGACGTGCCGGTCACGGCGGCGATCTCGACCCCCTCGGAGAGCAGCGCGTCTAGTACACCCCAGGTGAAGGCCCCGAACGAGCCTCCGCCTTGAAGGGCAAGTGAGAGGCGGCGCGGGCAGGACGAGCCGCTCACTACGCTGCCGCGAAAGCGCGAACGCGCCGCCCACCAGAGGTCGAGTCGGCCGAGCGACGGCTCATATCACCCGACGGGCTCCATGTCCTGGCGCGCCAGGGCGGTCCGCACGCCGTCGTCGCCCTCCATCCTCGCGCGGTGCTCCGCCAGCAGCGGCGTATCCGACAAGGCCACGGGCGTCTGGTCGGCCCAGCGGGTCAGGACGTAGAGGTAGGCGTCCGCGAAGGAGCGTTTGCCGAGGTACCATGTGCCGCCATGCTCATTCAGCACGCTTTCCATGTACGTGTAGTGACCGGCAATCTTCTCGTACGCCTTCGCCTTCACCGCTTTTTGCGCGGCCTCCTCCTCGGCGAAGGTCTGGGCAGCGAAATGAGGCGCGAAGTCGGCATGGACCTCGGAGGTCATGTAGCTAAGCGCCTCTGCCTCCTTGCGGCCGATTTTAGTGTCGCGGGCGTAGCCTTCGCTGCCGTGCGCGGCGCCCAGCCACGACAAAATCGCGGCGGCCTCGGTCAGTACGTCGCCGTCCTCGAACTTCAGCGCCGGCACCTTTCCCTTCGGATTGATCTCCAGATATGCGTCCTTCTTGTGGTCACCGTAGGCCATCGTGTGCACCTTTACGGGCGCATCGAGCCAGGCGACGGCGATGTTCGGTGCGAGGCTGCAGGTGCCCGGCATGCAATAGAGCGTCGGCATTGGTGTCTCCATATTCCGTTCGTCCGCAGGCAAACGCCTCGTGAGCGCGATCAGTTCGTGATGAGCACGGCGCGCCCGTCGTAGTCCCGCCCGTCCACTCGGGCGACGAGGAAGCGGCCGACATCCTCACGCGCTATGGTCTCGGGCTCGGGCTCCGCCTCCAGGTCCTCGATCACGCGGATGGGCGCGGTGTCGCGGTCGGCCAGTTCGGTCGGGCGGACGATGACCCATTCGGGCAGGCCGGAGGTGCGGACGATCTCCTCTTGGCGGGTGCGGTCCTCCATGATGCGACCCAGGAGGACGGGCTCGATAATGCGGCGGAAGACGAAGCGGCCATGGCCCGCGCTGTCGCCCGCGCCGATGGCGGTCATGGCGATCAGTCGCTTCACGCCCGCGTCCTTCATCGCGTCGATGACGTTCGCCGTCCCGTCGGCGCAGAGCGTCGGCGCATGCAGGATCGTCTGGCGCGTGAGCGGCGCGCCGAAGGTCAGGATGACGGCGTCCTGCCCTTCGACGGCAGCGCGCAGGGTGTCGGGCTTCATCACGTCGGTCTCGACGCGGCGCAGCTTGGGGTCTTCGCCCTCGATCTTCGAGGGGTCCCGCGCTCCGGCCGAGACCTCGTGCCCGGCCTTCAAGGCGTGGTGGACGGTGTGGCCTCCGACATTACCGGAGGCGCCGATGATGAGGACGCGCATGGGAGTCTCCTTCCTGTGGGTCCCGGTAAAGCTAGGGCGCGTCGGTTACTCGACCGCAGTCTCGGTGCCTTCGGGCAGTCGGAAGACCATCAACGCGGCGCCGGAGTTCGGTTGCGGGATCTCGGGCGTCAGCTCCGGGAAGGCGAGGCCATAGCCCGCGGGCACGGCGAGGTACTGGACCCCATCCACTTCGTAGCTGACCGGGTAGCCCTGGGCCGAGGTCGTGAGGCGCGTGGACCACAGCGTCTCGCCGGTCGCGCTGTCGAAGGCCCGGAACGTCCGGTCCACCCCGCCGCCGAAGACGAGGCCCCCGCCCGTCGCCAGGAGCGAGCCGTAGAACGGCGCGCGCTGGTCGTGCTGCCAGAGGGTGTCGCCCGTGGCGATATCGATGGCGATGACGGAGCCCACCTGCTCCTCGCCCTCGGGGCCTCGGTCAGGCGCATGCGCGAAGGTGAACTCGGCGGAGCCATGATAGGCGCCCAGCTCGATCTCCACCTCGTTGAGCGTATAGTCCATGCAGACGTGGTTGAAGCCCACGAAGAACGTCCCCGCCTCGGGGTCGATGGCGGCGCCCGGCCAGTTGCGTCCGCCATAGAGTGACGGGCAGACCTCCACCGTCTCGCCGACCTCGGCGATCAGGTCTTCGTTCAGCGTGGCGAGCCCGGTCTCCATGTCGAGATCCGAGATCACAGTCTGGCGGTAGGTCTCGCGTGCCCAGAGCAGGCGACCCGTCTCGCGGTCGAGGGCGCGGATGATCCCGGACTTGCCGAACATGCCGAAGATGACCTCCGCCTCGCCTTGCGGAAGGTCGTCGGCCACCCAGCGGACATCGTCGCCAGGCGTGACCTCGGTCGTCAGCAGGTGCCTCTCGAAAGCGGTATCCATGTCGAAGTTGTCGGCCGGGATGTGCTGGTGCGCCCACTTCATCTCGCCGGTGTTCACGTCCAGCGCGACCGTGGAGTTGGTGTGCTTCTCGGCGCCGGTGGCCGAGGCACGCTGCGCCCGGCCCCAGGGCACGGGCACCGCGGTGCCGACGATCAGCGTCTCGGTCTCGGCGTCATAGGCGGGCGGCATCCACACGCTGCCGCCGCGACGCTCCTCCACGGGGATGTCGCCCCAGGTGTCGCCGCCCTCCGTCCCCGGCCGGGCGTTCGTGTAGAAGCGCCAGACCTCGCTGCCGTCCTCGGGGGAGTGCGCCGACACCCAGCAGCCGCCGGGGTTGTAGAGGTAGCATCCCGACATCGGCGCGATGATCAGGCCGTTCGCGATGATGGGTCCGGCCGTGTACTGGTAGCCCTCCTCGTGGCGGGCGACCTCGACCTCCCAGCGGATCTCGCCTGTCCGGGCATCCAGCGCCAGCAGATGCGCGTCCGAGGTGCCCACGAGGATCAGGTCGTCGTAGATGGCGATGTTGCGGTTGGCATAGGCCAGCGGGAACAGACCCTCGGGCAGTTCGCGCGCATAGGACCAGATCAGGTCGCCCGTCGCGGCATCGAGCGCCTGGATCACGTCCGCCGACTGGTTGAGGAACATCACCCCGTCGCGGATCAGAGGCTGCACCTGCGTGCGCCGCCCGTTCAGCGCCCAGGACCACGCGAGTTGGAGCTCGCCCACGTTGTCGCGGTCGATCTGGTCGAGCGGCACGTAGCCCGGCAGATCGTAGCCGCCGCGGTAAGACAGCCACTCGCCCCGCGGCGGGTCCGCCAGGTCGGCGTCGGTGACGGGCGTGAAGCCCTGCATCTCCTGCGGCAGGCCCTCGGAGGGGCCGGAGGTGAGATAGGCCACCGTCCCCGTCTCCTGCCCCGTGGCGGCCGTCGCCCTGCTCGCCACGACGTTCCTCGCCGGCGCCGCCCCCGCCCTGGCTGTCGGCGGTGTCGGCGAGCGCGGGCGCGGCGAAGGCGAGGAACGTCGTGGCGAGCAGGGAGGATCGGGTCATGGGCGGGCTCCGGTATGTGCTGCGGGTGTCTAGGCGGTTCGGTCCGGTGCCGAGCGTGCTGCACCGTCGTCCTTCACCGGCTGTCGCCCCGCTCCCGGCCCGAACCCTTGGCGGCCAACCTACTTCGCTCCGCGCCGTCGCCCTTGCACGTTACGGGCGTTCCGATGGCACGAGGCGGGCGTAGCGGCCCCTCCCGGTTCGCGGTTTCGGCCGTCTTCCTTGAACATGAGCGGCGCGCCACTTGCATGGGACCGGGTTCGGCGACGCTTCATGGTGGCGCGGACACAGGCCGCCCGCTAACGTGACGATAGCAGGGAGAACGATATGCCGGATGATGGATCGCAGATACGCTCTCTCCCCGATCAATATCGGGATGGCCCCTACCGCGATTTCGCACAGGAGCATCGCGCGGGTGGGACATTCGGCTTGGAGTTCGTGGATGTGCGGCAAGGAGCCATCGAGTCAATCGATCCGCCATTAAGTCAAGTCGGCTTCGTCAGGCTTCTGAGTGGACTTGGCTCTGCAGAGACGAATTTCGGTGACGGATGGAGCAAACACGAGCTGCGAGGCCAGCACGGCCTCAATGTGCATCCCGCGAATACGGAGTGCCAATTTCGGCTACCCGAGCTTCATCTGCGTGTCGGATGCATCTCGGAGGGGACTTTGAGGGCGCTGCTCTCAGGGCACAACCTTTCTATCGGCTCTCTGGACGGCTTGGTCGAACATTTTCAAGATCTCCCTCGCGCAATCGCAGCCCACGAAGCGATGTGGGTGGCGGCGAACCGGACCGATCCCGCCGCGGGACTCGACCTCGACGGTGCGTTCCTGACCATGCTCGGTGAACTGATCGCCGCCTGCGGCCATAACCTAACCGCCGCACCGAAGCTCTCCGACCGCCGCCTCGCGCGCGCGGTGGACTATGCCGAGACCCATATCGCCGCATCCCTCACCGTCGGCGAGCTGGCTGGCGCGGCTTGCATGTCGCCCTCGGCCTTCTCCCGCGCCTTCCGCGCGGCCACGGGCGAGACGCCCTGGGCCTTCATCCGCCGCCGCCGCCTCGAGCGCGCGGGCGAGCGGATGGCCCGCACCGACGACACGCTCATGCAGATCGCCGCCGATTGCGGCTTCACCGACGCCTCGCACCTCGCGCGGTGCTGGAAGCGGGCCTACGGGACGACGCCGCGGGGCGGGTAGGCCGCGTATCGCGCCCGGCCCGCGCCGTTTAGTTGCCCGAGCCGCCCATCATCTCCTGCACCATCGCAGCCGTCGCCGGATCGAGCGTGCTGTCGTGGCGCACGACCAGCCATTCGCCGTCGCGCCGCTCCAGCGTGTCCACGTTGAAGGCGGAGCCTGCATAGGTCAGCCCCTCCACGCGCTCAAACACGACCTGGTAGCTCGTGACGACGGCCCGATCGCCCTCGCCGCTGATCACGAGGTTCGCAGAGACGTGCCGCTTGCCTTGGGTGAAGCCGCTCGACTGGCGCATGGCCTCGGCGATGCCCTCCGGCCCCGTCGAGGTCCCGAAGCCGGTCACGAACTCGGCCTCGGGCGCGAAGAAGCTGCCGTAGAGATCGTAGTCGGCCGCGTCGAGCGCGTGGTTGAGGCGCAGCACCACCTGGCGCACCGCCTCCACGTCCTCGGGCGGCAGGTTCAGCTCGGCCGTCATGTAGGCCGGATCGACCCCCTCAGGGACCTGGACTTGGGCAAGCGCGGGCGTCCCCGCGGCGGCGAACGTCAGGGCGGCGGTGAGCATGATCGTGTGATGGCGCATAGGAAGACCTTTCGGATGCTGTGGATTGGACTGCGCAACCGGAGGTTAGGGCGGACGAGCCCCGATCCATGGGACGATACGGGCGTTCGTTTGGCACGGGGCGGGCGCGGCACGCGGATCGCTCGTATCGTCCCCTAGGATCGCCCGGGACGTCCCATGACGTGCGCGAGGGGGCGGTCAGGATCGGGACAGCCCTGTCCGCGAGGTCCGAAATGTTGCTTCCCCCGATCCGCCCGCTGGTAGCGACGGCCCTGCTCGTCTCGACCGTCCCGGCGGCCGCGCAGGACGTCCCGCTCGCCGAACGCGGCCTATCCTTCTCCGGCGGCTTCACGGCGCAGGCCTCCGGGCCGATCGGGTCCGATTTCCGCGGCGACGCGGACTATGCCCATGAATTGCGCTTCGACATCGATCTCGATCTGGAGACCGCCTTCGGCTGGCCGGGTGCTGCGCTGAACCTGCGCCTCAACTATCGCGCGGGCCAGGATTACGGCCTGACCGAGGCCGGCACGACCGTGCAGACCCAGGAGATCGCGGGCGCTGCCGAGCCGGACGTTCGCCTACTCTTCTTCACCCTCTCCCAGGATCTCGCCGGTGGCACGGTGAACTTGCTCGGCGGGCGCACCGTGATGTCGGGGCAGTTCGCCGCGTCGCCGGTCTATTGCGACTTCCAGACGCTGTCGCTCTGCGGCCAACCGGTCGGGCTGATACTCGGCGGTGCCTTCCAGCCCTATCCCGGCCAGGTCTGGGGCGGGCGGGTTAAGTGGACGCCGACGCCCTGGCTCGACCTACGCCTCGGCGCCTACCAGCGCGATCCCGGCGCCTTCGCGGTGGATGGGTTCGATCTCTCGGCCGAGGACCAGACCGGCGTCGCCTATCCTCTGGAGATCGCCTATGTCCCCCAAGGCAATTTGCCCGGCCGCTACGCCTTCGGTGCGATCTACGACACGTCCGACCGCACCGACCTCGCCTTCGATGCGGTCGGCGGGCTCGCGCGGCTGACGGGCCAACCGCGGGGGTGCGCGGGGACAGGCGGCAGTACTACGCGATCTTCGATCAGATGGTCTGGCGCGCGGGCGAGGGCCGCACGAACGGCGCGATCCTCTTCGGCGGTGTGACGGTCGAGCCCGACGCGGCGGCGGAGGTCGACCGGACGTGGTTCCTCGGCACCTCCGTGCGCGGGATCGTCCCGAACCGGCCGGATGACAATATCGGCCTTCAGTTCACCCGCCTGCATTACAGCGACGCGGCTCGCGACGCGGCTCGCGCGGCCTCGCTCGCCGACGGAACGCCGCTGCGCCGACGCGATACCGAGAGTGTGTTCGAGGCCCACTACGGGCTTCAGCTGCGCGACAACGTCCGGCTCGCGCCGAACCTGCAATACGTCTGGAACCCCGGCGGCGATGAGGGTGCCAAGAGCGGCGCGGCCTGGGGTCTGAGGCTCGACGTGTCGTTCTGAGGTTCAGGCCCGAATCACCGGCCGCGCGACGTGGCGCCCTGCGCAAACCGGCGACGCTCCGCCCCCACGGACCGTCTGGAAGAGACAACGCGAGCCCATCTGCCGAGAGGGCTACTTCAAGGTCGAAGACGACATGCCAATCCGCAGAGGGACATGCCATGATCCATATCTCTTCCAAAACAGCGTTCTTCGCCGCGCTCGCGACGATTCTTGCCTTTCCCGCCGTCGGGCAGACCACCGCGACCGGGATCGTTCGCGTCGAAAGCCGGCATTCCGTCGAGGCGACGGCGGACCGCTACGAAGCCGCCGCGCGCGAGCGCGGCATTCGCGTCTTCCCGCGCTTCGATCACGCGGAGGCGGCGGCGGAACACGACGAAACTCTCCCGCCCACGGTGGTGATCCCGTTCGGCAATCCCGGCTATGGTACGCCCTTCATGCGCCAGAACCAGATCGCGGGCATAGACTTCCCGCCGAAGGCGCTGATCTACGAGGATCCGGACGGTCAGGTCTGGCTGGCCTAAAACTCTGCGGAGTACCTCTACGAGACAATCTTCGCACGGCACGGGCTGGATTATCCCGAAGGCGACGTTGCCTTCTACAAGACGCTGCTCGGGGACCTGGCTGCCGCCGCCACCGGTCAGTAGCGAAGGCCTTGCGTTCGTGTTCGCAAGAAGAACCTAAACTCGTCCGGAGCACTCGTAGTGGTCGTCGCTCCCACGGGAGACGAGGGCGACGCGCGATCATGGAAGACTGGCACGATAAATACCGAACAGCGTGACGAAGGCCACGTGTGGCTGCTGACCGTGAGCGGCCGGATGGGATGGTCCGACTTCGACGCGGTCGTGCCACGCATGGAGCGGACGCTCTGTTCGGACGCGCCCCTCCGATTGATGGTCGACTACCGCGATGGGACCGGCATGAGCGCCGGCGGATGTTTACGGGAAGCGGGCGAGTTGGCGCGTCCGTTCTCACTGATATAGGCGCATGGCCACTGCGCCGTCCTGACGGCCACGAACTTCACCGACCGGTTCCTGCAGGTCGAGGACTGGTTCCAGCCCAATCTGTGGACCCGGACCTTCGATCCCGACGATCGCGATGGGGCAATCGCTTCGGCAAGCGCGGTGCGGTAGAGGCAGCGCACTTCAGGAACGCCCTGAAGCCATTCACTATGGGTCTCATCGGGTAACGCAGCCCAAACCAACCCTCCCGAAACAGATCTCGGCCGTCACGTCGGCATACTTGCTGAACAGTCCCACGTGGGCGGGGGCCGCTGCCCTGCGGATGAAGCAAACGGCCTACATCGCCGTCTCCCTTCAGACCACCGTCAGATCTTCAACGCGACGACCATCGGTTGCTATGTCCGTATTCACCGTCGTGGCCGGTTCCAGCAGCACGACCTCGCAGGTCTCGGTCAGGGCGACGGGGCAATGCTCGACACCGTGGGGTACGACGATGAATTCGCCCTCCTCGACGACCTCCTCGCGGTCGCGGACGTGATGCGCGACGCTCTCCGGACCCCCGATCATTGGTCGCCCGCCCCGTTGAGATGTGTGTCGAGCCAGCGGATGGTTTGCTCCGCGGCGATCCCGACATAGGGGTCCTGGTCGTAGAGCTCGATGTGGTTGTGGGTATCGATTCAGACCAGTTCCTTCGGGGCTTGGCTGCGGTCGTAGGCGGCCTGCGCGTATTCCGGGAGGAGGAACACGTCGAGCGTGCCGTGAATGTACATGATGGGCGTCGGCGCGACGAGCGGAGCCTGCGAGAGGGCCGAGTAGGCGAAGTAGGCCTCGAGCGACATGGCCGCGAAATCGGACGACCAGTTGGGCGCGTAGCTCGCCCGCGTCCGGGTATAGAAGCTGTGCGCCTCCGGGTTCGGCATCGCGGCGAGGGTGTCCGGATCCTCTGCGGTGGTGGGGATCATAGCGACCTCACCGGTCGCGACCTGCTCCTGCACCATGCCGTTCAGCTGTGCGAGGACCTCAGCGAAGCCCTCGGCGCCTTGCATCTGCTGGAACGTCGCCCCGATATCGTACCCGCCCGCGATGGCGACGATGGCGCCGAGGCGCTTCTCGCGCGCGCCGAGGCTGACGGCGTAGCCGCCGCCCATGCAGACCCCGACCGCGCCGACCCGGTCCGTGTCGACCGCGTCATGCGCGAAGAGGAAGCGGACGGCCGAATGGACATCCGAGATGATGTCGGACGGATCGTAGAAGCCGCGCGGCGTGCCGCCTGACTCGCCGAAGCGGCGCGGATCGAAGGTCACGCAGAGATAGCCCGCACTGGCGAGCCGCTCGGCGTAGAGCGAGACGACCTGCTCCTTCACGGCGCTGATTGGCCCGCAGAGCGCGAGCGCGGGGATCGGCCCCCGCCCTTCCGGCGGCCGGTAGAGGTTGCCGACGATCTCGGTGCCGTCGATGGCCGCGAAGGTCACGCGCTCGGGCAGCGAGAGGTCGGGGACGAGCTGGTTCGCCGGGTCGTCGGCGATGAAGTGTTCGCCTGTATACTCCTCCTGCTGCACGGAGAGCGGGCGTACGCGTAGGCTCGGGACAGTGGTCGGATCGGTCATCGGCGTCTCCATCGCTGGGGTCGGGGATCGGTCGGCGTGGGCGGCAGGGATCGACGCGGCGAGAGCCAAGCCTCCGACGTCCGTCAGGACAGTGCGACGCGTCGGTCCATTCTCCATCCGCTCGCTTGGATCGTCGTGCTCAGGGCGCGAGGTCATCCGACGCGTGCTGCCGTTGTCATGGCCGTCTCATCCCATCGCCCCCCGGCTGATGTGACACGACGGCAATGTTCCCGCGCTGCATCGACGGCTCGAAGGCGAAGCGCGTGATCCGCCACGCTCCGTCCTCCAGCACGACGTCGTACTCGTAGTCGCCCCAGACCTCGTAGAGATCACCGCCCGGGATGCCGTCGACGCGGTTAAACGCGTAGGCCTTGGACGTCACGGTCGCAGCCGCGCCGCTCTCGGTGAAGGCGACGACATGGGTGCCGCGCAAGTGGAAGCTCGCCTTGTCGGCGTGGAGGTTCTCCTCCCACCCGCCGACGAGCTCCGCCGCCGGGATCTCGAACGGATCGGCGCCGGGCTGGTCCGACACGATGGTCTCGGCGAAGTAGCCGAGGGCCGCGTCCCAGTCCTTCGCGTCGACGGCGCGGTCTACGGCGTTGGCCAGCGCGATGACGGCGGCGGTGTCGCCCTCCTGCGCCGCGGCGAAGGTCGGGATAGGGATGGAGGCGGCAAGGATCAGTGCGAGCAGTTTGAGCGCGGTCATGTTCGGCTCGTTGTTCTGGTGTGTGGAGGGGGCGGCCACCGGGGACAGTCCGGCGGCCGCGGGCCCAGCGGGGGGGAGGATTGTCCGCCGGGATCGGAGCGGCGGTCAGGCGCCGAGGATATGCTCCATGCGGATCGGTGCTTCGCGCAGGCGGATGCCGGTGGCGTGGTGGACGGCGTTGGCCACGGCGGCGGCCATGCCTGTGATGCCCAGCTCGCCCACGCCCTTTGCGCCCAGCGGGTTGATGTGGCGGTCCTCCTCCTCCACGAGGATGGCCGCGACGCGGGGGACATCCGCGTTCACCGGCACGAAGTACTCGCCTAGGTCGGCGTTCACGTAGCGGCCGAAGCGGTGATCCACCTCCGTCGCCTCGTGCAGCACGCTGCCCACGCCCCAGATCATGCCACCCGTCAGCTGGCTGCGCGCCGTGCGTTCGTTGAGGACGCGCCCGAAGGCGAAGGCGCCGGTCATGCGGGGCACTCTGATCTCGCCGGTTAGGGCGTGGACTGCGACCTCGACGAAGTTCGCCCCGAAGGCCGCGCGCGTGTGGGCGTCGGTGACCATGCCCGCCGTGCCCGCTCCACCGGAGCGGTAGAGCTCGCGCACCGATTTCATGCCGACGGCGGCGGGCACCCAGGTGCCGCGCACCTCGATCACGCCGAAGGGGGCAAGGCCCACGACATCGGAGAGCTGCGCCGTGCGCCGTCGGATGCGGTCATGGTGCCGCCCGCGAAGGCGATTCCCGTCGGGTCGGCCCCGGCGAGCATGCCGTCCTCGGCCGTCGCGAGCTGGATGATCCGGCTGCGGACCCGGCGCGCGGCGTCCAGCACCGCCGAGCCGAAGCTCGCCGTCTGACGCGATCCGCCGGCGACCGCGTTCGGGGCGTGGTCGCTGTCTCCGAGATCGACCGCGACACCCTCCGGCGGGATACCGAGTTCGGCGGCCACGATCTGGCGGACGATGGTGTAGGTGCCCGTCCCGAGGTCGTGCGCTCCGCCCGTCAGCGTGGCCGACAGGTCCGAGCCCAGCCGCAGGTCCGCCGTTGCGGGCGCGGTGTAGGTGGGATAGACCGCGCTTGCGAGGCCATAGCCGTGCAACCAGTCGCCGCGCCTGAGCGCGCGGGTCTCGGGCCGCCAGTCGGACCAGCCGAACGCCTCCGCGCCTCGGCGCAGACACGCGTCCAGCCCGTGCGACGTCCATGGCAGGCCCGAGACCGGATCGCCCCCCGCCGCCGAGGAGTTGAGGCGCAGATCCAGCGGGTCGACGCCTGCCGCCCACGCCGCTTCGTCCACCGCCGACTCGAGGGCGAACATCGCGGGCACCTCCGCGGGCGAGCGCATGAAGCCGGGCGTGTTCACGTCCGTCGCCACCGTCGCCTCGTCGCCGCGCACCGCGGCCCATGCGTACATCCGGCTCGTCTGCTCGGTGCCGGGCAGGAAGAGCGTGTCGAAGCGCGAGGTCTGGCCGTTCTGCACGTGCTCGAGCGCCGTCAGCCGTCCGTCGGCCACCGCCACGCGCAGGCGCTGTGTCGCACCCGGGCGCATGGAGGCCACGCCGAACATCTCCGTCCGGCCGACCTCCAGCTTCACGGGCCGGCCCAGCATCCGCGCGGCGGTGCAGGCGATGTAGGTATGGTTCATCACCGTGGCCTTCGACCCGAAGCCGCCGCCGACGTAGCGCGACAGCACCCGCACCCGGCTGACCGGCAGGTCGAAGGCGGTAGCGAGCGCGGCGCGCGTACCGGTCACCCATTGGCTGGGCACATGCGCGAGCAGACCCCCGTCCCGCCATTCGGCCGCGGTGGACCACAGCTCGATCGGGTTGTGGTGCTGGATCGGGGTGATCCATTCGCCCTCGACAACGTGGTCGGCCGCCGCGAAGACGGCTTCGGGGTCGCCCACGCGGATCGGCGGCAGAATGTCCTCGGGCACCGGCACGGGGTCTGGCGCGGCGTCCACGTGGATCGACGCGGTGGCGTCCTCGGGGGCGACCTGCGAGCGAACGAGCTTGGCGGCCTCGCGCGCGATCTCGGGCGTGTCGGCGACGACGAGGCCGAGGATCTGGCCGGCGTAGCGGATCTCGGTCCCCGCCAGCGGGAAGAAGGAAGACTGTCCCACCCCGCCGGCGACGAAGGGCGTGACCTCGCCCAAGGCAGGCATGTTGCGATGCGTTAACACGAGGCGCACGCCCGGCACGGCTTCGGCCGCCTGCGTGTCGATCGCGGTAAGCGTGCCCCTGGCGTGGGCGGAAGTGACGAGCGCGGCGTACAGCGCGCCGGCCAGCGGCTCGTCCGCGGCATAGCGCGTGGTGCCCGTGACCTTGGCGCGGCTCTCCATCCGGGGCACGCCCTCGCCGATCAGGGGCAGGTTCACGTTAGTGACGACATCGTAGGTCTCGGCCATGGATCAGCCCTCCATCCGCGAAAGCGTGGTGAGGGCCTGGACGATCACGTTCCGGCCCAGCGGCACCTTGAAGGCGTTCGCCTCATGGGTGACCGCGTCCGCGAAGGCCGCCTCGGCGGCCGTGCGCATAGTCTCCTCGGTCAGCGGCCCGTCACGCAGGACGTCCTCGGCCGCCGTTGCGCGCCATGGTACGGTGGCGACACCGCCCAGGCCGATGCGCACGTCCGTCACAGTCTCGCCGTCCATCTCCAGCCCCACAGCGGCGGAGGCGTTGGCGAAGGCGTAGCTCTGCCGGTCGCGCGCCTTGATGTAGGTGGACCGGGCCAGCGCGGGGCTCAGCGGAACGCGGAAGGCGGTGATGACCTCGCCCGGCGCAAGGCGGGCGTAGTCGCCCTCGTTCGCCTTGTCAGCGGGGCGGATATGCAACTCGGCGAAGGGCATCTCGCGTGGGCCGTCCGGCCCGGTGATCTCGACCACCGTGTCGAAGGCCACCAATCCTTGCGCGAAATCGCCCGGATAGGAGGCCGTGTCCCCCTCCGTCGTGCCCAGCACCGCCGACAGCCGCGTCGGCTGACGCACCGCCGTCAGGCGGCCGTCGCCATAGGGCGTGTTGCCATAGGTCTCGACCTCCGACGCCTCGCCCTCCGCGAGGTCCAGCCAGTCGGGATGGCGGAAGTATGTGTCGCGCGTGCGCTGCATCACGTTGCCGCCCAGCGTCGCCATGTGCCGGAGCTGCTGCGTCGCGGCCAGCCAGAGCGATTCCGACAGGCAGGGCGCGCGCTCCTTCACGGTCGCGTCCTCGGAGGCGCCATTCATCGTCACCAGCGCGCCGAGGCGCAGGCTCTCACCGTCCACGGCGATCTCACGCAAGGCAGGATCGTCCAGATAGGTGATGTCGATCACACGCTCGGGCCGATAGACGCCCAGCTTCATCAAATCGAGCATGGTCGTGCCGCCTGCATAGAGCATCGCGCCCGGCTCGGCCGCGCGGCTGACGGCGTCTGAAAGCGAGGCGGCGCGCTCGTAGGCGAAGGTCCTCATGCCTCATCCTCTGCAAAGGGCGCCGGCACGCCGAGGTGCAGATCCTGCCGGGCACCCCCGCCCTCTGCAGTGGCGCCCATCTCGCTCGCGGCCTGCATCACGGCGGCTGCGATCTGCGGATACGCGGCGCAGCGGCAGAGGTTGCCGGACATGTATTCGCGCACCTCGTCCTCGGAGGACGCGTGGCCCTCGGCGATCACCACGACCGCCGACATGATCTGCCCCGGCGTGCAGTAGCCGCATTGAAACGCGTCGTTCTCGATGAAGGCGGCCTGGACGGGATGCAGCCCCTCCTCGGTCGCGATGCCCGCAGCCTCGGCCTGCCCGGCCAGCCCCTCGATCGTGACGACCTCCGCGCCCTCCAATTGCGCGGCCAGCGTCAGGCAGCCCAGCACCGGCGCGCCGTTCACGTGGATCATGCAGGCCCCGCACTGCCCGTGCCGGCAGCCCACCTTGGTGCCCGTCAGCCCCTCGCCCTCGCGCAGAAGGTCGAGCGCCGTGCGGCGCGGATCGACCGCCAGCGTGCGCGCCTCGCCGTTGAGCGTGAACGTCACGTCCACGAGGGCGCCCGGCGCGGGCCGTTCGGCTACCTGCGCCTCGACCTCACCCGCGTGGAAGCTCGCCGCCAGCCCGCCGGCGGTCGCTGCAGTACCGGTCAAGAAGCCCCGCCGCGATGGAGCGAATTCTGTTCGTTCGGTCCCATCATCCATGTCCGTCCTCCGGTCTCGTTCGATCCAACGTGCAATGAACACACGAGCATGTGTGCTTTCGAGCTAGACACTTACGGGTGATCTGCGCGACTTCATTGAACAGAGTATCGGAATCGTTGAACGGATCGTCGGGATCGGCACTCTCGCCCTTGCGCGGCTGAGGCCGGAACTGGTCGGCTTGAACGAAGCGATGGTCTGCTTGAACCAGCCGACCGTCCTGGCCGAACCCCGGAGACGAAAGCAAGGGACGGAGCCGATGGACCGTATTGCCGACCAAGCCGCACGCCAGGCAAACGCGGGGGAGTGGATGGCGTGAGCACAGAGCTCCGGATCTTCGAAACGCCGGTCGGTGCGAGCAGCAACACAATCGGTCCCAAGGGGGCGGGTCTTGACCTCCTTGGTTTGAAAGTCATCGCTATGCCACCGGGCCGGGTCGAATTGGAGATGGCGAACGTCGTCCC
The DNA here is from genome assembly GCF_000877395.1 of Jannaschia aquimarina. Lineage (GTDB taxonomy): Bacteria > Pseudomonadota > Alphaproteobacteria > Rhodobacterales > Rhodobacteraceae > Jannaschia > Jannaschia aquimarina. Next base: position 6,013 of record NZ_JYFE01000001.1, on the reverse strand, counting down.
GATGCTCGTCGTGTCGCCGACGTGGGGCGCGCCGGCAGAAGTCTTCGATATGCGAGTGGATGGACAGCGGTTTCCCGTGGCCCATGCAGGACCTGGCCGTTTTGACGTCCATGCGCCAACCAACAGGTTGCAGCTGGAATGCATCAACTACGGCTGAGAATGCCTGATCGAGATGGACGAGACAAAGCTGCCCCTGCTTGCGCACGAGACCACGGACGGAGAGGCGTGCTTCCGAGAGCTTTTCGAGGATGGGCATGACGACGCAATGGCGCAGCTCGCTTCCCTCGCAATCGACCACTTGCGCAGGGCAAATCCGGACCGCCTCTACGTCGAAGGCCTCGCCATCGCCATGACAGCCCGGGCGTTCAGCCTGACGCGCGAGCCGGGCCGCCCCGTCCCGACCCGCGGCACCGACGCGCGCATCGCACGCGCGCTCGACTATGCCGAGGCGCATCTGGACGAGAGCCTCTCCGTCGCGCAGCTCGCCGCAGTCGCAGGCATGTCGCCCTCGTGGTTCGCCCAGTCCTTCCGGGCGGTCGTGGGTAAGCCCGTTCACGCCCAAATTCGCGAGCGGCGCCTGGAACGCGCCCGTATCCTACTCGGCCAGCGGAGCCTGTCGATCCAGCAGATCGCACATGCCTGCGGGTTCTCGGACCAAGCCCACCTGACGCGGGCGTTCAAGGCGCGGTTCGAGGTGACGCCGGCGAAGGCGCGGGAGGAGATGGCATGAGTGCGGAAGCGCACGTTTTCGACACACCCGAAGGGGCGAGCCGGCACACCATCGGACCCGATGGGGTCAGCCTTGACTTGCTTGGTCTGACGGTCATGGCGATGCCGCCCGGACTGGTCCAGGCCAAAATGGTCGACCTCAACCCGATGCTCAATATCGCGCCCTACGCAGGCCGCCCTGCCGACTTGCGGGAAGCCATTATCGACGGAACGCGACAAACGCCATCTAGAGTTCCGGATCTGCCTTTCATGGTTCACGCCGCCGCTGAAACGCTTGAGTTCGATGCGACAAATTACGGCTGGGAATGCCTTGTCGAGGTCGACGAGACGAAACTCTCTGCGCTCGATAGCGAAGCGACCGATGGCGAGGCGCGGTTTCTCTCACCATTGTTCGTGGGTCATGACGCCAGACTCGTGCAGCTTGCCGCGATGTCGATCGAGCATATGAGAGCTGCAACGGATGGTGCGGCACCCGATCGGTTGTACGTAGAGGGGCTCGCCATTGCGATGACGGCTCGAGCTTTCTCGGTGATGAATGGCATGCGCCCCGTCTCCACCCGCGGCACGGACGCGCGCATCGCCCGCGCGCTCGACTACGCCGAGGCGCATCTAAGCGAGGATCTCTCCGTGGCCCACCTCGCCGCAGTGGCCGGCATGTCGCCCTCGTGGTTCGCCCAGTCCTTCCGGGCAGTCGTGGGTAAGCCAGTCCACGCGCATATCCGCGAGCGCCGCCTCGAACGTGCCCGCATCCTCCTCGGCCGGCGCGCTCTGCCGATCCAGCAGATTGCCCATGCCTGCGGGTTCTCGGACCAGGCCCATCTGACGCGGACCTTCAAGGCGCGGTTCGGGACCACGCCGGCCAGGGCACGGAAGGAGATGGCATGAAAGGGTCCGCAGGACGCGATGCCGGGTGTATAACCAGCCAGTCGTTCTTGAACGCCTTCCCGGTTGTTTGGACCGCAATCACGGAATTCGCCGGGTAAGGCTTCTCTCCGGCGCGCGATGGTTGGACCCTGCCCTGGAACGGAGCGGGCGCCGGCCTGCGAGCGGGCCGCACATGGACGGAGACGGCGGATGATGCAGAAGCGCGAGGATTATTCGCTCGATGTACCATTAGACGGGCCGCCAGCACCGAGTGTGCCGACACTGGAGCACGAATGCACATTGTCGGGAGTGCGGCTGATGGCTCTGCCGCCCGGACAGGTCGAGATCGGCTACGTCGCCAAAGCCCATATGCTGGACGTAAACCTCAACGCGCTCATCCACGAACAGGCCGTCGGGAGCAACCGGCTCCGACCTCAATGTTGCCCTGCGGACAGCGTCAGTTGGGCACCGGTCGGGGTCGATTTCCGCCTGCGGGCAAACAACCACCTTTGGGGCCTGCTCTTGGAATTCGACGCAGAACGCGCGCATGAATTGGTTGTGGAGCGCCTCGATGGCAGATCTCTCCCCCGTGATTTTCTCAACTATCGGCCGCGTCCTCGGGCGGCCCTTTTCGCGAGGATGGCGATCGATGACCTGAGGAGGGGCGGCGAGGATCGCTTATTTCTAGAGGGGCTCGCACTTGCAATTCTGGGCGACACCCTTTCGAGCATGGATGCGCCACCGTCTCTCGGGCCAGCGGCGCCGCGCGGCATCGCCCGCGCGCTCGACCTGATCGAGGCCCGGCTCGGCGCGGACCTGTCGCTGGCCGAGATCGCCGCTGCCGCGGGCATGTCACCCTCCTGGTTCGCCGAGAGCTTTCGTGCCGCCGTCGGCGAGCCGGTCTTCGCCTATGTCCGCCGCCGCCGCCTCGACCGCGCCCGTGCCATGATCGCCGACCGCCGCTTGGCCCTCGGTGCCATCGCCCATGCCTGCGGCTTCGCCGACCAGAGCCACATGACCCGTGCCTTCCGCCGCCGCTGGGGGGGGTGACGCCGGGGAAACTGCGCCGGGGCGGGTGACGACCTCGATTCCAGAACGCCCGTATGCGTTTCACCGAGTGCACAAGAGGGACGCGCTCGCGACCGTTCCGGACGTGTCTCATCGGGCGACACCGACCAAACCGACCCCTACAAAACAGATCCCTCGCGTAACCGCAGCATACACGGTGGAACTGTTCAAGATGTTCCGACACTGCAGACTAGTTCGTAGTACCCTAGACTATGCCTGAAGGGTCGCCTCTGCCATCGCGCACTTCGTCCTCGCTCGTGCTAGCCGCCGGTTCCAGTAGCTTCAGCCTGCCCATAACCACTTCCAGCACGCAAAAGTTGGCGACTATACGGTCTACCTTGCTCGTGCCAGAAAGAGACGCTTCGACTACGAGGCGGGCGAACAACTGGGACGGCAGATATTGACCCTGCCCGATCCGCCAGGCGCGACCGCGAGCGACCAGGTGGCGATCGGCGTGCTCAGGGCCGCGCGCGACCTCGGCGTCGAGGTGCCGCGCGATCTGTCGGTGACGGGGTTCGAAGACATCCTTCTCGCCGACCTGGTCGTTCCGCGCCTGACTACCATCCGCCAGCCTGTCGCAAGTCTTGCGCGGAACGCGGTCGACCGCGTGGTGGATGGCCGTTTCAAGGAAGGCGCGACGATCGTTCCAGGAGAACTCATCGTCCGAGGGTTGAGCGGTCCGGCCAAAGTGTCTCCGGTGCGCGACGCGGCCACCGAGGCCACCTGAACCGTTTCCCTGCGCACCGCCCCATTACCGCATCTCCTTCGGGCTGGCCCCATAGCGGGCGGCGAACAGCCGAGTCATGTGACTGTGGCTGGAGAAGCCGCAGGTGAAGGCGATCTGGGCGAGCGAGAGGCGGTGGTCGGCGAGGAGGGGGCGGGCGCGCTCCAGACGGCGCTCGCGGGCAAAGGCGAAGACCGGCTGACCCATCGCCGCGCGGAAGGATGACCGGAACCAAGAGGGCGACATGGCGGCGGCCGAGGCGATAGCCGCGACGGAGAGGTCTTCGCCCAGATGGGCCTCGATATAATCGATCGCGCAGGCGATCCGAGGGTCGGTGCCGTCAACCGCTGCGGCGCCATGTGCCCCACGCCCGAGCGACAGCACGCGCGCGTTCATCGCCACCGTCAGACCCTCGACATAGAGGCGGTCAGGTTCCCCGAACCGCAGGTGCGAGATCGCCATCCGGGCCAGGGTGCAGACGGCGGCGTCGAAGGTGCTCGCGAACTCGGGCAGGCGCCCGCCCAGCATCTCCAGCGCCTCGGAGATGACAGCCTCCAAGGAATGGCCATCGAACTCCACCAAGCATTCCCAGTCGTGATTGTGACAACTCAGTTCCATGTCGCCGCCGGCGAAGAAGGCGTGCGCCGCGCCCTCCGCCGTGTGAACGCGCCGAGCGATGTCCTCGCCGTTGAGGCGATAGTGATACGGGGTGGCGCTTGGCCGGGAAGGCACAACGTTCAGGACCAGAAGCATCGCGGCGAGCGACAGATCGACCTTGCCGGGGGACAGGGCGGTGATCGTCATTCCCGTCGCGTCACAGGAGTGCGATCTCGGGCTGAGATAGGGTCGAAACGAGCCCGTCGCGCCAAGATCCCCGCGGCTGTCGATGGCGGAGGCGTCCATCATCGCATCTCCCTCGGGCTGGCCCCATAGCGGGCGGAGAACAGCCGGGTCATGTGACTGTGGCTGGAGAAGCCGCAGGCGAAGGCGATTTGGGTTAGCGAAAGGCGTCGGTCGGCGAGGAGGAGGCGGGCGCGTTCCAGACGACGCTCGCGGACATAGGCGAAGACGGGCTGGCCGGTGGTGGCCTTGAAGGCGGTCTGGAACCATGAAGGCGACATTGCTGCGGCCGACGCGATGGCGGCAACCGACAAGCCCTCGCCCAGATGTGCCTCGACATAATCGATGGCACGAGCGATGCGGGCATCGGTTCCGGACGTCGTCACCGTCTCCGGCAAGTCGCTTGCCTGCGCCAGGCATCGCGCCACGATGGCGATACTCAAGCCCTCGACATATAGCCTGTCCGTTATGCCCTGCCGCATGTGTTCGATTGCAAGCCGCGCCAGATTGGACACTGCGAAGTCCGACCGGCACACACCGCGCCGGGTGATCCGCATCTCACCGTCCCAGGCCTCCACGGCAAGCTGCGGAAGCTGCGTTTCGTCCAGTTCGACGAAGAGCTCCCAGCCGAAATTCTCGCCGCTGATTTCGTGGTCGAGCCCCCCGGCAAACAGGTCGAAGCCACCGCCTCTGTTCGCTACCGATCGGGACAAGAGATCGCGATCGTCAACGATAAAGCGATCTACGCGGTTCGCGTTCGTCTGCGGTATTACGTTGATGTAGCCCGGTGCACTTCGCAGCTCGACGTCGATCCGCCCGGGTGGCAGCGCCACGATGCTTAGGCCGGTCAGATCGCAATGATGCGCTTTCGGCGTCGCGCGATGCAGGAAGGCCCCGGTACTCTCCGGCACGTGCAATGCATAATCGTCAGTCATCGCGCTGCCCCTTTCCGGCGATCTGGCCTATTTCCACTCGTCCCTTCCAATCGCGGCCTGAACGCCACGTTCTTGGATGATTCTCATGATAGTGAGGATCATACAGCGCCCGGCAAAGTCAGGGCCAATCTTCGCCGCGAAATTGGATGCAGGTGACAGGAAACGGTCGGTCCGTGACAGGTCCGGGCGCGATCGGCCCCTACCCTCCCGGCATCGAACGAGAGCCCGGTGACAGCGAGACCGTCCCACAGGACAGCGTGCGCCCCTGCTCTCGCAGTAGGATCGGCTTCGACGGAACGGTTCGATCCAGTCGCAGGGAGACGTGCATGACAACCTTCACCTTGAACGGAGCGGAGGTGTCGCTCGACGCCGACCCCGACACCCCGCTGCTCTGGGCCTTGCGCGACCATGCGGGCCTGACGGGCACTAAGTTCGGATGCGGCGTGGGGGCCTGCGGGGCCTGCCCCGTCCATCTGAATGGCGCCGCGGTGCCGTCCTGCACCCTCCCGCTCGCGGCCGTCGAAGGGGCCGAGATCACCACGATCGAAGGCCTCGGGGGCGCGGACGACCACCCGGTCCAGGGGGCTTGGATCGAACTGGACGTCGTGCAGTGCGGCTATTGCCAGCCGGGGCAGATCATGGCCACTGCGGCGATGATCGCCCAGGTGCCCCAGCCCGAAGCTGAGAACTAGGACGGACCTCCCCTGCATACGTTCCCGCAAATGATTGCTTCAACGCGCATCGCGGCGAGATCAGCGCCTGCTCACGGAGCAAGGTGCGCTGGTCTCCTCGCTTGCGCGGGATGCAACAACACCGTCTCTTCCTCGTTGCAAAGGGCCGACGGCCGTTCGGG